>JACCWM010000147.1 GCA_013697635.1 Lujinxingiaceae bacterium | reverse complement strand
ACGGCTTGCGCATTCAGAAATCTGATTCTATCTACTTTGTGACCAACCGCTGCACCAACGAGATGCACATGCTGCGCCCCGGCCCGGCGGTCAACGCGATCATCTTGGGCTGTCTGGCGCGCGCCGTGGTCAAGCACGGCATCGCGATGATCGGCTTTGTCTTCATGGGAAACCACTTCCACCTGCTCTTTCGCGCGCCGGGGTTGAACATGGGCGAGTTTATGCGCGATTTTGAGGCCTGGCTGGCGATCAAGTTGCAGAGGCACTGGAAGACGACGAGCAAGCTCTTTGGGCGGCGCTACAGCGCGGTGGACATCCTCGACGATGCCTCGGCCTACGACAAGCTCATCTACCTGTTGGCCAATCCCTGCGCCTCGGATCTGGTCGAGCGGCCCGAGCAGTATCCGGGTCTCTCGTCCTTGTCCTACCACCTCGACGAGACGCCCGTTTGCGGGCGCTGGATCGAGCAGGAGAAGCTCACGCGCAACCGCAAGCGCAACGCCCACTACGACGAGGAGAAGGCCGCCACCTACCACAGCTTCGCGCTTATGCCCCTGCCCTCGATGGCCCAAAAAAGCGCAAGCGAGCGCGCCGCCTTGATCACCCACACACTTGGCGAGACGTGCGCAAAGCTCAAGCACAGGCGGGGCAACAAGCGCGTCGTCGGTGCCCGTCAGCTGCAGGCCATCAACCCCTTTAGCCGGCCCAAAGATCCCAAATGCTCGCCCTGTCCCGCCTGCCTGAGCACGCTGGCCTCGAAGATAGCCGAGCACCTCGAGCACCGCGAGCGGGTGACGCAAAGCTACTACCGCGCGCGCAGCCACGACCGCGACCCGCGCCGCACGACCGCGGCCAAATACCCACCGGGCACGACCCCCCCGGGCCACCAGCGCTGCGTGCCGTACCCGACGACGTCCAAAGTCGCTTGAGCGGTCGCAGCGGTCGGATATGGGAAAATCGTCGTGGTTGCTCAGGCGCCGGGCCCTCAGGGGAGCCGACCTCGCCGCCGCTTTGAGGCGGTGAGGGCATGATGCCTTCGCAAGACCGCGGGCCTATCGGCCGGATCTCGAAGGCCTTCGGGGCGTCGCTGGCGCCAGCGAAGGGGCGTCGCGGTAGCGGCCAGATCGTCGCGACGGGCTTTGTCGTGCCGGCTCAGTCGTTGGGCTTTTTGGCAAGACCGGCTCGCGCGTGCAGGCGTCGCGGTCGAGGGGCCATTTGAGCGCTTCATTGAGGATGTTCTGCGCTTTGGCGACCCCGACGGCATGGCCGTCGTCGATCCGGCCGTTCCGGTTGCAGTGACGGCCGCGCTCGAGGCGCTTGCCGAGCCCGAGAATCAGGGCTTGATCAACGAAGTGCTCACGCTCGAGGGAATCGAGCTTGCCAGCGAGCGCGCCGGCCGTGGGCTGCTTCGCGGCATGCTCGGCTTGCTGGTCATGGACGCAACTGGCGCCGGCCCAAAGGCCAACGACGCGATGTGTCATGTCCGATCTCCATAAAAAGCCAGCGTCTCGCCTGTTCGGGCAGTCCGCTCGCACAGGTGCAAGCCGTCATGACTCTGGTCCACGGCCGCGGCGCGAGTGCCGATGGCATCCTCTCGCTGGGCTTGCAGCTGGACCGCCCCGTTAGGCTCATCGCCAACGCACCATGACGAACGCTGCCACACAGCAAATGTTCGCGAGCAGACACCATGTCCGCATCCGGCGGCCTTGGCCGGCCATGGCCGCCGGAGGCCATGGAGCTGATGAGGCCCGATGACGCACGTCGCAGGGTCGGCTCCCCTGAGGGGCCGCCCCTGGCTAGTGCGCGTGATCAGAAGTCCTGCCCTAGGGCACGACGCAAAAGCGCATTAGAATGACGCAATCCAATGGGCCACATTCCGATCCCGGCGTGTCCGTCAGACTCAAGTACTTAATGTTATCAGCGGGACAACGATCAGGGAGCGTGCAGCTCCCAGAAGGGCCTTAGAGGCCCGGCCAGCGCCTCGGCGAGCACTGCGGGAACACCTCGCACGAGCGTGGGCTTCCAGGTTTCGCGGTGGCGGATCTGTAGGTCAGCGACATTGAACGCAGCGCTGCCGTTTGCGAAACGGAACAACGGTACCCAGTCGTCATCGATTTCGTACCCAAGCACTGCCGTCTTACCCCGTGCACGCATGGTGAGGAATTGCGCGAGGTCGTTGTGCTCTGTGAGTTCACGAAGAACTTGAATTGCGAAGCTCTCAGCGTTCATGCTGCCTTCTGGTGAGGGGCGTATGTCCAACGTAAGGGTTTACAGCGTTGGTTGTGGTCTGCGATCCAGCGCGGGACGAGATCACAGAACGCCTCCAGCGACGAATACCGTCGATGCCGCAGATAACGCCGAGAGAACGTCGAGAAGAAGTTCTCACAGAGATTCAACCAGGAGGCGTGTACGGGCGTGAAATAGGTTTTGAATGTCTTTGCGTGCTCCTCAAAATACGCGGACGTTGCCTTCGACATGTGCGTGGAGCCGTTGTCGAGCACGAGGTGAATGACCCGATATCCGCGCTCTGCGAGTTTGATTCGAAGTGCCTCGAGGAACTCGATCGTCGCCGCCGAATCGAAGCGACGGTCCTTATGATAAAGGTCATGGTGCAGGACCTCACCCGTGCGTGGCGAAACTGCGGCGACGAGGGTCCGAGTCCCCAACCGGCGGTATTCGAACTCGACGCGACGCTTCTGGCCTGACTTCGCAGCGCTATGAACTGAGAGATTCTTCGGGTCCGAGAGGATCTGAATCCCGGGTTTTGGATCGAAGCAAACCACGATCTCATCAGAAGGCAGAGCATTCATACGCTCGTAGAGAGCGCAGATCGCGTCACGACGCTCCACGAAGTTCTCTCGGTCGATGGGCGTGAACAGCCAGTATCGCACCGAGCGAACATCAATATCTTGCCGAGCCAGGATACGCTGGACGCTCGAACGGCTCATATGTACTCCCTCACGTGCCAAGACGCCCACTATCTCCAGTTGCGTCCAAGCGGCGACAACAAGCCCATAAGCCGATGGGTCCTGACTTACGATGGAGAACGTCTTCGCGGTCTCTGAGAGACCTATTTTGGGTGGGCAGCCAGAACGCGTGGTGTCTCGTAATGACTCGATGCAAGGACTGTTCAGCCACCGCGAAACCCATCGGCGTACAATCTTTCTGTCGCAATTGAAGCGCGAGCCGGTGCCACGAATCGAACCGCCGACGAGCGCGTCGAGTACAAGATTGGCTCGCCGAACAATGCGAGCCTCCTCGCTACTGCGACGAACGATCGCGCGAAGGATTTCAAGTTGTGTGTCGAAACTTCCTTGGACCATGACATCATTCGATCACGAAATGATCGCGGTGTCGATCGTAATTCTATCTATTACCCTGGGGCGAAACTTCTGGGCAGATGCACTAGTGCTCGAGCGCAGGGGTTTTGGTTGGTTCCGTACCGTGGGCATCCTGCCCCATGCCGCATAGTCGGGTCCCTTGAGCTGTCTCTTGATCACATCTTTTCATTCCGGCAACGGTTGCGCCCCGGCACCCCGTCGATTCCGGCAACGGTTGCGCCCCGGCACCACGTCGAGGTCTCGGGAGAAACCGCAGACGATCCAGGCACCGTCGGCTCTTCGGGCGGTAGGCGTCATGACCGGAAAATCGTCGCGTAGCGAAAAGCGTAATTTGACGCGATCCATCGGGCATTCGATGGCGGTGCCGGAGAGTTCGCCGTCGTCCTGGCGTGCGTGGCCGTCGCCAATAGAGAAGAGCCGCCCCAACTGATGTCAAACGTGTTGAAGACGACGCTGTCGCCCGGCCGTATTACGAGGGCGGGCTCGAGTTCGGGAGAAAATTGGCCGTGAAGGCAATCGCGTGTTGGCTCGAGGACGTGCTCTCTGGGTGTCATAATCGGTCGCAAAAGAGGCGATCCAGTGCGTGGATTCGCAGGGAGAGCTACTCGTTTTTTACGCCGAAGAGCTCGCCGGGGACGGCTTCGGGATTGCCGACAATGCCGAAGTGGTAGTTTTGAAAGTACTTCTTGGCGACGCGTTGGATGTCGTCGGGGCCGACGTTTCGGACCTGCTCGAGAAAGGTCTCGCTCAAGCGCCAGTTGCCACCGACGAGGTGCGTCTCGGCAAGCAAGGAGGCCTGGCTGGCGTTGGTCTGCAGGTTCATGTAGTGGCTGGTCAAGAAGACGTTGCGCACCTCCTCGAGATCGTTGTCGGTGAGCGACTCATTCTTGAGCTTTTCGACCTCGGCGAAGATCACGGGCATGGTGGCGCTGGGGTCAACGGCGGTGACGTAGAGCAGGCCGTAGTTTGCGCGCTTGTTGCCCAGGCCCGCCGAGACCGCGTAGGTGAGGTTTCGCTTGGTGCGCACCTCTTCAAAGAGCCGATCGCGCAGATGCCGTGTGGCGACGAGCATCGCAGCGTAGTCCTCGTGGCCAATCGGTGGGGCAGGGTAGAGGCCGATGATGTAGTTGGTGGGAAGCGCGCGGGTCTCGACCTGTCGGTGTACGCCTTTGACATCGATGGCCGGAACCTGAACAGGCAGCGCGCCGGTGGGGGCCAGGCGGCCAAAGCTGGATTGCACCTTGGCGATCAGGTCATCGCTTTCGATGTTTCCAACGACGACGAGCAGCATGCGCTCAGGGGCAACAAGCGAGCGCTGGTAGGCGCGCAGCTCGTCGCGGCTGAAGGCGGCGACGTTGTCGGCGGTGCCAAGCTGGGATTGAAAGTACGGGTGATCCTTGAAGAGCAAACGCGTGGCCGTGTAGCTAACCTGGCTGTCCGGGCTTTCGAAGAGGCTCTTGATCTCGGCTAGTTGGCGCACGCGGCGAAGCTCGACGTCTTCTTGGAGCATGGCCGGCTCGAACACTGTTTGCACGAAGAGATCCCAGGTGGTGTCAAAGTGCGCGACGACCGATTGCAAGGCGTAGCCAGAATAGTCGCGATCGGAGAAGGCGCCAATTGAGCTGCCGATCGAATCGAGCTTCTCGTTGTAGGTATCCTTGGGCGTCGATTCGGTGCCACCCGAGGACGAGACGTTGAGGGCCAACTGCTCGATGCCGGCCGTGCGCTCATTGAGGTTGCTCGATCCGCCCACGATATAGAGTTGGGCTGCGACCACGGCGTTGGCTGTCGTTCGCTTGTGCAGCACTTTGAGATCGCCGATGCGATAGGCCTGAACGTCCTCGGAGCCGCCAAGCACTTCCACCTTGGTCGGGCCATCGCGAAAGACCAGCGGCGCAAAGGCCGGAATGCCGAGCGTCGAAGCCGGCATGAAGGTCTCCTCGGCAACGGACTTGTCGGGATGCTCGGCTTGCGGCGAGCTTGAGCAAGCCACGGCAACGAGCGCAGCGCTAAGGATCAACAAAAACGGTGTCTTGGTTCGCATAGTTTTACTCATCGTTGGGCCTGCTGCTGAGTTGCGATCTCTGCCAACACCTTCTCCACCAGGGCTTCAAAGGTCTCTGGGGTCATGCCGAGCTGCTCGCCGATTTCGGGCGAGAGCAGCAATCCGGCAACCAGAGGCTTACCCAGGATGTACTGCTGGGCGTAGCGGGCGATGTCCTCGCGGCTGACCTGGCGCAGGTTGCCAATATAGTCGTAGTAATAATCCAGGCCGGCGACGGCCCACCAGAAGCTCACCGTGTGCGACAGTGAGCTTGTCTCCTCACGGCTGTAGACGTCTTGGACGGCCAAGATGGTCTTGGCATTCTCGAGCTGGGCGTCGGTGAAATAGTCCGGGTCGGCGAACTTTTGGACCTCGAGCAAGAGGGCGCGCACGGCTTCCTCGAACTTTTCGGGCTGCATCTGGGCGGCCAACGAGATCGGGCCGGTATAGCGCTGGGTATAATAGCTGAGCCCGGCGCCAAGGGTGATGCCCGAATCGACGAGGGTCTTGTAGAAGCGGCTGGTCGGCTGGCTCAAGACGTAGCTCAAGACATCGGCGGCGTAGGTCGCCTTGGCGTCGCGAGTGACGCTTGGCCCGTGCCAGCTGAAGCGCACAAGGGGCACCTGAACGTTTTGCTCGACAACCACATAGGAATTGCCTTTCAGGGGCGGATGCTCGGGGACCGGATTCTTTTTGAAAGGGTCTTCGGCCCTCTTCCACTTGCCAAAGACAGCCTTGACCTGCTTGAAGGCCTCTTCGCGATCGACATCACCGGCGATCACGATCACCGAGTTGTTGGGCACGTAGTAGGTCTTCTTCATCGTCTCCATCTGAGCGATCGTCGCCTCCTGGATGGCCTTTCGCGTACCCAGTGCATCTTTGCGCTCCGGGTAGGCATGCCACATCTTCTGATTGAGCGCCTGTCCAAGCCAGTAGTAGGGGCTACTCTCGTTGCGATCGACCTCGCCCAAAACGACCTGTTTTTCTTTTTCGAACTCGGCGGCCTCGAACTTGGGCGTCACCGTGGCGTCGTACATGAACACCAGGCCCTTTTGCAGATTGTCTGCGGGCAGGGTGAAGAAGTAGTTGACGCGCTCGTCGCTGGTCGTGCCATTGAAGACGATGCCCAACTCGCGCATGCGCTTCAAGTAAGCCTCCTGGCTGGTAATGACGGCATTACCCTTGAAAAACATGTGTTCGTAGAGGTGGCTCAAGCCGTTGAGCTCAGGCGTCTCGGTGAAGGCGCCGTTCTTGACGGCGAGCTCGACGGTGACGATCGGCACCGCCGGATTTGGAATGACGATGACCTCGAGCCCATTGGCCAGTGTTTGCGTGTGAATGAGCTCGCGTGGCTCATCAGCAAAGGCCGGCGTCGCCGCAAACGAACTCGCCAGCAGTACGACGGCCGCAAGCACGCCCTTGGCGCATCGCTGACGTCCCAACCGCATCGAATTGATCATCTGTGATCTCCTGTGTTCTGACTCTGGTGCATGTCGCGACCAGCATTGGGTCGCGTCGAAATTTGCGCCACATGTAATGTGCGCCCGGTCATAACATATTTCCGGGGGCAATTGTAAAGGCGCCGCGATCAGCCGGGGCCCAAGCTCGACAAGCATCGCGATCCTTGCCATCATGAGCCTTGGTCTGGCCCAAGGAGTTTGTTGACGATGCAGAGAATCGCCATAGTTCGTGCACTATGCGCTGGGATCATCTTGCTGTGCATTTCGGCGTGTATCGTGGATCCCGCGCTGCTGTCTTACGGCGGCAACAATGTGGACACAGAGCCAACAGACGCCATGGTTGATGTTCACAACCCCGTTCATGACATTGTGGGCGATAGCCAAGGCGATGCGCCGCCAGGTGACGTCGAAGACAGCGGCGAGGCCGACGCCGCCTCAGGCTGCACCTCAAGCGATCGCGTGTACTTTCCGCGCCCCTTGGGCTCTTGGAGTTTCGAGCAGCTCACGCGCGCCCAGCCTGGTGATACGACGACCCACTGCAGTCTGGCAGCTTGCAGGCTTGGCGGCGGCATCCTTCACGGCGCTGTGCGCCATGTCCCAGGACGCCATGGAAGAGCGTTGGCCTTTGGAGCCGGGTCGGGACACGTCGAGATACCTCATCACGAGGCCATGTTGCTTGGCCGCGGCACAATCACCATGTGGTTCAATGCCCACAACGTTACCCCCGTTCAAGGCTTGTTCTCTAAGGATGCGCGCGGCCTTGGTACCGGTGGCCATCTCGACATGCGTATCCGCAATGCCGAGGTGGAAGTTCGATTTCAACGCATCGATGGCGTCGATGGCGAGCGCGACGTTTCCCTTGTTGGCGCTGGCCTGGTCGCCGGAAAGTGGCACCACCTGGCGTTTGTATTCGATGCCACAGGGCGCACACTGTATCTCGACGGCGTCTTGGTCGATCAAGACACGGAGGCCGCCGCCTGGGGCCTTGGAACGGACGTGCTCAAGAATCTGGAGCCGATCGCTCTTGGGATGAGCGCCCAGACCAGCGAAGACTTGAGCCTGGCCGGGTCGGGCAGCTTCTTGGGAGGATTGCTCGACGAGGTTGCCATCTACGATCGTGCGCTAGCGCCAGCACAGATCGAGATGCTCCAACACTGGCGCTTCGATCATGATGCCGAGCGTCTCACGGCGCATGCCACCGTTTTGGTCGGCGATCAGCCGGCCGCACTGACTCTCGATCTGAATACACTCTCGTTTCGGGAGAGCAGCCAGGCTCTGGTATGGGAGCCAAGTCTCGTCAATCAATCTTTTTCGCCGTTGATCGGCGAGCGTGGGATTTTTGAAGGGGTTCAGACCAATTTGAACAGCTCGCGCTTTGAGATGTTGCTCAACCGTCAAGCGCTCGCATCGTCCAGGTCGATGAGCCTCCTGCTCAACGAGTGCTTCACCATGGACTTGAGCTTCACCTCCAGAATGCAGCCGGGCATGATGCCGCGCTTCGAGGTTTTGGGATTGCCTGTTTCTTTGCCCGAAGCTGGCGCGCAGTGTGCGACCATCGAGGCGGTTTCTTTGGAGACCACGTCCCGGGGGCAAAATCTTTGGCTTGTCGTCAAGACCTGCGATCAAGACGCGCGCCAGCTGTTGCGGCTCAACAACATTGGAGGCCAGCGGCCGGCCGGTGCGGCGATCGTGGCCGAAGCAGCTCCTTATGGACAAACGCAGGTGCGAGCGATCGCCATGCATGGCGATGCGATGGTGCTCGGCTCGTTTGAGCCGGCGCAAGGCTTTCGCATCTGTGACCAGGTGGAGGGCTGTTTGGCGACGCCAAGCTATGGCGAAAGCACGGCGGATTGCCCCATCGAGAGCCTCGCTGGGAATCGCGCTGGCACGCTGGCGTTAGCCTCTTGTTATGGAGATCGCCGGGTCCTTGGCCTGGTTCGTGGCGGCAACGTGGGCCTCGAGGCGCGCTGGCAAACGAGCTTCGAGAGCAATTTTCCGGCTGAGGCACACATCGTCACCCGCTTCGTTGATGGGCGCGAGAACGTGCTCGACGGCCTGGCGATTGTGGGCCGCGACGGTGACAATCTCACCCTTCGTCGTTACAGGCCTGGCGTCGCGGCCCCGGAAGCTCTGGCGGCCATGACATGGGGCCAGGACAACCGGGATCGCTTGCGCGGCCTGGCCAGTGGAGACGTCAACTTCGACGGAATCGACGACTTTTTCATCACCGTTCGCAACACGGCTCCCAACTTGATCATCTCCAATCTTCAAGGCGACTTCACGCGTCGCGCTCTCACCACAAGCGCAGACGTGCCGAGCAGCCAGGCCAATCGCTTCCCCAGCGCGGGAGATTTCGTCGGTGATGGACGCGCCTCGTTCATCGCGACACGCAGCGGCGCTCGAACTGAGTTGCTCGTCAGCCACGCGTTGAATCACTCGCCGTTTGTGACCGAGATGACCTTCGATTTGTTGCGGTGCGGGGGCGTCGACGCGTCCGACTGCGTGTTTGCCGAGAGCATACTCTGGACGGCGAGCGTCGACATCGACGGCGACGGCCTTGATGACATCGTCGTGGCGACCTTCGGCGAGCTTCGGGGCGACGGCAGCGAGCATGGGCCTCGGATCTTCGTGCTTCGCAATACGGGCTTACTTTGAGAGTGCCTGTGTCAGGCTCTTAACATCTAACCACCGAGAGTGATTCGCATGGCCCACGATCTCATCAAGAACATCGCGCCGCTGGGTTTTCCCTGGCAGACGCAGGACCCTTTTCTTTTTTGCGTTCATCACCTGGACCTTTATCCGATCGCCAACGAGCAGATGGGGCCGGCGGCGTCGCTTGCCGGGCGCAGCATCGGCGCCGATTTTAGCGGCAAGGACGGCTGGAGCATGTACCATGGTGACGTGGTGCCGGGTTTTCCGCGCCACCCGCACCGTGGCTTCGAGACGGTGACGATGGCGCGCCAGGGCTTCATCGACCACAGCGACTCGCTTGGGGCGACGGCGCGCTTTGGCGATGGCGACGTGCAGTGGATGACGGCCGGCAACGGCGTCGTGCACTCCGAGGCCTTCCCGCTGCTTGACCAGGAGGGGCCGAACACCACCGAGCTCTTTCAGATCTGGCTCAATCTTCCCGCCGCCTCCAAGCGTGTCGACCCGTACTTCTCGATGTTCTGGCGAGACGAGGTGCCGCGCACGCGCTTTGAAGACGCGCAGGGCAGGGCGACCGAGGTGACGCTCGTCGCAGGCCAGCTCGAGGGTCTGCGCGCGCCGGCCCCGCCCCCGGATTCCTGGGCGGCCAAGCCGGCCTCCGACGTGGCAATCTGGACGATCAAGATGGCGCCGGGCGCCCGCTGGACGCTGCCGGCTGCAGCAGCGACCTCGAACCGGGGCCTGTACTTTTTTCGGGGCGCCAGCCTGCAGGTCGCCGGCCAGGACGTGCAAAGCGGCCACAGCATCTTCGTGCGCCCGGACGCCGCGCTCGAGCTGGTCAACGGCGAGCAGGAATCGGAGATCTTGGTGCTCCAGGGCACACCCATCGGCGAGCCCGTCGCCCAGCACGGCCCCTTCGTGATGAACTATCCCGGCGAGATTCGCCAGGCCATGCTCGACTACCAGACCACCGGCTTTGGCGGCTGGCCCTGGTCGGCGGAAGCCCTGGTTCATCCCCGTGAGCAGGGCCGCTTCGCCATTCACGCCGACGGACGAGAAGAGCAGGTCGGCTGGTAGAACGCCAGCCTTTCACCTCGAGGTCGGCTCCCCTGAGGGGGCGATCTTTGTCAGCCCGCAGCCAGGATATTGGGTGTCAGGGGGCGATTTCGAGGGCGAAGCCGTCGCTGTGCAAGATGGCGTCGTCGGTGCCGAGAAGGTTGACCTCGAGTTGGCAGGAGCCGGTGGCTTTCGGGGTTACGCGCAGGTAGTTGGCGCCGAGAAACCATCCCATCGAGCCGATGCAGGTGTCGGGCGTAAGCGAGGTGACCTGGACGTGATCGGAGGTGCCGCAAATGGACTTGGTGGCCGTCTTGATCAGGAAGGTGACCACCGGTGCGGTGCCGGATGCCAACGAGATGTCGGGGCCGGTGGCGGAGTCGGCGTTGAATACGGTGACCTGGTCGGGTTCGACGATCTCGAGGCTCATGGCGTTGACCGAAAGATCCGAGTTCAAAGCGAAGTTGCCGGCCTTGTCGCCGGTGCGAAATCGCACGAGGCCCACGGAGGTGATGTTGGCGTCGACGCTGGGGCCGGGGCCAGCCGGGATGAAGTTCAAGGGGTAGAATCCGTAACCTGCGAGCGATTTTCCGCTCGAATCACGCATCGTATAGGGCAGATCGATGGTGCCGGCGGTGAGGTAGACCTCGTCGCGGCAGGAGTCAGTGATCTCGAGTGAGGCCGGGGTGCGAACGCTCAGGTTGACCGAATCGCGCAAATTGCCCGACTCGGGACCCTCGGCGACCACGTCGATGACCGCCTCGCCGGCGCTCTTGGCGGACAAGACCACCAGATCGCGCTGAAAGCTGACGACCTCGAGCACGCCCGGGCTGCTCGATTTGGCCGACTCCAGTGTCAACGAATCTTTGAGTCCGCTGACCGCACGCATGGTCACGCGGGTGCCCTCGGCCAAGGTCGTGCTCGTGACGGCCGACTCGAATTGATCGTCGACGATCTTGAGGCTGAGCTGATCGTTCTCGCCGCCGGCCGTGGCGCCGCCGCATACGGCGGCCATGGAGAACGGGGCAAGGGCAAAAATCAGGGCAGAGCGAAGGATCCAGCGTGGTGTGGGCATATGCGATGACATAAAAACTCCGGTGAAATAGGTTGGCTCGAGGTCGACGCCCGACAGGCGTGCGCGTCTCAGCTCGTTCATAACAGCAAACGCCGTGCCATGGGTGATTATCGCGCCATAACAGTGAATTAATCTGCGCCACTGCGCATCACGAAGTTCGGTGCCGCGAAGTGGTCAAAGACTGCTCCATTGTTGTGGTGGCCCGTGCCCCGATTGACACCCTCGGGGCTTTGCCGATACAACCACACGCGTTGACTCTAAGACTATTGGAACACCTGAACATTCATTCTAAGGACACCGAGTATGAACACACTTCCCTTTTCATGGCCTCGACAGGGCGTGCGCCTTGCCGCCGTTGCGCTTTGCGCGTTGGCGCTCGCTGCATGTGACAAGCCGGCCAACGACGGCGGCGGCCAAGCGGCGAAGAAGGCCGACGGTCCGGCCGAGTTCGTGGCCGGCTCGCAGACCAAGATGTTCACCTTCGCGCTCTCCGCCGATCCCCAGACGTTGGACCCGGCCAAGATGAGCGGCTCGCCGGAGGGGCGCATCGCCTTCAACATCTTCGAGGGCTTGTTGATGCCGGGGCCAACCAGTGAAGGCTTAAGTGACCCCAAGGATCTCGTTGTGCCGGGCGTGGCCGAGTCCTTTGAGGTGAGCGAGGACGGCAAGGTTTACACCTTCAAGCTGCGCAGCAACGCCAAGTGGTCCAACGGCGAGCCTCTGGTCGCCGAGGATTTCGTGCGCTCCTGGCGCCGCGTCTTGGAGCCGGGTTTCCCGGGCGATTATGCCCAAATCCTGTGGGTAATCGCCGGTGGCGAAGCCTACGCCAAGGGCACGGGCAAATGGGATGCCGTCGGCGTCAAGGCGCCAGACCCGCACACCCTCGAGGTGACGCTGGTCAATCCCACGCCTTACTTCCCTGAGCTCGTCGCTTTCTACACCTTCTTTCCCACGCCGGCCGCGACGATCGAGAAGCATGGCGACGCCTGGACGCGCCCGGCCAACATCGTGACCAACGGGCCCTATAATCTAGCGAGTTATCGCGAGCAGCAAGAGATCATGCTCGAGGCAAGCGAGCATTATTGGGACAAAGACAACGTCAAGCTCAAGCAGGCGCGCGTGCGCATCATCACCGACATCAACGCTGTGGTGAACGCCTACCGCACCGGCGAGCTGCACTGGTCGGGAACGGGCCTGCCCGTGGCCCAGATCACCGGCCTGCTCGCCCACCCTGACTACGTCAAGGAGCCGATGCTTGGCATCTACTACTACCGCATCAATGTCTCCGATCCCAAGAGCCCGCTGGCGGACGTGCGCATCCGTCAGGCGCTCGCGCTGGCCATCGACCGCGACTCGCTCGTCGATGAGACGCTCAACGGTCTGTACATCAAGGCC
Organism: Lujinxingiaceae bacterium; assembly: GCA_013697635.1. Taxonomy (GTDB): domain Bacteria; phylum Myxococcota_A; class Bradymonadia; order Bradymonadales; family Bradymonadaceae; genus JACCWM01. The sequence goes on along the minus strand of JACCWM010000147.1, from coordinate 59,935 downwards.
GAGTCCTTCGTGCCGCCGGGTATGCCCGGCTACGAGAACAAGACGACCACGGCCTACAACGTCCAAAAAGCTCGCCAGCTGATGAGCGATGCCGGTTTTGCCGAGGGTAAGGGCTTTCCGCGCGTGCAGCTGCTTTACAACACCGACGAGAATCACAAGCTCGTCGCCGAGAGCGTGCAGGACATGTGGAAGCGCAACCTGGGCATCGACGCCGAGCTCGTGAACAAGGAGTGGAAGACCTACCTCCAAGACGTCAGCGCCATTCAATACGAGATCGCGCGTGCCGGCTGGATTGGCGACTACAACGACCCGATGACATTTCTCGACCTCTTCGTCACCGACAACGGCAACAACAACACGGGCTGGAGTGACAAAGCCTACGACACCTTGATCGCCCAGGCCCAGGCCGAGGTGGACACCGCTAAGCGCACCGCACTGCTTCAGCAGGCCGAGGCGATCTTGATGGAGCGCGGTCCGGTGATCCCGATCTATTACTACACGAACAATATCTTGGTCTCGCGCTTCATCGAAGGCTTCAAGCTGCACAACCGTGATAACCATCTGCTCAAGTATCTGAGTCTTCCGGGTTTGTCCGAGCAGGCCATCAAAGAGTGATGTGACGCCGCCAAGTCGAGGCTGACGCCGAGGCTGGCTTGCGATACAACCATCTGGCGAGCGTTTGGCGGGTCAACCCCAAACGCTCGCTGGTAGCAAGGCAGTTGCTAGATTGCCTCCAACGTAGTGGAGTCGCTGTGAGTCGATTCGTCCTTCGACGTCTGTTGAGCAGCATGGTGGTCATCGTGGTGATTATCACGGTGTCGCTGTGGATAACGCGCCAGGCGCCGAGTAATCCTTGCTTGAAAGAGCGCGAGGCTAACACCTGCGTCTGCGTCAAGGAGCATGCGCTTGACCGGCCCGTGTTTCCCATCCACATCGGCTCGCCGCTGCAGCCCTTGAAGGGCTGCGAGTACTGGCAGCCCAACTCGAAGCTCGCGCTTGGGCCGATCACGTTGATCGGGCTCAGTGATTGGGGCAACACCCAGTTCGCCGTCTACATGAAGACGCTGATGAGCGGCAGCCTCGGCAAGAGCATGGTGACCGAGCGAACGGTGATCGAGACGCTCAAATCGGGGCTTCCCTATACGATTCATCTGGGCATCCAGGCGCTGATCGTGGCGCTGTTCATCGGTATTCCGGCCGGGCTTTTTGCCGGCTTGCGCCAAAATACATTGCCCGACTACTCGGTGATGACCGTGGCGATGATCGGCGTCAGCGTGCCCAACTTCGTGCTCGGGCCGTTGTTGATCATGTTGTTCTCCCTGAAGCTGGGCTGGTTTCGCGCCGGCGGCTGGGAGAGCTGGGCAGATAGCATCTTGCCCAGCATCACGCTCGGGCTGTTCTATGCAGCCTACATCGCGCGCTTGACGCGCGGCGGCATGCTCGAGGTCATTCGCAAGGACTACATCCGCACGGCACGCTCCAAAGGCCTGACCGAAAAGATGGTGGTCTACCGCCACGCCCTCAAAGGCGCGCTCTTGCCCGTGGTCAGCTATCTTGGGCCGGCGTTTGCGGCGTTGTTGACAGGCTCGGTGGTCGTCGAAGAGATCTTCAACCTGCCCGGCGTCGGCACGCACTTTGTGCGCTCGGCGCTCAATCGCGACTACAACATGGTGCTGGGCACGATCATCTTGTACTCGGCCCTGCTGGTCTTGCTCAATCTGGTCGTCGATATCCTCTATACCGTCCTTGATCCCCGCGTCAGCTACGATGAATAGGAAGTGCGCATGACAAACGAGGTCAAAAAAGCGGGCGCCAAGCCCCCGATCGAGCTGATCGAGGGGACCAGCCTTTGGAAGGACGCCGGGCGGCGCCTGCGAAAGAATCGTGCTGCCATGGCTGGCGCGGTCATCGTAGGCTTCATGGCGATCGCGGCCCTGGGCTACGAGTTCGTCGCTCAGTACGTCACCGGCTTTACGCTCGCTGAGCAGCACGCCTTCGTTGTACCCAAGCCTCCCGGCGCGCGCAGCGTGCCGTCTGTGCACTACAAATTGCTCGCGCCCGAGGGCAACTTGAGTTTTGAGAGCGTCGACGCCAACGGTGACGGCGTGATCGACGATCGCGAGATTCTGCAAGCCTATCGGCAAATCGAGTTTTCCAAGATCGATCTCAATGGCGACGGCGTGCTCAACTACGAGGAGTATGCGCTCGCGCCGTTGAGCATGAAGGTTCCTGGCGATTTCATTCCGGCCTGCGCCCAGTGGGCGAACATCCGGCGCAGCATGGCACCGATTCGCCACCCCGACATCTTTGCCTGCGATGCCTCCGTTGAGGGCACGATCACCATGGCTCAGAGCGGGCGATTGCTCGACATCATCTCAATTGGCGAGGCGCGCGACATCATCAATCGCTACGACACCGACCGCGACAACGCGCTCGATCGCCGTGAATACAAGGGCCTGCCCGGCCCGCGTGTCAACAGGCTGGGCACCGATCAGCTCGGGCGCGATCTGCTCACGCGCATGGTCTACGGCGCGCGCATCTCGCTCGCGGTTGGATTGTTGGCCACGCTCGTATCGTTTCTCATCGGCGTGAGTTGGGGTGCAACGGCGGGTTTTGTCGGTGGAAAGGTCGACAACGCCATGATGCGCATCGTCGACATCATGTACGGGCTGCCGTTTATGTTTTTGGTGATTTTGTTGATGGTCGTCTTTGGCCACAACATCTTCTTGCTGTTCATCGCCCTTGGGGCGGTGCAGTGGCTGACGATGGCGCGCATTGTGCGCGGACAGGTGATCAGCCTCAAGGGCCAGGAGTTCGTTGAGGCCGCGCGCACCATTGGCGTCTCCAACCGCGCGATCATCTTTCGCCACCTCATTCCCAACGCGCTCGGTCCGATCATCGTCTATGCGACGCTCACCGTGCCGGCGGTGATGCTCGAAGAGGCGTTTTTGTCCTTCCTGGGTCTGGGCGTGCAGGCGCCGATGACCTCGTGGGGCGCGCTCGCAAGCGAGGGACGCCAGCTCATGGAGACCGCCCCCTGGTTGATCGTCTTTCCCGGTCTGGCGCTGGCGGTGACGCTGCTCAGTTTGAACTTTGTCGGTGACGGGCTGCGCGATGCGCTCGATCCGCAGCTTCGCAAGGATTGAAGTCATGGCAAACGATTCGGCAGCGCCCATGGTCGAGGATCAAACGCCCGTGCTCGAGGTGCGCGATCTCAAGACGTATTTCCATGTCGAAGGCAGCGTCGTTCGCGCCGTTGACGGCGTCAGCTTCCAGGTCAAGCGTGGCGAGTGCCTGGGTGTTGTCGGCGAGTCCGGCTCGGGCAAGTCCGTTTGCCAGATCTCGGTGCTGGGCTTGATTCCGTCGCCGCCAGGCAAAAACGAGGGCGGCCAGGTCATTTTCGGCGGCAAGGATCTGCTCAAGGCCAGCTCTGGCGAACTGCGTAAGATTCGTGGCAATCGCATCTCGATGATCTGGCAGGATCCGATGTCGAGCCTCAATCCTTTTTTGCGCGTCTCACGCCAGCTGATCGAGCCTCTTCAGATCCATCAGAACATGGGCAAGGAGCAGGCGCGCGAAAAAGCGATTAAGATGCTCGAAAAGGTCGGTATTCCCGGCCCGCGCGAGCGCTTCGATCAATATCCGCATCAATTCTCGGGCGGCATGCGCCAGCGCGTGATGATCGCCATGGCGCTGTTGTGCGAGCCGGAGTTGTTGATCGCCGATGAGCCCACAACGGCGCTCGACGTGACGATTCAGGCGCAAATTTTGGAATTGATCAAAGATCTACGCAAAGATTTCGGCACGAGTGTGGTGATGATCACACACGACCTGGGCGTCGTCGCTGGTATGGCTGACCGCGTGATCGTGATGTATGCGGGCAAGATCATGGAGGAGGCCAACGCCGTCGACTTGTTTCGCCGCCCGGCCCATCCCTATACGGTTGGCCTGCTGCGAAGTGTGCCGCGTCTGGACCTGGGCGCGAGCGGCCGCCTGATTCCGATCGACGGGCGGCCACCCGACGTCTCCAAGCCGATTCCGGGCTGCCCGTTTGCACCTCGCTGCCGCTGGGCCGAGTCGCGCTGCCACACGGAATTTCCGCCGCTCGCCGATCTTGGCCCCGGCCACTCGTCGTATTGCTGGCGCGCCGAGGACATCTACAAAGCGGAGCTGGGATCACGCGTGACCAACGCACAGTTCCACAAAGCTGAGGCCAACCTCAAGGGCGCCGAGCATGTGCCCGAGGGGGCTGATGCAGCACCACAAGTTGCCCAAGCTTGCGAATTGCCCGAAACGCCCGAAAAGCCCGTCCAGAGCGAAGAGAGTGGGGTTGACCGATGACTGAAGCGCTCATTCGCATTGAAAATCTCAAGATGCACTTTCCAATCTACAAGGGCACGCTCGCGCGCCGCGAGGTCAGCCGGGTCAAGGCCGTCGACGGCTTGAACTTCGAGATTCTCAAGGGCGAGACCCTGGGGCTTGTCGGCGAGTCCGGCTGCGGTAAGTCGACCACGGGCCGTGCGATCATTCAGCTCTACCGGCCCACCGAGGGCAAGGTCAGCTTCGAGGGCCGCGACTTGTGCAAGTTGTCACCGCGCGAGCTACATCCGTTGCGGCGCAATTTGCAGATGATCTTTCAGGATCCCTACGGCTCGCTCAATCCACGCATGACGGTGGGCGACATCATCGGTGAGCCACTGCGGGTGCACAATCTGGCCGCCGGGCGCGATGTTCAGCGCCGCGTCCAGGAACTCATGGATATCGTAGGCCTCGATCCACGCTATGTGCGCCGTTACCCGCATGAGTTCTCGGGTGGCCAGCGCCAACGCATCGGCATCGCTCGCGCCCTGGCCTGCAAGCCGAGTTTCATCGTGTGCGACGAGCCGATCAGCGCGTTGGACGTCTCGATTCAGGCCCAGATCATCAACCTGATGGAAGATCTTCAACGCGAGTTCAACCTGACCTATCTGTTCATCGCCCACGATCTGGCGGCCGTACGCCACATCTCCGATCGCATCGCGGTGATGTATCTGGGCAAGGTCGCCGAGATGGCCAACGGCAAGGACATCTACGAGAAGCCCCTGCATCCCTACACCAAGGCGTTGATCTCGGCGGTGCCGATCCCCGATCCGGAGATCGAGCTGCAGCGCGAGCGCATCGTGCTGACGGGCGATGTTCCCAGCCCGATCAACCCGCCACCGGGGTGCGTTTTTCATACGCGCTGCCCGTTTGCCTTCGATCGGTGTCGGCGCGACGTGCCCGAGTTCAAGGAGGCCGAGCCGGGACATTTTGTGGCCTGCCACCTCATGGACGAGCCCAAACGCGTGGCGGACGACGTGCCAGGTGTCGCAGCGGCGGTTGGATGATGGTCGGCTGGCGGTATGCCATCGTAATCGGCCTGCTCGCTGGCTTCGCGCTCGTCGGCTGTCGCATCAACGTCAAGCCCGAAGCGCGCGTTCCGGTGCACCACCTTCAGAGCAAATCGGCAAGCCTGGCCATTGACGTCGCCGGTTTGTGGTACGTGATCAGCGAGCAAAACGCCGCGTTGACCGATTTCGTGATCATCGAGCACGCCGATCGCCGCCACGCCTTTTATGCGGCGGGCGTCGGAAAGCGCACCGCCCAATTGCTGCCTCTGACGCCGGTGCGAAGCGACTGGTTCGAAGCCGCGCATCGCGATGGGGCTAAGATCGAGTTCGTCACCTCGCTAGATGGCGTCTCTTTGAGCGCAGCGGTGGGCATCTGGTCGGGCGATTCGGCGAGCCCGATCGTATGGCCAGCCGCCGCACCGCGTGGCAAGCAGGCCGCGCTGGTGCTTCCGATGCGCGCGCCCGCTGCCGGATCCTCGCTGTCGGCTGTGGCCAGGGGCATTGTCAGCTTCGAGGGCACCACGATCACCGAGGCCAGTGAGGGTTTGTTGGCCGCGAACGGCCCCTACCTGATACTTCCCGATGGCGTCTTGCGCGAGCGTGTGCTGCGCGTGGCAAGCCTGGGCAAGTCCCAGTGGGCGTTTGACCAGAGCGAGCCCTGGTTGCTTGGTTCCAATCACCCGACGGTCTCGCTCGAGCCCAGCGAACTCAACGAGTTCGCACTCGTACCGCTGGGCCGCACGCTGGGCGCTGACGTGCTTGTCGCCGAGGTCGAGGGCCGCTGGATCGTGACGCTCAGTGACCCGGCCGATGGACGAATCGGGCGCTTTTATCGCATGGAGGCCGCCCTGGCCCAGGTTCCACTCTCGTTTGGGGCGCAGACCTCGTCTGCCGACCTGATCAAGGCAGCGCGCGCGCTCGCTGCGCTTCGCGATGGTCATCCGCTCGTCGCGGCCTTTTTGCTTCGTGATCAAAAATTCGAGGTGCACGGCAATCGCCATGCGGCCCGGTGGCGCCGCCTCGAGCTGTTCGCATCCGCAGGCTTTGGGGCATGGATGCGAGCCGAGCTGCTGACCAGCGCGGAGGGGATCGACGCCGACCTGGCCATCTACATCGCACGCTCATTCGCCTTCGAAGCCAATTGGCCGGCCGTCGAGCATTACGCGACAAACGCGATGGAGCTCTTTGGCACGTGGCCTGCGCCAGCCGGCGCGCTCGGTCGTGCGCGCGCCGAACTGCTGCTTGCGCGCGCCTTTGCCGAGCGCGCTGATATGGCACAAGCCGCGCGCCATGCACGCTCGGCCTCCAATACCTATGGCGAGGCCGGCGATACTTTGATGGCCGCCACGGCGCTGGCGCGCCAAGCAGGATTTAGCTTCGAGCTGGGGGGCGTGGCCGAGTCAATCGATGCGGGCTTGCAGGCGCGAAATCTCTATCAGGCCGGCGGCTCGCTCTATTTTGCGGCGATCAGCGAGCTTCGACTGGCTCGCCTGCTGCTCGAGGCCGAGCGCACGCGTGACGCGCTGGAGTTGATCGCCTCGGCCATGGCCAAGCTCGCGCAGCTCGATGAGCCCGTGGCCACCAACCGTGCTGAGATCCTGGCCTTGGTTGCGCGCCAGCAGGCTCAGCCGGGCTTTGATCCCAGTGGCGGTCTGCTCGAGGCCTTCGGCCAAGCCGGTGAGCTCGGCGATCCGGTCGGCGCGCTGTTTGCGGCCTCGATTTTGGTCAAGATCGGCAAAGCCTATGGCAATGAAGACGTCTACCGCTATGGGCTGGCGATCGTCAACGGGCTGTCGATGGTCGACGAGATGCATCTTCGCCGCGATGCACGATCGGCGCTGGCCTCGGTGTGCACGCGCGGCCTGCCCGTGGCCACCTCGCGCGAGCACGGCGATCCTGCTCAGCTTCGACGCGCCTGTGAGACGACTCGTGACTACCTGGCAGCCGACCCCAAGGTGGTCGCGATCTGGCTGGGGCAGGGCTATCGTCACCTTCAAATGGAGCAGTTCGATCGTGCCGACCTCGTCGTCGCGGAGCTGCGCGCCATGCTGACGCCGGACTTCATCGAAGTCCGTGGTGGTCGTGCAGCCGAGATATTGCTGCTTGAAGCGGCTTTGATCCGCGCTCAAACCGAGGCTGGCGATCGATCGCCTGGAGCGGTTGATGAGGACGTCCTCGTTGAGGGGCCCAGTGCCGAGCAACGCGTTGTCGAGGCCTTCGCCATCTTGCGACAGTCGATCGATCCGGCGCGTGCTGCCCAGCATCTTTTCGACCTCAGCCAGCAGTTCAGCGCGCGCGGCATCGACTGGCTCGCCGTCCTTCTCGCGCGGGCATCGGTCCAAGCTGCTCAAAACGCGCGCCAAAGTCAGCTCGAGCAAGAGCACTTGTTGTACTTGGCTGGGCTGCTCAACGAGGCTGGACGCTGGCAAGATCTTGTTGAGTTGCAGGCGCCTCAGAGTGGCCCGCAGCAAAGTCGCATTGAGCTCTATCAAAGCGATGCGGCCGCGCGCCTTGGCGACACGGCACGCGCAAAGATGCTTCGAAAGGGCGCCTTCGAGCGTCTCGGTGGCCGCGCCGAGATCGAGCAGATGGGCCTGCTTCAGCTCGCTGCTCGCCATGATCTGGCACGAAATGACGCGGCCGCAGCCGAGCAAGCGCTCTCCCAGGCGTTCGCGATCGAGCAAGGCCTGCCGGCAAGTCTCGTCACCTCACAGCAAGCGCGCATTCTGGTGGCTCGCCAGCGTGGGCTCCGTGGCCAATGGCATCAACGCCATGGTCGCCAAGCTCAAGCTGACGAGGACTTCGAGGAGGCTATGGCGATTCTGGCGGAGTTTCCGACCAGTGTGGCTCCGTCGGTGCGAATCGAGGTGCTCGAAGCTCAGGGTGCGGCCGCGCGCAGCAGCGAGCGGCTGGCGGATGTGCTCTTACACCTGACCCTTTTGCGCACCCAGATCGACGTCTTTCGCGCGCCGGACGTAGCACGCGAGGCCACCCGCGCTCTGATCGGGCTGGCCCTCGCGGGCGGTGACATCACGGCCGCCGATCGCCATATGCATGAGCTCTTCGAGGTTGGTTTTGCGCCTTATGCCTCGCGCGAGGCGACGCTGTGTCTTCGTAGCAAGGTGGCGTTTTACGGCGGTCAGCTCTCCCGAGCGCTGCCCCTGCTTCGACGTTGCGCCGCGTTGGCCAGCGTCGAGCGTACCCGCAGCGAGGCCACGATGCTCGTGGCCCTGATCGAGCCGAATCAGCCATCACAGCGCGCCGCGCTGGCACGTGCTTTCAGCCAGTCGCTGGGTGGCGCCGAGCCGCGTGAGAGCTTGCGCCTGGCTTATTTCACCCAGATCGCCGGGCCCCAGCGCCCCTACGATGGCGCCGCCCACCGTCGCCTCGAACAACGCCTGGAGCGTGCAGGCTCGAGCGCGCGTTCGAGCGAGGTCTCCGAGCTCGTGAGCTATCTGCTCGAGACCGGTCGCGCTGACGATGCCGAGGTTGCGCTTGACGCTCACAGCGCCGTTTTCCATCGTCCTGGCGAGGAATCGGCCGGCGAACTGATGCGTTTACGCATGGCGACGCTGATATACCAATTGCGTCCTGTCGAGGCCAAGATGTTCATCGAACGCGCGCTCTTGGAGGCTGACGAGATTGCGCCGACCACGTTGGCGGCAATTGCCTACCAGCAAGCACAGAACTTCGTGCTGCTGGGCCAGTGGCACGAGGCTTCGCGCGCCGTCGTACGCTGCGAGGAACATGCGGCCCAGGCCAAAGATCGACGGATTCAGGCGGACGTCAAAAGCCTGGCCGAGCGTTTCTCTCTCTAAGAGCAACTATGAAGCGAGCACCAGAGCACATCGCGCTTCGCGGTGTGCGAACGCACAATTTGAAGAACGTCGATTGTGACATCCCGCACCGTCAGTTGACCGTGGTCACCGGCGTCAGCGGCTCGGGCAAGTCCAGCCTGGCCTTTGACACGCTCTACGCCGAGGGACAGCGCCGCTATACGGAGTCCTTGTCGACCTATGCGCGCCAATTCTTGCAGCGCATGGAGAAGCCGCCGCTCGACGCCGTGCACAATATCCAGCCGGCCGTCGCACTGCGCCAGAAAAACGAGGTCTCCAACGCGCGCTCGACCGTGGGCACGGTCACCGAGATCGATGACCACCTCCAGCTGCTGTTTACCCATGCCGGCCAGACGATTTGCCCCAACTGCGAGCTGCTCGTCTCGCGCGACACCGTGGCGAGCGTCGTCAACACGCTCAATGCGCTTGAGGATGGCGCTCGCCTGGTCATCGTGGCCACGGTCGATGCAACGCTTGCGGAGCATCGCGCCTCGATGCTCAAGCATCTCGTGCAGGAAGGTTATGCGCGCCTCTATCTTGACGGCGAGACGGTCGATCTGCGCGAAGCGGACTTCGATCGTCTGCTCGATCGCTCGGATTTTCCCGTCGTCATCGACCGCGTCATTGTGCGCGAAGATGCCCAGATGCGCATCTCCGAGGCGGTCGAGGCAGGTTTGGCGCTGGGAAAAGGGCGCATACTGATCTACCGCGCCGGTGAAGCCAGCGCGCCGATGGTCTTCGACCAGGCGTTTCGCTGCAACACGTGCAGCACCAACTTCGTCGAGCCTCAGCCGGCGCTGTTCAGCTTCAACAGCTCGCTTGGCGCCTGCCCGGAGTGCACGGGCTTTGGCAAGACCATGGGCGTCGACTTCAAAAAAGTCATCCCCAACCCTTCGCTGACGATCGAGGGCGGCGTCATCGCCTGCTTTCAGACGCCCAAGTACGTGCGCCAACAAGCGGCCCTGGTCAAGGCGTGCATGACGGCGGGCATCGCGATCGACGTGCCTTTTGCGAAGCTTGCGGCCGAGCATCAAAAGTTCGTGCGCTTCGGAGGCAAGGGTTACAAGGGCCTCTCGAAGTTCTTCGACGAGCTCAAAGCCAAGACCTTCAAGACCGACGTGCGCATCTTCCTTGCGCGCTACCGCGGCTATGACCTGTGCCCGAGCTGCGAGGGCAGCCGCCTGCACCCTGACGCGAGAAACGTGCGTGTCGCCGGCATGCTCATCAGCGACGTTTGGGGCATGCGCATCGAGCAGGCCCTCGCGGCGTTTGGCGATTTGCGCCTGCCCGAGCATCTGGGCAAGCGCGTGCAGACGCTGCTCGACGAAATTTTGTACCGCCTCAATTACCTGGTCGAGGTGGGCCTTGGTTATCTGACCATCGAGCGTCAATCGCGCACGCTCTCCGGCGGTGAGATGCAGCGCATCCACCTGACGTCGAGCCTTGGCCGCGCGCTCACCGACACGCTCTACGTGCTCGACGAGCCCACGGCGGGCTTGCACGCGCGCGACTCCCAGCGTCTGCTCGAGGTGCTTCGTGGACTGCGCGATCTGGGCAACACCGTGGTGGTCGTCGAGCATGACCCGGAGATCATTTTGGGCGCCGATTATATCCTCGAGCTTGGCCCGCTCGGCGGTGAACACGGCGGCGAGTTGATGTACAGCGGGCCAGTCGGTGGTTTTGATTTGGGCCGAGCCACCGAAATGGCCGCCGACCTGCTTGACGAGGGCGCAAAACCCACCAGCGACAAATGGATTCGTATTTTTGGCGCCAGTGAACACAACCTCGACAACCTCGACGTCGCGATCCCTCACAATCGAATGAGCGTGGTCACCGGGGTCAGCGGCTCGGGCAAGTCCACCTTGCTCGAAGAGGTGCTTTACAACAGTTGGCGCCGAAGCCAGGGCCACGGCGGCATCGCCTCGGGCAGCTTTGAGCGCCTCGAAGGCCTCGAGGACTTCGACCATGTCGTGCTGATGGACCAGGGCGCGATCGGACGCTCGAGCCGCTCCAACGCGCTCAGCTACACCAAGGGCTACGACGACATCCGCAAGGTCTTCAGTCAGACTCGCGAGGCGCAGCTCACCGGTTTGACCATGGGCGACTTCAGCTTCAACACGCCCGGCGGCCGCTGCGAGAGCTGCGAGGGCACCGGATACAACGTCGTTGAGATGCACTTCATGGCTGACATCGAGGTGGTTTGTGAGCAATGTGACGGCCACCGCTTCACCCGCAAGGTTCTGGCCGTGCAGTACCGCGGCAAGAACATCAGCGACGTCTTTGCGATGACCGTCGATGAGGCCGTCGACTTTTTTGCCAGCACCCCGGCGCTGATTCGAAAGCTCGCTCCCCTACAAGAGGTCGGACTGGGCTATCTGCGCCTTGGCCAGACCACCTCCACGCTCTCCGGTGGCGAGGCCCAGCGCTTGAAGCTCGCAACCTACATCGCCGAGGGCCGAAAGAGCAGTGAGTCGCGCCCTGTACTCTTTATCTTCGACGAGCCGACCGTGGGACTTCACCTGCGCGACGTCGCCGTGCTGCTTGGCGCGCTTCGCAAGCTGCTCGAGATTGGCCACACGGTCATCGTCATCGAGCACAACACCGATTTCATCGCCCGCTGCGACTACGTGCTCGACCTCGGCCCCGGCGCCGGCCCCTACGGCGGCAAGCTCGTCGCCTGCGGCACACCTGCCGAAGTGGCCGCATGCCCCGAGAGCATCACCGGCCACTACCTGCGCGATCTGATCGGCGAATGAGATCCATAGAATTCCCATAGTCGGGTCCCCTGAGGGGTCGATCCTTGGCAGCCCGCTACCAATATTGCTACTCCTGGTGTTCCGCCTCAAAGCAGATTCTCAGCATGTCGCCGCACATGTTCTGGTAGCACATCGCGAAGTCGATCTCTTGGATGTCGGGGTCGACGCAGTTGGTCAGTCCGCACTGGATGAGATGGCGGTGGGCCTGTTGAGCGGCGAAGGTGCTCTGGGCGTTGCAGTTTTGAACACAAATATTGTCCGAGCAGGTGCGCACGCAGGCGTGAAGTTCGGTGCAATTGGCCGTTCCCTCGGCCGGGTCGGGTCCGGGACCAAAACAGGTCGTCATTGGGCTCAGGCACTGGGTTTCGGGGCATGTATCGGTCGCGTCGGCGCCAGCGCAGCGCGCCTCGAGACAGTCATCGAGGGCGATCAGCTGCTCCTGGGCGCGCTCGGTGCCCTGAAAGCGACACTCTGTGGCGCAGGCGTCATCGGCGCAGCGATCGACGCATTCGGCGATCTGTGCACAAGCGAGCGGGCCTACGGTCAGGGGTTCGCCAGGCAGTACGCCGAAGCAGCGCATGGCCTGGGGTGCGCACCAGGCGCGCACGCACTCATCGCTTTGCAGTCCCTCACAATTGTTTTGCAAACAGGCGCTCCAAAAGGAGTGTGCGTGGCGAATCTCCTCGTCTACCTGGGCCTCACAGACGGCCGTGCACACGGTATCGTCGCAGTCGGCGATGCAGGCCGAAAGCCATGAGCAGCTCTCGGTGGTGGTCTGCGGGCCGCCACCGGTGAACTCCACGATGCACTGGGGCTCATCGGCGTCCTCGGTTGCTATGCAGACCTGGCCAAGCGGGCATGCGGGATCACAGCCTGGTGGATCCTCGACGGCCGATCGGCCGCAGGCGGGAAGGGTGAGTGCAGCAAACAAAGCAAACGTAAGCGATGCAATTGTCATCTTCATCATCTTGCTCCGCCGGGAAGAGGGGGCGGTTCAATAGCGCTGGCATATAGCCAAAGCTAAGCAAGATGAGCGGCAATTCTCATAATTTCACAAAACGATCAGCTCTCTTCGAGCACGATGAGCACCTGATCTTCTTCGACGGCATCGCCCTCGGAGACGAGGATCTCCACGACCACGCCGTCGAATGGGGCGCTCACGGGCATCTCCATCTTCATCGACTCGAGGATGATCAGATCGTCATCTTCTTCGACGGTGTCGCCGATCTTGACCTCAATTTTCCAGACCGTGCCAGTGATGTGCGCTTTAACTTGTTCAGCCATCTCATTTCTCCTCAATAAAATTGATCGGGCGTGACGCCCGTTAGCGATGTTCGAGCCACCCGGTGTGAAAGCGCCCAGCGAGAAAATCCTCATCAGCGAGCACGTCGAGGTGCATCTCTTTGTTCGTCGTCAGGCCGTCGATGCGATAGCTTTGCAAAGCGTCGCGCATGCGCTCGGCAGCCTGCGTGCGGCTCTCGCCGTGGGTGACGACCTTGGCGACGAGCGGGTCATAAAAGGGCGTGACCTCCCAGTTTGCCTGCACGCCAGAATCCACGCGCACACCCTCGCCGTGGGGCTCAACGTAGTCGCCGATGGTTCCCGGAGCAGGCATGAACATTTTGGCCGGGTTCTCGGCGTAGATACGGCACTGAATGGCGTGTCCGCGCATCGTGATTTCGTCTTGCGAGAGCGGTAACGCCTGGCCGGCGGCCACGCGAAGCTGCCACTCAACCAAATCGGTGCCCGTGATCATTTCCGTGATCGTGTGCTCGACCTGAAGGCGAGTGTTCATCTCGATAAAGTAGAAGTTGCCCTGGTCATCGACGATGAACTCGATTGTTCCGGCATTCTTGTAGTTGGCCGCACGGGTCAGCCGCACGGCGGCCTCGGTCATGCGCTCGCGAAGCCCGGGGTGTATACCCATGGCGACCGACGGCGTCTCCTCGATCACCTTCTGGTGGCGACGCTGGATGCTGCACTCGCGCTCGAAGAGGTGCACGACGTTTCCATGGGCGTCGCCGAAGACCTGAACCTCGATGTGGCGCGGCTTGGAGACGAAGCGCTCGAGGTAGAACTCCGCGTTTCCAAAGGCCGACTCAGCACGGCGTTGGGACTGCTTGATCGCCTTTTTGAGACCCTTTTCGTCGGTGGCGAGGTTCATTCCGATGCCACCGCCGCCGGCTGAAGCCTTGACCAAGACGGGATAGCCGAGCTGTTCGGCGATCACTAAGGCCGCCTCTTCATCGGCCACCGGCCCATCCGAGCCTGGCACGACTGGAACACCGACGCTGGTCGCAAAAGCGCGGGCCTGGGCCTTGTCGCCCATCAAGCGAATCGCCTCCGAGCTCGGGCCGATGAAACTCACGCCGGCTGCCTCGACACGCGCCACAAAGCTCGTGTTCTCGCTCAACAGCCCGTAGCCGGGATGAATCGCCTGGGCGCCGCTGTCTTTGACGACCTCCAGGATGCGCTCGACGTTGAGATAGCTCTCCAAAACGTGGGCCGGGCCCACACAGTGGGCTTCGTCGGCGATCAGTGTATGCGGTGCGCCCCGATCGGCCTCGCTGAAGATGGCAACGCTGTGGATGCCGAGGCGCTTGCAGGTGCGCGCGATGCGCGCGGCGATTTCGCCGCGATTGGCGATGAGAATTCGGTCGAACATCGCGTGGATCCTTCGCTGGTAGTGGGCTTTGTTGTGGTCGTTGACGCGGAGGGTGGAAATAGCACGCGGAGGCGGCGATCGTCAATTGCGACGGCGCCGACGTCGGCGCACGCCCGGCTCGCCCGGCGCATCGTGGCTTGCAACACGTTTGGCGCCGTGGTAGCACGTTGCCGCTGTGAAATTTGAACGTCTGATGACCCCGGTGCACCAATCCTCAATGATAAGGAGTGTTCATGTCCGATCTGACCGCCAAGACGATTTTCGAAGAGGTGCTTCCCGCCAAGCTCAAGGTCAATCCTGACAAGGCCAAGTCCACCAACGCGATCTACCAGTTCAACATCACCGGCGACGATGCCGGCACCTGGACGCTGGACTTCACCAAGGATGAGGATTTCGTCGCCGAGGGTGAGAGCGATGCCGCGCAGTGCACGATCACGATGAAGGATTCGGACTTCGTCGACATGTGGGAGGGTCGCCTATCTGGGCCGCAGGCCTTCATGATGAACAAGATCAAGATCGCGGGCAACATGGGCCTGGCGATGAAGTTGCAGAACTTCATCGGCTGAAACCCTGGCTCTCGAGCTCCGTAGCAACACACGAGCGCGCCCTGGTCTTTCCGGGGCGCGCTTTGTTTTCTTGGAGGATGATCATGCACGAAGCAACGCTGGGCCAGCCGCTCGAGGGCATCAAGGTGCTCGACTTGTCGCGGCTCTTGCCGGGCCCGTTTTGTACGCTGCTGCTGGCCGATATGGGCGCCGATGTACTCAAGATCGAGGATCCGAGCGGCGGTGACTACGCGCGCTACTATCCGCCCTTTGTCGATGAGATGGGTGTGTTCTTTGCGTCGATCAACCGTAACAAGCGCTCGCTGACGCTCAATCTCAAGGATGCGCGAGGCGTTGAGGTGCTCGAGCGCCTTGTCCTCGAGGCTGACGTCGTGATCGAGTCGTTTCGCCCGGGCGTGATGGAGCGCCTGGGCGTTGGCCATGAGCGGCTGCGCGCGCTCAATCCCAGGCTTATCTTTTGCGCCATCTCGGGCTACGGCGCCGATGGCCCGTTGTCTTTGCGCGCAGGCCACGATCTCAATTTTTTGGCCCGCTCGGGTGTGCTCGAGCAGACCGGTTTGCCCGGGGCCAAACCGGTCGTGCCCGGCTTTCAATTGGCGGATCTGGCCGGTGGCGCGCTTTACGCAGGACTTGGCATCGTCAGCGCCTTGTTTCGCCGCGAGCGCAGCGGCCAGGGCTGTTTTCTCGATATCAGCATGACCGACGGCGCGCTCTCCTTTCATCTACCGCTGCAGGCAACTCTGGCGGCAGGCGAGCAGGCCGGGCGTGGACAGGGCATGCTGACGGGCGGCGTCGCTTCCTACGGCGTTTATGCCTGCGCAGACGGTGGCTATCTTGCGGTCGGAGCGCTCGAACCCAAATTTTGGATAGGTTTTGTCACGGCCATTGGCGCGCCCGAGCTCGCCGGCGACGGCTTGATGACCGGCGAGCTCGGTGAGACCACTCGCACCCAGGTAGCCAACATCTTGAAACAGCGCGACCGGGATGCATGGATGGAGATCTTCGCCAGCCTCGATCTTTGCATCGAACCGGTCCTCTCGCCGGCCGAGGCCTTCGAGGACGAGCTGTTTCGCGCCCGAAAGAGCTTCTTTGAGCTATGCGGCGTGCGCCACATGAGAACGCCGCTAACCCCGCATGCCATGGAGCACCGCCGGCCACCGTTACTTGGCGAACACACCCACGAGGTGCTCGAAACCCTCGGATTTGACGCGCCGGCGATCGGCCAATTGCGCGCCGAGGGTGTGGTCTAATCATGCCGTTGTGACATCTGGCAGCCCGCTGTCATATTTATCCAAAGGTCGGGTCCCCTGAGGGGTCGATCTTTGGCGGCCCGCCACCAGATGCGTTGCTATTGGCCGTCCTCGTCGAAGGGGCGGTCGATGGCGAAGAGAAATACGCCCGCTGGGCCAAGCTGCAACGTGTCAAACTCGCCGCCGCTGGCCGTGGCGCGGGAGGCTGAGGTGGGGTCGCGGGGGCTGAAGTCCTGGTAGCGGCGAACGAATACCTGGCCGTCGCCGATTGTGCTGGCGTAATTGAGGGGGCGCTCGTTGCGCATGGTGGCGAGCTCGCGCAGGTATGGGGCGAGCTCGCCGGCCCAGATGGGCTGGGATCCGGCGTGGGTGTTGAGGGCGTTGAGGAGCTTTGCCGGGACGAGGCCGTCGTGGTCGAGCGGATAGCCGTGATCGGCGGCGCCGGCGAGGCCGCCGACCAGGCCGTTGTAATAGGAGCCGTGGTGGGGGTGCGCCAGGGCGGACTCGACGCAAAGTGGCGTGATAGCGAGCAAGGCGACGGCCGCCTTGATGGCGATGTCTGCGCGTTGGCCTGGCAAGATGCCGAGCATCGCACGGGCCAGCTCGATCAGTCGAGCCACGCCGTAGCCGGCGAAGATGGCGATGATCGGCGCAACCATGGCCAGGGTATCAACGCGGCCATAGTGGGTCGAGCGCAGCATCCAGGGAAGCAGTGCCAGCAAGACGACGGCCAGGGCCAGGCCACTGTACAGCTTCTTAGGGGGCCGCTGGCCAAGGTGTTGGCTGAGCGCGGCAAATACCAGGCCCAGCAGCGCCGCGGCCACGGCGACCAGCGAGAAACGCGTCAAAATGAAG
This sequence comes from Lujinxingiaceae bacterium, assembly GCA_013697635.1. Classification (GTDB taxonomy): domain Bacteria; phylum Myxococcota_A; class Bradymonadia; order Bradymonadales; family Bradymonadaceae; genus JACCWM01. The sequence goes on along the minus strand of JACCWM010000147.1, from coordinate 42,638 downwards.
GTGAGGCCGGTGTCGATCGGTGGTCGGGCGGGCGGATACATCTCGCCGCGAAAGAGCAAGGCGGCGGGTCGCGCCTCAATCACGGAGCCGAGCACGGCCTGCCAGCCAGCGATCAGGCCCGACCACATGCCGGGATGCACCACGCTTGCGAGCAGGAGCGCAATCGCGGGGACGAGCACGACGCCGATGTCGATGGCCGCCGGGCGCATCATACCACGCTCCTGAAGTGCAAGCGGAGCGAGCTCCGCACGCCCGGAGAGCGAAACGGTGACGACCAACCAAAGCACCATCCAAAGGAAAACGGGCGCCCAGCTCAACAGCAAGAAGGCCGAAAGGGCGGCAGCGATGAGCATCTTGTACCAGCGAGGCTGTGCCGTGGTCAGATCGAGCAGCCAACACCAGGCGAAGACGCACAGCGCGCTCGTCGAGATGCTCGTCGCCGCAGCAACGATCGGTGCACTCGTGGCAAAGACGACGCTTGCCACCACGGCCGCTGACTGGCCGTGGAAACGTGCGCCGATTCGGTAGACGGCCGGAACGCTCGCTACAATCGCCATGGCCGACAAGATCCACAGCCAAAACGTGTCCGACGCGGCGAATGCGTAGCTCACGAGGCCCGCGACTAGCTCCGCCCCAGCGTGTGGGCTGGCCAAGAGCGCGGCCCAGCCTCCGCCCGAAAGGGTCGAGGCGACCTGGCGCGCTTGCTCGAGCATGGCGACGCTATCCGAGGTCAGCCCGCCAAAGCCAAGCACGGCGAAAAAGTAAACTACGACTGCGGCCAGCGCGCCCAGGGCCTTGAGAGCTTTCATCTCATTGCTCCACGAAGCGGTAACAGAAGTGGCGACGTCCGGTGTGAGCAGCGGAGACTTCCACGGTGAGCGCGGCCGCGTCGTCAGAGCGTGGGATCGTCTTTCGCGTCCAACCCTTACGGTCGGGATGCACATGGGTGATGTTCTTGGTGCCAAAGCTTACCCGCACGTCGACCGGGTGGCCGCCACCTACGGACCCATCGGTGAGGGCCGTCTCCAACACCAGCTTGCGGCCTTCGGTGGGCTGGGTTGATGGATAGGCAACGATGATCGTGGCGTCTTGCAGGGGATGGGCCCAGATGCAGCTTTCACTCTTGCCAGCAACGCGCACCTTGGCCTGGCCCACGTAGGACCAGCCGGGCTTGCGGCATTGAAAGCGACCGTTGCGATACGTCGAACAGGGCTTCTCACTGCCATCTTCGGCGCGAAGAACGACTGTTGCTGCCGCGATCTGCGGCAAATTCGGCAGCGCGATGCCGCCCGGGGGCAGGAGCAGGGTCCATCCGTCGCCCAGTGGCTCCACTTCGAGCTCAACCGCGTGTTTTGGGGGCAACCAATGATCAACGCGCTGAGATCGCGTCAACACCGCGCCGGCGAACGCTTCGCCGCCTGGATAGGGCGCGATGCTCATTGCGGGAAAGGACTGGCTCAAAGCGCCAGTCAGCCAACCTACGTCGGCTGCGTTGAGGCCGTAGACGTGGGTGAGGTTGAGCTCGGTAAGCCGGGCGACAGCGGCGGCGTCGAACGGGCCGCCTGGCGCCTGGGGAAGCGCTGCGTGTGCCAAAGTCGCAATGCCCGCCAGGCCGAGGATGATCGCGCTCGCCAGGGCGACGCCACGGGTGATGCCTGTGTTTGGTGTTAGATCTTGCAAGGCGAACCTTCAAGTGGTGGCTTAACTCTGTGCCAAAGAGTGTGGATGTAATGCTTTAGCTTTCCCAGGAAAATGCTTCAGGGTTCCACCCGAAGCGCTCCAGCGAACACAGTCCTCGCCGGTTGAACTCAACGCCTTCACCCTCGAGCAACATACGCTGCAACTCGGCGCGTTCAAAGTCGCCCTTTGACGAGATACCACCGCGTGAATTGATCACGCGATGCCAGGCGACCGCGCGACCCAGGCTGTTTCGCATCAGATTGCCGACCGCGCGACTTGCTCCCGGGCTGCCAGCGAGCAGTGCGAGTTGGCCATAGCTTGCGACCTGGCCGAAGGGGATCTGGGCAACCAGCCAGTAGACGCGCTCGCCAAAGGTCTCGCTCATGGCGCTCGAAAGGAGTCCAAGATCGTATCGATGAGCGCGGCGTTGGTCTCGAACAGCGCCGCCGGAGTCGACATGATGAGTTGGTAGGCCTGTTTGTCATGGGTGACGAATCGGTAGACGCGCACCATGGGCAGCGCGCCATGCGTATCATCGATGACGATGTCGACCGTGTTCTGATCGCGCGGCGTGGAGCTTCGAACGTGGCGGCTTGGGTCAGCCACCACGGCGCTGAGCGCGAACTCGGCGTAACGCGTGGCGAGCAGGGCGTAAGGAAGCTCTTCGCTGATTGCGCGGCCATCGATCAGGCGGGCGTCAAGTGAGAAGCGCAGATCGCCTGCCTGATCATCGACACGCCAGGTGTCGTCGAGACCAAGGCCGCGGCCGATGCCCTGGGCCTCGCCGACTTGCATGGCCTGGGCAGGCGATCGGGCAGGATGGCTCTTGGCCTCGGAGCTATCGAAGCCGGCAGCAAGCTCGCCGCGCTCGGTGGCCGTGAGCGCGGCAACGTGCTCGGGCGCGCCCCAAATCTCGAGCATGTAGCTTGCGACGCCGGCATTGAACAGCGCCAGATCGAAGGTCGTCGCGACCTCGCCAAATTGGGTCTCCAATACGAGGTGGTGAAGATTCTCGGAGCCGGACGCGGCGTGGGTTACGTCGAAAGCGTCAAAGCGCTCGGCGGCCCAGGCCGTCGCCCAGACCGGCAGCGCCGCTGAGATATAGGTGACTTCGAGCTTGTGCAGCCGGGCAAAGACCGGGCGCTCGCGGTGTGCCAGCGCAAAGAGCACCTGCTCGGATTCGTGCTCGGGCAGGCGCAACCAGGCCGGGGCGACCACCAGGGTCTCGTGCATGCCCTCGCGCTGCAGGCGTTCGGGGCCGGCACAAGCGCTCGCCAGCAAGCTCGCAGTGAGCACGAACCCGCAGATATATTTACGGTTAAGCATCGCCAGCGGCTCGCTCCTTCATGATCGCCAGGCCTGCTTTCAGGCGAGCGAGCGTGGTCTCACGGCCAAGCAGATACAGGGTTTCGAACAGACCGGGGCTGACGGTGTTGCCCGTGACACTCACACGCGTGGGTTGGGCGAGCTTTCCAAGGCCGACCTCGTGCTTGGCGCAGTGGGCGTCATAGACGGCCTGAACATGCTCGGGCGTCCAGCTCTGCAACGCGCTCAAGTCGGCGACGATGTCCTCAAAGATCACTTCGAGCCCGGGCTTGAACCACTTTTTGACTGCGCCCTCGTCGAGAGTGACCTCGTCGCTAAAAAAGTAATGTGCGGCTTCGGTCATCTCGACGAGCGTCTTGGCGCGCTCTTTCATCACCGCGACAATGCCAAGCAAGCGCTCGTCAACGCTGACCTCGAAGCCGGCTTTGGCCAAAAAGGGCAGCCAGCGCGTGGCCAGATCGCGATCGTCGAGGCGCTTCATCCACTCGGCGTTCACCCACAAGAACTTGTCGTCGTCGAAGCGCCCGGAGCTGCGCCCGACGTGGTCGAAGCCGAAGAACTCGATGAGCTCGTCCATCGTGAAGATCTCTTGGTCGCCGTGCGACCAGCCCAGGCGGCTGATGTAATTGATCACGGCCTCTTGCAGGTAGCCCAAATCGCGGTAGTGCTGAACGCTCATGCTGCCTTTGCGCTTGCTCAACCCGTCGATCAAGGGCAGATGGCCAAAGATCGGCACGTCAAAGCCAAGGGCCGTGTAGACCGGGATCTGGCGAAAGGTGTTATTGAGGTGGTCCTTGCCGCGGATCACGTGGCTGATGTTCATCGTCGCATCGTCAATCACGACCACGAAGTTGTAGGTCGGCGAGCCGTCGCTGCGAAGAATCACGAAGTCGTCGAGCTCCTCGGCGCCCACGGTCACCGGGCCTTGGACCATGTCGTCGATCGTGATCGCGCCCTCGAGGGGCGCCTTGATGCGAACGACAAAGGGCAGACCCTCGGGATGATCGCGTCGATCGCGCCAAACCCGGGAGTACATCTGCTTGAGGCCCTCTTTGAGCGCGCGCTCGCGATCGGCCTCGAGCTCCTCGGGCGTGCAAAAGCACTTGTAGGCGTTGCCTGCCTCGAGCAGCTCAAGGGCCTTGGCCTGATAGATCGCGGTGCGCTGGGACTGGAAATAGGGGCCCTCATCGACCGTCATGCCCAGCCAATCGAGCGCCTCGTGAATGACCTCGGTATATTCTGGCTTGCTGCGTTCCAGATCCGTGTCCTCGATGCGAAGCACGAAGGTACCGCCCTGATTGCGCGCAAACAAATAGTTGAACAGCGCGGTGCGAGCGCCACCCATATGGAGATAGCCCGTAGGGGAGGGGGCAAAGCGGACACGAACAGGCATGCGAGTGATCTCCGAGGCGTACTTGTGTTGAGGACCAAGGGCCCTTGCTTCGTCGGGCGCTTGTAGCACGGCAAATTTTGGACGGTCAAGCCATGGGAATCGCCCGCTTTCGCGTGGGGAATCGATCTTAAAATCGGTACGCCCAATGCCTTGCCGGAACTGGGTTTTTGCTGGTAGGATTCACTCCACTTTTCGGCCCCGAACAGCAGTCGATGGCGACAATTCTCAAAGCGTATCCCTTGCGAACGGCCTCACAGGTTAGCGATGACAGACGAGATTCGAGTTCTGCAGGATCAATTGAAAGCCAATCCCTTCGATCATGAGGCCTTTGGGGCGCTCGCAGCACGCTTTGAAAGCGGGGGGGACTGGCGCTCGATGTACCAGCTCTATCTCGAGCGCAATGAGGCCGGAGCCGAGGATGTCGATTTCAAGGCACTGGCCGAGAAGCTCTCGAGCGTCGCGCAGGCGCTGGCCGACGGAAAAGACAAGGCAAATCTGCTGGTGATGCTTGGGGATCTGTATGTCGATTATGCCGACGAGCGAGATGCCGGCATGAAGGCCTACCAGACAGCCTACAAGATCTACCCCGATGACAACACGTCATTGGAGCGCGCGCGCCAGATCTATCGAAAGAGTGGAAACTTCGATCGCGTGCTGCTGCTCTACACCCTCGAACTCAACCGCATGAGCGAGCCGGCCGGGCGCGCCGGCGTGCTCTCGCGCATGGCCCAGGTCAAAGGCGATGACTGCTCGGACTTCGACGGTGCAATCGAGCTCATCGGCGAGGCCTGCAAGCTCGCTCCAGACGACGAATTCATCGAGCAGCTGGGCGAGATCTATTCCTCGGAAGAGACCGTGCGCCAGCGCATCTCTCAGGCCGCCCATCGGGCGACGCGCCTCGTCGAGCAAGGTGGCGACCGTGACGAAGCCGGCGTGCTCTTTTTGCAGGCCGCCCAACTCGAGTACGACCGAGAGGGCAGCGAGCGCGAAAAAGCCCTGCTGTATGCACGCTCAGCCTATGAACAGTCTCCGGAAGACTCCGATGTCATGATGGTCATGAGCGAGCTCTACCGCGAGCTCGGCCGCCTCGACGAGTTGCGTGCGATCCAGCTCGAGCGCCACGGCGACGCGGTGTCCATGGTTGCGCCGGTCAACATCGTCGAGCACGTGGAAGCGATCGCTGAAGCCGAACCGGCAGTCGAGCAACAAGACGAGCCGACTTCAAACATCGATTTGGCGGCTGAGGCGCACGAGGATCTGCAACGTCCGGCGCACTTCGAGGGCGCAGTGACCATGATTCTGCCGGCGATTCGCGCGCAGCAAGCGCCCGATGACACGGCTGCGCCGCCCGAATCAGAACCAGATTCCGAACCAGATTCCAAACCAGAATTGCAATCAAAGGCAGCTGCGCCGGAAGCGGCAATTGTGCGCCCGGTTGTCTCGACGCCGACCCCGACGACGAGCGCGTCGATCACGGAGGTTGGCGCGGCCCGCGAGCTGTTGTCCAAAGATGGAACCAACCTCGCGGCCCTGGCCGTGGTGCGCGATGCGCTTCGCGCAATGGGCGACATCGAGGGGCTGATCGCTCAGCTCGAAGATTCGGTGCGCCATCTGCGAAAGAAGGATGGCGAACTCGAGGTAATGCTCGAGTTGGCCAACATTCTCTGGCACGAACTCGGTGAGATGGAGCGCGCCGAGTATTATTTCAAGCGCGTCAAGCTGCTCGATGGCGAGCATGAGGACGTCTACGCCTTCTATGAGGACTTCTACCAGATCCAGGGCGAGTGGCGTAAGCTCTTCGCGCTCTTGAGCGGACGTCAGAACAAGCACGCTGGCGTGGACGAACAACGTGCGCTGGCCACGCGCCTGGCCGAGATTGCCGAAAACGAACTCGATAGCCCCGAGAAGGCCATCGACGTTTGGAAAGGCTTCTTGCGCGACCACGACGGCGATCTTCATGCACGCCAGAGCCTTCGCCAGCTCTATGAGGCGAGCCAGAAGTGGAACAGCCTGGTCGACTTTTACAAAGACGAGCTGCGCCATCTCGAGGCCGGCGGCGAGGCTACGCGCCAGGAGCGCGTGACAATTTTGGAGGACATGGCTCAGATTTACCGCGAGCACATGAACCTCGATACGATGGTGATCAACGTGCTCGGGCAAATACTTGCCCTCGAGCCGGCCCACCCCACGGCCTTCTACCAGCTTCGTGAGCTGCTCGAGAGCAACCGTCGCTTCAACGATCTGGCCGCTTTGTTGGCCACTGCCGGCGAGAGCGCCTGTCAAAAGGGCGATTTGGTCAGCACGGTCGAGTACCTCACCGAGGTGGCCGACATCTGGCAGGAGCGTCTCAATAACGTCACACAGGCCTTGCCCTTTCTTGAGCGCCTCGTCGAATTGGTGCCCGACCATGCTCCGACGCGCGAGCGCCTTCGCGGCGTCTACGAGAGTCGGCGCGACTACCGCTCGTTGTTCGATCTGCAACTGGGTGATGCCCAGTTTCTCGAGGGCGATGCCTTGATCGCCCATTTGCGCCAGCTCGTCGATCTGGCCCAGGATCGTCTGCGCGATCCAGAGCGCGCCGTGGTCGTGCTCAGTCGCCTGCTCGAGCACACGCCCGACGACCGCCCGATCATCGAGAAGCTCGAAGTTGTTCATCGTCGCCAGGAGGACTGGGCCAATTTGGCATCCGTGCTCGAAAAGAAAGCCGACATCGCCGAAGGCGACGACGCTCGCCTGGCCTGCTTAAGCGAGGCCGCCGAGATCTACGAGGCTCGCCTCGACGCGCTCGACAAAGCTGCAACTCTCTGGGCGCAGGTCTTGCGCCTCGATCCTGCAGACAGCGCGGCGCTTGGGCGGCTGACGGCGATTCATGTGCGCGCTCAGCGCTACGACGAGCTCGATGCGCTCTACCGCACGCAGGGTAAGTTCGAGCAACTCTACGACATCTTCGACGCCGCAGCCTCCACGACAGACGATCTCGAGCTTCGCGCCGCGCTGTATCGGCGCATGGCGATCGTCGCTGAAAAGGATATCTTCGACACTGACCGCATCATCATCAGTCTGGAGACCTTGCGCGAGATCAGTGCCCAGCCCGTCGAGGTCGTCAACGAGCTGATCATCTGGTACCGCGCCGTCGGCGAGATCGCGCGTGAGATCGAGATGAACCGCGTGCTGCTCGAGCACGCGGCCGGCGCCGAGGCGCGCTACACGCAGATTGTGCGCCTGGCCGAGCTGGAAGCCGAGCGTGAGGACGTGCGCGCGGCGCTGAGCTGGCAGCTCAAAGCCGTCGCGCTTCGCCCCGAAGAGCGCGCTACCGTCCAGCGGGCCGAAGATCTTGCCCGCCAGGCCGATGAGCTTGTCATGTTCGTGCGCGAGATCGAAGATGTCGCCGAGATCCTCGACGACGAGGCCACCCAGGATATGCTCTGGGAGCGCGTCAGCCGCCTGCAATGGCGCGAACTGGCCGCCTACGAGGACGCGATCAAGGGCTTTGAGCGCCTTCGTGATCGTCATCCCACAGACCTCGAGTTTCTCGAGATCCTGGAGAACCTCTTCGAGCTGGCCCATGCGCCGCTTCGGCGCATCGAAGTGCTACGCGCCCAGATGAGCCTGCTCACCGAGCGCGGCGCGACCCAGGGCGATCTCGTCGACCAGCTCAGCAAGATTGCCGACGTGCAGCGCACCCACCTCGGTGAGCGCGACGCGGCGCGCGAGACCTATGCCGAGATCCTCGATCTCGAGCCCGATCATCTGCCTTCGCTTCGCGGCACCAAAGAGCTCTATCGCGAAGACCAGCGTTGGCCCGAGGTCGTCGATTGCCTGCTGCGCGAACTCAGCTTGACGACGATCGACTCGCTCGAGGCGCGCGTCGGCGTCGAGATCGAGCTGGCCGGCGTTTACCGCGAGCATCTCGACGATCTGGCCGAGGCGCTTCGCTATTATGGCCAGGTGCTCACCGAAGCGCCCGACCACGAGGCTGCTCTCACCGAGGTCGAGGCCTTGCTCAGTGAGCCCGCGCTCGCACGCGATGCCGCGTTGCTTCTCGAGCCGATTTTTCGCGATTTGGACCGACCCAATCCGCTGGTTCGCGCGCTCGAAGCGCGCCTGGCTGTCTGTGATGACCGCTTCGAAGAGCAAGAGATCCTCGATGAGCTCATCCCCCTTTACAGCGAACGCCTCGAAGACCGCGCCGCGGCCTTCGATCGGGCCTGCCGCCAGTTCGATCTCGACGCCGAGCGCGACGACATCTGGTTGCGCGTCGAGCAGCTCGGCGCCTCGCTCAATCAATGGGCACGCATCGAAGCGCTGTTTAGCCGCCACTCACCTTTGGAAGGCTTCGAGAGCCCGGTGCGCTACGATCTGCTTCGCCATCTGGCAGCGATTCGTGAACACCGACTGGGCAAGAAAGACGAGGCCTTGATCGCCTGGGAGCGTCTGCACGAGTACGACCCGCTCGATCTCGCCACGCTCGAGGCGCTCGAGCGCCTCTACCGCAAGATGGAGCGCTCTCAGGACTTGAGCGCAGTGCTCTTGTCGCGCGCCGATCTGGTCGATCATGACGATGAGCGCATCAAGCTCCTGCTCGAAGCGGCCCAAATCAATGACGGGATTTTGGACGACGTCGCCACCACGATCGATATCTATCGCAATGTGCTGATCACCGATCAGGAGCAGCCTGAGGCGGTCACCTCGCTCGAGCGCTTGCTTCGTGCGCAACGCTCCTGGCATGAGCTCGACGAGTTGCTCGCTGTGCAGGCGGACATCACGCTCGCGCCGGAGAGACGCCGGGAGTTTGTGCTCAAGCTTGCCTTGCTGCGCTTCGAGCAGATGAGCGACTACCCGGGCGCGACGGCGCTCTTGCAGCAGTTGCTCGAAAACGATCCGGGCGACGACGATGTCATCGAAGTGCTTCAACGCGTGGACGCCCACCTGGCTGACGACGGCAACATGCCTGAGCTGCGCCTGGAGATCGCCCAGATCCTCGAGCCGGTCTATCGTTTTCGCGGCCAGTACAACCAGCTCATCCTCGTGCTTCGCGTGCGATTGCAGTTCACCGACGCGCCATTTGATCGCATCGAGTTGCTCGACCAGTTGGCTGAGCTCTTCTTGGAGAAAGCCGACGACGTCCATAGCGCCTTTGACGCGCTGCGCGCCGCCGTGGTGCTCGATCCCGAGAACGAATCGCGCATCGAGCGCGTCGAGGACCTCGCTCGCGAGATCGAGCGAGTCGTCGATGCGGTCGCTTCGTTCAAAGAGGCCACGCTTCAGGCCGATCCGCTGCTCTCGGCGGCGATCTGGAAGCGCGTCGGCGGCCTTGAGCGCGACGTACTCGATGATGCTGCTGCGGCGATCGAGGCCTTTGAGGCCGCTTTGGACTGTGTCGAGGCGGACCATGAGGCGCTCGTCGCGCTCGAAGGGCTCTTCGAGGTCGGCGGTGACTACGCGCGCCTGGCCGAGAATTTGCGCCTGCAGGGCGTCTATGGTGACCCGTCGCTGCGTGCCGAGCTGCTGCGCCGCATCGGCACGCTCGAAGAGATGGTGCTCGAGCGCGTGATCGAGGCGACCGACGCCTACACCGAGTTGCTCGAGTTGGAGCCCGACGACATCGAGACGATGGAAGCGCTCGAGCGTCTCTATGAGCGCCAGGACCGTTGGATTGACGTCGCCGAGTTGCTCAATCGCAAGGTCGGCTCGATGCACGAGCCCGACCTTCAGATCGAGACCTTACTCAAGCTCGCCGAGATTCACGAGACGCGCCTGCACAATGCCGATGACGCCATCAGGGTCTACAATCAGGTGCTCTCGATCGATGCCGGCCATGACCTGGCCCTGGCCGCGCTCGATCGACTCTTCGAAGCCGAGGCTCGCTGGGCGGAGCTCGCTGATGTGCTTCGCGCAAAGATGGCCGCGCCGTCGTTCGAGGCGACCGAGCTGCGAAACAGCTTGGAGCTTCGCCTGGCCCACCTGCAGCTCAAGGAGCTGTACGCGCCCGAGGATGCCGTCGATCTGTACCGCGCCGTGCTCGGTCGCAGTCCGGGGCAAGTCGAGGCGATTGAGGCCCTGGAGTCGCTGCTTCGTGACCCGGCCTGGAGCGAGGAGGTCGCGCGCGATCTCGTGCCACACTACCGTGACAGCGAGCAATGGGATCGTCTTGTCGCGCTCTATGATTCCCAGCGCGAGCAATCCCACGATCCTGAGACTAAGGCGCGCTTTTTGTTCGAGAGCGCGCAAATTCATCGCACACATCTGGCCGACGAGCCTGCCGCCATCGAGGCGCTGGCCAAGGCTTGGAAGCTTGACTGGGAGCACGACCCGTACCGCGCCGAGCTTGTCGCGGTGGCTGCCAATTCTCAGGCGTGGGGAGCACTGGCCGAGGCGATCGAAGACGTTTTGACGGTCGTCTCCGACCCGGATCGCATGCTTGATCTGCGCATGCAGCTGGCCCATCTGTACCGCGATGAGCTCGAAGACAGCCTCGAGGCCGAGACCAACCTGCGTGAGGCGCTCACCCTCGACGAGCGCCATGGGCTGGCCTACGCCGAGCTCGAGACGATCTTGCTCGAGGCCGAGCGCTGGCACGACCTGGTCGAGCTACTCGAGCGGCGTTTTGGCGCCCTGGGCGACAGCGACGTGGTGAGCGCGCGCGAGACCTTGCTGCGCATCGCACAGGTCCAAGAGGAGCAGCTCTCGGACAGCTTCACGGCGGCCGAGACCTACCAGCGCGTGCTCGGCATCGAGCCTCAGGACGGCATCGCCAGCGCATCGCTCAACCGCTTGCTGCGCGCGCAAGAGCGTTGGCAAGATCTTGCCACCCACCTCGAGGAGCAGCTTCAACGCAGCTCCGATCACAGCGCGGTGATCGATCTCAAGATCGAGCTTGCCCAGGTGTATTGCGACCCGTTGATGGAGTTTGGGCGTGCGCTCGAGCTCTATCGCGAGATCCTCGATCTCGACGGCACCCATGGTCAGGCCATCGCTGCGCTCGAGTCGATCTTTGCCGCCGAGGCCGATCTGCGCGGCGAAGTGGGCGCCGTGCTCGAGCCCGTTTACCGACGCGGCGGCGACTGGCCACGTATCATTGAAGTGCTCGAAGTGCGCGCAGGCGAGCAAGAGGACCCCATCGCGCAGCTGTCGATCCTTCGGGAGATCGCCCAGATCGCCGAAGACGCGCTCGATGACACGAAGCTGGCGCTCGCGACCTGGGGCCGCGTCTTTGCCGCCGATCCTCAGGACGCCTCGGCGCGCGCGGCACTGCAGCGGCTTACTTCTTTGTCGCGCAATTGGTCGGTGCTTTGCGACTTGTACGCCACGAGCTTGCGCGAAAACTTCAGCATTGGCGATGATTTGCGTGCCGAGTTACTCGCGGATCAAGCGCAGGTCTTCGAGGAGCGCCTCGTTCAACTCGATGATGCCAGGCGCGGCTATGAAGAGGTTTTGCTGCTCGAGCCGGGCCATGAAGCGGCGATCGACGCTTTGGAGCGCATTTTCATGCGCTCGCGCGACTGGGCCGGGCTTGCAGATTTCTATGGTCAGCGTGTCGAATCCGAGCTCGATGACACACGCGCGCGCGCCTGGCTGGAGCGGCTCTCCGTGCTCCATGAGGACGTGCTCGGCGACACGGACGCCGCCATTGACGTGCATATGCGCATCATTGAGCTTGCGCCCGGCGACCGTCTCACCCAGCAGACGCTGGTACGCCTGTTCTCCTACGCCAAACGCTGGCAGGATCTGGCCGAGCTCTACCGCCAACGCGCCGCCTATGCGGTCGACCCCAATCAAGTCATCGAGCTTCGCTTCGCGCTGGCGCGGCTGCTTCAAGACGAACTCGAGCAACTTGACGAGGCGCTCGATCTCTACCGCGATATCCTCGCCATCGAGCCCGGCTACTTTGGCGCGATGCGTGGCTTGGAAGGTCTGCGTCGCGATCTGGGGAGCAAAGAGGGTGATTGGACGGCCTACCGTATACAGGTCATCGAAATCTTGCTCGCCCAGTACGACGAGGGACGTCACTGGCAACGTATGGTCGATCTCTTGGAAGAGAAGGCCGAGCTCGTCGTCGAGGTCGGAGTCAAGGTCAACGTGCTCGTCGAGGTGGCCGAGCTTCTCAGTCGGGTCAGCGAAGACATCGTCGAGCGCACCCAGGCATTGACCTTGCTCGCACGCGCTTTTTGTCTGGACCCGTCGAACCAAGACTTGTCCGAGTTCGTCGGCACGCTCGCCGATGAAATCGGGGCTTGGGAGCGCATCGTGCCGATTTATTTGTCGGGCGTGGAGAACACCGACGATGCCGAGATTCAATCGACCATCTTGTTGGCCATTGCACGTATCTACGAAGGCCCACTCGAAGATCAGGAGAGCTCGATTACAGCCTACCAGCAGGCTATCGAGCTTGCGCCGGAAAATGAATCGGCCGTCGCCAGGCTTCAAGAACTCTATGGGGAGCTGGGCCTCTGGAAGCCGCTCGTCGCCGTTTTGGAGCGTCGCCTCGATGCGGTCTTCGATGACAGCGGCCGCCAACGCCTGCTCAAGCGCATCGCCTCGCTCTACGACGAGACGCTTCACCAACCTCAAGACGCGGCGCGCATCTACCGCCAACTGCGCGAGATCGATCGCTCGGAGCTTGCCTACATCGTCGTGCTCGAGCGTCTGTACGAGCAGTGCGAGGATCACGCATCGCTTGAAGCGCTGCTGCGCGATAAGCTCGCGATGGTCGAGGACGAGGGCATTCGTCTTCGCACGCTCAAGCGTTTGGCCGTCATCCAAGACGAGGTGTTGAATTACGCCGAGGCCGCGATCGAGAGCTACTCGACGATCCTCGCCAAGGACGAAAACGACGTCGGCGCCATCCGCGCGCTCTCGCGTCTGTTCGAGCAGACCGAGCGTTGGCCTGAGTTGCTCGACATGTTGAATATCGAGCGCGACTGCGCCGGCAGCACCGATGAGCTCAACTCCGTTCAATGCCGCATGGGCTATGTGCTGCTCGATAAGCTCAACGCGCCCTACGATGCGTTGCCGCACTTTGCCGAGGTCGTCCAGCGCGATGCCTTCTTCAATGGCGCGCGCCTGGGGTTGATTCGCCTGCTCGAGTCGGAGCAGACACGCGACGCCGCCGCGCTCGTGCTCGAGGAGATCTACCGCGCCGCACGTGAGTGGGAGGCGCTCGAGCTGCTCCTCGAGCAGCAACTCGAGGCACAAACCCAGCCCGATCGCCGAAGCGAGCTCTTTGTCGGGCTTGCCCAGCTTCACGAAGTGCACTTCGAGCAGGTCGAAAAGGCCTTCATGACCCTGGGCCGAGCATTTCGCGAACAGCCGGCGGCCACCTCCGTGCGCCGTGAACTCGAGCGACTGGCCGGCGTCATGGGAAATCACGACGAGCTCGTCGCGACCTATGAAGACGCGATCGACGCCGGCATCGACAATCTCGACGTGCTTCGAGACGTGCATTGGCACCTCGGCGTCGCTTACGCCGAGATACTCGGTGAACTCGGCGAGGCCATTCGCCACATGGAAGCCGTGCTGGGCTTTGATGAGTTCGATATCGATTGCCTCGACTGGCTCGATCGCCTCTACCAGCAAGAGCGACAATGGGAAAAGCTCGCCGGCGTGCTTGAGAAAAAGCTGGTCTTGTCCGATCCCGACAAGCTCAACAGTGTGTGCTACCAACTGGGCTATCTGCGCGAGGTCGTCTTCGAGCAGCCTGCCGAGGCGCTGGAGTTGTATCGGCGCGTCATCCTCGATGAGCCTCGCCACGGCGGTGCACTCGAGGGGCTCGAGCGCCTGGTCGAGGAGGTGGACTATCGCTACGAGATATTCGGCCTGCTCGAGCCCATCTATCTGGAGACCGACGCGCACGCAAAGCTTGCCCAACTCTACAATCTGCGCCTCGAAACGGTGGAATCCTCCGCAGAGCGCTCCGATCTGAACAAGAAGATCGCAACGATCGAGATCGATCACCTGCACAACACCGACGTCGGCTATGCCTACCTTGGCCGCGCCCTGCGCGAAGATCCCCACGACAGTGAGGTTCAAGAGCGCCTTGAGCGCCTGGCCGACGAGCATGAGCTCTTTGAGCAGATCGTCGCGCTCTACGAGGACGTCATCGTCGGGCTCAATGACCCGGTTCGCATCATTGAGCTCGCGCTCAAGGCGGCGGTCTGGTCGGTCAACGCGCTGGGTGATACCGAGCGAGCCACCGAGCTGTTTCGCAGCGTGCTCGAGCTGGAGAATGACAACGAACTCGCGCTCAATTCGCTCGAGCAGATCGCGCGCCACAACGAGAGCTACGAGGGTTTGGCCGACGTGCTCGCCAAGAAGGCCGAGGTGCTCTTCGACCCGGATCTGCGCCGCGCCGTCCTGATGGAGCTTGCCGCGATCTGCGCTCACCTTGAGCGCTTTGAGCAGGCGATCGAGGCTTACAAGCAGGCGCTGATGCTCGATGAGAGCGATATCGACGTCATGCAGGCTCTGGTCGGGCTCTACGAGGTCACCGAGCAATACGACCACCTGGTAGACATACTCGAGCGCTTGACCTTGCACCTCTATGAGCCGGCCACCCAGCTTCAGCTCTTCATGCGCATTGGTCGCTACAGCACGGTCTTTCTCAAGCAGTTCGACCGTGCTCTGGGCGCCTATGAGCGCGCCCAGCAGCTCGATGCGGAGAACCGCGATGTCCTGCTCGCGCTCGAAGAACTCTACGAGGCGAGCGGACAGTGGGATATGTTGGCCGAGATCCTCACCACTCAGCTAGGCGCCGCGCAGGGCAACGACGAGCTCGTGCGCCTGTTGGTCAAGCAGGCCGGACTCAAGTACGAACAATACGGCGACGCTCAAGGCGCGATCGACGACTACTTACGCGCTTTTGAGTATCAAAACGATCACCCCCTGATCGTCTCAGCCCTTGATCGTCTCTACCGACGCGAGGGGCGAGCCGAAGAATTGCTCAACCTGCTCAAGCACCAGCTTGGCCTCGTGGGCGACGGCGACAATGCACGCCGCGTGCCCTTGCTCGTTCAAATCGCCGATGTCTGCCAGTCACAGCTTGGCGACGATGATACGGCGATCGCCTACTTGAGCGGCGTGCTCGAGATCGATCGGCTTCATGACGGGGCGCTCGAGGTGTTGGCCGCCTTGTACAGCCGCAAGGGCGACTGGGCACAAGTCATGGGCATCTGGGAGCGCCAGTTCGAGGCTGCCGGGTCCAACGAAGTGCGCATCTCGATCATGACCAAGATCGCCAGCCTGCTCGATCAAACGCTGGAGAGGTCTCACGACGCCGCAGCCTACTACCTGGAGATTCTTCAGATTGAGGCGCTGCACGCCGAGACTTTGGAGACGCTGACCGCGCTCTACATGCGTCTGGCAGCCTATGAGCAGATCCACGAGTTGCTCGAGCACCGCGCTTCCCATGCCTCAAACGATGATGAGCGCGTGGCCCTGTACCTCGAGATGGGCGAGCTTGCGCGCAAGCACATCGCCGATCCCGGCGCGCGCATCAACGCACTCGAGAAGGCCCGCGCGCTTCGCCCTGACGATCTCACGGTCGTCGAGCCGCTGCTCGACGCCTACATCGCAGCCAACCATTTGGATCGCGCCGAGCCGATATTGAGCGGGATCATCACCTCACTCATCGATGCGCGCCGTATCAAAGAGGTCGTGCGCTTTCACCATTTGCAAGGCAAGCTCGCCGAACAAAAGGGCGATTCGCCCGGGGCCCTCGAGTCCTACGATGCGGCCCACAAGATCGACGCAACCTATATCCCTAACTTGCTCAGCTTGGGTAAGCTTCACTTTCGCATGGAAGACTGGGATCAAGCGCTCAAGGCCTTTCAAACCTTGCTGCTCCACCAGATGAACATCAAGGAGAACTCTGACAAGGTCGACGTCTACTTCCATCTGGGCCATGTGCGAAAGAAGCTAGGCGACGATCGCCGCGCCAAGGATATGTTCACACGTGCCTTGAGCATCGATCCCCACCACGAGGCCAGCCGCCAGGCTCTCACCGCGCTCTGAGCGGTCTTGTCAGATGCCGCGCTCGTTTAGCACATGGGCGAGCAGGCGCTGCACGCAGCGATCGACGATGTCATAGACCTCGTCGAATTGTTGCCCGCCGCCGCCCCAGGGGTCGGGCACGTCGCCGCCTCGGTCGCGCTCTTGCGGCTCGAAGTCGCGCAACAACAAGACCTTCGAGCTATCGGATCCGCCAAGGCGCAGGCTGTTTCGCTGATTGGAGCGATCCATGGCGACCAGGTAATCGAAGCTCACCATGTGCTCCGCCACGAGCTGCTGTGCGCGCTGGTCGGAGATGTCGAGACCCAGGCGCCGTCGCGCAACCCGCACGCTGCCCGCATCGGGCGGCTCACCAACGTGGTAGCTGCCGGTTCCCGACGACTCGATGTGAAAGGCCTGGCTCAGACCCTGCGCGTTGACATGAAATTGAAAGAGCGCCTCGGCAAGCGGTGAGCGACAAATGTTGCCGAGACAGAAGAACATGACCCGAATGGGCTCTTGCATGATCTTCCTCGCAAATGCGGCTTAGAAATTGATGCGCCGGCAGGCGCCATTGGGCTGCACGGTGATCTGAGACTGATCTTGGCGCCACAAGTAGGCGAACTGATTGAGCATGAAGCAGACGCCTTCGGCCGGATCGGGCGCCGTCGTCAGATCGAGCAACACCTCCATGGCGAATTTTTGGCCATCGATCGGCACCTGGTAGCGGTAAAGCGCTCGTTTGGGGTCGAGCTCCTTGGAATAGATATTGGTCTCGCCGGGCATCGGCAAATCCTCGGGCCAATTCTCCTGGACGAAGCCGGCATGCTCCAGTTGTTCGATTGTAACGCTCATCTCACACCTCCAATTTGACGAAGACCAGTTCGAAGCTCAAAACCCTTCGAGCCCTCACCGGTCCAGACAGGTAAACATCAAGCGCCTTGCAGCGGTGATTTTGCGCCATGGTCGAGGCGGATGCAAGCGGGGAGCACCGCCCACTTGCTCTGCTGCGTGTCGAGCCCACATTCAAAGCACAATATCTGAGATTAGTGGAAAACCCGACGTCCTTTCAATGGTGCGAAGTCATGAAACCACCACGCTCTACGTGTATATTATTCGCATTGTTGGCCATGATGGTAGGTGCTGCGGTGTCATGCGCAGCCCCGGCGCCCATTGAGCGACAGGGACCGATCTTTCGTCCCGTCAGCTACGACGAAGCGATGAACGCCATCGAAGAGGAGCCCCCGCGAGGCACGATCGGTCTCCAACATTGCCCCGGTGATCCGTTCGAATCCACGCACTTTGGTCCATGGAACAACGGCAAGGCCCAGGAACTGGCCCACACACGCAGTCCTCAGCACAGCGCCAACGATGTGATCACCACCGTCGGCTCGCCAATCCGGCTTCAGGCACGGGTTGGCTACGGTGAGGAGCGTGTCAGCCTGGAGCACGAGTGGGTGCGCATCTTTTTGGGCAAGTGCTCCGGTTGGCGTCAGGTCGGACATCAACGCACCGGCGAGTCGGGAGAGGTGAACTTGCCGCTTGGCGAGCGGCTTGTGGTCGGCGTCTACGAGGCTGCCTTTCAGGTCGTCGGCGATCTCAGCTACACCACGGCCAAGATCTGGGTTGTGCCGGCCAATACACCGGTGGTCGTCTTCAACGTCATGGGCACGCTTGTCCCCGCTCACGCCACGGCCAGCCAGGGCGATGTTGTCAGGGCTCCCTTTCCAGGCGCCGTCGAGCTCACCCATGCCTATGCCGAACATGGTTATTTGGTGACCTATCTTCTCGAGGAGTCTTCAGGCGTGGACGTGCTCGCCAACGCCCGACAATGGCTCGATCAGCAGGGCTTCTCCGACGGCGCGATCATCTTGGAAGGGCAGGGCGCAGCGCTTGCCGTTGAGCAGAGTCACCCCATCGACTTTCGAGCGGACGGCTTGCAAAGCATTCGTGAGGCCGGCCTGTGGGTCGAGGCGGCCTATGGCAGCGCGATCACCGACATTGAGGTCTACCGCCAGGCAGGACTTGGCCCCGAGCGCATCTGGGTCATGGCGGCCGCAGAAAACACTCGCCATGCCAACGTCGTGCGCGACTCCTGGGAGAGCCATGCCCAAGATGTGGTGCTCTTACCGCTGAGGGTCGAATAGTTTGCCCGGCGCCGGCGCCCATCAATTGCGGTTGTAAGCCCCCCATTTGAAACGCTATACCCACATGGCCAAGACCGGCTGATCCAACCGGTCGCTCGCCATGTGGAGAAGACGACGATGGGAAACAGCGACAAACTCACGAGACGCCTGCACAACCGCATCGGGCGCGCGATCAAAGACTTTGATTTGATCGAAGAGGGAGACCACGTCCTGGTTTGCCTCTCCGGTGGCAAGGACTCCTACACCTTGCTCAGCTTGCTCATGGAGCTCTCAGAGCACTCGCCGGTCGCCTTTCGCCTCACGGCCTTTCATCTCGACCAGCGCCAGCCTGGATACCCGAGCGGTATCATGGAGGACTTTCTGGCCAGCCGCAAAGTGGCCTATCGGATTTGCGAGGAAGACACCTACTCGGTGGTCAAAGAGAAGATCCCCGAGGGCGCAACGCCGTGCTCGCTCTGCAGCCGGCTTCGCCGAGGCCTGATCTACGCGGCGGCCGAGGAGCTCGGCTGCAACAAAATCGCGCTTGGCCACCACCGTGACGACAGCATCGAGACGCTGCTCTTGAATTTGTTTCACACCGGTCAGATCCAGGCCATGCCGGCGCGCTACACCACCGACGACGGCCGCTTTGATGTCATCCGCCCGCTGCTCTACACGGCCGAGGAAGACATCGCAGCCTACGCTGAGCGCGCGGGCTTTCCGATCATCCCGTGCAACTTGTGTGGCTCGGTCGAGGGGCGGCGCAAGTACATCAAGGCCATGCTCCATCAACTCGAGCAGACCATCCCGCATGTTCGCACCAGCCTGCTCGCGGCGATGGGCAACGTGCGCTCGTCTCATCTGCTTGACCGAAACCTGCTGGCGCGCCTCAAACAAAACGACGCGCCGTCCCAGGAGGACGGCGCGTCGGTATCGGTCAAGCGTATGGGCGGCTGCGGCAGTGACGAAGCTCTCTTTTAATCAAGCTTCGTCAGGCGCAGCCATTGAGGGCTCAGGCGCGGCGGCGGCGGCTCAGACCGAGCACGATGGCACCAAGGGCGAGCAGCAGAGCCGAGGGAGCTCCCTGGCCAAGCGGCGCGACCTGGCAGCCTCCGCTGCCGCCATCACGCTCGCCACCTGCGCTGGGAGCTCCATCAAAGAACTCCTTGGCGCCGTTATCATCGCCATCTGCGGGCGCTGAGGTGTGGTAGTCGCGCTCATTATCATGCGCACCAGGTCGGCTGTCGTAGTAGTAGCCCGGAGGTGTGCACTGGCCCTCGACCTGGCCATTGCCCGGATCGGGAGTGTCGTCGCAGTCCGTTGTGTCGCTGTCCGGGTCGTAAGCGCACATCGAACCGGAGGGGCGAGAGTAGGTCTCACAAACGAAGCCGTCGGTGCACTCGGAGGTCTCGGTGCAGGGCAAATCTTTGAGCTGGCAATAGCGAACGCTCTCATCGGCCTCGGGGCACTCATAATCAGGCGCAGGAGTGTCGTCACAGGACTGATCGTCGCTGTTCGGATCGAAATCGCACATGCTTCCGCCCGAATCGGCGCATCCCATAGGAACGACGTTGCAATCGAAGCCCGGGCCGCAATCGCTGTCGACCTCGCAAGGCGCGTAGTAGGGCGGCACACAGTAGCTCTCAGTGACTACCTCGCAACTGTAGTCGCCGTCGCCCGGATCCGGATCAGAACCAAAATCGCTGCAGTCCTTACCGTCTTCGCGGCAAGCGGGCTCGGTGCCGCCGCTGCCGCTACACGAGTGGTAGGTCGAGGTCACGCAGACCAGACCGTCGCCGCAATCGGCGGTCGACTCGCAAGCGGCCGGTGGTGGCGCCTGGCAATAACCAGATAGTTTGTCGTCGCATACGATGTCCGGGCATTCCTCGCCGTCGGCGCACGGCGCAACCGCACACGGCGTTGGTGCCAGGTTACAGACATAGTCGGCAGGGCAGTCACTGTCCTGGGCGCACTCGTTGGCCGAGGCGGAGAACGAATACAGCGACAGCATCAAAAATGCGCTCAATACTGTTAAGCGGGTGCGATTCATGGCATCACTCCTGTTGGCACGTGTGCGTGGGTTTATTGAGTCTCAAGCGAGAACGTATCTATTCAATGCATGCACTATGCCAAAGAAGTCTTTGTCTTTTAAGTCACTGGAAAGTAATGTGTTTGCTCGTTTTGCTGGGCCGGCGTAAGCTTCCGCCTCGGACAAGGATGTCGAATATCTGACGCCGGTTGACGAATTTTTGACGCTCGGCGTCACCGTGAGACAACAAATTCATGGCGTACATTGCAAACGTCGATACGACCGAAGGCGGTCTTGTCGGCAAATCGCTTCACCTCGCCTGGCCGGCGGTGTTGCAGGCGTTGCTCGTCAATTTCTACGCCTTCAACGACTACCTCTTCGTCGGCATGCTGGGAGACGCGGCCGCGACGGCGGCGCTCTCGGCCTGCTTTGCCGTCCTGATCATCAATTACTGCTTGCTCGCGATCTTTCCCACCGGCGCGATGTCCCTGATCGCACGCACCTTTGGCGCGCGACGTATCGACCGTGCGGCAGCGATCATTCGCCAGGGGCTGTCGGCCACGCTGCTCTGGTCGCTGGTTGTCAGTGTGCTGGGTCTTGTCATGCTGCCGCAACTGATCGCCGCGGCCAATGTCACGCCACAGGTCGGCGTCAAGATTGGCGAGTACCTGCGTGTGATCTATTGGACGACGCCTTCGTTTGCGCTGATGCTCGTGGTAGTTGGCGCCTTTCGCGGCTGCGGCAACACGCGCGTGCCCTTGATCCTCGAGTGCTTCAGCTTGGTGATCAATGTCGCGCTCAACTACACCTTGGTCATCGGTTGGGGCCCGTTCGAGTCGATGGGAATCACGGGCGCAGCGATCGCGACCGCCGTCAGCCGCGCTGTGCCCGGGGTCATCGGGCTGGTGCTCATCTGGCGCGGGGCGCTGGGCTTTAGCCTGGTCGAAGAGGGCACCACCTGGCGCCAGAGCTGGCGGCCACGTTTCGATGCGCTGCGTGCCATGGCACGCATCGGGGTCTTCGAGTGCCTGGCTGGCATGATGTACGGCTTTGTCTATCTCGTCTTGAACCGCATGGCCGGCGAGCTTGGCCCGGCCGCCCAGGGCGGCTTGGGAGCGGGATTGCGGGGCATTGAATGGATTGGCTTTGCGTTCGGCGACGGATTCTTCGCGGCGAGCGTGGCCATTGTCGGGCAAAACGTCGGCGCCAGGCAACTCGAGCGCGCCTACAAGGGAGCATGGATTGCGGCCGGCCTCAGCGCCGTGTCCTGCCAGCTCGTCGGCTTTGCCTTTATCCTCTTTCCCTACGAACTCTGCTCCCTGGTCACCGATGATCCTCTGACCCTGGAGTATGCCGCCACTTATGTGCGCATCATCGGCTGGGCTATGGGTGCCGTGGGCCTCGAGATGTCGATGTTCGGCGCAATGATTGGTGTTGGGCACACCGAGGTGGCCTTTGCCATATCCGGGGGGAGCAATCTGCTGCGCGTCCCGCTCGCCGCAGCCCTGCTCTTTGGCCCGGCAGCCACTTTGCACGGATCGGCATGGGCGTTGTTTGGAAGCGGCGTTGCCCCGCCGATCACCGGAGCCTTCTCGGCGCTGGCCATCACGATCGGGGTCACTGCCATGCTTAAAGCCCTGTTGTTCATCGTTTACATGGTCGTTCGCCGCGATCGCTTTGCCTCGTAGGCGGGCGCCTGCGCCCTCGGATTGTGCAGGCAAGCGAACTGTTGTTAAGGTGCGTTTGGACCCCTTCCACGGAGCACGAACATGAAACCCGCAGTCTTGATGACCGACCCGCGCCACTTCCAGATCAAAGGCGGTGCAAACCCCCACACCCGTTTGCCCGACAATAGCCTCAAGGTCGTCGATCTCGAGCATGCCTGGCCCCAGTGGCACAATTATGTCGATGCACTGCTCGAGGCAGGGGTCGACGTCTATGTCATTGATGCTTTGCCCGAGCTGACAGGGATGGTCTTTGCGGCCAACGCCGGTTTCTTGAAGGGGCGCCTCGATGCCGTGCCTTCGGCTCAGAAGGTCTTCTACCCCAGCCACTTCATGGTGGCTCACCGGGCGGGCGAAGCCCTTGTCTTTTCAGCCTTTATGGCTTCGTTTGGTTTTGCGCTGCGTGACTACGACCCGAGTCGGCGCTTCGAAGGCGAAGCCGACGCCTTTCCCGTGGGTCGCAACGAGGCCCTGCGCTGGATCTTCACCCATGGCTTTCGAAGCGACGCGCAGATCGGCGATTGGCTGCAAGACGAGGTGCTCGGCCAGACGCCGCTGGCTCTACGCCTGACCAATCCAAGCTATTACCACGGTGACACGCTTTTGTGCGATCTGGGTGGCCCATTCATGGCGTGGCTGGGTGGGCTCGATGCCGATTCGCGCGAGCGCCTGAGCGCAGCGCTTGGCCAGCGCCTTGTCGCGCTCGACGACGAAGACGCCGATGGTTTCGTCGCAAACTCCTTCTACGTCGAAACCGAGCGCGCACGACTGCTCTTTGCGCCGGCCACGATTCGTCCGTCCACGATCCGACGCATTGAAGCGCTGGGCATCGAGGTCGTTGCGGTCGACATCAGCGAGTTTTTCGGAAAGGGAGGAGGCGGGCCCAAGTGCATGGTCTTCAACCTGGGGATGATCGATGTCGCTGAATCGGACTTGACCGAGGCGCAACGCGAATTTCGTCGCAGCCGCCATATATCCACGTTGCGCCGAGAGGGCCGGTTTCCCGGACTTTGAGCATCAAGCAGCCGGACAGTGGCGTTTGACCGTCTCGACCACCGCTTCCAGGGTAAAGGGCTTGACCAGATAGCCGCAGGCATTGAGCAGCACGGCCTCTTGCGGAATGTTCGCCGCGCCCGAGACGATCACCACGGGGATTTCGGCCAGGGAGCTATTGGTCAATTGCAACTGGCGAAAGGTCCACCCGTCCATCACGGGCATCATCAAATCGAGGATGATCAGCCGAGGTGGCGCATGGTCCTCGAGCAGATCGATCGCCTCTTGCCCGTTGGCTGCGGTCATCGTCTCATAGCCTGCAAAACGCAAAAACATCGCCAGTGCATGGCGAATGTCAGGGTCGTCTTCTACGATCAAAATCCTGTCTTTCATGATGCTGCACCTCCATCGTCTACGAATCGGGCGACTGAGGGATTATAGCCCGAAAAACACTACCGCGGCCAATTTCTGAATCAACTTCAATCGTTCCGCCGAGCGCATTGACCATGGCACGAACCAGCGTCAAGCCCAGACCGACGCCGGGGGTATGTTTGTGACGCATGGGCTCGAGGTGTTCAAAGGGAAGGAAAATGCGTGCCTGGTCCTCGAGTGCGATGCCTGGACCGGTGTCTTGTACGGCGACGATAAATTGGCCGGCCTGATAGTCGAGTGAAACAACGACTTCGCCTTTGGCAGTGAACTTGATGGCGTTGGCCAACAGGTTGGATGCAATGAGGCGCAGTAAGCCGGAATCACTGCGCATAAGTGGAACCTCTGGCGCGCAAGAAAACTTCAACGCCAACTGCTTTTGTTGTGCGAGCGGTCGAAGACGCTCGACCGATTCTTCGACCACGGCGCAACCGTCGAAGCGCTCGATCTGTGCCTGAAGCTGTCCACGCTCGATGCTCGCCTGGTGCAGCAATCCCTCGACCAGGTCGGTCAAGCGGCTCGCTGCGGCATGCATTCGCGAAATGAGCTGGCCGTATTCCTCCGGAAGCGCCTCGGTATGTTGTCGCAACAACTCAATATAGAGCTGAAACGCCGTCAACGGACTGCGCAGCTCATGGGACACCATGCTCAAGAAATCGCTCTTGAGCTGGCTTGCCCCCTCGGCATGGTCGCGTGCCACGCGCATCGAATCCATCGCCGCGTGAAGTTGGGACTTGCTTGAGGCGATTTCCATCGCCAACTCCTCGAGATCCCGACTTTGGATCTGCAGATCCTGGCGCAGTGTATCGCGAGCACGCTTGATACTGATGAGGTTTCGCAGGCGGATGCGCAGCTCCTCAGCCGAAAACGGTTTCATCAGGTAGTCCTGCGCGCCGTCACGCAGCAACTCGATGCGCAGCTCATCGTCGGCCTTGGCCGTCAGAATTACGATCTGCACATCGTCCATATCCTCGCGCTTGCGCAGGGCACGCAAGAGTTGGTCACCACCCAGGCCGGGCATCATGACGTCACTGACGATTAAGTCGGGTTTGAGCTTGACGGCTTTGTCGAAGCCTTCGAGGCCATCGTGTGCTGACTCGACGTGAAATTCGCTCAACGCCTCGACGATGAAGCGATTCATGTCGGCGTTGTCTTCGATTACCAGCACGGTGGGCTGACCGACCGGCGGCGCAGCAGCGGCTTCGTGGTCGGGCGGCGTAGCTGGCTTGGCCAAGTCGACAGGTGCAAGCGTATCACCAATCTCGACGGCAGCGTCGCTGACCAGGGCGCCTTCGGGCGCCTCGGATGCCATTGTTGCGCTGAACAATGCGCCACCCTCCGCAGCATCGCTGACCGAAATCTGGCCGGCGTGAAGTTCGACGAAGTCCTTGACGATCACAAGGCCAATGCCCGTGCCGCCCATGCGCCGCGTGGTGCTGCCATCGAGCTGCTCAAAGCGTTTGAAGACACGTTGCCGATCTTCAATTCGAATTCCGGGCCCGCTGTCGGCGACCTCGAGGCGAAAGCGGCCAGGCGCGTCATCGTCCACTGACAAGCTGATCCGAACCACGCCGCCATCAGGTGTGAACTTGAAGGCGTTGGAGAGCAAATTAAAGGTGATGCGCTGAATCTTATTAACGTCGACGTCGGCGATCAGCCTCTCGGGTGACTCGACGACAAAACGAAGTCGTTTCTCTTGAGCGAGAACTTCGAAATGCGCCGCGGTCAGGCGCACCAGCCTCGTCACGTCGACGTGCTGATAATCCACCCTCATCTGGCCAGCTTCAAAAGTCGCGACGTCGAGCAGATCATTGACGTGGCGCAACAAGGTACGTGCATTTCGCGTGATCACGGCGAGGTCGCGGCGCTGGCGCTCATTTAAATTCTCGGCGCTGAGCAGCTCCTCGGCCGGCCCGATGATCAAGGTCAATGGCGTGCGAAGCTCGTGGCTGATATTGGCGAAAAACTGGCTCTTGAGCTCGTCGAGCGCGCGCGTTTTTGCATAGGCTGCTTCGAGCTCTTCGACCATCGTCTCAAGTCGAATGCCGCGACTGTGAGCAGCCTTGGCGCCTTGGGCGAGCGCAAGGGCCTTGGGGATCAGTGGAAACATCAAGATCGCCGTTCCCACGGAGGCCACCGCCGTGACTGCGCGAAGCCCGGTGTCGATCCAGTAGGCTGGGTTCCAAATGACGTAGATGCTAAAAAAATGGGTCAGGCCGCACGTTACGATGAACAGACCAAACGCAATGAACATCGCCCTAAATGGGATGTCCTGTATGCGAAAGACGATGTAGCTCAAGGTCGCCGTGATCAGCAAATACGATAGCCCGATTAGCCCGTTGGTGATGACCTGGAGCCAGACGATCGCTGGCTTCCACAGATAGCAATGGCCATGTGGCATGAAAAATTGGGTCGAAAACAGTTCGTTCAATGATTCGAACAAGACATTCTCTGCAATGTGATGAGCGTGGTCGAAGCCTTTTTGTCCCCTACGCAACTATGAATGCACGCCAGTCACAAGACTGACACGACTGGAATGTGCGGTGGGCGCATACGCCGAAAAACTTGGATCGGCATCCTAGCACGGGGCTGCGCGGGTTTCTACGGCCAATCATGGTGGTGCGCATTCGGGAAAGTGGCTGATCGCGATTCGGTTACCTTCCGGATCACGGCTGTACGAGGTGAAGTCGCTACGGGATTCGATGGCGTAGCCGCCAGCCTCGAGGCGAAGCTCGAGCGCACGCCGCTCCCCGACGCTTACAGCGACTGCGATGAGAAAGGCCCCGGCGCCAATCTTGTCGACATGGCGGGCCAAAGCGCTCGTGCGCTCGACCATCAGCAATGCGTCGCCGCCCAACTCCAGCCATATCGAGCGAAGCTCACCGGCGCCGTCCAGGTGTCGTCTTTGCTCCACCAGCCCGAGCAGATCGCGATAGAATGCCGCAACGGCTTCGACGTCGCGCGCCCCAAGTGCGATATGGTGAAGTCTGGTCATCGACAGAGCTCGTGTGCGACTGGTTGAGGACAAAAACGGCCCGGCCCATCTTACCTCGTCGCAATGTGCTACTCCAGATCACTTCGCTTCATGATCGTTCGCGTGAGCCGGGCGAGCTTTTTTTGAACGCGGCTCTCCTCATCGAGCGACTTTTGTAACAGATCGGCCGCGTCGTCGTAGCCGAGCAACTCAGCAAAGTGGATCGCGGTGTTGTAGCCCGCGATTTCATAGAACTCGAGCTTTTGGGCCATCGCGATGATCCCGGCGTCCTTGATCTGCGGAGGAATGTCCTCGTTGCCGATGAGCTCGTAGGCATCTTTGAGCAAACTCTCGGCCCCAAGACTCTTGTGGCCGCCGGGGCTGAACTCGAGCGCTTCAAACACCTCTTCGAGCCGAGAAATTTGCTTCTGGCTCTCACCCATGTGCTCGTTGAGCGCCTCGATGAGCATCGGGGAGGAGGCGGCGCGCACAAAGCGCTCCAGCCCGTCGATGTGTTGGTTCTCGGTACTGTAGAGGTTCTTGAGTTCGAAGACGTAGAGTCTTCGCAAGGAATTGATTTTCATGGCGGGGTCCTTGGATACGGCGTGGACAAACACATCTCGAACGTCACGCGCGAGAGATGTCTGATCCAAATGTGAACGCGGCCACCCCTGCGACCAACAAATTTGGGGGAACACAAAAGGCATGGTAGATCGTTACTGTACGAAACCACGTCGCACCCACTCGCGGTGCCGGTTTGGCTCATTTGTCCAGCCTATTGCAGCAACCTTGACACCGCCCACGGACCCGCCCATGAAAGGCCCCTCAGCTCGCGGCCACCAAAAGAGACTTGCGACGTGCATTCTGGTCGTGAGCCTGATCACGGCTTGCTCGAGCGTGCCGCGACAACGCGACGTGGAGCTTCACCAGCAGCCGCCGATCACCTCGGCAAATCCCGATGCCCAGCGTCGCTTCGACGCGGCCATCGGCACACTCGAAGCCGGTAAATACGACGAGGCCGCCGAGGCATTCCGACTGTTGGGAGCGGAGTTTTCCGACGATGCGATCGCGCCGATGGCCGAGCTCTATGTCGCGCGCGCTCAAATGGGCGACATCGCAGCGGCAGCTCGCGGCCCCGCTACCAGCCGCCCGCAGGCAGACGAAGCCCTTCGACTTCTCGTCATGTTAATGGGCGATCGCGATATCGATGATCGCATTCGTTTTGCGGCCCAAGCCTACTACAGCCTCGAGCTTGCGCTTCGCGCTCAGCACGACGAAGCATTGCTCGCCTTGCAAGGCTATGCCGGCCCCTCGATCAGTCCGGCCGTACTGGCCAAAGATCGCCTAGCGGTGTGGCCGCTTGTCGCTGAGAGTCTGTACCGAGGCGGCCGCAGTGTCGACGCGCTCGCTGCACTGGGACGCCTCTTCGAGGCCGCGCAGGATGTGGCCGGGCCGGCCGACGGCGGCGAATTTGCGCCGCTGATTGACGTGGACAGACGCGATTCCATCGAGCCGCGCCTGCTCAGCCTTCTTCATTATGCCCGATCGCGCGGTTTCGAGCTCGCCGAAGGGCTCAGCGATGTCCAGCTCCAGGAGTTCTTGGCAGCCGACGCTCCATTTTTGCGCGCCGCGGCTGGCTGGGGATTGCTGCGTCGCCAAATCGGTGCAGGCCCGGCCGAAGCCCAGCGTGTGGCGATGGAAGATCTCTTCAATCATGTCGCCTCGGATTTTGTTCGCATCGACGCCACCGAGCGCGCCGCCGAGATCTCTCTGCATCTGGCAGCCATCGGAGGCCCGCGCCGCCTGGCCATCGGCGCGCTCGTGCCGCTGACGGGGCCCAACCGCGCGCTCGGCAATCGCGCGCTTGCAGGGATGTTGCTAGCCCAGCGGGCGTTTCATACCACCGGCGAGCCGGCCGTGACCTTGGTCATTCAAGACTCCAGCGGTGATTTGCCGGCGGCCTTTGAGGCGCTGGTGGGCCAGGGCGTGCACGCGATCGTCGGCCCGCTCGACGCCTCGCTCGCCGCCGAGGTCTCGCGCCTCGCGACGAGCCACAAGATCCCTGTCTTGAGCATGGTTGCCGAGAACCCCGGCGCTCATGAAAGCGCCAGCTTGGACGACGCACGTGTCTACGCGTTTCGCAACTTCATCAACGCGGCGGCCGAGGCTCGAGCTGCCGCGCGTCTCTCCTTTGATAGCCTTCAAGACCGACGGGCCGCGGTGATTTATCCCGACATCGGCTACGGGCGCATGATGGCTCAGGCGTTTGCCAGGGAGTTTCGCGAGCTCGGTGGCCAGGTTGTCGTCGAACTCGCCTATGACCGCGCGCGCTCGGACTTCGTGCAAACGGCAAAACGCGTCGCGGCTGCTGCGCCTGACGCCGTCTACATCCCAGATACCGCTGCCAAGGTCGGCGAACTCACGGCTTTCTTGGCCAACGAGAATGTCTGGGGCCATGAGGCTTCGCGCCGACCAACGCCCAAGGCCAAGCGCATCTTTGTTCACTACCTGGGCACGAGCATGTGGCATGATCCGATCCTCCTTCGCCAGGCCGCAAGCTACGTCAATGGAGCGCTCTTTCCTGCCTGGTTTTCGCCAGCCTTTAGCTCCGAGGAGTCCCAGGCCTTCTCCAGTCGCTTTCAGGCCGTCTATGCGCGCGCGCCGGACAATTTCGAGGCTTTTGCATATGACTCCGTACTGCGCCTGCGCGCATTGTTGCTCGATCGGGGCATCAACCGTCCCGACGGGCTTCGCGATGCACTGGCAAACGATGAGCCTTTCAAAGGCGCGACCGGATCTTTTCACTTCGATGGTCATGGCGAGCCGGTCCGCAAACTTCGCTTTTTGACCGTGCAGGGCACCACCTTGGTCGAGTTTCCCCTGTCCGTTCCAACGACTACACCGGCTCGAACCAGCGCTGGACCGATCGGCAACGCTGCCGAAGGGCGCTAGGCTGACGCGATGGCAAAGCTCAACTATCGGCTCAAAAGAGCTCTGGTGTGCGCGTTGATGATTATCGGGCTGCTCATGCCTTGGGCAGCGACCGCTCAGTCGCAGCCACAGGCGGACGACGACTCGCCCGACAACGTTCAGCCTGAGCCTGAGCCTGCGATCGACGATTCACGAAAACCGCTCTCCCAGTTCTCTCGCCAGGATCTGCTCGCCGCCGGGTTTGTGTTCGACGATGCCTCACAAGCGCAGTCGCGTGCCTTGGGCACCTTGCTCGCTTCAACCGCCGGCCTGGCGCTGCGTGGCATCGGCCACTGGTACATCGACGATCAAAGGACGGCCATCATCTTGCTGGCGACCCAAGGAACGGCCGCGCTTCTTGTTGGCTCAGCGCTTGCGGCACGCCACTGGGGAGATTCGCCGGCCTTTGCCGCGCCGATGTTGTATCTGGGTTCCGGCCTGTTCCTGCTTTCCTATTTTGTCGACGTGCTGGGTACGGCCTACAGCGACGAACTCGGATTGCCGCCCAACTCGTTTGCCAACCGCACGTTGGGCATTTCGACACGCTACAATTTCATCGATTCCCGATCGCACGAGATCCTGCACGTGCTCAGCGCCGAGGTCATCGCTGATTTGGGCCGGGTGTATGCGCGCGCTCAAACCGCTCAGGAAATCGCACTGGAGATGTCGCTCTACGGCGGCACGCTGGGCTGGCGACCTTGGCGTGGGGCAAGCCCGATGACGGCAGCCATGCTCGAGGTCAATGCTTCCTTTGCACAGTGGCGCAGCGCTGCGGACTACGAGCGCCTCGACCTGGGCGCCCATGTCGGAGGCTCGTTGGATCTGGGCGATGTTTTCCATCATCTGGACAACTTTGCACTGGGCTTCTCGGTTGGTCTTGGCCAGCGCTTCTACGGCTTGACCGGGAACGGGCAACAAGACCAACGCAAATGGTCGCGATCGCTCAGTTATCTGCCCATGGAGTTGTTTGCGCACTTGAATTTGACCGACTCGTTGAACGCGCGATTTGCCTATTCACGCTCAAAGAGTCATTTTCTTCAAACAACACAAGATGTTATAGGTGTCTCGTCGCTGGAGTTTGTCTACAGCAGCACCAACAGACTGGATCTGGCATTGCGTGGCGAACTGGGCAGTGGATTTGGCATCTCCGCTGCGCTGACCCTGTGGCTGTGGGATTGATTACATTGCAGCGCAACCTCGTCCCGTGGTAGGAAGCGCGACAGAACGGGGTTGATTGCAACAACCAGCCAATACTGTGAGGCAGAACACGATGTTCGAAGCGATCTGGGTTAGTCTGATCACGGCGCAAGTCGAGACACCAAAAAAAGCCAAGGGTGTGGTCGAGATTGTGCTCGACGCCGACGGCGTCGTCATGGCCGTGCTGATCTTGTTGGCGGTTATCAGCGTCATCTCCTGGTACATCATCGGCTTCAAGTTACTGACGCTGCGCAAGGCGCGCGCTGAATCCGTGAAGTTTCTGGAGATCTTCTGGCAATCCAAGCGACTGGATGCCATCTACCAGTCCGCCGAAGGCTTCAGTCGTGCACCGGTCAGCCAGGTGTTCAAAGCCGGCTATATCGAACTCTCCAAGCTCAAAAACGTCGGTCAGGACGACCCGCAGTCGATGCGCACCCAGCTCAGCGGGATCGAGAATGTCGAGCGTGCGCTTCGCCGCGCCTGGACCACCGAGATGACTCAGCTCGAGGGCATGGTGCCGTTTTTGGCAACGGTCGGCTCGACCGCACCATTTATCGGCCTCTTTGGCACGGTCTGGGGCATCATGGTGGCCTTTATGCACATCAGCGCCAGTGGGGCGGCCGGCATCGACGTCGTCGCTCAGCCGATCGCCGAGGCCTTGATCGTGACCGCCGCTGGACTTTTTGCGGCCATACCCGCCGTGGTCGCCTACAACTGGTTTTCCAGCCAGATCAAGATCATCGACTCCGAGATGGACAACTTCTCCAACGACTTTCTCAACATCGTTAAACGCCACTTTTTCAAGTAATCGGAGTCGGCCCACTCGGTGGGTTCGAGCAACGCGATGGGCATGCACACAGGTGGAAAAGGCGGACGAAGCGCGTTGATGGGGGATATCAACGTCACCCCCATGGTCGACGTCATGCTCGTGCTGCTGATCATTTTCATGGTCACGGCGCCCCTGATCAAAGAGGACGCTGAAAAACGCGAGGTCGAGCTCGATCTGCCCGTCACGCGGGACAACGAAAACCGTGTCAGCCCCAAGGATATCGATAAGATTATCTTGGAAATTACGCGCGACCTGCAGGTGTTGATTGGCACCGAGGTGATCGTCGATTGCAGCCTGCAAAAAAATGGTGGGCCCCGCGATCGCTTCGAGCCCTGCTTCGACACCATTGAGACGAAATTGCGAAACAATCCCAAGCTCCAAGAAGATGGCCAGATCTACCTGCTCGCCGACACCGAGATTCCCTACGGCTTCGTCGTGGGCACAATGGCGCGCATTCGCAAAGCGGGTGTTGGAAAGCTGGGAATGATCACCAATCCAGAATACCTTGCGGACGAAGCTGGTAAGGGGAAATAAACTGCCCCTGCATCAGGTGTTTCACCTCGCGTATGTTTGCAAGCGCCCGAACCTTTTGGATGATCCTAATCGTGCATAATCCCGCCATCGACGCCAAAGAAATGGATCCCATGCTCGGGCGCATGGACCGTACGGCCCCAGTCGCAAGCGGAATTGCCACCTCCTTGCTGCTGCATGGCGCTCTGATCATCGCGGTCTTTGTCGGCAGCATCTACAGCGATCGCGTTGTTGAAGAAGAGCTTGGTTACGATATCGTCTTTGATCAGGTCGAGCTGCTTCAACTCGGTGAAGAAAAGCCCAAGGCCGAGCTTCCGCGCATACCCAATCCCGCGCCGGCTGCGCCGGCCCAGCCCGTGGTCGACAACTCCAAGCCCAAGGAGATGCCCGCCGAGCCCGTTGTCGATACCCAGGCGGTCAAAGAGCAGGAGCGTCAACGCCGCGAAGACCAGGCCAAGGTCGAGCACGATACGCGTCAGAAAAAAATGCAAGACGCACTGAGCGCGCTGCACAACCCCAATCGACCGGTCAACACCGATACGCCTGCCGGAAGTGCCGATGGCATCGCCGGCGGTACCGTCTCCGATGCCGCCATGGCAAACCTGATGGGAACCTATCAAGCCAAACTGCTGGCTGAATTCAGTCGCTATTGGGAGATTCCCTCAACGATTACCGCCCAGGAGAAGTCCAGTCTGGCCGGCCAGGTCCATGTCTATGTGCGCTTGAGTGACAGTGGCCATATTGTCAGCTACAGCTTTCGCAAGCTCAGCTCCAATGAGCAATTCAACGCGAGTATCGAGCGCGTACTCAAGCGCTTTCAGGTGCAGTTCGGCGGCCGCGCACTGCCGATGCCCGACAACCCCCAGGTTCGCCAGGCCGTGGTCATGCGTGGCCTCGAGCTCAAAAACTGGGAGGACGTCAATCGCTAGCGCACACCCCCTGGTTTTCACACCGATTTGAATGCGTTTTCAAGGCTAACCCTTATGAATATCAAGCAGTTCTCCCTTGCGATGCTTCGCTCGATCGCGGCCGTCGTTTTGATTGCAAGCCTGGCGTTTGGCTCCGAAGCCTTTGCCCAGACAAGCCAGGAGCAAGACGCGCCGCCGCCGGTCAGCGGCATTGAGATCGACGTGCGAGTTGGTGCCCGTCGCGTCCTGGTTCCCCTGGCAGTCCCCGACACCCAGCAGCCTGCTGGCGAGTCTCAAGGGGTATCCACACGCGTCCAGGAGATCTTGCGTCGCAACCTCGATCTCGCCGGCTACTTTCAGATTCTGCCAGTCGACAGTTTCTTTTTTGATCCCTCCAAAGAGGGGCTCAGCCCCGCCGACATCAACTTTCAAAATTGGTTCAACGTTGGCGCTCAAGGCTTGATCAAAAGCGCGGTTCGCGTGCAGGGCGACAAGATTCAATTGGACCTGAGACTCTACGCCGTCGACAAGGGCCGCCCGATCACCTTGAAGTGGACCGCGCAGCCGGTCGCACGCGGTGAAGTCGATGCTCAGGTCAACGACTTCATCAACGCCGTTATCGAGCACTACACGGGCCAACGCGGAATCTTTGGGACGCGCATCGTCTACGCTCAACGCGATCCAAACGGCCTCAAGCAGATCTTCTCCATGGACATGGACGGCACCAATCGGGTTCAGATCACCCGAAATCGCGCGATCAACTTGCTACCCACGGCGGGAAGTGGCGCGGTCTACTACACGAGCTACCAGGACAACAATCCTGACCTGTGGGTTTACCGAGGCGGAGAGAACAAGAAGCTCTCCTCGCGGCGCGGCCAAAACAGCGGCGCGGCCTACTGCAACGGAAAGCTGGCCCTTACCCTGTCGATGGGCGGCGAGAATGCCGACGTCTATCTTATCGACCCCAACGACGGCAAGATCTTGCGTCGGTTGACCGATCATTGGGCAATCGATACCAGCCCGACGTGGAGCGCCGATTGCTCTCAGATTGCCTTCGTCTCCGGACGCTCCGGTGGACCGCAGATCTACGTCATGAACGCCGATGGCTCCGACCAGCGCCGCCTCACCCACCAGGGAAGCTACAACAGCAATCCGAGTTGGGCGCCGCGCGGCGATCTCATCGCCTTTAGCGCACGCGACCAATTCAACCGCTTCGATATCTTCACCGTCGATTTGCAAGGCAACATTGAGCGCCTGAGCCAGGACCAAGGCAATAACGAGGAGCCGACATTCAGCCCGGATGGACGCTACCTCATTTTCACAAGCGATCGCGGTGGACGTGGAAAACGACTCTGGTTGATGACCTCCGACGGCGAGATCCAAAGATTGATTACAACCGACGGCGCCGGCTTCACCGAGCCCAGTTGGTCTCGATGAAACGCTCGAACTTCCTGCTTCCCTGCACTCATGAGCAACCAACGATGAACATGAATTCACCATACTGGAGCCGGATCGGCCTCATGCTGACCTGGCTTTTGGCCACCACCTTCTTGCTTGGGTGTCCCAAGCCGCCTCAAAAAGCGCTCGACGACGCTGAACGAGCCCTGCTCGAGGCTCAGGAAAAATCGGATTGCGCCGGCGAAAAGTTTCGCGCTGCCGAGAAGTTGCTCGCAGAGGCCCGCGCATTGGTGGAAAAAGAAGATTACGACGCGGCCGAGCGAAAGGCTCGCGCTGCCGAGAAACTCGCCATCGAGGCCCGCGAGTACGCCGAGCTGACGTGGGAAGATTGCCAACGTCGCAAGGAGCTTGAACGCCAGGCTCAGAATCAAAATGCCTCGAACACTGGCGGCACAGTTGGTGAGACGGACAATGACCCGAGCGGCGAACAGCTCGTGCTCTCGACGGTGTATTTTCCCTATGACAGCGCAGAGATGGATCCCGCTTCCAAACAAGCGCTCGAAGACAACATGCGCTGGCTTCGCAAGAACGCAGCGCGCTCGGTCATCCTCGAAGGCCACACCGACGAGCGTGGCACGGCCGAGTACAACCTCGCACTTGGGGAGCGCCGCGCGCGCGTCGTGCGCCAGTATCTCATTCAATTTGGAATCGACTCCGAGCGCCTCATTATCCTCTCCTACGGCGAGGAGAAGCCCATCGCCTTTGGTCAGACCGAGGGCGACTTTGGGCGCAACCGACGCGTCGAATTTCTGCCCCAGAAGTAGTAGTCCATGACCACGCCCTCTCGTGAGAACGAGCTTTTAGCCGAACTCGCCCGCCAGGCAGGCATGCCCGTGATCGCCATTGCCGCCAACTGGCAAGGTGAATACGCCGTCGATCTTGACGCCCATGCCGCGCGGATCTTCTACGACGTACTTGCGGCCACGATCGCCGCCGAGGACGTGCGTCCACGAGAGCTTGCGCTCGTCGTCGCAGGGCAGGGCGGCTATCCAGCGTTTGCCGATGCCATTCGACGCGCCTTCTCAGGCCTGGGAATCTGCTACCGTGTCTACCTACCTTGTACGGTCGATGCCTCCCTGACCCTGATCTGTTTGGGTGCTACACAAATCGTATTGCACCCCTTTGGCGGCCTCGGCCCGCTCGATGCTGGTCCGCTCATCGAGCGATCTTCGCCGGATGTCGAACTGTGCGGCCACGGCGCGCTGCAGCTCGTCCAACGTCTGCTCCCAAGCTCCGGTCACAGCTTCGATACGACCAAGATCTCACGTCTCCAAAGCGTGCAGATTGGCCCGGGCACCGCCCTTGGCGAGGTCGATCTCAAGCGCTTGGGAATCAAGGCACATACTGCTGAGGCCGAGGAACAAGACGCGCTTTGGCGACTCTATGAACACGTCGAACATGTACTGGGCCTGACGCGGCGCCCCCAGGAGCGCTTTACGCCCTCGGAGCAATGGCCCGACGAGGTCGAGTTCGAGCCTGCGACCGAGATGATCGCCGCGCTCATCTGCTCGACGGCACGGCGCGCCGTGCTCGAGCTCGATACCGGGCGCCCAGATCCCGACATGCCGCGTCTGCACGGCGCCTGGCACATAACCCCGGAATAGGGCAGGCGTCAGGCCAATTATATCCTTGAAATAAATAGCTTTGTTAAGTCCGGACAATTCCTATATGATTTCCACAGCCCGTGATGCAGCCTACCTCTTTGGCCATGGAATCAGAGTTTATGATTTCCGTGTCGCTCTGAGCTTGCTTTAAAATCCTTTCTTGGATAGATACTGCTCAACGCAAGGTCTGCTTCGGTTTGGTCGTATTGACTTCACCTCGCAGCTCGAGCCGGAGTGGCGGAATGGTAGACGCGCCGGATTCAAAATCCGGTGATCGTGAGGTCGTGCGGGTTCGAGTCCCGCCTCCGGTATTTTCCCAAGAACTGCTTTGATTCACAACTACTTGCCCATGATGCCCGGTTTCGGCTATGCTTCGGCGCGGATATGGGTTAACAAAACAGGCGATAGTGTTTCGCCTGAACGATTTCTTTTGCATTTTTTGAGGAGTAGATCATGTCATTAAGCCGCGCTACCGTTTTCGCAGCCGTCCTGACGGTGCTTGTCGCCTTCGTGACGAGCGCTCAGGCCCAAGACTACAGCTTCAAGGCCTTCTCGGACGTGACCAGCGTATGTCCGCAGTGCGAGCCACCTGCATCGGATGTGCTCACTCTTCGCGATGGCCGCGAAGTGCGTGGCACCGTAGTCGCGATCAATCCTGCCTTCTATACCGTCAGCCGCTACGGCGAGGTTCGCACGATTCCGCGAAACGATGTGCAGTCAGTCAAGTGGGAGAAGGGCAGCCAGCCCGCCGGCCTCGATGCGCTCGACCAGATCGTGCTCAAGAACGGCCACGTGCTCACCGGAAACATCGTTGTGACCAACGAGAAGCCCGCTTATTACCAGATCAAATCATCGACTCTGGAGTACACGTACACCGTCTTTGTCACGCAGGCGGCCAAGGTCTTCAAGAAGGGACAAGAGGCCAGCAAGTAATTAGTGTTTGGTTGAATACGACGTACTACTGCGGCGGCTCTCCTTGGGAGATCCGCCGTTTGTATTTGTAACGGGCGATTGGCGTGGCCATCTACCACGAGTGCAGCCGCACCATGCCGCTCGACGCACGTAAGGCCTGCGCCTCGTACTCCGCCAACTCGCTCAGCCGCGCCTTGACCACAGGACCGGGGAAATACTCCCTGGCAAGGCCTGTGTACAAGGTGTGATGGCGAGCCTCGGACTCGTACAGCTCTTCGTAGAAGGCCGCCAACACAGGATCATCGACGCGTTTGGACAAGATGGTAAAGCGCTCACAGCTTCGCGCTTCAATCAGCGCAGCGATGAGCAGCCGGTCGAGCAGCGCTTCGGGCTCTTGTTTGCGCGCATGACCTGCGAGCAGTGCCGCATAGGGCGCCGGGTCGAGCTTTTTGAAGGCCACGCCTCGTGTCTCGAGCAAGTCGAGCATGCGCACGAAGTGGTCCATCTCCTCTTGCACGACTTCGCTGAGCTTTCGCGGAAGTTGCGCACGTCCGGTATAGCGAAAGATCATGCTCAGCGCCGTGGATGCCGCACGCTTTTCAAGATGAGCGTGATCGACGAGCACCGTATCGAGCTCGTCAACAATGCGCTCGAACCAACCTTCATCGGTGGGTACAGCAAGATTTAACATCGGTCTGAATCTCCAGAGCGGATCATATCAGTCCAGCGAGATTGCCTGCGGTGGAAGCATCAGTGCCTCCCCAGGGCCGAACAACAAGGGAAGCAGCACGCTCGATTCGATATTTCGAAGCAGTTGCTTTGCCGCGGAGCGCTCGCGCAAACTATCGCCGGCTGTCGCGCTCAGCGAGGGCAACAGGGCCGCCAGAATGGCCTGGGCCTGAACGCCGATGGGGCCACCGAGCAATGCGCGTGGACCAGGGTAGGGCGCGTACTCGGCTTGAGCCGGCTCGAGGCCGGCCAGCTGCTCGGCGCGTCGAATGGCGTCCATCAGGCCGCCCAGCTGGTCGACGAGTTGATTGCCGTGGGCGGCGGTTCCCGTCCAAACGCGGCCTCGCCCGAGCACGTCGACCTGCTCGGCCGTGAGCGGGCGAGTCTGGGCAACTTGATTGAGAAAGACGCGATACATGAAATTGATCGAGCTTGAAATGGCCGCACGCTCGGCCTCGCTCCAGGGATCCAAGAGATTGAAGATCCCGGTGACTTGGCCACGTTGCAAACGACTGTGACTGACCCCTAAGGCCGTGGTGAGGCGGTCCACATTGAACTTACCGGCGAAAATGCCAATGGATCCGGTCAAGGTCACGGGAGTCGCGAAAATTTCGTTCGCGCCGGCGGCCACGTAATAGCCGCCGCTGGCGGCAATGTTGCCCATCGAGGCGACCACGGGCTTTGTTTGTGCGAGCTCACGAATCTTTCGAAAGATGATGTCGCTTCCCATCGCGCTGCCGCCAGGGCTGTCGATTCGCACCACGACCGCACGCACGTTGTTGTCGCGGCGAAGCGAGTCGAGCACACGCACGATTGTCTCGCTGCCCGTTAGCAGATCGCCGGAGAAGGGGGTCTGCCCGGACCCCCCCTCGACGATGATGCCATCGATGTACACGATCGCAATCTTGGGCCGGGTGCCCCATCGCTCATCGGCTGTCTCGACGATCGTGTAGCCGCGCTCGAGTTGGCCGCGGACCTGATGTTTCTCAGTCAATCGTGCTTCGATCTCCGTGAAATAAACGAGCTCGTCGACAAATCGCTCGCGCACCGCCTCGTGGGGCATCAATGGCACACGGTCGAAGAGTTGGACGACCTGACTTTGCTCCAGGCCGCGTCGGCCCGCAACGGCGCTGGTCACCTCCCCAAATATCGCATCGAGGAACTGGCCGGTTTGCTCGAGGGCCTCATCGCTTGGAGCGGTCTTGATGTAGGACTCCGGTGCAGTCTTATAGTCACCGATGCGCACAAACTCAGCTTGAATCCCTATGTTTTCAAGTGCTTGCGCATAGTTGATGAACTGCGCACTCAGGCCGGTAGGAAAATAGGTGGTGCTGGGAGGCATCCACACTTCGGCCGTCGCTGAGGATAAATAGAGCGCTCGCGTGGAAGAATCTCTGAGCAGGCTGATCGTGTGCTTGCCAGCCTCCTGAAGCCGTACAATGTGCTGACGAAGCTCCCACATTTGCGCATAGCCCAGCGAGGTCGACCCGATATTGAAGACCACGCCGCTCACCCCGGGATCGCGCGCGATCGCTTCGAGATCTTGGAGCAGCGATAAGAATGCCCTCGTGTCCGTGCCCAAGATGCGCGAGGTGGCCTGCTCGGCGATCGACTCGTCGAGATCGATTTGCAGCCAACGCCCCCCCGGATCGATCAAGCTGCGTCGTTTGTTGGGACTCATCCAAAACAGATAAGACTGGCCCGCGTAGTTGAGTCCATCGTTGTCAAACGCATTGAAGATTCCTGCGCCCTGCATACCCAGATTGCCAAAGCTGAGCTCCAACCCGCCGTTTAATTGTGCGAACTCCCACTGAGTCGTCTCGGCTTCGGTGTCGACGTCGAAGACACCACGCGTAAAGAGGCGCAAGCCAGCCAGCGGCTCCACGACGAAGCGCGGCGAGAGCGAATACCCGGGCGATCCCTGCACCCGTGTGATCTCGGCGTCGAGGACCAGGCGTCCTTCCCAGAGACGAAAGACTGCGCCTGCACCGATGCGCCTGGGCAAGGCCTGATCTTCGTCGAGAAACGCTGCGTTCACGTCGCGTGCCAGCAAGCCCAGGCCGAAATAGGCACTCGGCCGCCACTGCAGACCGAAATCCCACGTCGCCAACTCGTTGAGTCGCTGATCGTTGCGGCTGCCAAAGAAGTTGAGATTGGCTCCAAAGCTCATCAGCCGCGCCGCGCCTAGGGCCGCTCCCAGAGTGTATTTTCGATA
Organism: Lujinxingiaceae bacterium; assembly: GCA_013697635.1. Lineage (GTDB taxonomy): Bacteria > Myxococcota_A > Bradymonadia > Bradymonadales > Bradymonadaceae > JACCWM01. Next base: position 2,626 of record JACCWM010000147.1, on the reverse strand, counting down.
GGTCGCACGCTCCGGACCCAGTTCGGGGCGATGCAACCACTGGACACCAAATCCGAGCCCGAGGCCGCCCGTTCCGGCAGCCATGAACAAGCCATGGCCCTGATTGACCACGCCGCGAAAGTCGTCGGTGGGAACCGAGAATCCGTAGCTAAGCTCGCCGCTTCTCATGAAGCCCAGGCCGGCAGGATTTACCTCGAGGCTGGTCGCATCATCCTGGGTTGTGATGGAGCGATCGGGTAAGGCCAGTCCGTCGCTGGGGCTAGGTACCGCCTGGCCAAGCAACGGTGCGCTCGTCAGCAGCAGCAGCAGTACAAGGCTTGCGGCGCTCGCTTTAGCTGCCCTTGGGGTGCAAGGAATCAAAGAACAGACGAAAGACGAAACGGCTCGAGACAGAAAGGTTTTGGATAGCATGGCATCTCAACATTCAAAGCGTCAAACAGCCGTAGCATCAGGACGTCACAAGAATTAAGGACAAAAATGGTCGTCACCGGACCGCCAACGCCAAGTGCGTGGTTGGCCCGTGGGGAGCTCCCCCCTGCAGCGTTGGCATGGGCGTTAGCGCGGGTTGGAAAGCCTCAGGCTCTTTAGTTGAAGTCAGCCGGAGCGCCTTTCTTGGGTGCTTTCTCGGCGGGAGCCGATTCAATCTTGGTCTTGCTGCTGGGCGCGGGGGCAGCCTTGAGATTCTGGCTTCGCTCGGCGATCTGGCGCACACGCGCGAAAATCGTGCGCGCCTCAGGCTCGGTCATTGAACTCGTCACCCAAACCTTTGATTTGTCCTGCTTGATCGCGAGATTTCGAATGAGCGGCGCCAGGCCGAGCATGGAAGCCATCGGATTGGCAGCAGCTTCGGCCTTGAGCGACTCGGTTTGCACGACGGCCTGCGAGGCGTCCGCTTCCGTGGCCATATAGGTGAGCATGGTCAGATTCAATCCCGATGCAAGCCGCAGTGCCAGGGCCGACATTAAGGCCTTGGGACCGGCCTGTCCCTCCATCTTCTTGGCGGTGTCCATCAGCAACCAGATCGAATGCTTTGAGCCGACATCGGCCAAAATTGGATTGAATTGGGTGTTCCGAGCAGACGGCTTGGCGCCTACCGTCTTCCAAACTCGCTGTTGGTAGTCTGGTTTGCCAGTGACGATCATCAGTGTCTTGGCGTTGAGAAAGCTCAGTTCAAAGGCCTCTGCCCTAAAAACGGCCAAAGATCCTTCTTTGCGCTCGGTCAACGAGGGAAAACGCTTCTTGGCTGCTGTCGTGACCTTCTCGACATCGAAAGCACCGGAGAGCACAACGGTGTAGGGCATCTTGCGTGCTTCCTCGACATTGCCTGGAAGCTCCGGGCTGCCCAGCGCAATCGACGTCAGGTCTTTGTCCACATCAAAACCTCCTTCGCGTTGAAGCAGGTCCAGCAACTCGCCCAGATTCGACTGCGAACGAACCCATGTCATCACCTCGCCATAAAATGGCGAGGGCCTCAGTGCATTGACGTCGACTCCAAGCAACATCTTGTTGCCCTCGGGCAGCATCTTTGCGAGGTTCTGTGGGCCTTCTGCAAACGCTGAAAACGGCATGCCAACGGCAAGCACCAGGAGCGCAAGGGTGAGAAAGAGGCGACGGAGTCGTTGGCGACTTGGATACACGATGGTTCTCCTGAACGTAAAATGATCATTGAGTCAGGCGGGGATCACCGACAAACACAGACGGAACAACGAAACATAAGAGCGAATTTATTCGATTCGAACGCCCCCTGCGTGACATATCGCTTCGAACGGGCACTCTAATGCCTGCAAGGAGGCCTGTAAAGCACGCCCGCCGACACGCAATACGGTTAATCGACGGAATTTTCCAGCCTCAACGCAATTTAGCCCTTGACAGTGCCGCGCTTCTGCGTAGAATCCACCTTCCATCGAGCAACCCGAGAAAACATTCTCGGAACGCATGATGGGAGGAACTGTCGCAAATCCCCCTGGTTATAGTGAAGGTCTGGGAGCGCATTGACCCTTTTGGGTTAAGAAATTCTCCGAGAGTTCGTCTTTCGGGAATGCGAACAGGGCTGGGCCGTTTTATAGGGGTTGCCACCTCGGTGGTGACCAGGTTTGTGAACGATCTTTGACAAGTGAATAGGAGTCTAGAAGAGACGCAACAGACGTCTCGGATAGGATATGTAGCGTTTTAAATTGCTTTGTTGAAAACGAGCACCAAAAGGGAAGCGATGTGCAGGTGGGTTGACCGCCGACGGTACGCAGCTGCTCGCCACGACCGAATCATCTCTTGAGATGGCCAGGCGTTAAGGTGGGCCGAAAAACTTCAGACAGGTTCTTTCGATGTGACCGCGGCCCGGATGCAAGGCGCACGATGAGGGGGTAAAAAGACCACAATGCAGGGTCTTCCAGCCTCCGAAAGACGTGCGTCGTTTAAGTAGCCGGTTATCCACACAAAACCAAAAATGGAAATCCTGTATTGAATCGCTTTTTTCAAAAGTCAGAAATGCCAGACGGAAAAAGTGAGTCAAATCAAACTGGAGAGTTTGATCCTGGCTCAGAACGAACGCTGGCGGCGTGCCTAACACATGCAAGTCGAGCGAGAAAGGGACTTCGGTCCTGAGTAGAGCGGCGAACGGGTGAGTAAC
>JACCWM010000097.1 GCA_013697635.1 Lujinxingiaceae bacterium | reverse complement strand
GATCGACCCAGGCCTGGGTGCCCTGGGCGAGCACGGCGTGGTCGACCGGGATGAGCTCACGGTTGGCGCGGGCCAGGTTCAAGGGCTTGGTCAACACCAGATCGGCGTAGCGGCCCAGCGTGTGGGCGAGCGCGGCATAGGGGCCATCGCCGCGGTACTCGGGCGATTTGGGGATCTCGCCGACGAGCATCAGCCCGCCGCTCGCGCTGCCCTCGAGCCAGGGCAGATCGACCTGGAGCTCACGAAGCGCGCTTGCCGGATCGACGCCCTCAAAATCGGCGATCGCGCCGTAGCGCGTGTCGAGCAGGCTGAAATAGGCGTAGGGAAAGTGGATGCGCCCGCCGTGAAAGCTCGCGCTGCCGTCTTGGAGCACGAGAAAACGGTTCTCCAGGGCCAGGCGCGCCCGGATGTCCTTGAAGAACAGCCCGGCCACCTCGAGCACGCTTGCGTGGACCTCGAAGTTGCCGTCGATCTCCTCGAGCGTGCCTTCGACGGCGGCGCTCAACTCCGGGATCTCGAAGTGGATGTTGTCGCGCGTAAAGTAGTGAAGCAGCGGGCTCCAATAGGGCGCGGAGAGCTTGCCACGCGCCTCGTAGAGCATCTTGGGCCCCCCGGCTATTTTCTGGCCTTGCTCGTCCTTCTCGCTCGAGGGAAAGGCCATGCGTCCGACGACCTCGAGCAGGTAGCCCTCGATATCGGCCGAGAGCCGCTCGACGGCGAAGCCTTCGTTGGCCCAGCGCCAGTTATCGAGCTCGAAGTCGCGAAGCGTAAAGCTCCAGTCGCCCTGGGCCTGCTCGAAGTTGAACAGCTCCGGGTGAAAGCGAAAGTCGGCCCGTGGCACGCGCAGCTCGGGCACGTTCATCAAGATCGTGGCCGGCTCGACGTAGACCGAAGCGTTGGGGATGTTGACGTCGGGGATGGTGAAATTGAAGATCGAGTGGCCGAAGTAAAACTCCGAGTCCTCGATGCGCACATCGGCAAAGCCCACCGAGATGCGCGAGCCACTTTCGTCATCCTGTTCTTCGGGCTGTTCTTTGTTGAAACCCAGTCCGTCGAAGAGGTTGAGGTCGCCGTTCTCGTCGAAGCTCAGGCGCACCTTGGCGCCGACGACGTGGCCGCGGTCGAATTGAATGCGATTTCCCAGCACCAGCAACGGATTGATCGCGGCGTGGACGACGCGCGCCTCAATGATCGGCGCGCGCGTGGGGGTTAGAAAGTGCACGTCGTAGATGTGCACCTGGGTGAGGCTGGGCTCGACCTCGAGCTTGCCCACCTCGAAGTGGCCACCGAAGGCTGAATGCAGTTGTTTTTGAAGCGTGATGACGAACCAACCTGAATTGACGTAGAAATAGAGCAGGACGTAGATGCTCAACAGGCAGACCGCAGGCACAAAGAAGATCAGAGGGATCTTGATGTGGCTGCGGTAGACCCGAAACTCGATTTCGTCCAGTAATGCCATGGTTTTGTCGTGAGCCGCGCGTCGCGTCCGGCTCCTGGCGACGCCTAAAGAGGGGCGACCATGCCAAGGCCCGGCCGCCTGTTTCCCGGGGAGGGAACCTCCCCCAAGCACCAACCTATGCCCTGCCGAATTGGCTTTGACGAGAGCAGCGCCGATTTAATCATTGTCGCCCCGACAAGGAAAGCGGCGATACGCAAGCGCTGGCAGCGAAGTTTGCCCCTTGCGTGGGTGTGGAATAAACGTAGAAATTTGGATTTGTCAAAGATTCGCGGTGGTTGACAACAACGCGTTCTCGACCATACTGTGCAAGTACCTCGAAGTTGGTCGACATTTCCCATTCAGGCAGTCCTAACTAATGGCTGAAAACAAGACACGACAAAGAACCGCCAACAAGCGCGGCGCCCGCAAGGGACTGCGGCGAAGCAAAACGATCGCACTCAAAAAGCTCAGCGAAGACGAGCGCTTGGAGGTCGCCCACATGCTGGGCGATCTCGATCTCTTGAGGCCCCGGGATCGCAGCGAGTGCCGCTCCGGAGAGCGTCCCTGCCCATTTGTGTCGTGCAAGTATCACCTTTATCTCGACGTCAATCCGCACACCGGCTCGATCAAGCTCAACTTCCCCGATTTGGAGGTATGGGAGCTTGCTGAGACCTGCGCGCTCGACGTGGCCGATCGCGGTGGCATTACGCTCGAAGAGGTCGGTGAACTGCTCAATCTGACGCGCGAGCGTATTCGTCAGGTCGAGGCCACTGGACTCGAGAAGCTTCGCGACGAATATGATGATTGAGGTTTCGGCCTCCTTCCGGTAATCAGCCAAGCAGTAGCGGGCACTCCTACCCTGACTGTTTGAGCAGACCATGTCCCAGCAAACCACGTCTTTCGCCCTTGTTAGCGTCTCGGACAAGACTGGCATCGTTGCGTTCGCCAAGCGGCTGAGCGCCGCAGGCTTTGGCATCATCTCGACGGGCGGCACGGCCAAACACCTCAGAGAGGGCGGCGTCGAGGTCGTCGGCGTCAGCGACGTGACCGGCTTCGACGAGATCTTGGACGGGCGCGTCAAGACCTTGCACCCGCGCATCCACGCTGCGTTGCTGGCCGATCGCGGCAACGCCGAGCATGTGGCCACGCTCGAGGCCCAGGCCATCGCCAACATCACGATGGTCGTGGTCAACCTCTACCCGTTTACTCAGGTCGTCTCGGCGGGCACCGATTGGGCGACGGCCGTGGAGACGATCGACATCGGTGGTCCGACGATGCTGCGCGCAGCGGCCAAGAATCACGGCTCGCTTACGGTGGTCGTCGACCCGGCGGATTTCGAGCGCGTCGGCCAGGCCGTCGAGCAGGGCGGGCCAACTCTGGCGCTTCGCCAGCAGCTCGCGTTCAAGGCCTTTCGCCACACGGCCACCTACGATGCGGCGATCGTGCGCTATTTCGAGGCTCGCCTCGAGGCGGACGGCGCCGAGACGGGAGCCGACGAGGTGTTGCCCGCGCGCTTGTCGCTCGATCTCGAGCGCACCGATGTACTTCGCTACGGCGAGAATCCCCACCAACAGGCCGCCCTGTATCAGGCCCGTGGGGAACAGGCCTTCGGGGGCATGGAGAAGCTCCACGGCAAAGAGCTCAGCTACAACAACATCGTCGATCTCGACGCCGCCCTCGAACTGGTCTGGGAGTTTGATGAGCCGGCCGCGGCGATCATCAAGCACACCAACCCGGCGGGTTGCGCGCGCGCGCTCACGCTCGAGGACGCCTATAGCTGGGCCTTGCAGTCCGATCCAATCAGCGCCTTTGGCGGGATCGTCGCGCTCAACCGCCCGGTCAGCGAGCAACTAGCCGAACGGCTCAACGAGCACTTCTTCGAGATCATCGCTGCGCCCGACTTCGAGCCGGCTGCGCTGGCGCTGCTCACCGAGAAGAAGAATATCCGCCTGATGCGCTGGTCGAGCCCATCCCAGCGCCAGCGCCTGGTGCGCACCACAGCGTTGGGCTATCTGGCCCAGAGCGCCGACCCACGCATCGTGCTCGATTTGAGCGGGCTCGAGTCGCCGACCAAGCGCAAGCCCACGGCCAGCGAGCTCGACGAGCTGCTCTTCGCCTGGAAGGTGTGCAAGCACGTCAAATCCAACGCCATCGTGCTCGCGCTTCGCGGCCGCACGCTGGGCGTGGGCGCAGGACAGATGAGCCGCGTCGACTCGGTCGAACTCGCAGTCAAGAAATGCGCCACTTCGCCGGCCGGATCGGTGCTAGCAAGCGACGCCTTCTTTCCGTTTCGAGACGGCGTCGACGCCGCCGCGCGCGCCGGCATCCGGGCGATCATTCAGCCCGGCGGCTCCAAGCGCGACGACGAGATCATCGCTGCCTGTGATGCCAGCGACATTGCGATGGTTTTTACCGCCAAGCGCCACTTTCGCCACTGATGCGCCTCTTAGGATAGACCATGTCTCAACGCTCCTTTCTCGTGCTGGGCTCGGGCGGCCGTGAGCATGCGCTCGCCTGGCGCCTTGGCCAGGCCGACGATCAGCCGATCGTCTACGTCGCTCCAGGCAACGACGGCATCGCCGCCGACCCGAGCATTCGCGGAGGATGTGTCGCGATCGCCGGCGACGATCTGCAGGCGCTGGCCGATTTTGCCGCCGAGCAGGCGATCACCTTGACCGTGGTTGGCCCCGAAGTCCTGCTCTGTGCCGGGGTCGTCGACGCCTTCGAGGCGCGCGGTTTGGCGATCTTCGGTCCGCGAAAGGGCGCCGCCGAGCTCGAAGGTAGCAAGGCCTTCGCCAAAGACGTCATGCGGGCAGCGGGCGTGCCCACGGCCGACTTTGAAGTCTTCGAGCAAGTCGCGGCTGCGCTCCAGTACGCGCGAAAGGCCAAACATCCGCTCGTGATCAAGGCCGATGGCCTGGCCGCGGGCAAAGGCGTGGTGATCTCGGCCGACCTGGCCACGAGCGAGGCGACGCTCACCGACTTTCTGGCCAACCAGAGCCTGGGAAGTGCTTCGAGCCGCGTCGTCATCGAGCAGTTTCTCGAGGGCACGGAGATGTCCTTTATGGTGATCACCGACGGCGAGCATGTGCTCACCCTGCCGACGAGCCAGGATCACAAGCGCGTCGGCGACGGCGACACGGGCCCAAACACCGGTGGCATGGGTGCATTCTCGCCGTCGCCGCTTGCCAGCGCCGCGCTCGAAGCCCACATCGTCGAGACGGTGATTCGCCCGGTGCTGTCCGAGCTCGAGCGGCGCGGGCGCGGCTTTCGCGGCTTTCTCTACGCCGGTTTGATGCTCAAAGATGGCGAGGCCATGGTGCTCGAGTTCAACGTGCGCCTGGGCGACCCGGAGACGCAGGCCTTGATGTTGGCCATCGAAGACGATCTGGGCGCGCTGCTGCAAAGCGCGCTCGACGGCAGCCTAAAAGATGGGCGCATCAACCCTGCGCACCACGCCTCGTGCATCGTCATGGCGTCGCGCGGTTATCCGGCCGCGACCGATCGCGGCCACATAATTGAGGGTCTCGAAGAGGCCGGGCGTGTCGAGGGCACCAAAGTCTTTCACGCGGGTACAAAAAAAGACGCCCAGGGGCGCCTTGTCAATGCGGCAGGCCGCGTGCTCGGTGTCACGGCGCGTGGGCGCAGTGCCGGCCAAGCGCGTGAGCGCGCCTATGCGGCCGTCGCCAGCATCAGCTGGGACGGCGCGCATTACCGCCGCGATATCGGTCAATAGACCGGCCTCAATCCTTTCCGAAGATCTTGGACATGAAGCCCTTTTTCTTCTTCTCGCCGGGATCGGGCATGGCAAAGGGGGCGCCACCTGCCATTGGAGGCGGCAGGTCGTCGTCACCAAGCAAATCGTCGAAGATATCGCGCGGCTTCTCTTCGTCGGGCTGGACCTTCTTGGCCTGAATGTCTTTCTGAGCGCTGGCGAGCAGCGCCGTAAAGCTGTCGGGCTCCTCTTCGACCGCCGCCACCTTCTCGGCCTCGGGTGTGAGGCCTTTACCGAGGTTCAACGAAAAGGATTCTTCGCTGTCATCGGGCGCTTCGAGCGAGTCGAGCAGGCTGAAGACCTCCGAAGGCCTGTCGTCCTTGTCCTCCGCGTCGTCAAAGCCTTGCGGCTTGCCAAACGAGAGCGGATCTTCTTCGTCCTCGAGTTCATCTTCAGCCTCATCTTCCTCGATCGGCGCGGCCTCGAACTCTTCTTCCGGTGCCTGGGGGGCTTCGTCCTCGCCATCGAACAAATCAAGGGCCAGGTCGTCCTGATCTTCAACCTCTTGAGCCTCTTCGGCCTCTTGAGCCTCTTCGGCCTCTTGAGACTCCTCGGCCTCTTGAGCCTCTTGTACTTCTTGAGCCTCCTCAGCCTCCTCAGCCTCCTCAGCCTCCTCAGCCTCTTCAACCGGCGTGTTGTCGGCTTGCGCGTCGTCGTTGGTCGAGGTCGGCGGTGCAGTTGGAAGCGGGGGAGCACTGGGTGGGGCCATTGGTGGGCCAGCGGAGACCCGAGGCTCATCGATCTCGGCAAAAGACTCCGCGGCGAACTCTGAGTCGTCGTCTTCGAGCAAATCGAAGCCGTCATCGCCGACGTTGTCGCTGCCGCCGAAGATATCGTCGCCGCCGCCGAAGATGTCATCAAACATCTGGTCGACATCGTCGTCGTCGTCGTCGCCGCCCAGGGCGAACTGCGCGAATTCGCGCGCAGCGTCCTCGTCACCGCTGCCATCAAAGGAGTGGACCTTGAGCCCGCCCTCGGTCTGGCGTAGAGCACGCTGCTCAACCGCGGTGGGTGGTGGTGGAACGTCGAGCGCTTCGTCGAGCTCCTCGTTGGCCTCGACGGCCTCGGGCGTTTCAGCTTCGGCCGGCGGGGCTTCTTCGGCGACGGGCGCCTCAAGGGCGGCCAGTTCGTCCTCGTCCTCGTCGCCCAGACCGAAGAGATCGTGGTCCAGGGAGAAATCTTCGGCTGCGGCCTGGGCCACGGCTGGCTCGTCTTCGCCGTCCTCACCAAAAAGGTCGAGGGAGAGCTCCTCGGCTGCGGGCTCAGGCTCAGGCTCGGGCTCGGCTGCGGGCTCGGCCTGCAAACCATCGTCGTCGAATTCAAACGAGTCCAGGCTTGCGTTCGAGGAGCTCAGGGCGTCATCCTCGGGACCAAAGATTTCGTCGTCGAGGTCCAAGCCAAGGTCGATGGCCGGCGGCTCCGATGGTGCGCTCGCAAGCTCCGCAGCCGGCTCGGCGACGGGCGGTGTGGCAGGTGCGGCCTCGAGATCGTCGTCGTCAAAGCCGAAGGGATCGAAGACCGGCTCCTGGGCACTGTACTCTTCTTGCGGATCTTCGGGGCCGAAGACATCGGAGATGGCGTCAGGCGCGCTGGCGTCCGCGCTCGAGCGAGCCTCGAGGCGAGCCAAGATGTCGTTGTCGTCGTGCAGGGTCTCGTCGGACTCGGCATCGAGATCGAGCTCGACGCCGCCAAAGCTTGGGCTGTCGTTTTCGTGATCGTCTTGCGCCAGCTCACGGGCCTCGGCGGCTTGTTGCACGGCCTGAAGATCGAGCGCACGCTCGGCGGTATTGTCCGAGTGAGCATCGTCGAGCGAGAACTCGCCGGTCTTGGAGGTCGAGGAGGTGGCGGCCTCGCGCGCGGCTTCGAGACCGGCGGCGGCGCGGGCAACCTCGGCCAGCGGGTAAGTGCCCGTGGTGGCTTCCTGCTCGGTTGTTTGGGGCTCAGCAGTGGCGAAATCAGCGTACTGCGATTCTTCGAGGAAGTCGCCGCCGAGCTTCTCGATCGCCTTCCAGGCGACGATGCGGTCGATGAGAACCTTGGAGTCCTGACTGAGCTTGGTGAACTTGACCAACATGCCGATCGGGCTGTTGGCGTCCTCGTTCTCGAGGCCACGAATCTGGCGCACGACGCCCTCGCCCAGCAGAGCGGTGACGCCGTCGCCCAGGATGAACTGGAAGCGCACCGTCGTGCCCACGGGCTTGAGCTTGGCCGGGGTCATCGGAATGAACATTCCGCCGGCGGTAATATAGCGTGAATAGCCGTCGATAAACTCATCGACAGACTCGTAGCGAAGTCGTGCGCGAATGGCGGAGAAATTTGGATCAGTCACGTAAATTCCTCGTGGCGTTCAAACTGCATGTTGCGTGGCCGTCGCCGATTGGTCAGCGGCCAGCAACAACTTCCAAAGTTGGGCGAAGCGTATCACGGTAATGCGCCGGCGACGAGAAAGAGAAAGCGTCAACCGAATTGCACTCAGTGCTGGTAGACAAAACCCGCGCGCAAGCCTTGAATGAGCTCGAAGGCCAGCGCGTTGTCGAAGCCATCGACCAAGCCCTCGCCGACAAAGTTGGTACGGTTGAGTTGGAAGCTGTAGCCGAGCGTCATGCCGATGCCACTGGCCAACTCGTACAAAAAGCCGACCTGGGTGCCAAAGCCGTAGCTTCGCGAGGTCTTTCCAAACTGGTCACCACCGTTTCCGAAGAAAGCAAAGGGTACGACGTCGACGTTGGCCCACACGGCCAGGTTATCGAGCATCACGGGAAAGAGCAGGCGCGCGCCGGTGACCACCGAGATCACGCTCGTGCTCGGGATACCCGCGTCGTTTTCGGCGATCGCCGAGGCTTCGTAGCGCACACCGAGTTTGAAGCGCACCTGCTCGTTGGTCAATGCGCTGCTGCGGCCCAGGGGCGAATCCATGCGATAGATTGCGCCGCCCTCGATGCCGAAGTGATTGAACGCCAGCTCGACGATTTGTTCTTCGGTGGCGATGCTCAGCCGGTCGAAGCCATGGTAATAATTGACGTACATGCCGGCCGAAACCATCTCGGCGTTGGAGAGCGCGAAGGGGTAGGCCTCGATGTCGAGCTCAAAGCCTGGGAACAAGCCCGAGACGAACGAGTAGGTCGTCTCATTGCCGGCGACCAGTGTGTCTTTGCCGATCATGCGAAACGAGGCGCGCGCCCAGAGCCAGTCGCGCTGCAGGCGATCGGAGATCGCCTGCTTGGCGTCGGCCGCGCGCTGGCGTACGACCTCGGGGTCATCAGGCTTGGGCTCGTCTTCCTCGACGCGCGCGGTTGTGCTTGCGGTTGCGCTGCCATCGGCGACGACGGGCCCAGCAGGCGCGGCACCGACGAGGCGCTCCATCTCCAGGCGCAAGAACGACGCGCCGGCGACCGACAGTCCTGCCTCGCTCTTGTCGACCTGTACGGTGCGACGCGGCTGAGCGGTCTCGGCCTCGATGAAATGCGCCATGTAGGCGTTGCCATCACTTGTGAGCACGAGGTGCACGACAAAGTCGACGCTGCCGCCACTCATGACCCAGCGCAGATCGGCCGAGCGCTCCATGACGTTCTCGGGGCGAAATCCGCGACCTTTGACCTGGTTCATGAACCAGGTTGGATCGCGCACATCGAGCATCGCGACCGAGCGTAACTCGGCGAGCAGCAGGTCGGTGCCGCCCACGGGCACCTCGATGACGGCTACGCGCACCTTGCGCGCCTTTTCTTCAGCCGAGGCCGACGATGACGCCAGGACGATCGTAAGGAAAATGGTTACGATCACCGCTGCCCAGGTGGGCAGCACGATTCTGTTACGGCTAGATTTCAACTCAAACCCCATCTCTGGTTCCGTATCATATGCAAATTAGGTTTGCAGCGTTTGGCATGGCAGCGTGTGCCTGCCTGCTAGCGGTCAGGTCGTTCAAAAGCGATCGATTTCAAAGTCGTCCAGGTCGAAATCATTGCCACCACTTTTATTCTTGTTGGCCCCACCGGCGCTGCTCTCGAAGTTCTTCCATTCGCTCTCGTTGCTCGTCGATCCGATGCCGCTGACACGCAGCGCAAAGTCGTCGGGATTGCTCGACTGAATCAGCGCTTCTTCGTAGGTGATGTAGCCGTTTTGCAGCAGCCACATCAGCGATTGGTCGAAGCTCTGCATGCCGTAGTTGTCGAACCCCTTGGCCATTTGCTCGGTGATGATGCGCGCGGTGGCCTGCTCCATGATCAGCTCGCGGATGCGCGCCGTGGAGAGCATGACCTCGACGGCGGGCACGCGGCCCTTGCCATCGGCGCGTGGCACGAGGCGTTGGGCGATGACGCCGCGAAACAAATTGCTGAACTGGTAGCGGGCCTGATCGCGCATGTGCGGAGGAAAGGCGGTGACCACGCGCGTGACGGCCTCGGCCGCATCAACCGTATGCAAGGTCGAGATCACCAGATGACCGGTCTCGGCGGCGGTCATCGCGATCTCGATGGTCTCGATGTCACGCATCTCACCGAGCATGATCACGTCCGGATCCTGGCGCAGGGCGGCTTTGAGCGCACGGGCGAAGGAGCCCGTATCGTTGCCGATTTCGCGCTGGTTGATGATGCTGCGCTTGTCGCGGATCAAAAACTCGATCGGGTCTTCAATGGTGACGATATGGGCCGTGCGCGTCTGGTTGACGTAGTCGATCATCGAAGCCATCGTCGTCGACTTACCACTGCCGGTCGCGCCGGTGACGAGGATCAAGCCGCGGCGCTCGTCACACAGTTTCTTGACGACCTCGGGCAGCAGCAGCTCTTCGACGGAGTTGACCTTGAAGGGGATGACGCGAAAGACCAGGCCGATCGAGCCACGCTGCTGAAAGCAATTGACGCGAAAGCGTCCCACGCCAGGCACACCATAGGACAAGTCGACATCGAGCTGTTTTTGGAATTCGTCGCGTTGGTATTTCGACATGATGTCGACGGCCATCTTGCCCAGATCTTCGGGGCTGAGGCGCTTGGCGTCGCGAAGCGGCAGCAACGATCCGTCAACGCGAAAAATTGGTGGAAGGCCGGCCTTGAGGTGGATATCGCTCGCTCCCCCCTTGACCGCCACCTGCAAAATCTTGTTCAGATCGGTTTCAGACATCGTATGATATTGGGGGAAGAGTCGTCGCAGTAATCTCCAAGGCGCTTGATACGCTGGGGATTGTGGCACGGCTCAACCACAAACTCAACAACTTTCACAGAGATAGGATTGTGCTCGAGCAGGGGGACAGGCAGGTGTTTCGAGGGGAAGGGGTGTGCGGGCGACCACCGGTGGCGTGTTCTAAGACCGGGCGGCCAGAGGGGGTATTTGCCCGTCTGGCCGCCCGGCCAAAGGCCTTTTTGCCCAGGCCTTTGAGCTGCGCCTTACTGCACGGTCGTCGAGGTCAGCTCGAGCGGGGCGGCCTTGGCGGCCGGCATGCCGTAGTGCTCGCGGATCTGGTTCTCGACGTCACGCAAGATGTTGTCATGGTCGATCAGGTATTGCTTGGCATTCTCGCGGCCTTGGCCGAGGCGCTCCTCGCGGTAGCTGAACCAGGAGCCGGCCTTGTCGATGATGCCAAGCTCACAGCCCACGTCGAGCACGTCGCCGGCGCGGCTGATGCCCTCGCCATACATGATGTCGAACTCGGCCTCTTTGAAGGGCGGCGCGCACTTGTTCTTGACGATCTTGACGCGCGTGCGGTTGCCGGTGACATCGGAGCCGTCCTTGATCGCGCCGATGCGTCGGATGTCCATGCGAAGCGAGGAGTAGAACTTCAGCGCGTTGCCTCCCGTGGTGGTCTCCGGGTTGCCGAACATCACGCCGATCTTCATGCGGATCTGGTTGATGAAGATCACGCAGGTGCGCGACTTGCTGATCGTGCCGGTGAGCTTGCGCAGCGCCTGACTCATCAAACGCGCCTGCAGACCCATGTGGCTGTCGCCCATCTCGCCCTCGATCTCGGCGCGTGGAACGAGCGCGGCGACCGAGTCGATCACGAGCACGTCAATGGCATTGGAGCGCACCAGCATGTCGACGATCTCGAGGGCCTGCTCGCCGGTATCGGGCTGGCTGACCAGCAGCTCATCGACGTTGACGCCCAGCGCGCGGGCGTACTTGATGTCCAGGGCGTGTTCGGCGTCGATGAAGGCTGCCACGCCGCCAGCCTTTTGGGCGTTGGCCAGCGCGTGCAAGGTGAGTGTGGTCTTGCCCGACGACTCCGGGCCGTAGATTTCGACCACGCGCCCGCGCGGAAAGCCGCCCACGCCGATCGCGATGTCCAACGAGATGGAACCCGTCGAGATCGGGTCTTCGACCTTGATCATCGCCTCGTTGGTGCCAAGGCGCATGATCGCGCCCTTTCCAAATTGCTTCTCGATGGCGCCCACTGTCAGTTCGAGCGCTTTTTCCTTGCTTTTGTCTGGTGCAGCCATGTCGCAATCTCCTTGGACCCCTGTTGGGCCCACGCAATATTAAACTCTCCACGCCTCCCTTTGGAGGCGGACGGCGTACATCACAACCTGAAAGCCTGTATAGTGCCTTCCACACTCAGACGTCAAGTGTCTTAGTTCTTCGTCATGCGATCAAACAGCCCACAAAACCGCGGGGAAGCGGCGTCAAAAGGCTCATTTTGTTATCGAAGGCAGGCAGGCAAATGTTGCCTACTTTTTTCATTTATTCTTCAGCGCCGCGAAAAATGCGCTTGAGCGCGATCGGGCGTCAGACAGTTCCCAGGGCAAAGCGATCAAGCACATGGTAGTGAGGCCCGCGGTGATCGAGCTTGGACTCGTAGAGGATCAAGTCCTTGATGTAGCTTTTTCCAAACTTCATGTTGGCGTAGCGTTCGACGAGCTCGCTCAGATCGATGGTCTGGGTCGATTTGACGCGGCCTAAAGTGACGTGCGCCTTGAACTCGCGAAACTCGGTGGCAAAGCCGAGCTCGTCCAGATCGCGCTCGATCGCTTGTTGGAGCAAGCCGAGCACCTCGCCGCCACGCGCGTCGATGCCGGCCCACAAGATGCGCGGCTTGTTCGGCGCGGGAAAGCAGCCAAAGCCGCGACACTCCACCTCAAAGGGGAAGAGCGGCTTACCAAGCCGCGCGATCGTCTCGGCGATCATCGGCAGCAGATCCTCTTCGGTTTCGCCCAAGAATTTCAAAGTGAGGTGGATGTTGGGCGCATCGACCCAGCGCACACTGACGCCTTCGTCGCCGCGCGCGCCAAGATGGCGTTGGATATCCTCTTGTAGGATGGCGAGCTTTTCGACGACGGCGATGGAGAGATCTACAGCGAGAAAGAGTCGTTTCATGGTGTCTGGAGGGCCTCGGTGGGGAAGTTCCCGGCGGCGACGTCGGCATCATCAAAGGGTCCATCGACCCGATGCTGGGCGAGCGTGCCCTCCAACTTCCATAGCAACAAGGAGAGCGCCGTGTAAACGGAAGCTTGGCGCACCTGCTCGCGACTAGGTTGCGGATAGACGACTTTTCGGTGATAGACGCCCTCGTCTGTGGCCAGCGCAAAGTGCACGGTGCCCACCGGTTTGTCGGCGCTGCCGCCGCTGGGTCCGGCGATGCCGCTGACTGCCAGGGCAAAGCCCGCTTTGGCGCGCCGGCGAGCGCCGAGCGCCATCTGGCAGACCGTCGCCAGACTGACCGCGCCGTGCTGCTCGAGTGCCGAGGCCGAGACGCCGACCTCATCGATCTTGGACTGGTTGGCGTAGGTGATGTAGCCGCGCTCGAACCAGCGCGAGCTGCCCGAGACTTCGGTAATCTTGGCGCTCAAGGCGCCGGCCGTGCACGATTCGGCTGCAGTCACCGTCTGGCCGGCCTCGCTCAGGCGGCGCCCGATGCGCTCGGCCAAACTCTCGTCGCCCTCGCCTACAAGCCAGGGTCCGATGCGCGCGAGCACATGCTCGCAAAGGCGGGCCAGACCGGCGCCGTCGGGCGCGCTGAGGCTGACCTCGATGATCGGAAACGACGCCCGGTAGCCGATGCGGCCGCCGACCTCTTTGGCCAGTGCGACGATCTCGCCAAGTTTGTTCTCCAGGTGGCTCTCGCCGATGCCGTGAAAGGCGAACTTCAGGCGCCGCTTGCCAAGGCTCAACGAGCCCTCCGGTAGCGCCGGCACCAAATACGTGTGGGCAAACCACTGAAACTCGTTCGGTACGCCGGGAAAGAACATCGCGCGCGCGCCGCTCTGCTCGAGCTCAAAGCCTGCCGCCGTGCCCACTTCGGTGGCCAGGATTCGCGCCCCGGCTGGAAAATAGCACTGGCGCGCATTGTTCTCGGTGAAGGGGTAGCCACGCTCGGCAAAGCGAGCTTTGAGCTGGGTGAGCAGCGCCTCGTCGAGCACGAGTCGGCTGGCGGCCCAGGCTGCGGCCGCATCGCGCGTGAGATCGTCGGAGGTCGGGCCCAGCCCGCCGGAGACGACGACGAAATCCGCGCCTTGAGCGGCCGCCTCGAGCGCCTCGACGATCATCTCGAGATCGTCGCGCACCCAGCGCACAGTGGAGACTTCGCCGCCGTATTCGATCGCCAACTTCGCGATGAACACGCTGTTTCGGTCCGTGGTTCGCCCGTCGAGCAGCTCGTCACCAATGCACACTACGTTGATTTTGCTCATCGCTCAGCTCGCCAATTGTCGGTCTAGTATGCAGGGATCGCTTGGACGTTGTCGCCAGGCGCGCACAGCGCGCGCACAGGCGCCACTTGGTCGTATAACTTGACGGTATCGCCGCTGCTAAACTACAGTTCGGCAAGCAAAGCGCTCTTTTTGCAGTCGAGCTGCACTCCTATCCATGTTGTCATGCATGGTGTCGCGGTCTATTCCATGCCCGAAATTTTCGGTAAATACCAGCTCATCAACAGGATTGCGAAGGGCGGGATGGCCGAGGTGTTTCTCGCCAACCAATTCGGCGACATTGGCGGCTTTACAAAACAAGTCGCGATCAAGCGAATGTTCCCGCACCTGATCGATCGCGAAGACATCATCACGATGTTCATCGACGAGGCGCGCATCGTCTCGAGTTTGAGCCATCCCTGCGTGGTTCAGATCTATGACCTCGGGGTGGTCGAAGAGGCCTTCTACATCGCCATGGAGTATGTCGACGGCCTGGATCTGCGCCGCGTCTGCGAGCAGGGCATCAAGCAGGAAAACTTCGTGGCGCGCGAGCTCGCGGTGCGCATCATCGCCGACGCCGCCAGCGGCCTGCACTACGCCCACAGCCGCACCGATGCGCAGGGCAACCCGATGAACATCGTGCATCGCGATGTTTCGCCGCAAAACATCCTGATCAGCCGCGAGGGCCAGGTCAAAATCTGCGACTTTGGCATCGCCAAAGCCGAGAGCCGGCTGACCAATACACGCTCCGGTGAGTTCAAGGGCAAGTTTTCCTACATGAGCCCCGAGCAGTTCGAGGGCGAGCGCCTCGATGCCCGCAGCGACATCTTTACGCTTGGCATCGTGCTCTACGAGGTCACCGTCGCCGCTCGCCTTTTTCGCGCCGCCAGCGAGTACGAGACGATCAAGCTCGTCTCCGAGGCACGCGTAACACCACCGTCGCAGATCCGCCCGGATTTTCCGCGCGATCTCGAGGCGATCATCCTCAAGACCTTGCAACGCGATCCCAACGATCGCTACCAGAGCGCGGAGGCGCTTCAGATTGCGCTCGAAGATTGGCTCTATGAGCATCGCCACCGCATTGGCGCGGCGCAGATCGCGCGCTATATGGAAACGCTCATGGCCGAGCCGCCGATCGTCGAGAATACCCAGCCATCGCTGGCCACGCCGAGCTATCAGCCCGCTGAACCTGAGCTGCCAAACGCCTATGAGGGCGAGGACGCCACGCGCCCGCTGACCATCTCTGAGGATCTCATCCGGCAAGCCGACGCTGCCTATGGCTACGCCAGTGATGCCGGTGAGCAGGCGGCTGAGGCGCGCATTCGCGAGTGGGAGGAGCAGCAGGCGATGCTCGAGCCGCCGACCAATCCGAACCAGAACGTGCTCGACGAGATGATCGTGCCTCAGGCCGTGGCCAAGCCGGCCGTGGCCCCCAAGCCCCTGCTTCAGCTGCCCGTGAAGACGACACCTCAGCCGCCTCAGCTGCAGCAGGCACCTCAGCCGCCTCAGCCGCAGCAGGCACCTCCGCCGCAGCAGGCACCTCCGCCGCCTCAGCCGCAGCAGGCACCTCAGCCGCAGCAGGCACCTCAGCCTCAGGCTGCGATGCCTGTAGCGCAAGTGCACCACGAGGCGCCGGCACCACAGCCCCTCGCACACGGGCCCGCTGGCGCACCCCAGATCCAGCGGCCACCTCGGCCGCAGATTGCGACGCCGCGCCCTGTGCGCCTGAGCGTCGCGCCCGCACCTATCGAGAGCGAGACCGAGGATCCAACCAAGAAATTCGCGGCCAAGGCAAAACCAATACCGATCGACGCGTCGCTCGATGATTTGAGCTGGGCCAAGAGCAACTCCCGGCGAAATGCGGTTGTGGTCGTGGCCATTGTCTTGGCGGCGGCTCTGGCGCTGGTCGTCGTGTTCACCCGCGATGATGGACCGAGCACCAGGGACATCGAGCTTGCAGAAACGGCGCCGGTTGTTGACGACGAGGCGGCTTTTCGCGGCCCCTTGCGCGACGCGCCACGCTCTGGGGCCTACCTCGAGACGGTGCCTGCCGGTGCACGCGTGATCGTCAACGGGCAGCTCACCGGCGAGACGACGCCGGGCGAATTTTTGCTCTATGATGGCTTGCCCAATGAGGTGGTCATCTACCATGCGGAGCGGCGGCCCCACCGTATGATCGTCTCCGGCACGCCGGGATTACGCCTCGATCCGATCACGCTGCCGGCGATGGACAAGCAGCCCAAGGCGCGGCTCAATTTCAAGAGCACGCCCTCAGATGCCACGATCTTCATGAACGGCGTCGAGGTGGGCAAGACCCCTCTGCGCCTGGAAAACATCGACGCCAACACCGAGCATCACGTTCAGATGGTCAAAGAGGGCTATTACCTCTTTGCCGGCTTCATTCACGTCTTGCCCGAGCTTGAGAATCGCGTCGAGACGCAGTTGGCCGCGCTGACCCAGTCCAGCCGTGAGATCTTCGTCGAGGTGACCTACGAGGTGATCCCGCGCGGCACGCGCGTCATCGCCGACGGCGAGTCGCGCGGCGCGACACCGTTTCTGGTCAACCATTACCGCGATCATCTGCTCAACGTGGAACTGCAAGGCGTCTCTCACGAGGGCATGACGCGCAGGATTTCGACCGCCGAGATCGGCACTTTTTTGTTGCGCTCCTACCTTGAGCCGATCAAACGCGAGAAGGGCCGTATCAGCCTCAGCGTGCAGCCCGAGGCCGCGATCTACATCGGCACGCGCTCGTTTGGAACCGGACCGGTCAACGATCTCGAGCTGACCGAAGGCGAGCATGCCGTGGTGTTTGAACCGGAGAGAGGCAAACGCATACGCGCCACGCTCGACGTACGTGCGAATCGGCGTACGAACTACCGCGTGGAAATCGTCGACGGTCGCGCCGAGATTACGGCGTCCAATTGAGCACTGGCGTCACTTGGTGTCGGCGACGATCGTTTTTGGGATGAAGCCCACGGTGATGTGCGTGGGTGCCTTGGCTCCATCATCCCAGCTCGCGAAGAGCTTGTAGCGCGTTGATGCCATCATCAGGGCGCCGGGCCGAGGGATGTCTTCGGTCAGCTCGTCGGCGTACTGCATGAAGCGCGCGCGTACGAGCTGCGGCTCGAAGTTGTGATGTTTGACCTCGAGGGTGGAGACGCGGTTGCCGTTATGCGGCCAAAAGCCCGCGCGGATCGTGCGCGTATCGTCGCCAACCTCGATGATGCAGCCCTTGAAGACGGCATGTTTGTGACGCCAGCCGCCCTTGTAGACCTCAAGGCGATCGCAGTACTCGTCAAGCACGGCAAGCGCGCTCGCCTCATCCTGGCCCAAGAACAGCTTCTCGGCGCCCTCGAGGCTCAGCGCGCCCTGCGAGTCGATGAAAATCAAGGGTTGGTCCCGGGTAGCACTCTCGATCTGTTCGGGCGATAGCGGGGGCGCCAGTCGATTCTGGCAGGCGGTGAGTGGCGCAACGGTCAACGACGCGAGCAGGGCGGCGATGAGAAAGCGGTGTGTCTTCATAGATGACTGCTTATTGAATTGACTTTTGCATCAGGTGAGCTTGCGTGTGCCGACCTCGGCCTCGACGCAGGTGATGATCTCGCGGGCCACATCGCGCCCGGTCGTCGTCTCGATGCCCTCGAGGCCGGGCGACGAGTTGACCTCGATGACCAGCGGGCCATCGGGCGTGATGAGCATATCGACGCCGGCCACGCTCAGGCCCAATATCTCGGTGGCCCGAAGGGCGACCTCGCTCTCGCGTGCGCTCAGATTGGCCGGCGAGCTTGTGCCCCCGCGGTGCAGATTGCTGCGAAATTCGCCCTCGGACGCCTGGCGGTTCATCGCGGCGACGACCTTGCCGGCCACGACGAAGACACGCACGTCGTGGCCGCGGCTCTCGGCGATGTAGCGCTGGATTAGACAATCCTCGCCCAGGCTCCACAAGGTCTCGACGGTCGAGCGCGCCTGATCGATCGACTCGGCCTTGATCACGCCAATGCCCTGCGTGCCGCTGAGCAGCTTGATGATCACCGGCGAGCCGACGCGCTGCAGGGCGGCGTCGATGGTCTCGCTGCTATGCACGGCAACCGTCGCTGGGACGGGAACGTTGCTCGCCGCGAGGTATTGCAGGGTGCGCAGCTTGTCGCGGCTGAGCGCGATCGCGGTCGACGAGTTCAGCACAAAGGTGCGCGTCAGCTCGAAGTGCGCCAACAGGGCGATGCCGTGTTGGGTCATCGAGGCGCCGATGCGTGGAATCACGCAATCAAAATCGTTGAGCGGCAGGCCGTCGCTTTGCAGCAAGAGCCCTTCGCTGCTCGCGCTCAATATGCACTGCAGCGGGTTGATGATGCGCATGTCGTGGCCGCGCTTTCGCCCGCTCTCGGCCAGGCGGCGCGTGCTGTACAATGTGCGTTTTGTCGAAAGAATCGCGATTTTCATGGTGCACCGCAAATACCGGCCTCAGCCGGCAATGACTCGGTAGATGATGAAGAGCAATAAAAAGCCACCAAAGCCGACCAACCCAAAGAACGCCGCCCAACCAAAAGAGAATCCATCGTCGGGTATGGGCCGGCGTTTCTCGTGGACCGCGGGCGTCGGGTGCACGATCAAAGTCTGCTGTGTTCGGTGAGCTGCGCGCTGAGACTCGGTGCTGCCTACGGCGGCATAATCGAGCTCGAGCGGAGCCATGGTCTCGAGGAAGGCGCTCGTCGCCATCGGCAGATTCGTGCCGTCTGGCTGGGTCGCTACATCGTTGAGCGAATCCATGCTGATGTCGCCTTCACGAAGCTCTGCAATTGCTGGCGAGGGGCCGCGGCCGGGGAAAGTGTTCGTGTCGCCCGTCAGATCGGACGGTACCTGGGCAACGAGCGCATCGATGGCTTGCTCGGCCGATTCGAAACGCCGGCTCGGGCTCTTATCGAGCATGCGCTCGAGCCAGGGCTGCCATCTTTGTGGACAATCACTGAGATCAAAGGGCGAGGGCTTGACCAGTTGGGCCATGACGTCACCGTAGCGCTCACCGGTGATGCGTGGGCTGCCCGTCAGCCACTCCGAGATGACCAATCCCAGGCTGAAGAGGTCGGACTCGGGGCCGACCGGATCGCCCACGGCCTGCTCAGGCGCGGCATAGCGCGGCGTTCCAACAAAGCTGCCCACGCGCGTCTTGACCATCGTGACCCCATCCTCGCTCTCGTCGTTGAGCGATCGGTGAGCCTTGGCGATCCCGAAGTCCAACAGCTTTGCGCGCTCCGCGCTCGAGCTCGACGCCGCGCAGAGCAAGATGTTGTCCGGCTTGATATCGCGGTGCAACACTTGTTTGGCGTGCGCTGCAGCCAGCGCGGAGAGCATCTGGTGCACGAGGGGCAGGGCGCGCTGCGCCTGGATCGGGCCCTCATCGACCAAGAACTTCGCGATGCTTTGCCCCTCCAACAGCTCCATCACCAAAAACTCGCCCTCGGGGCAGGTTCCAAGATCAAAGATCTCGACGATGTTGGGATGGCGAATGGCGCGCAGGATCTCGGCCTCCTGGCGCATTCGCCCCAGCGCGCGCGGATCGTTTTGTGTCGCATTGTTGTGCAGGATCTTGATCGCAACCGGGCGCCCGTCACGCAGATCGTGGGCGGCGACGACCTCGCCATAGCCTCCAAGGCCCAGGCGGTGTTCGATGCGGTAGCGCCCGTTGAGGACAGCACCGGCGACCAGATGATCGATTGATGGATTCACGGTTGAGATCGGCGAGCGGACGGTCATCGAGATACAAGACTGCGGCGTAAGCGAGCCTCGACCATGATGGCGCGCATCGCTGGCACTTGCAAGGCGCATCAAGTCGGCTCCAAAGGCCGGCCGTTCTCATGGCCGAACACCACACCAGAGTGCAGGCGCTCCAGGCGAGTGGCCCATGCGCAAACCTTGACCGTATCGTCCCACCATGCTATTGCAGTGCAAGCAAAAGCCCCCACGACCAGGCACAATGATGTGGGTCACTCGAGCAAGAATTGCGCGGTCACGGGGATCGCGACACCCGGTCATACGATGGTGTGACTGCACCCGACCAGGAAATTTGTGGAAAGTTGCGCCCTTAGACTGGCGCCATGCCACAACGCATAGTAAGAATGATCCGGGTAAGACATCCCGATACACGAAAGCAGTGTCTTTCAAGGAGTATGCATGAGCCAGACGGTCCTCGTCGCCGATGACAGTCGAACGATTCGCAAGGTGGTTGAGATGGCCCTCAAGGCCCGGCCCTTCGAAGTAGTCGGCGTAGGAAGTGCCCGCGAAGCGATGGAGGCTGCCCAGCGCAACCCTTCCGTCATCATACTCGATTACTACATGCCCGATGGCAGCGGCTACGATATCTGCCGTGCGCTCAAGAGCAACCAGGCCACGCGCGCCATTCCGGTGATCATGCTCGGTGGCACCTACAAGAATTTCGATCCGGCCATGGCCCGCGACTGCGGTGCTGAGGGTGTGGTCATGAAGCCTTTCAAGACCGACGATCTGATCGACGCGATTGAGGCCGTACTCTCTGGCTCGAGCGCCGGTTTGGCGCCTCCGCCGCAAGCGCCGCTGGGCTATCAGCCCGCTCCGGTCGCCGTGCAGGAGGTTGTGCAGCGTCCGGCCTTCCAGTCGCCCGCACCGGCACCGGTTCATTCGCCCGCGTCGGCCTTTCAGGCGGCCCCTCAGCAGGCGAGCGCTCAGCCTGCGTCGGCCTTTCAACGCCCCGAGCCCAGCGCCGCTAATCTCTCGTTGACGCCGCCGCCACTCAGCGCGCCTGCGAGCATCTCGGAGCCGCGCATCGGACTCAACCCGAGCGTGGGCAGCCAGCCGCGCATCCCCTCGAGCAGCAGCCAGCCGCGCATCGCCTCGGGCAACAGCCAGCCGCGCATTGCGGCTCCCGATGTCAACGCAAGCTCGCGCCAGCGCACTCCGACGCCGCCATCTGGTGTCTCGTCTCCGAGCATCAACGCCTCAGGCTCCGGGCTCTCTCCGCTGCCGATGAACCGCTCCGAGCTCGAGAATTTGATTCGCGAGGAGGTCAAAAAAACCGTGCGCGACGAGTTGCCAGCCCTGCTGCGAAACGTCATGGGCGAGGTCTTTCAGCAAAAAGTGCTGCCCAAGCTGATCAAGCATGGCGAGGAGCGTATTCAACAAACCCTTCGCGAGGAGCTCGACACGCGCATCACCACCCAGGTGCGCTCCGAGCTCGAGCGCTTGTTGAGCGAAGAGTGATCTGAATCGACCGATCGATTTCGCAAAGCCCGCCATGCCCTGGCGGGCTTTGTCGTTTCTTGGCCTCGAGAACCACGCGAGCTGAGACCTCAGTTGAAAACGGATCGCCCTTCGTTTAGCTTCGATCCATTGAGATCGGATGATGACTGGCATGACGCGTTGGGTGATGAAATGATGAATCGAACGATGAGCCGGCGCGTGGGCGTGTTCTGCACGCTCATAGCCTTTCTGGGGTGTGGCTGCGAGCTCGTCGGTGCGGCGCTCGACGCCGAAGATCGCTATCCACGCCCGGTCGAGGCGCGCCGCATCGCCTCCGACGACCTGCTCGAGCGTCTGATCGAGGCGGGCTTTCCGGTCTATGCCGGCTTGAATCCGCCCGACATCACCGGTACCTACCACTCGGTCGACGGCCAGACGATCTACGACGACAATCAGGGCGGGCCCGGCAGCTTTGGCACCACGTGCGAGGCCTATTTGACCTACATGCCCACCAACAGCATCCTGCGCTACGACACCGAGCTCGATTATGTCGCCTGCGAGGGTGGCAGCACGGGCCTGCTGACCTATGTGTCAGGCTTTGGTAACTGCTTTACGCTCTATTCAAAGCAAGCCGGCTCCTTTCATGGCTGTGAGTTCACCTCGGTGAGCATTCGCTCCGGCTGCCTGGTCGAGGATGGCATCGAGGACTACATCCTGGCCTTTCTCCACACCGAGCAGCGCGGGGCGGCCTGCGCCGATCTGATCGATGTGCACCGCATCTCGGGTGTGGACGAGGTCCGCATGGTCGAGGAAGCCTTCCTTGCACGGGTCGATTAGACGAAAAAGACCCACTGGGCCATATCTGGTCCTGTGGGTCATGGGTTTGGCGTTGTCGACGCCGCCAGATGTTGGCGGCGTCACCCGTGGCCGCTTAGAGCGGGCAGGGGAACTGGTTGTTGATGTTGTCGAGCTGCGTCGCCAGGGCGAGCATGGCGCTGCGATTACCGGTGGCCAGTGCGGCGTTGACCTGGCTGATGATCTGGGCTGTGGTCAACGGATAGTTGACGCCCGAGTGGGCCGCGTTGAGCAGCGAGGCGACGGCTGCGCGCAGCAGGATTCGCGCGCCGCCGACGGCACCGGGTCCACCGCCGTAGTTGAGCGCGTCGAGCAGTGAGTTGCCGCCCAGACCCAGCGCGCCGGGAACCATGAACACCGAGTTCAGCGTCTGCGATGGCGTGAAGCCCTGCCAGGCGCTCAGGTGATTCTTCCAGTAGCCAGGCGTGCAGCCTTGGAAGTCATTCTCGACGGGCTCCTCGATCGGCGGCTTCTTGCAATAGACGTCGACCTTGAGCTTCCAGCACGACTTGCCTTCGGTCTTGGTGTCCTTGGTGATGAACTTGGCGCAGTTGTCGATCTCGTGCGCTCCACACTCATACTCGGAGTAGGGGCCGACCTTGAGCGTGTACTTGAACACGTAGGGCAGCTCGTGGGTGTCGGCGCAGACCTCGCCAAGGTAGCCCTTGTGCGTGTCGTAGACCTTGACGCACTTGTCGAGCTTCTTGATGCTGGCGTAGGCAAAATCGACCCAGGCGCTGGCCTCGTAGTAGGTCTTGCCGCCGTACTTGCCATCACCCTTGTGGTCGTAGTCGTAGTTTTGATGCACGACCTTGGCCTTGTTGAGGCGCTTCTTGTCGTCGGGCAGCTCGGCTTTGTACTTGCAGGTGAGCGTGCTCAGCGGCGCCAGGTCGAAGGGAAAGCTCACGCCACAGTCGACGTGGGCGGCGATGTCCGGCGAGACGATGTCGCTGACGCTGAGAATGCGCGCCGAGCGCTTCGGGTGCGGGTTGGTGACCTTGATCTCACCGACGACGTAGTAGCCCTTGCCGTAGTCCTTCTTGCTCAGATCGACCTTGACCGCGTATTTGACGGCGACCTTCTCACCAGGCTTGAGCGAGACGTGGTCCTTGTCGGCCTTCTTGTCGATCTTCCAATCGTACCTCTTGTCGTAGTGGGCCTTGGCGTCCTTTTTGACGATCAGCTTGAAGCACTTCACCTCGACATAGGCCGTGTCGTACTGTTCGGTCTCGACGATCTTGGCCACGTTCTTGTGCTTGCCCTCGTCTTTGGGGCACTTGAAGGTGCGATCGTATTTGATCGTCTCGGACTTGGAGAAGGTACCCAGCACGGTCGTCTTGGAGTTGAAGGTGTCCTCGACCTTGACCGACTTGTAGAGCTCCTTGGTGGGCATGCCGAATTTGATGTCGGCATAGGCATAGTCGCCCTTGATCTTGCCCTTGGGATCGGTCTTGACCTCGACCTTGTTCTTGCGATCCTTGTCGTCAGGCAGCTTGCTGTCGTAGTGGCAGACCAGCTTGTCGCCGGGCTTGAGCGTGATCGGAAACGTTTGCTTGCCGCAGTCGACAGGCACCTGGCCGTAGTCCGAGATGATGTCTTTGACGTCAATGATCTTGGCATCATACGGCCAGGGGTTGTGGATGTAGATCTTGCCGCTGACGCTGTGATCGCTATCGTGATAGCCCTTCTTGGTGACATCGACGGTGTACTTCGAGGTGCCGCTGTCGCCGTCGAACAACGCCCAGTAAGCCGGGTACACCGACTTCTTGATGTCCCACTTGTGCGTGCGCTTGTAGTGGGGCTTGGCGTCCTTTTTGACGTCGAGGCGCAGGTTGTAACAAAACGTGATGTGGCTCAAGCCGTAGGGCTTGCCGTTGTTCGGGTTGATCGGCGAATGCAGCCCTTTGTCATAGGTACGCTCCGGATCGTACTCGTAGACGTTGGCGGTCGGGCCGCCCTTGACGATCACGGCCTCGATGTCGATGCTGCTCTTCCAATCGAAGTAGGGGTTGTTGACATCGAGGACGACCTTCTTGTCGCCCAGCAGGGTGTAGGTGCCGCTCTTCGGATCCTCGAACTTCGTCGAATGCGTGCCCAGTCCGAGATCCTCGCAGGTTGGGTTCTTATGCTCCGGCACGTACGGAGTGACCGGTGCCACCGACACCTCTTCCGAAGACGGACCATCGAGGATATCACCACAGGCCGTCGCAAAAAGCAGAGCACAGCCGGTCGACAGCCCAAGAGCCACGCCGCGTGGACGAGATTTTCGTATCAAGAATTGAGTCATTTTAATTGTCCTTACCATGGATTGAATTCACGTCGGTGAACCACCACAAAGTCGGCCTCGAATCGGCCACATGGGCGGCTTGAATCGACCAGTGCATTTTACCTTCACAGACCAATCGACGTCGTAGACATCACGGGCTAAGATGGACTTCCCAAACTTTACGAAACGAATTGAGGAACAGGCTGGTAACTTCAGGCGCACGCAGTTTCACGACCGAGTCAGGAGTTTGCGTCGTCTGCACTAGATTGTGAGGACTCAAAAGACCTCGGCAAATATTATTCTCATTATAGGTATAAATGTAGCGACACCACCCCTTGTAATCGTTGCTAGAAATTTCTCTTCACAGGTGTGATCGATGAGTATCCATCGTCTCTTTGCCGTCCTCAGCACCGTGCTGCTCGCTGCTTCCTGCAGCAGCTCCAAGCCCGTTGCGCAGCCCGATCCCGTAGCACCCGTCGAGCGAGCCGCCCGGCCCGCCGACCCGGGCCCGATCTTTGAGCGCTTCAGTGGCCGGCGCAGCGCCGACTCCCGCCCACCGGTCCGCGTGCCCGCCGATGCGCACTTTGGCGACCAAACCCACTTCTATTTGGCCACGACGATCACCGAAGGCTTTGGCCGTCGCTGCGTCATCCAATGGCTCGACGTTCGTGGTGAGCGCCACGCACGCGCGGTGACCGACTGCGAGCCTCAGCTGATTGTGCGCTTTGTCGGCGAGCAGGCGCCACAAGACGAGGTCGTGGTCGACCTCTTCTGGACCGAGGACGGAGAGCGCTTCGGTGATGTGGTCGACGTGCATCAGCCGGTGGTGATCAGCGTGGCCCAGGGCACGGGAAGCGCGCAGGCAGAGCTGCCGCTTTTGTTTCAGCACCGGATCGCCTCGGCGATGAGGCAGCTGCGCGGCGAGGGCGACGACCTGGCCTTCTTCAGCTTCGCCAGCCATCGTCTCGAGCTCGAGCGCGGCCTCGATCGACGCACGGCCCGCACACCGGCTCGTCGCGGCGAGCTCGGCGATCTGATGGCCACCTACACGGGCATCCTCTCGGTCGAGGAGGCCCTGCAGATCGACCGAGCGCTCTTCGTGCGCGCCGCGCCGGCCAGCGCGCAGACCATCGCCCTCTCCGCGATCGAAGGCGTGCCCCTGGCCGAGCATCCCTGGGACAAGATGATCGCCGAGCTCGGCCAGGAGCCCGTCGTGGAGCCGTTGGCGGCCTTTGTGCCCGACGACATGCTCTACATCCACTTCCACGATCTGCGCACCTTTGTGCGCCTGGCGGCCGAGCTCGACCAGTGGATCTCGCCGCTGTTTCAGGCGCTCGAGCTCAAGAGCGGCAGTCGCCACATCGCCGAGCGCTATGAGACCATGCTCGCCATCCAGCGCAGCGGTCTCTCCGAGCAGCTCGGCCACCTCGCGGCCCACGGCGTGGCGATCACCACGAGCGACCCGTTTTTGCGCGAGGGCAGCGACGTCTCGATCCTCTTTCACGTGCGCGAGGCCAAGCTCTTGAATCAGGCCCTGGAGCGCTACGAGCGCGAGACGCGCAAAGCCCACCCCGGCCTTGTCGCGTCGAGCGTCGAGCTCGCCGGCCACAGCGTGCGGCTTTTGTCGACGCCAGACGGCGCCGTCCAGCAGCACCGCCTGCAGCTTGGCGAGGTGCTGGTGCTCTCGAGCTCGGCCCGGGCCATCGAGCGCTTCATCGGCGTGCACGAGGGCACGCGCGCGCCTCTCTCAAAAAGCGGTGACTTTCGCTACATGCGCGCGCGCTACCCCTACGACACCAAGGCCGAGGACGGCTTCGTGTTCGTCAGCGATGCCTTCGTAGCCCACACGGTTGGCCCGCGCACCAAGATCTTGTCGGCGCGGCGCATGGAAGCACGCGCCGACCTGGCCGCGGTCAACCACGCGGCGATGCTCTTTGGCTGGCTCGAAGGACGCCTGCCCAGAGACGTCGTCGAGCTCACAGCGAGCGGCCTGCTTCGCGCCGAGGAGCTTGTGCACGCTGACGGCTCCCCCATTGTCTACACCCCCGGCCAGGGCGCCTCCTCGAGCTGGGGCAACCTTGCCAGGCTCTCGCCGCTCATCGAACGCTCAATCGAGCGCGTCAGCCCCGAGGAGCAAGATGCCTACGACTTCTTTCGCAGCCGCTACATGAATACCTGGCAGACCTTCATCGATCCGATCGCTGCGCGGATCAACTTTGACAAGGACAGCGGCGAGATCGGCGTCGACGCACGCATGCTGCCGCTGATCGATGCCAGCGAATACGACGGCCTGGCTCGCCAGGTCGGTACACGCGCGGTGACCGCGCCCAGGCTCGAAGGTGCGCTGCAATGGACGCTGGCCGTGGGCGACGATGCCAGCCTTCGCCGAGAGCTCAACGCGATGGCACGCCAGATGACAGGCCGCCACGACCTGGGCCTGGATTGGCTGGGCGACTGGGTCATGGTCGGCGCCGCCGATCGCAGCGGTGTCTGGGATCTGATCATGAGCCAGGGTCTCGCAGGCTCGGGCGAGGCGCGCTCCGGCTCGGACCAGCTCTTGCTCCAGATATTGGGACGCCTGCCGATCTATATTGGCGCGCACATCAAGAACCCCCTGATGCTCGCTGCGACGCTGACGGCAACCCGGGCTTTTATCGACTCATCGGCGCCGGGCTTTTTGCGCTGGCATGACACCGAGCCCTATCGAGAGGTTCCGATCACGTCGGTGGGTCCGACCGAGCAGGCCGGCCTGGAGTTCGGCCAGCAAGCGCTGAGCGATTTGCGGCTGCACTATACTGCGGCCGGGGGCGTTTTCTTGGCCAGCTTCGATCTGGCGACCTTGCAGACCATGATCGACGCCGCCCTCGACGGTGGCTTCTCGACGGCCAAGCCGGCCGACCCCGATGCGCTCATGATGCAGACCATGATTACCCTCGATCCCAAGGCCGAGCAGAGCTGGATCGTGCTGACCTTGCTCGCCATGCTCGAAACCAACGCTGTCAAGAGCCACGTTGGTGCCTCGGCCGCCTGGCTCAGCTTGGAGCACGGTCTGGGCGGCTTGCCCCAAGATGATTCTGAGCGCCGCCGCCTCGCGCTGCACTACCTGGGCTATGAGCCAGGCGACATCCATGACGGCAAGTTTAGCGTCGATGAGCACGGTCTGATCCGCCACAGCATCTACGGTCCCGGTCACGACCACGTTGCAGCACCCGTTCCCGTGGCCGAGGCCGCGGTGACGCGGGCCTTGCAGTCCATGCGCTCGGTCAAGATGCACCTGGGATTTGAGGGCGAAGGCGACGACCGCGGACTGCACACGGTGCTTCGTTGGACGCGCAAGCGCTGAGCGCGCAGCGCTAGGTTGCGGGCAACTCCAGGTCGCTGCGGCTCTCGAGCGTCTGGTCCTGCTGATCTGGCTTTTGGCGGCGGCCCGTGTGGCCGTACTCGCGCGCATAGACGCGCGTCATCACCGCCCCGAGCAAGACGATTTGGGCCATGTAGAACACCCAGAGCAAGAAGACCGCGAACGCGCCGGCCGCACCGAGCACCGAGGCCATGGCGGCGTTGCTCAAGTACAGGCCCACGGCCCAACGACCGATCACAAACAGTGCCGCGGTCATCGCCGCGCCCACCCACACGTCGCGCCAGGCGGGATTGACCCGGGGAAGAAAGCGAAAGAGCGCGGCGAAGGCGCCGCTCAACAATGCCAGCGACAGGACGTTGTTGAGCGTTTGCCACACGATTGGCTCAGCCGGCAGCAGATCACCCGCCACGGCGGCCACCGTTGAGACCGCCGTGCTCACCAAAAGCAGGCCAATCAAAAACAAACCCATCGCCAGCACCATGGCAAAGGAGCGCAGCTTGTCGCGCACCGAGCCGCGCCAGCCGCTCTCGTCTGGCTCGACGTCCCAGATCTGGTCGAGGCTGGTCTGCAAGGAAACAAACACCTGGCTTGCGCCCCACAAGAGCGCACCGATGCCGATGATCGTGGCGATGATGCCCGCGCTAAAGTTGGCCGCCGTGGCGATCATCTGCTCGATCGTGGCTGCGGCTTCCGCGCCCAGCGTCTCCTCGATCTGCGCGGCCAACTCACCGCTGGCTGCCTGCTCACCGAAGATGAAGCCGGCCACAGCCACAGCGATCACGAGCAGCGGCGCCACCGAAAATGCCGTGTAGAAAGCCAGCGCCGCAGCCTTTTGCGAGCCGTTCTCGCCCAGGTATTCTTGCACGCTCATCTTGAAGAAGTTGGCGATGCTTCGGCCAGTGTTCGTGGGTCGGTCGCTCATGGCATTCTCATCCTCGAGGTCAAGGCGAAGCTCAATGCTTGCGTCACCTGTTGAAAGTATCCAGAATGCCTGGCTGGCCAACCCAATAACGGTTTGCACCGCTTTGAGGCGATCGAGGTGCACTGCAATTGCACTCGGTTTTCTTTTGTTAGGCTGATGTGGTAATCGCAAAAAAAGCTTCGGACGACGCCTTTCGACAATCCTCTTAAGTTTGGACAGTAAGTATGCAAAGCCCTTCCGACAGTCCGGCGGTCAAATTCTCTCCGCATGGCGATTTTCGCCGGACGTTGCGAGAGCGTGTCGACGCTTATTTTGCCCGCACCGGCCTCGAGCCGCGTGGCCAATGGGCCATGTACATCAAGTCGGTCGTCTTGTTCGCCTGGTTTGGTCTGGCCTACAGCATCGTGGTCTTTGCGCCCGTGCCTTTTTTCGTGCGGTTGCTCGCTGTGATCCCGCTCGGTTTGGCCGGCGCGGGCATTGGCTTTAGCGTCATGCACGACGCCGGCCACGGCTCCTACTCCAAGAACTCCAAGTTCAACCAATTGATGTTCTACTCGCTGGATTTCTTGGGCGGCAGCTCTTATGTCTGGCGCTTCAAGCACAACACGCTCCACCACACCTATGCCAACATCGAAGGCCACGACGACGACATCAACATGGGCATCCTCGGGCGCCTGGCCGAGGGCCAGCGCCATGTGGCCGCTCACCGATTCCAGCACATCTACGTCTGGTTTCTCTACGGGATGATCGGCGTCAAGTGGCACTTCTACGACGATTTTGCCACATGGTATGCCGGAAGGCTCGGCGATCGCGAGATGCCCCGCCCGCGCGGCAAAGATGCCGTCGCGCTGATCGTTGGCAAGCTGGTCTTCTTGTCGGTTTGCTTTGTGATTCCCTCGTTTTTCCACCACATCGGGTGGGTGATCTTGTTCTACCTGATGGCCGCCTTCGTCGAGGGCGTCGCGCTGGCGGTGGTCTTTCAACTCGCGCACTGTGTCGAGGAGGCTGACTTCCCGCTTCCCGATGAGGCGATGCGCATGCAGACGGACTGGGCGACCCACCAGGTGTTGACGACGGTCGACTTCGCGCCGAACAACCGCTTGCTGAGCTGGTATGTTGGCGGTCTGAATTTCCAGATCGAGCATCATCTCTTTCCCAAGATCACCCACGTCCACTACCCGGCGATCGCCGAGATCGTGCGCGAGACGTGCAATGAGTTCGCCATCCCCTACCGCGTTCAACCCACCTTCTTTGGCGGTGTGCGCTCCCACTATCGCTTTTTGCGGCGTATGGGCCGAACGCCCGAGGCTGGCGCGCTTTTGCCGGCCGCAAGCGCATGAAGACCACGAGCCACATCGGCATTCTGGACAACCTCGTCACGCAGTTCAGCTCCGCGCTCGACTGCTTTCGTGAGTTGGTACAGAACAGCATCGATGCGGGCAGCTCCGGGGTCGACGTATGGACCGAGTACGTCGGCGAGGCCGGCCTGGACGGCGCGATCGTCGTACACGTCGACGATTGGGGCGAGGGCATGGACCGCGAGGTCATCGATCGCCAGTTGACCAAGCTGTTCTCGTCGACCAAGCGGCGCGACCTGACCAAAATCGGCAAATTCGGCATCGGCTTTGTCTCGGTGTTCGCGCTCGAGCCCAAGGCCGTGATCGTACGCACGGGCAAGAACGGGCAATACTGGGAGATCTTCTTTCACGCCGACCGCACCTTCCAGATCAGTGCGCTCGCCGAGCCCGTCGAGGGCACCCAGATAGCGATCGTGCTCGAGGGCGACATCTACCGCTATGGCGAGCTCGTCGAGGGCGTGCGCCAGACGCTCAAGTTCTGGTGCTGCCACGCCGAGGTTGAGATTGGCTTTGAGGATCGCACACCGATTGACGCCAACCTCTCCCAGCGCGAGCTGGTCAACGAGGCCTTCGAGGTCGGCGGTCTGTGCGCTGTGCGCGTCGATCATCCGGGCACCGAGATGGCACTGGCCTACAACTTCGAGCCCACCCACTCCTTTTACAACCGGGGCTTGACGCTCGTGGCCGGTAATCGGGGCACCGAGAGCCTGGGCCGTCGCGCAGAGCGCTTTGGCCACATCAGCTTCAAAATCAAGAGCCGCTATTTCGAGCACACGCTGACGCGCGAGGCGATCATACAAAACGAGCAGTTCGAGCGTGGTATGGGGCTGCTCGAGCGCGCCGTCGAAGAGCAGCTCTTCGATGCGCTGATCACCAAGCTCGAGGCGCTGGTCGCGCGCTCGCACTGGCGTATCCACGATATCGACGCCCACACACGCCTGCTCACCGTGTTGATGCGCGAGCCCAGCGCACTGCTCGAGAAGGCGGTCAATCGCCCGATCATCCGCCTCGTCGACGGGCGCGCGCTTACGCCCGCCGCGCTCTATGAGACCTGGAAGCGCGACGGGCGCGTGCTGCTCAGCGAGAGTTTGTCACCGCTGGTCAAGAGCCTGCTGACCCAGGGTGTGCCGGTGATCTGGGGCCAGCCTCCCAGCCCCGAAGCCGCCGCTGCGCCCGACGAGCCGCTCTTGGTCAAGAGCTTCGTGCGCCGATGCCTCGACGTTCAGGCGCGTCGAACTCTGGGCGGTCAGGTGCGCGCCCTGATGGGCTTTAACGCCGAGTCCGACCGCATGCGCCCGATCGTTGCGCCCGAGGACGTCTACATCCCGATCACGATCGACGACGAGGTGCCCGAATCGCTTCGCGCATTCCTCGACGCGACGGCGAGCTTGCTCTCCCAGGCACGCGCCGAATACCGGCGCATGGGCACCTGCCAGTTGAGCTCGTTTGAGCGTGAAAACCCGCTCTTCGTCGTCTCGCGCCGACTTGGCACGACGATGGCCCGTCCTCCTGCCGGCGTCGTCGAGACCCAAAGCTCACGCCGCCTCGAGGCCGCGATCAATCGTGATCACCCGCACTTTCGAACGCTCCAGGCGATGTACGAGCGTTCACCTGAGATCGCCGCCTGTCTGCTTGCGCGCTGTCTGTTGCTCACCCATGCCTCCGCGCAGATACCGGGCATGCAGGTGATCTCGAACGCAGCACAAGCGCAGATCGATGCCGCCCTGGCGGCGAAGTCCCAACCTGTGGAACAACGATGACCGCTGTTGACGACTACATCAAGCAGTGGTCGAGCGCCTCGGCTTCCTCGCCGGTGCAAAGCTTCAGCGTCGACCGAGAAAACGCCGTGGCGATGATGCGCCGCTTTGCGCTGGCCGATCCCTCCTTCTACATCTTGGAGCTCGTGCAGTCGGCCGTTGCCAACGCGACGGTCTTCATCGACATCGAATTGCAGCGCTTTGCCAGCGAGGTTGACCTGCGCATGCGCTGGACCGGCCGGCTGTTCTCGCGGCTGGCTTTGCTCAACCTGTTCGATTACCTCTTCGAATCCGAAGACAATCTCGACGACGCCGATATCATCCTTCTAGCCCGCGGTATCAACGCCCTGTTGCACTACTCGCCCAAGCGCGTCGTGCTCTTCTCGGCCGATGAAGAGGGCGGCGAGGGCACGCAGATCGAGATCGACCCCGAGCTGGGAACGGTGACCTTCGTTCCGGTCGCAAAGGAGTTCGAGCGCTTTCGCGGTGTTTGCGTGCGCGCACGCGGCCTCTCGGGCATGGCAGTGGTCGGCATGTCGGTCGATCGGCCGGAGTTCGAGTTGCTCGGACAGCGCGTGGGTCTGGCCAAGCTCGAGATCGATTTCAACGACGCTCGCGTGCGCTCGCAGATCGACCTGCGCTATGCCAAAGAAGTGGTCACGACGGTAAGCGAGGACGACGTTCAGGCTCGGATCTGGGCAGATCCTTACAACGTGAGCGGCCTCGATTTGCTGACATGGGGCGTAAAGATCGAGCGGCTCGCAAACCGCGAGATGCCCTTTCAGCGCGTCGGGGGCGTCGTCAACTTCAACAAGTTCACCAAGACGGCCGACCACTACGGCGTGGTTCGCGACGCTCACCTGGCCCACTGCCTGGCCAGGCTTAGACCCTACGTCGGCCTCATTGGCCAGGACCAGGCATCCACACCGCACTACGACATCTGCCTGCCGGGCGGGGAGTCACTCAGCCCCGCGCGCTTGACCGAACTCATGCGCTCGGCACAGCGCGTTCTGATCCTGGGCAGCGAATACGCGCAGCGCGCGGCGATCATGGATCTCTCGGCGCGCATCGCCGTCGAGCTCGATGCCCTGCGCCTGCTTGTTGGCCCTGGCGAGCTGGCCACGGTGCGCGCGCTGGCCGGGGAGCGCATCGACGTCATTGCGCCCAATTGGGACGAGCCCGACGATCTGGCCTTCTTCGACGCTGAGCGGTTTCGCCCACCGGCGCGCCCCTGGCTGATCGAAGAGATGAAGCTCGAGCCCATCGAATTGTCGCGCTTTGTCCGCCTGCTCGCCGCCCGCCACCTGGTGGACCATGAAGCCGCCGACGCGATCACCGAGTCGATGGGAGCCTTTGGCGCCGTCGCGATCAGCATTTATACGCCCTCGCAAGGCGGCCATGCGGTGTCCACCATGGATCACACAACGGTGAGCCTGGTCTCCTGTGATCGGCTGATCTGGCGCGGATCGACGACCTCTGTGCATGCCGGCCATCAGCTCGTCGTGACGCTGCCCGCCATCAGCCCTTCGGTGGTGCTAGCCCAGGCCGTCAATCTCTCCGACTCTCAGATCCTGGCACCACTGCTGGCCGAGCTGGCGGTAAGCCTGGCCGGCGAAAAGCTCGAGAGCGCCACGAGCCTGGCGCTGCGACGTGTGGTTCGCATGGACGTCGAGCCCGGCTCGGTGGGCTCGCGCCTGGTGCTGCGCGCACTGGCAAGAAACCTCGTGCTGAGCCTGGGCAACGACGAGCAACCCGACGAGCAACCCGCGCCAGCCATCCTGGTAAATTTTCTGTCCACGGCCCAGGCCATGCTCGACGTGGCCTTGTTTCGCACGTGCGCCGGCAAGGCCGTCGCAGCCCGCGATCTCGAGGCGCTCTTTGCGGCCAACAAAGGACTGATCTACGTTGCCCAAGACGGCCTCGCTGGCGACATGGGCGGCATCGATCCCTCCCGGGTGCTCGCGCTCGACGCCGAGCAGCAGCGCCTGCTCATTGAGATGATCGGGGCGGATTGCATCGTTGAGCTCAGCGCCACCACTCCGACCAACGCGGGTTTGGGAGAGCTCGACGAGGCGATGATCGAGCACTACGTCGCCGTGCTGCAAGCCCCTGTGAGCGCCGAGGGAGCTCCCGATCCCGCCCCGCGCCACCATGCACGACGCATGCTCCAATCCCACCTCATCGCGCTCGCCAGTGGCGAGCAGCCCATAGAGAGCAGCGCCCTTGCGGGCATGCTTTTGTTCGACGCGCCGCAAAGTGGGCAGCTCTCGTTTGCCACGCTCATGGCGGCCGTGGACCAGGGCCGCCCGGTCGTGATGCTCGATGGCCGAGGCTGCGATTCCGTCACGCTCTTCGATGACAATTTCATCTTGGCCGTTCAAAACAAGCAGGGTCCGCTCCAGCTCGCCATGAACCCGTTTCTGGCCATCGCTCTCGCTCCGCTGGTGCGCGTCGAGCCGGCCTTTGGATTCGCCCTGGCCGGCGCCAACAACTGGCTCACAGACGAGCCGCATGCCTATCTCGTGCAGATGACGCTCGATGCCGGCGGCGTGCGTGGCACGCTTGGCATCACCACACGTCCGCTTCGTCGCGTCGGCATTGCACTGCTCAACCGCGAGAGCGGCCAGGTCAGCCAGCTCGTCGAACACAGCAAGGTAAGCATCATCGTCGGTTTTTTGGAGGTGGCCTCAACGCTCGATCCAGCACGCATGCGCGAGATGGCGAGCGCCGTGCACCGCGCCGAGGAGACGCTGCTCGGCGAGTTGCTGCGCGAGCTCACCGACATCGAAGACGAGCAGGCTCGCCAGCACGCCGCCGCATGCCTGCTCGACTTTGCGGCAAGCCATCTTCGCCTCTTTCGCGACGAGCGCGGCGACACTCACTTTGCCATCGACAACGCCACGGCCGCCCGCATCCTGGAGTTGCCGCTCTTTCCGCTGCAAAGTGGTCTGCCCGTCAGCGCCCTGCGCATGCTTCGTGCTCTGTGCATGGGAGGCGATCGACGAAGCGAGAGCGACTGGCTACATCTGAGCGAGGAGGCACCGGCGCATTTGAAGAGCTGGATCGAGCTTCATCTCGATGTCGCCCGTATTTACCAACCCCCACCTGCGCCCACTGCCCCCAAGCTGGGCCAGTTAAATTATGCCCAGGACCCGGACATGGTCTGGCGCCACGATCCGCTGACCCAGACCCTGATCGTGCACCTCAACGCCTGGATCCGCCATCTGTGGCCGTCGCACAATGAACAGAACTATTTGAGTCGCTCGACCCCACCGACCTTCGTCGCGCTTCCACCCAACTATGGACAGCCCGCCAACAGCGTCGCTCGTCTGCCGCTGGCCGACGTTGATAGCCGCGCAGCCGGGCTGTGCATTGTCGGCAGCCCCATGCGCGTGGGCCTCAACTTCGAGCACCCCTTTATCCAAAGCGTGAAACCCTCGGAGCGACTCGACGAGCCGACAGCCTGGCTGATGCTCGCCGCCTTTGCAGCCGTCAGCTCGCAGACACTCTCGTTTGGCGCCCCCGAAGAACTCATCTTTCAAGAAAATTTGGCGCGCTCGCTGACCAGCCCGCGCTAATTGGCCTGCTAATTGGCCTGGTGGGCCTTGGCGATGATTTGGCGCAGCGTATCGGCATCGTGCACGCCGCTCGACACGTGGTGCACCACCCCGTCTGGGCGAACTACGACGAGCGTTGGGATGCGCGAGACGCGGTATAAGCCGCTGGCTGAGCCGTTGTCGAGCAGGGTCGTCATCGTGAGGCCGTTGGTGCGTAAAAAGCTTGAGACGAGCTGGTCGCGACCCGGCTTGTTTTCGTCGGTATTGACCGACAGAATCTGGAGGCCGTCCGAGACGCTCGCATCGAGCAAAAGCTCCTGGAGCGCCGGCATCTGCTTTCGGCATGGCGGACACCACGTCGCCCAAAAGTCGATCAAGACCACCTTGCCCTGGTAATCCGAGAGCTTGACCGTGCGGCCGCTCTCGAGCTCAGGAAGCCCGAAATTGGGCGCCAAGCTACCCTCGATCTGACCCGACCCATTCGAGCGCACCAGGTTGACCACGTTGATCGCGATCATCGCCGTGACAATGCCCCAGATCACAAAGGCGATGATGCGTTCTTTGGTGACCTTGCTCTGCTTGGCTGGGGCGGGGTTCATCGTCAATTGTCCTGGCTCGGGGCGCCTTCGCGCGCGGGAATGGTCTGTTTGAGGCCGTCGAAGCGCGCGTTGGGTGTCGTATAATAACCCGTCACCCCGCGCTTGAGCACCGCGATGTTGTCCTCATGCCACAAGGAAACGTAGGGCAATTCGCGCGCGAGGATCTGCTGGATCTCGCCATAGATCGCTTTTCGTGCCTGCACATCGGCTTCACTATCGCCGGCGACGAGCAGTTGATCAACGCGTGCATTGCGATAGGCACCACGATTGGCGCCGGCCGAACGATTCTCCGCTGACGGAATGTTGTCGGAGTGAAAGATCCAGCGATACAAGCTCGGCTCCAGCACCGACGGCCACTGCAGAGTCGTCATGTCGAAGTTGCGGCTGCGGATGTCGTGAAAAAACGTGCCCCACTCGTAGGAGCGAACGCGCACCTCGATGCCGATGTCCCGAAGCTGGTGGGCCATCAACTCGGCCAGCGCACGGCGAAACTTGCTGGCCGAGACCTTGAACTCGAGCTGAAAGCGAATGCCGTTCTCACCGGCTGGATAGCCGGCCTCGTCGAGCAGCTTGCGGGCGCGCTCGGGGTCGAAGTCGAACACCTCGACCTCAGGCTCATAGGCCCAGTGCTCCGGCGCCAACATGCCTGTGGAGAGTCGCGCAGTCTCCTTGAACTTGTATTTGATGATCGCGCGTCGATCGATGCCCAGGGCGATCGCCCGGCGCACCTTCTCCTCTTTGAGGATTGGATGCTCCAGGTTAAACGCCAGATAGGTGTACTTAAACGATGGCGATGTCATCATCTCGAGGCGATCACTGCGCTCGACGACCGGCAGCATCAGCGGCGCAACCGAATTCTGCACCACGTCGGCCGTATTGCCGAGCAAAGCCAGCAGTCGCGTATTGTCGTCTCGCACCACCCGAAACACCAAACGCTCGATCGCCGGCTTGCCCTCGAAGTAGCGATCGAAGCTGCGAAACTCAAAGCGCATGTCGCCATCTTGCGACACGAAGGAAAATGGACCCGCCCCGATCGGCGCCCCCGGACACTCCTTGTGCCCCGCGCATTGATGGCGCGGCACGATCCCAAGGCCCATATCCGTGATAAAGGGCGCGTGCGGCTCTTTGAGCGTGATCACAAAGCGTCGCGCGTCCTGCACCTCAAAGCTCGCGATGCGATTGGAAAGCCCGGCAAACGGACTCTTGACCAGATCGCTGCCCAGCTCCATGAACGTGTACTCGACATCGCTCGCCGTAACAGGCTGACCGTCATGAAAGTAGACGTCGTCACGCAGCACGACCTCGTAGCGCACCGGCGAGCTCTGCTCGATGCTCTGGGCCAGGCGAAGCTCCCATGTGCCCGAGGCCGTGTCCGTCGAGATCAGCCCGGCATGCAGCAGACCGACCAACTTGGCGCTCCCATCACTGGTCGCAAAGCGTGGATCGAGGCCGCGAGGCGACGCATCGAGCAAGACAACAAAGGCTTTGCCCTCGTCGACTATCGGTGGGTTGCACGACGAACAACCGGCCAAAAGCGCACAGATGAGCGCTGTGGCCAACAGCAGCCGGTCACGATGGATGCACAAGAGCTTCAAACGTTCATGCCTGGGTTTCGGGATAAGACACGGGCCCGCGCCGCCCACACAATAGGCAGCGCATTGCATCAGCGTCAAGACGGCTCGCCAGCCTGTGGTTTACCAAAGCCCCAGGGCCGAACACATTTATTTCATCGAGGCCGCAACAAAACCCCCTCCCCACTTGTGGGGAGGATCAAGGAGGGGCGTAGTAGGTAGGCAAGGTCAACCAGCTCACGTCGCTCCAGCCCGCAACAAAAGCCCTGCACGTCTTGAGAGACATTGCCCACCGTTGCCGCTACAATGTCCACGCCTATCGCTTGGCGAGGCATTTACCCCACCCTGAAGGAACACAAGCTGTGCAAACCCACACCGTTGCCACCGCCGATGCTTTTGCCGCAGACGGGCCCTCCAAGCTCTCCGCGCTCGACCAGGCTCGCCGAATCAAGGACGGGTCGCTGAACTCGGCCGAGCTCGTCGAACACTACCTCTCGCGCATCGCCAAACACGACTCGACGCTCAACGCCTTTATCGACGTCCAGGCCAACACGGCGCGCCGCGAAGCCGAGCGCGCAGACCGCGACCGAAGAGAGGGAATCATTCGCGGGCCCTTTCACGGCGTCCCCACGGCGGTCAAGGACCACCACATGGTCCGTTTCACGCGGACCACGCTCGGCTCGCGCTCGTTTTCGTGGCTGTGGAGCCCGGTCGACGACGGCGTGGTCCGCCGCCTTCGCAACGCCGGCTTCGTGATCCTGGGAAAGACGACGATGTCCGAGCTTGGCCTGCTCCCGATCATCGAGCCCGCCCACGGCCGGGCGACCTGCAATCCATGGGACGTAACCCGCACGGCCGGCGGCTCGAGCGGCGGCGCGGGCGCGGCGGTGGCCGCCGGCCTGCTCCCGATCGCGCCGGGCAGCGATGGCGCGGGATCTGTGCGCATCCCCGCCTCCCTAAACGGCCTCTACGGCCTCAAGCCCACTCGCCGCCTGGTGCGCGACAACAGCGAGCAGATTGATC
This sequence comes from Lujinxingiaceae bacterium, assembly GCA_013697635.1. GTDB lineage: Bacteria > Myxococcota_A > Bradymonadia > Bradymonadales > Bradymonadaceae > JACCWM01. The sequence continues at coordinate 1,591 of JACCWM010000097.1, read as the reverse complement.
CGCTCGGCCTGACCACCCTCGGCCCGCTGGCCCGCAGCCTCGATGATACCGCGGCGCTGCTCGACGTGCTCACCGGCTCCGACGGCACTTACCTTCGCCGCTCGAGAGAGCCCGCACCGAAGCTGCGCATCGGGGTTGTCACCGTTCCGCCCACTGGCGAGGTCGACCCCCGAATCCTCGCCCTGGTCGACCTTGCCATCGAGCGCCTGCGCGAGGCCGGCCATCATGTCGAGCGCCGCGAGCCCCCAAAGGGCACCCTCGAAGAGTTTACGCCCATCTACCAGCGCTTGATCTCGAGCATTCCCGCCATCCAGCTCAAACGCCTCGAGCCCACCACCCGCTGGTTCGTCGAAGCCGGCCGCCGCGTCACCCCGGCCGACGCCATGAGACGCTTCCGATCCATGGAAGAGCGCGGCAACAACGCCATGGTCGGCCTCGACGTGATCTTGACCCCCACTATCGGCGTGCTCGCCCCCAAAGTCGGCGAGTTCGCCCACCTGCCCCCCCGCGAACACTTCGAGGCCTCGGCCGTCCTCGGCATGTTCACCGCCATCGCCAACCTCACCGGCCAACCCGGCCTCACCGTCCCCTTTGGCAAGATCGAAGGCATGCCCATCGGCATCCAACTCCTCGGCCGCAAGGGCGACGACGCCCTGCTCCTCCAACTAGCCCGCATCTTCGACCCACCCACCTGATTCCCGTCGCGACCCCGGCGCCCTCGCGGCGCCGGTGAATCAGCCTGGGAAGCCAGGCTAGACCCGCACGCCGCCTCCCCGCAAGACCCCGGCGCCCTCGCGGCGCCGGTGAATCAGCTTGGGAAGCTAGCCGTTGGAGGAATGATGAAAATTGACATTGAACAGCTCAGGAAGGTCGCGGAATTGTTGCTGGGCCATGTTGAACAATGCCATGGCATGGAAGCCATTGAATTTGATGAAGATTGCTATTGGGATATTGGGGCAGGCCGTTACGAAGTGACTCGTGAACCAACGCTATTCACAACGAGAAAATTGACCAACGATGTAAAGGAGCTTGAGTCGTTCCTGGACGACTCAGCGGCAGGCACGGCAGGGCTTCAAAGCGCCGTGAGTTCTGCAGCATCGATTCTTCGAAGGATTGGCGAAGTGTTGCCGAGTTGATTTCTTTATTTATTTAGAAATGACGATTATTGGCAGGGTCAGTTTTCGGTCACTTGGAGAAGCAATGAGGTTAGATATTGGACGTTTGAGAGTGGCTTTGGATTTGCTTTTTCGCCAACTCGAGAACACCTTGGGCGTCTCAAGCGTCGAGTTGAAACAGGACTATTACTGGGACATTTTGATCGACCGATTCGATATGAGCCATGAACCTGAACCGACTTCACTTGGCTAGCCTGGATGCCTATTATCGCTTCATGCGAAACGAGGCCGTCGATCATTTCAGCCTGCTCGCGCCGCACTTCGAGGCAACCCGCGGGCGCTGCGAGATTCTGGGCTCGATCCTGGTCGTGCACGACACGAGCGACATGGATTTTGAGATTCACGACGCGCTCTCGCGCGAGAATCTTGCGCGTTTGAGCGCCAATCGGCAGGGCTTTTTCTGGCACGCCTCGATG
>JACCWM010000071.1 GCA_013697635.1 Lujinxingiaceae bacterium | reverse complement strand
CACCGGGGCTGCCCGGCTCGGTCTGGCCGCCGGGGATCGTGCCGTCAAAGCCGGTCACCGTAATCGAGATCTCCTTTTTGGCGATCTCCTTGCCATCGACGTCGTAGCCGCGCGCGATGATGCGGCGCACGCCGAAGCGGTTGAACTCGCGATCGACGCTAAAGAGGCTGTCTCGGTTTTGCGACGAGCCAAGATCGAACTCCTCGGCGTGATAGACCACCTTGACCACGGCGGGATTGCTCGAGCGCACCTTGAGCGTGAGCTTGGGCGTGTACCAGTGGCCTGCGCGCGGCGTGACGAAATCAAACGCGTCGTCCTCGCTGCTCGTCTCGTCTTCGGGGTCGGCCTCAAAGTGGGCGTCTTGAAGCGGCAGGCGCCAGTTGCCGCTGACCGTCTGATCGAGGCTCTTCCACACACGCCCGTCCTCGGAGATCGAGACGCGCGCGGTGTGGCTTGGCTCACAGTCGTTGAGCGCGGGCTGGTAGGCGTGCTTGGTCACAAAGAGGATGTCACCGGGCTTGATCGCCGAGGGCATCTCGAGCATCAGCTGGGCGCCCACGGGCACGCCCGCCACCGTCTGAGCGCGGTCGGCGCAGGTGAAGTTGTCCGGCGCGCCGAGCGCGCCGCCGGGATTGCTCACCCCGGGGCTGCAGACCACGGCGCTGGCATAGATGAGCTCGGAGCCGCTGGTGCCGCTGCGCTCGATGTAGACGGCATCGACCTCGAAGCCGTCGATCGGATCGTTGTGGCCTACCGGCTGGGTGCTCGTGGTCTTGATGCGCACATAGCGATAGCCCTTGGTGTCTTTGTCCGAGCCGGCGCCCGGCGCGTCGTCCTGCTGGGGCTTGTCGGCATCCGCGCCGGTGCAAATCGTGTCGGCCTTGGCCCAGGCGAGCATGTCGTCGAGGCGCTTGAGCACCTGACCGCCGGGACACTGCGTGGCCATGCGCTCGCCGTGGCCTTTGACGTTGGTGCGGTTGAGCTCGATGTTGTATTTCTTGCCCAGGTAGGCCAACAGGCGCGCCACGCTCTTGAGCTGAGCATCGCTTGGCGCCGTGCTCTGATGAAAGGTGCCCAACAGGGCGATGCCCAGGTTGTGCGAGTTCTGGTTTTTGACGTGGGTGCCCATGCGGCTCTCGTCGGCGCCGCGGTAGATCTTGCCGTCGGCGGCGACCAGGAAGTGATAGCCGATGTCGGGAAAGTTGCGGTCAAAGTGCCAGCCCTGCACCTGGCGCACCATGGCGGCCGAGTCGGTCGAGGTGTTGCTCGTCACGGTGTGGTGAATCGAGATGCGGTTGGGCGTGTGCGCCGACTGGTTGCGCTTGGGAGGACGCGCGTTCCAGGCGCTGCGAGGCAGAATCTGGGGCACCGAATCCGAACCCGTGCATGTTGGCACGGTGGTATCGCTGGCCACGCCCGGGCGGCAGATGTCGTCCTCGCCGCCCCCGCCACCGGGCTCACCACCGGGCTCACCACCGGCGCACTGGCCAGGCAGCTCGGCCAGGCGCATGTCGTCGCCATAGTAGTAGCGCAAGATGCGCTCGACCTTCCAGCCATTGCTCGCCCAGCAGGCCGCGCCGTTTTGGCTCTTGGCGCCGCGGTTGGCCGGATGGCTCATCGAGCCAAGCGAGGTCTTCTTGACCTGATTGCCGGTGAGCCCCTGATTGTAGGTCACGCGGCGCTCGGTGCCGGTCGGGTCATTGCCCGCAGCGCAAGAGGCGCCCGAGCGAAGCGAGCCGGCCACGTAAAAGCCCACGATCAACTTGCCCTCGTGGGTGAGCACCTGGCCGGCCGTCTCGCGCACCGCCTGGTAGTGGATCGGCTTGGGTGTGGCATAGCTGCACTTGTAGACCTGGTCGCGCGTGGTCGGCTCCAGGGGCCGCTTCTCGGCCTCGGTGATGAACTTGGCGTAGGTGCGCGCGGCGATCGCCTGGGCCTTGAGCGCCTCGAGCGGCGCGTTGCCGTTCTCGCAAGCGATCGAGTTGGGAAGATAATCGCTCTCCACGTCGACCGCGCCGTGGCCCTTGATCTGGACCGTACAAAAGCCAGTCAGCTCCTGGACGCGGATCTCCAAATCATCGTCGATCTCGAGAAAGCCCTCCTGATCGTCGAAGCCGCACGAGGCAAAGGCCGCGGTGACAAACGCCAGCAACAAAAAAAGCCCGCCACGGCGCATCAA
>JACCWM010000067.1 GCA_013697635.1 Lujinxingiaceae bacterium | reverse complement strand
GCCCCTGGACGCCCTCGAAGGCCCCGTCACCCTGGGCGTGCGCCCCGAGTTCGTGCGCACGGACCCGACCGGTCCCGTCCACGGCCGCGTGACCTTCGACGAGTACCTCGGCGCCTGGCGCAACCTGCACCTCGAGACCCCCTTCGGCCCCCTGATCGCCCGCGAGCCCGCCGACCTCGCCCACCCCCACGGCACCCACCTGCGCCTCTCCTTCGATCCCGCCCACCTGCGCCTCTTCGACCCCGACAGCGGCCGCAGCCTGGCCTGAGCGGCCTGGCCCGACCCGTGTTCGCTTGAGGCTCGGTCGCTTCTTTCGAGTCCTGGAAGGGTTAGGTATCCTCCACCAAACCACCATGGTCAACTGGAAGCACGAGCTCGAGCATGCCTTTGCGGTGGTTCGGTCCCTCGTCCCACATTCCAGAAGGGGGTGAGCTTGCATTCCGCGCCGAAGAATCTGTTTGTCGCTGGCAATCTGAGCGTCTGCGTAATAATCCTTGTTCTATTGATCCTCTTTCATCGTACCGATGATGAGGTGAGAGTTTCTTTGTCGGTTGCACGTTCTGAGCAGAACTCGGCGGAGGGGAGCCCAGTCGGCGCAACAGCGGGCAATCCCGTGCCGCCATTAAGCCAACAGGGTCGTCAGGACGACTTGGAGAGCCAGGCATCTCCCGTGCCAGGCGAGGGCGATGATTGGTTGGTCGTCGCCAGAGAAAACCTCAGTGTTTTCGCGACGGAATCGCTCAGCGGCATAATGCATGTTAATGCCGTGCTCGAGTATATGATCGAGTTCGCGTCGCTGTCCGTCGAAGGGCACATAGATTTTGATTACGAGGACGATGACGCGATCGCCTATGCGATAAAGGGTCTGCCTGAGGGGATGACTGGGCATTTTCTTGTCGGGTTCCAGCCGTATATCGAGAACGGAAAGACTCATCGATATCTGCAGATGTCTATCAACGCTCACCCGGCGGAGCAGGAATACATCGACGGCGCAATGCGCGATGGCCCGAACATTAATCTTAGCGAGTCCTACGACGCAGATGATCCTGGCGCTCCTACTCGTTTTGCTCTCATGCTTCAGCGTCGTGTAGACCTCTCTGCGTCCCGCAAGGTGGGGATCGACCCGTATAGCGGAGAGTACACTTACGGCGCCTACTACTGGCACGACATGCTCGATAAATCGAAAGCACCCTTGACCACCACACTTGGCCTCGTGAATGGGAACCCCGTCGATGTTGACTCTTTCGCCGGCGTCAGTCCGCTGGCCGGTGATGTCCTCCTCGATCCGGACCTTCTCCATGAGTTGCTAGCCAAACTGCAGAAAAACCTGGCTCTCCTGCACCTTTAGTGGAAGCCTTCGGAACGGGATGCGGCGCGAAACGCCAATTTGAGCATCGTTCGAAGCGTTTCTGCCCTCGAGCCTTGATGCGCAAGGCGAGGACGCCAGACTGCGGGTCTCATCGTCCTCAACCCAGGCCCCACCTTGCGCACGACCACTGTACTCCGAGTCCTCCTCTCGATCCAAGACCTCGTGGTCCGCAACTTCCAGTTCGAGGCGACAGGCCTCCTCGTGGATGTGGCGCCCGGCTGGCAGATCGCCCGCTGCGGGGAATGCGGGACGAGGTGCCGAGCGGTTCACGACGCGCGAGAACGGCGCTGGCGGCACCACGACCTGGCCGGCATGACGCTGTACTTGCGCTACCGCATCCGCAGGGCCGACTGCCCTTCCTGCAAAACCGTGAAGACGGAGAAGGTCCCGTGGGCCGCGAACGGCGCGAACTTTACCTACGACTTCGAAGAGCGGGTCGCCTTCCTGGCTCAGCAGAGCAGCAAGACCGCTGTCGCAACGCTGCAGCGCACAGCTTGGCGTACTGTTGGGATGATCATCCGGCGGGTCGTTGCTCGCTCGCTTGAGACCGGCGGTGACCGACTTGACGACCTGCGGTTCATCGGCGTGGATGAACTCAGTTACAGGCGTCACCACGAGTACGTGACCGTGATCGTCGACCACGAACGAAGCCGCATCGTCTGGGCCTCCAAGGGCAAGAGCGCAGCGACGCTGAAGCGCTTCTTCGACGATCTGGGCCCCGAACGGTGCGAGAAACTCGAGGCTGTGACGCTGGATCTTTCCGCTGCGTACATCAAGGCTGTGTCGGAGGCCACCCCCGAAGCGAAGCTCATCTTCGACCGCTTCCACGTGCAACGACTCGCCCAGGATGCTCTCGACGACACCCGTCGCGACGAGGTCCGCGAGGCCGTGACCAAGGACCAGAAGAAGGCGCTCAAGAGCATGCGCTGGAAGCTGCAGAAGAGCGCGTGGAACCTGACCGACGCCGACATCCAAGATCTCGAAGAGCTCGAGCGCGTGAACTACCCCATCTTCCGGGCTCACATGCTCAAGGAGTCGCTGGTCAGCATCCTCGATGGGCGCCAGATCAACGTCGCAAGGCGCAGGCTGAAGAACTGGATTGCAGACGCAAGGAGCAGCAGCTTGGTGCACTTCGCACGTGTGGCGGCGACCATAGAAAAGCACCTGGACGGGGTCCTCGAATACGTCAGCAGCCGTCTGAGCAACGGGCGCACCGAGGGGCTCAATGGCAAGATCAGGACAATCACCCGCAGGTCCTTCGGCTTTCACAGCGCCAGCGCCTTGATTGCCATGATCTTCCTCTGCTGCGGTGGAGTACACGTCACGCCAGCGCACTCGGCGCCCTCAGGCTTCCACTAAGGGTGCAGGAGAGCC
>JACCWM010000050.1 GCA_013697635.1 Lujinxingiaceae bacterium | reverse complement strand
GGCCTGGAGACGATGATGGGCTTCCATGGTTGCTCGAGCTATTGGCAGAATGGTGTGAATCAAGCACCGGTCGACTGCTTACACGAGCAACCCTGGCTGCTGAGCTCGGTGATACGCCCAGTTTTGGCGCCTGACGAAAGGCATTTCATTCGCCACCCTGGCGACCAAAAATTGGAAACAAAATCTCGGTAGCCGCCTTGAGATTACCTCCTAACGCACAGACGTCAGGAAGGCCAATCTCACGCTCCACAGGAGGCAACCGATGGCATGTAACCCAGTTTTTGAAGTGAGCTCCCAACAAAGCCCCCTTCCCCCCGCGGCAAACTTCCACCTCAACACGTCGTGCAACTTCAAGTGCAAGTTCTGTTTTGCGCAGTTCGACGACACGAAGGCTTTTCTGGGCGGCTGCATGCTCAGCAAGGCTCAGCAGCTCGAGATCATCAGGGCACTGCCGTCACACGGCGTTGAAAAGATCACCTTTGTGGGCGGCGAGCCGACGCTGGTTCCGTGGCTTGTCGAGCTGATTACGGAGGCGAAGGCTGGTGGGATGACGACGATGATTGTGACGAATGGGTCGCGGTTGAGTGAGGCGTTGCTGGACGGTTTTGCGGGTCGGCTCGATTGGCTGGCGTTCAGTGTGGACAGCGCGGACTGCGGGCTCAATCGGGCGTCGGGTCGGGCGCAGCGAGGGCAGACGATGGCGGCGGGCCAGATCTTGGCTTTGAGTGAGCAGGCTCGGGAGCGGGGTCTTCGGATCAAGCTCAATACGGTCGTTCATCGAATCAACGCATTGGAGGACATGTCGGAGTTTGTGGGCAGGCTTGGGCCAGAGCGGTGGAAGATCTTTCAGGTCTTGCCGGTCGAGGGGCAGAACAGTGGCGAGGTGGAAGAGCTGCTGATCAGCGAGGCGATGTTTGCTGCCTATGTGGAGCGCCATCGTCATCTGGAAGCGCGCGGTGTTCGGGTCGTGGCGGAGAACAACGCGGCGATGCGGGGCTCGTACGCGATGATCGATCCGGCCGGGCGCTTCTTTGACAACACGCAGGGCGGGCACAGTTACAGCCGGCCGATTCTGGAGGTTGGGGTCGGGGCGGCTTTTAGTGACATCGCGTTTTGTGCGCAGCGCTTCGAGGAGCGGGGCGCCGTCTATGACTGGGAGAGCGATATCGCCTACGAGCCGTTCATCGCGATCTCGGGAGTGTCGGGCTCGGGCAAGGACACGGCTGCCGAGTATCTGGTCAACGAGTTGGGCTATAAGCGGGTCGCCATCGCGGACGCGATCAAAGAGCACGTCGGGCGCATCTTTGGGCTCACCGACGCACAACTCTGGGGCGAATTGCGAAACGAAGTAATCGCCGAGTTCGGGCATTCGCCGCGGGCGATCTACCAGCGCTTTGGCTCGGTGTGCCGGGAGATCGATCCCGACGTTTGGCTGCGAGGCCTTTTGGCAGGGGTCGAGGCGCTCTTGAGCGAGGGCAGACGCGTGGTCTGCACGGACCTTCGCACGCACGCGGAGTTTGAGGCGCTACGGGAAGCCGGCGCCGCGTTGTGGCGGGTCAACCGGCGCGGCGCTGGGGCGCCCGGCGAGCTTGGCCAGGATATGACCGAGCAGCAGGCGCGTGAGCTCGGCGAGCGCGATTTTGGTGTGGTGCTGGCGAACGATGGAAGCCTCGAAGAGCTGCGCATGGCCGTGCTCTACGGGGCGCGTCGACGACGATGATCAGCGCCCAGTTCAAACCATTCGTTGAGCCAAGCAAAGCCCAATCAGGAGCCCTCATGTCCAAGACACTCGCAAAGGTCTACACCCTTGTCTCGCGCGTGGAAGTTTTTTCATCGCGCGGCTTGTCAGCTCACGGCTGGACCTTCGTCATCGACGGTAGCAACTTCGCCTTCGACAACACCGGCAGGGCCGACTTCGACGGCCTGCTCACCTGCTATCGCGCGCTGCGCAGCTACTTCGTGGGCGCCGACTTCAAGATCTTTTGTGACGCCTCGCTTCGACACAAATTCGAACCCGCGCAACGCGACAGATTCGACCATCGCGTCAAGGATTCCAGCCCGCTGTTCTTCCAATGCCCCGCTGGCAAAACCGCCGACGAGTTCATGCTGCGCTTCGCCTCAAACCGAGGCCGATGCGTCGTGGTTTCCAACGACACGTTCAACCGGCCGGAGGAACAGCACCTGCGCATCGGCGTTGCCATGCTCAAGGTGCTCGTCGTCGGCGACGACGTCTTGCCGGCCGGACGTGTCGATCTGTTTCCGGACGCCGGGCGGCCGGGTTATCGGGTTGAGATCGACGTCGCTGAATATATGGGAGGTGGGCGTTAACTGTTTAGGGTGCGGGGCGTCCGGCGTTCGCCGTAGCCTACGGCCGCCTGAGGCCACGTCCGCGATAGACGACGGCCAACGGCCGACGCCAAGTCCGCCATAGGTGGAGCGTCACGTCTCTCGGTCGGTTTCGCGCATCAAATTTAGCACTGGTTCGCGCCGTTTAGACCTTGAGGGACGAACCAGTAGGCGGGGTCGTGTCGAGGCTCTGGCCCACTCGGCAAGTCGTGGTTCAGCCTTGGCGTGGTCGACGATGGTCTCGAGGGCAACGTTGCGCAGACGAGAAGCGGGCTCCGCGAGCTGGTCTGAGAGTGCCACGAAGGCCTTGAAGGCACCGGTGTCGCCGGCAGGGGCGACGATGATGACATGACCATACAGGTACTGGTTGGCACTGTGATGAGCGATGGCGAGCAAGGTGTTGCGCCAGAGCTGGTTGGTGACACTTTGGAGCAGGACGTCGGCAGCGCCGGGTGAGAATCCTTTCTCGGGGGTGGTGAGGGCGCGGTAGCGCGTCGATTCGTAGGCCTTTTCGCTGAAGGGCTCGGTGTACTTGGTCTCAATACCGAGGAAGAAGAGCTTGCCATCGGTGGTGCGGTACTCGATGAAGGCATCGAAGGCGGTGCGGTCGCTCAGCGGGTGCGCAGGCCGTCGGCCGATCCCGCAAAGCAATGTGGCAAATCTAAATGGGGGCCACTCAAACCCTATCTCTGCATACGTAGAAAGGAGCGGGAAACGTGCAATTGATTGCACGGCTAATCCGCATTCTTGCTCAGGACCTCACAGTGTTTTTGACATACTATCGAGGGTTGAAATTAGGGAGGTACCTACTGCGGAGCGAAAATGGCCTGCTCAAGGGTATGTCCGCTTGCTTGGTACAAGCGGGTCGGTCTTGAATTCAAATGCAGCCGTTTTCAACTTCTGATAAAAGAAGATTATCGGAAGCTAACCGCAGTGATTGAATAC
>JACCWM010000042.1 GCA_013697635.1 Lujinxingiaceae bacterium | reverse complement strand
CTGCCCAGGTCGATCTGTAAAGTCTTTACCGCCAGTTTTCAGTTCTGGACACAGCCCTCGCGCGAGTAGTACAAATGCGCGCGTATTGGCCTCGATTTGCCAGGCGCTGGATTTCCTGGCTCTGTGTGTTGTCTGATGGCGGTTTTGCCGCTCCCCAACTTTGAAGGTTGTCCCATGGATTTGCTCAAGACCCTCTCTGAACTGCCCGGCGCTCCTGGACGTGAAGAACGCGTTCGTGAATTCATCGATGCGCGCGTCCAAGGTCACGCCGACGAGATCAGCACCGACGCTCTGGGCAACCTGATCTGTCGCAAGCGCGCGCGCAAGGACGTCAAAGATCCCAAGAAGGTCATGATCGCCTGCCACATGGACGAGATCGCCTTCTATGTGCGCCAGATCGACGACAAGGGTTTTATCCGCATCCACAACCTGGGCGGCTTCGATACACGCACGCTCTTCGCTCGCCGGGTGCGCATCCAGACGCGCGACGGCCGCGAGCTGTTTGGCAATCTCAATCCGTCGGGTCGCCCGATCCACCTGGCCACCGAGGAGGAGCGTAAGAAGATCCCCAAGATCGGCGAGTTTTTCGTCGATACGGGCCTGACCGCCGAGGAGCTCAAGGGGCGCGTTCGCCCGGGCGATCCGGTCACGCTGGTTCAGGAGTTCTACGAGATGGGCGATCTGGTCACGGGCAAGTGTTTGGACAACCGCGTGGCCTGCTGGCTGGGTGTGCGTCTGCTCGAGCAGCTCGGCGAGTCCGATTACGACATCTATGTGGTCTTTACGGTGCAAGAGGAGATCGGCATTCGCGGCGCGACGACGAGCAGCTATGCGATCAATCCCGACATCGGCATCGCCGTCGATACGACGCTCGCCGTCGACGTGCCGGGCGTGCCCTTTGAAGACCAGGTCGTCGCGCTCGGCGGCGGCACCGCAATCAAGATCCTCGACTCCTACTCGGTCAGCGACAAGGGCCTCGTCGACACCTTCATCGAGCTCGCCGAAAAACACGAGATCCCTCATCAATTCGAGATCTTGCCGCTCGGTGGTACCGATGCCGCCGCCCTGCAGCGCGCCCGCGGTGGCAGCCGGGCGATCACGCTCAGCGTTCCGACGCGCTACATCCACACGGTCACAGAGACCGTGCACAAGCGCGATCTGCAGGCCACGCTCGATCTGTTGCGCAAATACCTGGAAGCATAGAAATAGCGCGCATTACCCCCACGTTGTCCGACTCGCCAGTCACGGGAGATCAAGTATATGACCAGGAATTACCGCAGCGATCGTATCGGCAATCTTCAGCAGTCCGAGATTCGGGCCATGACGCGCGAGTGCGTGCGCCTTGGCGGCCTCAACTTAGGCCAGGGCATCTGCCCGCTGCCCTCGCCGCCGGAGATCTTGGAGGCGGCCAGCGAGGCGATCCTCGCGGACAAGAGCACGTATTCGAAGTTCGAGGGCGTCGACGATCTGCGCACCACGATCGCCAAGAAGATGGCCTCCTACAATAAGCTCGAGGTCAATGCCGACACCGACGTGATCGTCACGATCGGCTCGACCGGTTCGTTTGTGTGCACCTTGCAGGGGCTGTTCAACCCGGGCGACGAGATCATCATCTTCGAGCCGTTTTACGGCTACCACGTCAACGCGCTGCGCGTGAGCGGCTGCGAGGCGAACTTTGTCACGCTGACGCCGCCGGACTGGTCGTTCACGCGCGAGGCGATTGAGGCTGCGATCACGCCCAAGACGCGCGGAATCCTGGTCAATACGCCGGGCAATCCCTCGGGAAAAGTGTTCTCGCGAGCCGAGCTCGAGACGATCGCGAGCATCTGCCAGGAGCACGACCTGATCGCGATCACCGACGAGATCTATGAGTACCTCGTCTACGACGGCCATGTGCACACGAGCCTGGCGACGCTGCCGGGCATGTGGGAGCGCACGGTGACGATGTCGGGTTTCTCCAAGACCTTTGCGATCACCGGATGGCGCCTTGGCTACACGGTCGCGCCGGCGCACCTGGCCACGCCGATAGGCTTCATCAACGATCTCTTCTACATCTGCGCGCCCACACCGCTGCAGTACGGCCTGGCCGCCGGCATGGCGCGCCTGAGCCCGGATTATTACACCGAAATGAGCGATCGCTACCGCCAGAAGCGCGACTATTTCTGCGATGCGCTGATCTCGGCCGGTCTCACACCGCACATTCCGCAAGGCGCCTACTACATCTTGGCCGACGTCTCCCACCTGGGCTTTAGCGACGACAAGAAAGCCGCTATGCATATTCTCGAGACCACCGGTGTGGCTTCCGTACCGGGCAGCTCGTTTTTTGCCTCGGATACCGGCCGCTCGCTGACGCGCTTTTGCGTCGCCCAGGAATGGGAGGTCGTCAAAGAGGCGGCCGAGCGCATCGCCACGCTCTGAGGCCGAAGGACAAAGGCGAGCGAGAGCAGGTGCAGCACGGTGATTGGAGCGCTCGGCTATGGATGAATTAGTAATCGGCATCGTCGCGCTCTTTTTTGCTGGTCTTGCGCTTGTTTTTCCGCTGCTGGTCGTCGCGCTTTGGGTCAAAGTCGGGGCGTTGCTCAAACGCGTCCAGGTGCTCGAAGAGGACATCGTCGCGCTGAACCGGCAGCAACCCTTGGGTGCGCGCGTCGAGCCGGCGTTTCAACCAGAAAAGGCGATCGTAGCGGTGCGGGCTGAGGCGCAGGTGGTGCAGGCTGCGGCGCAGGTGGTAGCGCCTGAGGCGCAGGTGGTCGTGCCTGAGGCGCAGGTGGTGATTGCAAGTCCGATAGAGGCCCCCACCGGCGCTTCGCGCCACCTCCCCTTCCCTGCGGGTGGGGAGGAGCAGGCCACCGGCGCTTCGCGCCACCTCCCCACGCGTGGGGAGGGGAAGTCGGCGCCGATCGTGGCGCGGCTTCAGGACAATCTGCTGGCGATCATTGGCATCCTGGTGATCTTTGTGGGCATCGCGGCCTTTCTTCGCTACGGGGCAAGCGAGGGGTGGTTTAGCTTTCCCATTGAGCTTCGCCTCAGCGGTATTGGGGTGGCAGCGATCGGTGCGCTGGGCTTTGGTTGGTGGCAGCGCGAGAAGCGACGCGAGTTTGGACTGACCTTGCAGGGCGGGGCGATCGGAGTCTTGCTGATGACGCTGTTTGCGGCCTTCAAGTTCTACGAGCTCGTGCCGGCCACGGTGGCGCTGTATATGGCCGTTGTCCTGGTGGCAGCGTGTGGTGTTCTGGCGGTCACCCAGAACTCGGGGGGGCTTGCGGTGTTGGCGATCCTGGCGGGCTTCGCCTCGCCATTGCTGATGTCGACGGGGAGCGGCAACCATGTGGCGCTCTTCTCGTACTACGGGGTGCTCAACCTGGCGATCTTGGCCATGGCGTGGTGGCGGACCTGGCCGTGGCTCAACCTGCTGGGTTTTATCTTCACCTTCGGTGTGGGCATCTTCTGGGGAGTGCTGGGCTTTTCGCCAGATAAACTGTGGAGCACGTTGCCGTTTCTCGTGCTGTTCTTCGCGCTCTACATGGCGATCCCGTTTTTGAACGCGCGGCTGGCCCGAGGCGGTGAGCGAAAGGCGATGGGCTTCATCGACGCGTGCCTGGTCTTTGGCAACCCGATCATGACCTACGTCGCGCTGACCATGATGCTGATGGAGAAGATGCCACTGGCCTACGCGGCCTTTGGCATCGCGATGGTCAACGCGATCGTCGCTGCCGTGTTCATGGCTCGTGCCCCCTATTCTTCGCTGGGCCGCGCGCATGCCTGGATCGCTTTTGTCTTTGCCAGCTTCGCCGTGCCGCTGGCGTTCTCTGAGCGGGTGACGGTCGGCGTCTTCGCGCTGGCCGGCCTGGCGATCACGTGGTCGGGGCTTCGAAGCGGCCAGGTGCTGCAACGTGCGGCCGGCTATTTGCTCTTCTTTTTGGCGACGATCTTCTTTCTCGTGGCGGACGCGTCGACGGCAACCACGGCCGTGGCCAACGCCAACTTCATGAGTGGGCTGATCCTCGCGCTCACCGCGCTCGGGGCCGCGGCGCTCTACCAGCACCACAAAGATCACGACTCGGCCGGGCTCTTTTTTGTCTGGGGCATGGGCTGGTGGGTGGGCATCGGCGTCTATGAGATCGTGAAGTTTGTCGCGAACACCCACCAGATCGACGCGGTTCTCGTGTTTTTGGGAGCGACGATCGCGCTCCTGGCGCTTGCCTATCGCTTCATGGCCGCCGGATTGGTGGCCTGGACGATGGCGCTGGGTTTCATCGCGGTCTTCGCTCTGGGGATCGTGCAGATCGTCGAGCAGGGTGACGTCTTCGTAGGCCACGGGCTCTTCGCCTGGATGGTCTTCGCCGCGCTTGGCCTGCTCGGGCTCTTCAGCCTCAAACGCAGCCCGGGCTGGGCGCCGGCTTGGGCACACTCCTTCTGGCTGTTCTCATGGGCGATGGTGCTGTCGGCCTGGCTGGTAGAGCGCGCTGTCGCCTTCGAGCTTGGAGAGGGCTGGGTCTTTGCCAGCGCGCTTGCACCGACGCTCGCGCTGGTCGTCGCCATCCTGTTCTTGCCCCGCGTGGTCGGCTTTCCCCTGACGGCGGCCTTCGACAAGTGGCGCCCGCACACGATGTTCACCGCCCTGGTCGCTCTTTGCGCGCTGTGGCTGGTCGGCCTGTTCGTCGCCGGTGACGCGGCTCCTCTGGTCTGGATTCCGCTGCTCAACCCGCTCGAGCTCATGCTCATTGGCGCCTTGGCGATCGTGATGGTCTGGACGCGCTGCGAGCTCGTGCACAAGAATCTCAAGAGCCTGGGCGCATCACTTGGCGCGATCATGATGTTCGTCACCGTGAGCAACATCACCTTGCGAAACGTGCACCACCTGGCCGACGTGGCCTGGCCCGCCCAACTCTGGGGCTCGCCGGTTGCCCAGACCAGCCTGACGATCGTCTGGAGTCTGCTCGGGGTGCTCTACTGGGTGCTCGGCTCCAAGCGCGCCAACCGGGGCGTCTGGCTGGTGGGCGCGATCTTGATGGGCCTGGCGCTGGTGAAGCTGATGCTCATCGATCGCTCACACCTTGGGGATCTCATGGGGATCGGCTCGTTCATGGGCTACGGCCTGCTGTGTCTGGTCGTGGGCTACCTTGCGCCCGTGCCGCCAAGCCGCACGCCCGAGCAACAAGCACCCGATTCCGATGAGGCAACACCATGAGCTCGCCATCCAAACGATTTTTGCTCGTGGTGCTCACCCCGGTGATTGTGCTGGGCTCGATGCAATCCGCGCTGGCCGCCGACGACACGTATGGCTGGCAATGGCCCCTGGCCTTGAGCCGCGACGATGGCGGCGCGTACCGCGTCGTGGTCAACGCCGAGCTCTATGAGCACACTACACGCGCCGACCTGGGCGATCTCGACGTGCGCAACGCGGCCGGCCAAACCGTGCCCACGGCCGTGCTGGGCCCCGAAGCGCCGCTTGCGGCCATCGCCCAGCGCGTCGAGTTGCCGCTCTTTGAACTGCCGCCGAACTATCGCTCGCACCACTCCTGGTCGATCAGCCACGAGACGCACTCGCGAGGCCAGATTCGGCGCGTCGATTCTGAGCACAGCTACTTTTCGTCCGGCCCCTCGGTGGGCGTTTTGCTCGACGCGAGCCGCGTGCTCGAGCCCATTCGCGCCCTGGAGATGCAGTGGCCCGACGCGCAGCCCGGCGAGCCCTCGGCGCTGGATTTTGCCGTAACCGTGGAGACGAGCTCGGATTTGGTCGAGTGGCGCACCGTGCTCGAGCGCGGCCAGCTCGTCGATCTGCAAAACGATGGCGAGCGCGTGCTCCAAAATCGGCTGGAGCTGCGGGGTGCAAGCCGCTATCTGCGTGTACTTCCCCGCGATCCGGCAAACTCGGTGCGCTTTGTGCGCGCCTCGGCCGTGCTCGAGCCGGCCCGAGCCGAAGCCGTCTGGGAGTGGAAGACGCTCACCGGAGTCTCGCAGGCGGCTGACGGCCACACCACCGTGACTTATGAGAGCCCCGGTCGCTACCCCGTCGCCCGCGCAGATCTCGTGCTCGCCAGCAACAGCGCCACCGAGTGGCGCCTGGAGAGCCGCGACAGTGAATCTCAGCCCTGGCGCAACCGCGCAGGTCCCTGGATCGGGTTCCAGGTGCGCGGCGACGTCGAAACCCGCTCCGCAGCCCAAAACCTCGCCAGCCCGAGCCGCGACCGCCTCTGGCGCCTGGTCAGCACCGCCCCCACCCGCGATCTGCCCCAGCTCAAACTCGGCTATCGCCCCGAGCTCGTCGTCTTTTTGGCCCAGGACGAGGGCCCCTTCACCCTCGTCGCCGGCAGCACGACCACCACCCGCACCGAGGCCCCGCTTGATCGCCTCGTCGCCACGCTTCGCGCCCACCACGGAGCCCACTGGGCCCCGCTGCCCGCCTATCTGGGAGCCGTCGAGGAGCTCGGCGGCGAGCAAGCGATCCGGCGGCCGGCCGACGAGACCTCACCGGCATGGACGACGTGGTTGCTGTGGATCGTTCTCGCAGGCGGCTCGGCGCTCGTGGCAGGATTGGCCGTGTACATGCTGCGCCAACCGCAGGCCTGAGCGCGCTCCGGGCAGGCATGCCCGGGTTACGGGGGATGCCCGGATTACGGCGTGGCTTAAAACGCCGTTTCGATCAGCTCTTGCTCGTAGGCCAGCAGCTCCTGCCAGCTCAGGCGCTGGTGGTAGACGCCCTGGCCGTCGCCCATGCCGCGCAAGAAGAAGTAGAAGAAGCCGCCAAAGCGCGTGGCGTAGGTGGTGGGGTCGTGGATGGCGAGCATCTTGACCATGGCGATCGAGTAGAGACGGGCCTGGATTTCGTAGTGGGCGTTGATGTGGCTGGCCAGTGTGGTGGTGTCGTAGCGCTCGAGGATGTCGCTCTTCCAGTCGGCGAAGTAGAGGCGGCCCTGGTGTTCGAAGACGAAGTCGACAAAACCCTTGATGTAGCCGCGTTGGACCTCAAAACCCAGCGCGGGAAGCTCATCGAGGCGCGGGTGGATTTTTTCGGGGATGGGGAAGAGAAACTCGAGCTCAAAAATCGTCGGGTGACAGGCCGCCAGGCAACTCAAGTGCAGATCGTCGGTGCGCACCTCGCTTGCCAGCGTGTTGTAGACGATGCGCTTGCAGTAGGGGGCGTAGCGCGTCTCGATGCCGTGCTCTTGCATCAGGTGGGTGAAGAGCGCGTCGATGTCGGCGTCGGCCAAAAAGCTGAGCAGCGTGGGGTGGTGTTGGAGCAGGTCGAAGTCAAGGTCCTCGATCACCTTGTGCAAGAAATTACCGGAGGCCGCGCCGCCGGGGAGCGCGTCGTCGCCGAGCGCGAGCAGAGCCGAAGGCGTAAGATCGGACTTGAACTCGTCGATCTCGAGGTGGCCCTGGTAGCCGCCGCGAAGCTTCTTCATGTGGCTGTAGGAGCTCAGGCGAAGCCGGCGGCCGCGGTAGCGCTCGAGGCGTTGGGGTAGTGCGCTGTCGGCGGCCTCGAGCAGGTGGGCCGGGGGCTGCCAGCCGGCCAGGCGCGCGGTGGCGGCCGCCTCGTTGGTGCGGGGCGCGCCGGGGGTGTGCACGCTCTGGCGCCAGCTGAAGAGCGTGCTACCTTCGCCGCCGTGGCCAAGCTCGGAGACGATGCGCTCGAGGCGGTTGTTCAGGCCCAGGTAAGGGCCCTGCAAGTAGGGGTAGTCGAGCTTCTCGCCGCTGCGCCCGACAAAAGGCAGGTAAACGCGGGCGCGGGCGCGGGTCAGGGCGACGTAGAGCAGGCGCTGGTCTTCCTCGTCGCGCTCACGATCGTAGCGCTTCTGGTCGGGCGCGCTGAGCGCGCCGATGTGCAGCGTCGCCTCGCCGGCCTCGTCGTGAAAGGCGAACAGGCCGCTGTCCCAAGCCTTGGTGAAGCCGCCAAATACAAAGACGATGTCCGCCTCCAGGCCCTTGCTCTTGTGCAAGGTCATGATCTGCACAGCGTCGCGCTCGCTCTCGAGGCGTTGCACGTTGCCGTTCTCACCGTCAGGCAGCGCCGTGCCGTCGATGAAGGCCTTGAGCCGGGCGAGCAGCTCGCTCAGGTTGAGC
Organism: Lujinxingiaceae bacterium; assembly: GCA_013697635.1. Lineage (GTDB taxonomy): Bacteria > Myxococcota_A > Bradymonadia > Bradymonadales > Bradymonadaceae > JACCWM01. Next base: position 5,064 of record JACCWM010000042.1, on the reverse strand, counting down.
CTTGAGCTGCTCGCCTCCTCGAGCAAGATCTCGAAGATGTGCACGTAGTTGGTCAGCTCGCGCTCGCCATCTTTGAAGAAGATTTCGCGGCGAAGCAGCCCGCTGGTCTCGATGATCCGCGAAAAGAGCTCCTCGAAGCGGCGCTCGGCAGCGAGCGAGTGCCAGCGCGTGAGCGCCTCGAAGAGCGGATGAGTCTCGGGCAAATTCTCGAGTTGGGGGAGCAGCTTGAGCGGCACGTCGAAAAACGGCGTCACCCAGGCTTGCAGGCGCTTGGCGCGGTCGTAGAGCGCATCGACGGCAGCGAGCAGATCGGCGATGTCGCGCGCCTCCGAGGTCTGAAACAACCCGTCCTGTTTATAAAAGGCACACGGCACGCCGGCCGCGCGCAGATACTCGCCGACGATCGCGCCCTCCTTACGCTTGTGGGCCAAGACGTAGATATCGCGCGGCTGGATCGGGCGAGGCTTTTCGCCGGGCAAGTGCATCTCCAGGCCGCGGGTGAGCAGCAGGCGAATCTCGGCGGCGAACTGGCGGGCGAGTCCGTGGCGAAGGTTGGCGATCGTGAGGTTCTGGCCGGGCGGGGCGAGCAGTTGAATGATGTGAAAGGGCACGTTGCTTGCGCCATCGGCATCAACCAGCGCAAGCTCGGGGCGCCCGCAGCGCACAGGGTGGGCGTAGTCTATCTCGCCGGAGAAGAAGGGCTTTTCCGCGTTTTGGTCGAGAATATGGTTGTAGCCGGCGATCACCTCGGGCGTGGAGCGAAAGTTCTGGTCGAGGTGAACCATCGAGCCGCCGGCCTCCAAGATCTCGCGGCGTGCGCGCACATAGGTGTGCACGTCGGCGCCGCGAAAGGAGTAGATCGCCTGCTTGGGGTCGCCGATGACGTAGAGGATGTTGCGCCGCGCGCTCTCATGGAAGATGCGCCTAAAAATGTTCCACTGCACCTCGTCGGTATCCTGGAACTCGTCGATCAGCGCGTACTTGTAGCGCTTTCGCAGCACGTCGATGAGCTCGCCACCCTTTCGTTCCAGGCTCTCCCAGACCATCGAGAGCATGTCGTCGTAAGAGAAGACGCCGGCTGTGTCTTTCTCCTCGCGCAGGCGCCTATTTAAAGCATCGGTGAACTTCTGGGCGACGGCCGCGCGGTAGGGCACGACGTATTCGAGCAGCTTGTTGACCGCCTGGCCCCACTGTCCGCAGCGATCGAGCGCCAGGGTGTTCTTTCGCAGATAGTCGGTGTCGATCCGGTCGACCTCGCACAAGAGCCGGGGCAGGCTCTTGTGCACCGCGTGGCGGTCGACGGCAGCGAGCAAATCCGGCAGGCGCTTGTTCATCGCCTTGGCCGTATTCGCGTTGAGGCGCTGGGCGACAAAGCCCTCCTTGATGCGCGCGAGCAAGGTCTCGGTGGGAAGGCGCGCAAAGCGCTCGACGATCGCCTCGAGCGTGACCTCGTCGAAGTGAGGCTTGAGCGCATGGCGCGTCTCGACGCAGGCCGAGAGCAGGTCGCGAAGCTCTTGGAGGGCGTTCTTCTTGCCCTCCATCCACGCCTCCAGATAGGGCACGAGCTCCTCGGTGACGGCGAATTCGCGGCGCAGCGCCTCGGCGAAAACCGTGTCGAAGAGCCGGTCGGCGTCGACGTGTTCTTCGTCGAAGAGGCGGTGATTTTGAAAGGCGTGCTCGGTCAGCACGCGCTGGCAAAAGCCGTGGATCGTGTAGATCGGCGCGACATCAAAGGAAAAAAGTGCGCGCTTGAGCTTTTTGCTGGCCTCCTCGTCAATCTCCCAGACCGGGCCTTCGGCCGCCCTGCTCGCCAGGCTGGGCGCATCGTAGGCGGCGATGATCGTCTCGAGCACGCCGCGGATGCGCTTTTTGAGGTCGGCCGTGGCGCGCTCTGTAAACGTGACGACGAGGATCTCCTCGAGGCGCGCATCGGTGTGGAGCAAAAGCTCGATGACCAGATGCTCCATCGTGTAGGTCTTGCCCGTGCCGGCCGAGGCCTCGATCACCGCGTGGTTGTAGAGGGTAAGCTCGGTGAGTTTTTCGGGGCGCGGATAGCGCAGCGTCTTGCTCATGCCCCGACCTGCTCGGCCATCGCCAGAAAAGGCCCGAAGCGGCTTCGGATCATCGTGCGGGCGAGCTCGTCGCCAGGCGCCAAAAAGTGCTCGGGGTGTCGCACCGGGCCATAGAGCGAGCTGCATCCGCCGGCCTGGCCCAGCAGCTGCGCCGTAATCTGGCCAAAGCTCTGGCGGTTGTCGAGGGCGCTAAAAGCTACGACGGCCTCGATCGGCATCAAGTAGTCGTGCACGCCCGAGAGCATCTCGGTGACAAGGCGGCCCAGATAGGCCCGCGCCTGGGCCGTCGAGATCGGGGCGAGCCGGCGAGTAAAGCGCACGTCGGCGCTCATGGCCTTGGTCGTGTTCACGAGCACGCGGCGAGGTCCGCTGGCGACCTGGCGCCCGGCTGCGGCCAAGAAGACGTGGTCGAGATAGCCGGCCAAAAAGTCGCGTGGGCGCACGTCGTCGCGCGCGAGCATGGTCATCGAGACGTCGCGCTCGAGATTCAAAGCCTGGGACTCACCAAAGAGCTCGACGCGCACGTCGCGGCGCGCCCCGCTGGGCAGTCGAATCTGGGGTAACTCAAGGATGATCGAGTCGTAGATCTCATCGGCGATCACCTGCTCGGCGGCGCGGCCAAAGCGCAAGATCTCGAGTGGGCCACCGGGCGCAAAACCAAAGGCCTGCATGTTCTTGACCCAGGTCTCGAGCATCTCGACGTGGCGGTGGCGCTCGGCGCTTTGAAAAAGCCCGGTGGGCAGCACGCCTTGCAGCTCGAGATAGCGCGCGCGCTCGTCGTAAATCTGGCTAAGCGGCTGGCCGCGGCGAGGCGAATGGGCGGCCACATGGCGCAAGAATACGTCGCGAAGCAGCAGGGTCTGCGGCCAGGAGCCGGTCTCGAAGACCTCGTTCTCGATCGCAAAGAGGTCCTCTTCCTCGATGTCGCGAAGGCCGACCACCAGGTTTGCCGAGGCTTGCAGCGGGCACTCCAAAAAGCGGCGAACTTGCCAGAAACCAAGCGAGATGCGCGCCGGGCCGCGCTCGCTCTCGTCGTCGTCGAGCACCCGGATCGTTTGTTCGCTTCGGCCGATTAAGCCCAATCGCTCGCTCAAGGTCTGCCACAGCCCGGGATCGATGCTGCGGGCAAGCTCGTCGGCCTGGGGAAACTCGACGCCCTGGGCCTTGCAAAAGCTGAGCAAGTCGGCGCGAAGCGCGCACAGCTTCGCCTCGCGGCGCGCCTCGCGCCCGTAGGCGGGAAGCGCGCGGGTGGCGTCGGCATAAAGCGCGGGAAAGTAGGCGCGATCGTGGCGGCGAAGCGGATGTTCTTCGAGCCTTCGGCGCAGATGCTCGCTGCCCTCGTAGCCCTCGAGCATGTAGTTGAGCTCTTTGACCACTGACGAGGGCTCGAGCGGATCGCCTGTGCGGTTGTCGCGCGAGACCCAGGAAAGATACATGCGCTCGCGCGTAGAGATGAGTGTCTCCAAGAACATGTACTTGTCCTGCTCGCGGCCGCGCACGTCGCCCTCGCGCCACTCGGCCAGCCTCAAATCCAGCGGATTCTGGCGGTCGGCGATCGGAAACTTGCCCTCGCCCATACCCGTGACAAAAACCACCTTGAAGGGGATCGGGCGCATCGGCAAAAAGGAGGTGACCACGACGCCGTCGACCAGATACTGGCCGCGCTGGGTCTCGAGCACGTCGAGCGCCTCGCGCACGAACTCATAGGCCACGCGGTAGCTGACCGCAGCGCCGCTCAGATCGTTGTCGGCGACCGTGGTCAAGATCTGGTGGCAGCGCATCAGCTCGCGCGCGTCGCCCTCGTCGACCGTGTCGAGATAGGTCGTGAGCATCGCACCCATGAGCCTTGCCCACTGGCGAAGCGGCAGGCGCTCGCTCTTGCAAAAGCGCGCGTCGGCTATCAGCGACTGCACTAGCAGCACCAGACTCGACGAGGCGCCAAGCTCGGTGTGCGAGTACTCGTAGGGCAGATAGGCCTGGTCGGCGCTCAAAAAGGCGCGGTCCTCGCCGCTGCGGTGGTCGCTCATAAAGGCGCCCAGCACGAGGCGGCGCATGCCCTGTTTCCAGTTGAGCAGGTCGGCCTTGATGTAGGTGTGGTCGTGATCGGCGTGGTCGGCGCCGTGCAGGATGTGCAGTTCGTGGCACCAGCCCAGCCACTGCTCGGCCTCAACGCCCGGGAAATTCGCCATGACGTTGGGGTGGGTGATCAGCTTGAGCAGCTCGCGGCGGCGAAAATCGCCAAAGGGCAGCGAGAAGAGCAGATCGGCGGCCTCGACCAGCCGGTTTTGCGAGGCGCTGGCGATGTCGATGATATTGTGGGCGATATCGTGGGTGTCCTTGAACACCGAGCGAATGTGGGTCTGATAGACCTCGCGCTGGGCGTGGTTGACGATCACGGCGATGTCGTTGAAGCGCAGGCTGCCCTTGCTCTGCTCCATGAGCGACCAGATCTCGTTTGCGACCACCTCGACCTCGCGTTGCACGCTCGGGCAGGCCAGAAACCGGATGCTCTCGTCGTCAAAGCGCGCATCGGCCGCCGCCCTGCTTCGCTTGGGCGCGCGCTCACGAATATCGGCCTGCAGGGCCTGCAACAGCGTGGGCTGCTCGCTGTCGGACACCTCAAAGAGCGAGGTCTCATAGACCGTCTCCGAGAGCCGGTTGAGCATGCGCGTATTGTCGCGCCCAGGCCGCCCCCACAGACGCAAGGCCGGCGTATCGAGCTCGAGATCGAACAAGCCCGTGGTCGATTCCAGCACGACGTCTTCGTCCTCGGCGCCCGGGCGCACGTCCTCCCAAAAAGCCTCGCACGGGTTGAGCGTGTAGAAATAGATGCCCTCGGCGCGCCTCTTGAACTGGGCGAAGATCGTCTCGAACAAGGGCGCCACATACGAGAGGCCGAAGACATGCGTGTGCTCGGGCACGATCAGCGCGCTCGGCGCAAGCTGGCCAAACACCTCGCTGATGCGCACGTAGCGCAGCCCGCGCTCGGCGC
>JACCWM010000011.1 GCA_013697635.1 Lujinxingiaceae bacterium | reverse complement strand
AGCCTGGGAAGCTAGCACGTGATTGCGCGTTTGCTCGCCACCGTCATGTCTAGGTCCGCCAGGGCTTGCCCTGAAAAGCGGACCCAGGCCTTGCACGAGCCCGGGGCCTTGTGGCCCCGGGTGGACTGCGACCATGGCTCCAGCGGTTTGTAGGGCCATTCTCGAGAACGTTCTCGATCACGTTCTCGATCACGTTCTCGATCACGTTCTCGATCACGTTCTCGATCACGTTCTCGATCACGTTCTCGATCACGTTCTCGGTTCTCGATCACGTTCTCGGTTCTCGGTCGCGTTCTCAATTGCGGTGGCGGTCGAGACCGCCGTTGTTGGGGTTGGCGCTATTCCAGGTCGTCGCGCACGATGCGCCAGGCGCCGCGGTTGAGGGTCTCGGGCAAGTCGGTGCGCTCGACCTTGCCGGCAAAGCCGGGTCCCTTGTAGGCCTCGAGGGATTCGATGCCGCGCTTGGAGATGCGAAGGACCGTGACGGATTGGTCGGAGGGCTCCTCGGTGCCGACGAGGCGGCGGGCGCCGGAGCCGAGGCAGGCCATGCCGACGAGGCGAAGGGGGCCGCGGCGGCCGGGGTAAAAGGCGTGGTGGTGGCCGGTGATCATCATGTCGACGCCGTGTTGGACGAAGAGGGCTTCGAGGGCGGGGTCGTCCATTATTTCGTGTTCGCGGCCGCGGGCGAAGGGGTAGAGGGGGACGTGGCCAAAGACGATCTTGGTTTGCTTGTGCTTGTGGCGCTCGAGCAGGGTGGCAAGCCAGGTGCGTTGGTCGTCGTCGACGGGGCCGGTGGTGGTGGCGTCCATGGAGATGAACAGGGCGGGGCCAAGCTCGAAGGCGTAGTAGAGGGGGTAGAAGCTTGCGTCGACGAAGCGAAGGTTGGGTTTTCGGGCCATCCATTCATTGACGAAGTGGATGCGCTCGCGAAAAAATGCGGGGCTGGCCGAGGCGTCGTGGTTTCCGGGGGTTACGGCGAAGGGAATGTTCGCGCGGGCCAGGGGATCGCTTACGGCGGCGTGGAATGCGTGCCACATGCCCTTGTAATCGAGATCGGCGCGCTGGCCGGCGACCATGTCGCCGGTCGTGAGCACGAGATCGGGGCGTACGTCGTCGATGATGAAGCGCACGGCGTCGTGGACGGTGGCGCGGTATTCTTTGGAGCCGTAGCGGCCGTTGAGATCCGAGATCACAGCAACGGTGAGGACGTCGGCCTCGGATCTGGCAGCGAGGGTCTTCTCAGCGCCGACGCCCACATCGGGCGTGCCGAGGACCATCAGCACCATCACGACCATCAGGATCGCCCCCGCCCGCCATATTTTCCCGCGCTCAATCATAAAACGCCGCTTATAGCCGTTGCTCCAGCCCTGCCTAGCTGCCAGAATGGCCGCCCACGCGATTGTGGTTTTCATCACACGCGCTGTCAAAGATCGTTGACCGTGCCTACTACGCCCCTCCTTGATCCTCCCCACAAGTGGGGAGGGGGACTCTATCCCCCTCCCCACAAGTGGGGAGGGGGACGCTATCACTTATGCCGCATCTGACCCGCACCGACGGCTGCAAGCTCTACTACGAGACCCATGGCTTTGACCATGATGGCGAGGTGATCGTCTTTTTGAACGGGATGACCCAGACCACCCAGCACTGGTCGACGCACACGCGCGCGCTGCGCGATCAGTACCGCCTGCTCACCTACGACGCGCGTGGCCAGGGCCAGAGCGAGATCGGTCCAAGCCCGCTCGGTATCGACCAGCACGCCGCCGATCTGATCGCCCTGCTCGATCACCTCGAGGTGGCCCGTGCCCACCTTGTGGGCTTCAGCCACGGCGCGCGCGTTGCCCTGGGTTTTGCCAACCAGGCCCCCCACCGCCTCGACCACCTGATCTTGTGCAGCGCCACGGCGCGCCCCAGCGCCCTGGCCCGCACGATCGTGCGCTCCTGGTACGAGGTGCTCTGCCGCGCCGGCCTCGAGACCATGGCCTGGTCCTCGCTCCCCACGATCTTGGGCGAGCAGTACCTGGCGCAAAACGAGCGGCTGCTCTCGAGCATCGTCAAGGCCAGCGTCGCCCGCAACACCGTCGAGGGCGTCACCGCCCTGCTCGAGGCCATGATGAAATACCCCGACCTCGAATCGCTCGCCAAAAACGTGCGCGCCCCCACCCTGGTGATCTCCGCCACCGACGATCTGCTGGCCGACCCCGACGGCGCCGCCTACCTGGCCGAGCTCTGCCACGGCGACCACACCCTCCTCGGCGCCATCGGCCACACCATCCCCATCGAAGCCCCCACCCAATTTCGCGACGCGATCATCGAATTCATCCAACGCTGAGCGTTCAGCGATTCAGCGCTTCAGCGGCAGGTTGGGCGTAGAAGACTTGGACGGTGTGGCGGCCGGGGGCGACCTTGAGGATGCGCTCGACGTTGGAGCCGGTTGAGACGAGGTGGCGAAGGGCGACGTCCTTGCCGTCGACGACGACGCGGATGATGTCCTCGCCGTCGAAGGTGCGGGGGAAGGCGATGCCGGGTACGGCGCCGTCTTCCATGGTGGGCAGGCGGGCGCCCATGACGTTGGCGCTGATCGTGAGGCGGCGCTCGGGGGCGGACCACTGGCTGGTGAGCACGGATTGGCGGCGCGCGGAGAGGAAGTCGACGAAGTCGCCGGCCGTGGTGACCCAGTGGTTGTGGGCTTTGGCCATGGCGAAGGCGTCGCGAAAGCCGAGCAGAATGCCGGGGGCGGGCTCGCGGCGCATGGCGTCGGCGGGCAGGTTGATGGCGATCGCCTGGTGGAAGTTGCTCTCGCTGTTGACGAGCATGCGCTTGAGGCGCTGGGGCGTGATGCTGGCGCCGTTGAGCACGTAGGGCAGCTCGAGCAGGGCCAGGGGCAGGCCGCGCTCGTCGATCGGGTAGTAGGGCATGCCGGTGCCAAAGAGATAGCCAAAATGCTCGGGCTTCTTGGGGCCAAAGCTGTGGTCGATGCGAATCGAGGCGGCGGCGAGCTGCTTGAAGGTGGTGGCCCAGTCGTTGTGCCACAAGGACTCCTCGGTGCGGGCCAGGCGCACGGTGTGGCCGTGGCCGAGGTTGCCCTGGAGTTGGCCCAGTTGCTGGCTCAAGGTGAGCTCGCGGGCCACCGGGCGAAGCGCGCCGATGCCGATCGTCTCGATCGCTTGCTCGCGCTCGGCGCCGCGCACCCACAACAGGCCGATCTCGGCGCCGGTCTGGCGAGCGACGGTGGCCTCGGTGAGGGTGAGGCGGTCGGGGGCGATGAAGATCGTCGAGATGCCGCCCTGCTTTCGTGCCCAGTCGGCGTAGCCGAGGGCCGCGCGGGTCATCTCGGGGGTGGCGTGGCCGACGATCATCGCGCCGGCGTGGGTGGTGGGAAAGGGCCAGAGCCTGGGCACGGGGCGCGCAAGCGAGAAACGCTGAAACAGGGCGCGCTTGAGCAAATCGGCGTAGGGCACGTGCGAGGTGAGCATGCGCTCGTGGGCGACGCGCTCGGCGGTCGTGATCAAATCTGGGGCGTCGGGCAGGCCAAAGGCCATCTCGCGCGTGGGTTTTCCCTGGTGCATCGCCGTCAGCGAGCAGCCGTAGTCAAACAGCAGCGTATAGACAAAGCCCCGGCCGTGGGGATGAACCACGAGGCCGGGTTGCTCCTCGACCTCGAGCAGCATCGGGCCGACCGGATAGGCGTCGAGGCGAGCCGTGGGCAGGAGCCGGCCGGTCAGGGGCACGTCGACCAGGTGCTCGCGCATCGGGCCGTGCACGCTCATGCCCTCGACCGAGGTGATGCGCGTGGCGTGCAGGGTCTTGCCGCTGGTCGCCACCTGGGTCAGGCCCTGCCAACCTTCGCCGGGCATCTCGATGACCACCTGGCCGCCGGCCTTGGCAAAGCTCGAGAGCGCGCGCATGCCGGACTCGGGCATCGTCTCGGCCACGCGCGCGGGCACGATTACGACGCTGCGACCGGCCAAGATCTCCGGGCTCAACTGGCGCGAGAGCGCCGTGGCGAAGCTGCCGTATTCCTGCCAGAGGCTGTTGAACCAGCCATAGCTGCAGTCGAGCTCGGCGAAGTTGGTCGCCTCGGCCGCCGGCGTGTTGGGCAGCAGCAACAAGACATCGCCCTCGGCGCGATCCGGTGGCCGGCTGCCGGCGATCGTCGCCTCAACGGCCGGTTGCACCCGTGGCTCACGCAGTGAGGCGACGCCGACCGTGGCCAGGATCACCAGGCCCACAAGGCCGACATCCCATTTGAGGCCTCCCAGGCTCGGTTGTTCGCGTCGCATCTGCCAGACTCCTCGAACTCAAATTCAGTGGTAATAGATGTCGATGGTATTGAATCCCTGCTCGAGGGCTATGCGGCGAAGCTCGAAGCCCACGATCGAGGCCGGCTCGGTGACGGCCGCCGTCGAGAGCAGCTCGCCTTGCACGCGCTTTGCGCCCTGGCGCGCGATCAAGAAGCGGCGCTCGCCAAGATTCTGGGGGACGACGATGAACATGTTGCGCGCCTTGGCCTCGGCGCTGATGCGCAGCACCGTTCCCTGATGGTTGGGTGCGGTGGCCGAGCTGCGTGCGTTCTCGGGTAGCGGAGCACGCTCGACGAGACGGCTTCGAATGCTGCCGGCGCGCCGATTGCGCTGATAGGTGTCAAAGCGCAGCGCGCTGGTCATCACGTGCTCGGCGTCTTGGACGCTTTGAAACATCGCTAGCCATTTTTCAAAGCGCTCGGCGTCGGGAAAATCGGCAAAGAGTGCCGGGTCCATTGAGACCGTCAGCGCCTGGTGGTGGCCCTCGGCGCTGATGCGCAAGAGCTCCTCGAGCGAGGGGCCGGCGATCGCCTGGGCGGGCACGATAACGGGCATCTCGCGAACGCCAAGCGGCATGCCGCGGCTGTCGAAGGCCAAAAACGGCAGGCCCGTGCCAAAGGCAAAACCCGAGGTCGAGCGCAAACCATAGCTCGTATCGATGCGAATGCCGTTGGCCGCCATGGTTTCAAATGGCCCCGACCAGCTCTCGCTCCACCAGCCATCGAGCGTGCGCGTGCTGCGAACGAAGTCGACGGGCAAGGTGGCCTTGAGGGCCTTGAGCTGGGTGGCCAGATCGATCGGGCGCGCCACCGGCTTGAAGCGGCCCATGCCCACAGGCTCGCGCACCTCGGCCGGACTCGAGGCCAGCCGCCACAAGAGGCCGACCTCGCCGCCGCGCTTGTTGATCTGGGCGGCGCCCTCGCTGGTCAAGCCGGCGTCGACGGTGGTCAAGAGCGTCGACACGGCGCCAAAGGTGGTCTCGTGCTCGAGCATCCAGCCGCCGCCGTCGCCAAGCTGGGAGTCCTCGTGCACGAGGATCACCGCGCCCTTGGCGCCGTTGGGAAACTGCCAAAAAGCGGGCAGCGGCGCGTAGCGCATCAAGACGCCGTAGACGATGAAGCGCTCCAACAAGTCGGCATAGGGCACGCTGGCCCCGCGCAAACGCTCGTCGAGCACGAGATCTTCGGTGCTCGGCGTGCTCGACTCGGGGCGAGCAGCGGCCTTGACGGCAAAGCGCGCCGTGGGCTTGCCCTGCTGCAAGGCGACGAGCTGCTCGCCTAAGTTGAAGTCGATCGTGACCACCGTGCCGGTGCCGATCGTGGCGGCATAGATCGCCGGCGCGCCGTCGATCGCGAGCAAGGTGGTCGCGTCGTTGCGGGCAGCCGTCGAGCCGACATAGCTCGTCGACAGCGGCATCTCCTGGAGTTGGGCATGAAAGGGATTGGGCAGATCGCGCGCAAAGGTGATCTGCTGGCCGCGCCTGGAGCCGGCGCGCCCGTTGGCCGAAAAGGCCTCGCGCAGCCGGCCCTCGGGCTGGTCGACGACGAGCAGGTTGCCGTCGAGCACCCACTGGCGAAGCGTGGGCAACAAGGCGTCGTTGATCTGGTTGGCCACGCTTGCGGTCAAGATCACCACGCGCGCCGCGCTCAGGCTCTGCTGGCTCAGCGACTGGGGCGTGGCGATCGTCACTGGCCCGACCTCCTGCTCGATTATGTTGATCCAGACCGCGCTCCAATCGCGCGTCTCAAAGCTCTCGCCGCTGGCGCGGATCGCCTTGTAGTCGAGCACCACGAGCACATCGGCGCTGGCCTCGCGGGTGATCTCGAGTCCCTCGCTGCTCTGGGGATCACCATCGAGGCCGATCGGCGAGCGCTGCAGGTACATCACAGTCGCAATCAGGGCCATCGTCAGCCAGAAGGCCACACGGTAGGGCAGGACACGACGCTGTTTTCGACGCGATGGAGCGAACATCAACTCAAGCCAGGGTGCAGGCGGGCCGCTATTCAAGGCGAGGGCACTGTGTTAGCTTCGCAGTCCCAACGACCCGCTAGTCATACATGGGTTTGGTGGTTTTATTAAGAGGGAAGTGCACGGCTAAACCGTCGCGAGCAGACAAGTTACGTGAAACTCTTTTACACATTGGTCGACAAGGGCCGCCTGGAAGTGGGCCCAAGCGCCAGGGGCCGCCTGGTCTGGGCGCTCGAGCGCTGGGCGCTGGTGATGCCGGCGGCGCTGCTCGGGCTGATCCTATTCTTTTTGCCCGACTATGTCGGACGCTACGCCGAACAGGAGCCTTTTCGCGGCCTGGTCCTGCTCGCGATCGTGGCGCTTGCGGCCTTTGTGAGTATGCTGCTGGCCGTGCTTCGCTACGTGCGCCACGAGCGCTGGGTGTTTGACGCCGAGGAGCGCCGCTTGGCCTACCACACGCGCACGCTCTACGGGGTGACTCACGACGAATCGGTGGAGCTTCGCGAGATCGCCACGGTCGTGGTGACCTTGCGGGCGTCACCAAAGCAGAGCACGATCGAGGTCGGGCTCGAGGGCGGACACCGCGAGGTGATCTGCCAGACGCGTTGGCGGCCCTCCGAGCTGACGGCCATCAGCGAGGCGATGCGCGACTTCTTCAAGCAGGGGCGCTTCAAGGTCGAGTGGGTTGAGGCCACGCTTTCGGAATGAGACACTGGCTGGCGCAGGTTTAAGACTGCGATTGCGGCACCTGGTTTTTTTTTCATCTGGGCTTTCGAGAATTCCCTATGATTCGATGTACCTTTTGCGCGCGCACGCTGCGCGCTTTGCTCGCCGCAAGCCTGCTCTTGGCCGGTGTTGCCAGCGCACCCTCCCCGGTTCATGCCCAGGATTGGAGCGTCGACGGCGGCGATCAACGCCGCCAGGAGATCGTAGACCGCTACAAGAGCATGCTCGAGAGCAACCCGACCGAAGGCATGGCCTTCAACCGGGTGCTCGAGTATGTAGGCCGCGCGCGCGGCCTCGATCGCCTGATCGACGAGTACCGCACGAAGGTCACCAACCGCCCCGATCGCGCCAACCTGCGCCTGGTGCTCGGCCACTTTTTGCGTGTGCGCGGCGACAACGAGGAGGCGCTGCTTCACTACGAGAAGGCCGTCGAGCTTGCGCCGACGATGCCGCTTGCCTGGCTCAGCCGGGGCAAGGTGCTCATGCTCATCGGCAAGCGCGCCGACGCGACCAACGACTTTGAAAAAGCCCTCGAGCTCGAGCGCAACCGCGAGAGCCAGCAAGAGATCTTGCGCCAGCTGGCCGATCTCTCCTTTGCCTCACGCGATTATGAGCGCGCCGAGAAGTACTTCGATCGCCTCGTCGCCCTCGAGCCGCGCAACGAGTTTTTGCGCATGGAGTACGCCCAGGCGCTCGTGCAGTACAAGCGCTACGAGAAGGCCGTCGCCCAGTACGAGGCCGTCTTGAAGCTCGTCGGCGGCAACCAGGCCGCGCGCGCCACGACGCTTCGCGACATGGCCGACGTCTACGAGCAGATGGGCCAGGACGACAAGGCGCTCGACACCTACCGCCAGGTCACGCGCCTGGTGCGAGACGGCAGCTGGCTCAGCCGCGAGGTGCAGGGGCGCGTGGTCAACATCTACCGGCGCCAGGACCGGCTCAACGAATACATCGAGACGGTCGCCGCGCGCTGGAGCGCGGGCGACTTCGACGAGATGATGCTCTTGGCCGACATGTACCAGGAGGTCGGGCGCATCGACGACGCGCTGCGCCTCTACCAGCGCGCCGCGGGCCGAAACGCACGCTCGGTGGACCCGCGCCTCAAGATCATCCGCATCCTGGAGCGCCGCGGCGACGACAAAGAGATCGTCACAGCCTACGAGGGCCTGATTCGCATCGCGCCCACGCGCTATCAGTACCACTTCGATCTGGTGCGCCACTTCTTTCGCATGGGCGAGCGCACCCGCGCGCTTCGCGTGCTCGAGGAGGTCGGCCGCCGCTTTGCCCGTGACAGCCACGTCCAGGTCATGCTCGCCGACCAGTACACGCGCTACGACATGAGCGACAAAGCGCTGGCGATCTACGAGCGCCTGGTGCGCCAGGAGCCCAAAAACGACAGCTTCATCCTGAGCCTGGGCGAGTTCTATTTCCAAAACGGCGAGCGCCAAAAGGCCGTCGACACCTGGAAAAAGCTCGTCGGCTCCCAGCTAGGCACCGTCGAGGGCCACGCGCGCCTGGGCGAGGTGCTCGTCGATCGCGGCATGGTGGAGCTTGGCATCGGCCACTTCGAGAAGGCCGTCGAGCTTGCCCCCAACGACGTGCGCATCCAGCGCGGCCTGGCCCAGGCCTACGAGCGCGCGCGGCTCTGGGACAAGGCGATCGTTGCCTGGACGACGCTGCTCGACGGTGCCACCCAGCCCCACATGGCCGCCGAGGGCCGCTCGCGGATCATCGAGATCTACCGGCGCCAGAACCGTCTGCGGGCCAAGATGCGCGAGTTCGCCGCCCAGTTCGAGGCGCGCCCGCCCGAGGTGCGCGCCGGCTACTTTTTGGCCGAGTCGCACATCAAGCTCCAGGAGGTCGAGCCAGCCGAGGTGATCTATCGGCGCATCCTCGAGCTCGAGCGCGCCGCCGGCAAGCCGGCGCTCGAGGCGCTGCTCGCGCTGGAAAAGATCTATACCCAGCGTGGAGAGTTCGAGAAGGCGCTCGGCGTGCTCGAGGAGCTCGCGGCAGCGATGCCCGATCTGGCGCGCGATTTCTACCATCGCATGGCCGATCTGAGCGTTCGCATGCAGGCCGACGATCAGGCGGTCAAATACGCCAGCCGCGCGCTCGACGAGAACCCCGACGACGCCGCGGCCCACGCCCGCCTGGGCGAGGTGTATCACAACATGCGCCAGCTCGAGGACGCCGCTCGCCAGTACCGCACCGCGATCGAGCTCGATCCGCGCGCCTACCCGGTCTACATCAGCCTGGCCGAGATCGTTCGCCAGCTGGGCGATCTGCGCGAGGCCGAGCAGCTTTACCGCACCGTGGCGCGCCAATCGCCCGACGACTCGCTGGTCGTCGTCGTGGCGCGAAAGGCCATGGATCTGGCCCATGCGCGCGGACGCCTCGAGGAGATGGAGGCCGAGCTTCATCCGATGCTCTTTCGCAATCCGCCGCGTCCGGTCTACCGCAAGCTGCTCGTCGAGCTTTACGGTCGCATGACCACGCCGCTCATCGCCGAGGCCCGCTATGCCAGTGGGGCCAGGCAAGAGAAGGCCACGAGCAAGCTCGAGCAGATAGGCGCGCGCGCGATGCCCGTGCTGCTCGACGCATTGCTCGACAACGACGTCAGCCAGCGCGTGATGGCCATGCAGATGCTGGGCGATCTGGGCCTTGGCAACGCGGCCGCCTCGATCGCTCGCTTGATCGAAGACCCCGCCGAGCCGCTGCGTGTGCCGGCGGCGATCGCTGCGGCCCATGTGGGCGACGCGCGCGCCACCGATTCGCTCGTGCGGGCCCTCGACGACGCCGAGCCGGGCATTCGCGATGTCGCGACCTGGGCGCTTGGCCATACCGGGGGCAAGGGTGCGGTCAATCGCCTGGCCCGCGTGCTGGCCGACGGTGAAAACATCAATCAACAGTCGCTGGCCGCGATCAGCCTGGGGCGCATCGGCTCGCGCGAGGCCGTCGACGTGCTCTTGTTGACCTTGTCACGCGCTCAAAGCTCGGGCTACTCCAACACCCTGGCGCTGGCCACGGTCTGGGCGCTTGGCCAGGCGGCCGACCCCAAGGCCACCGACGCGCTCGCTCAGGTCATGCACGAGGCCCCCGAGGCGGTCGCGGCCATGGCCGTCTTGGGCCTGGTGCAAATCGGCGAGCGCGCCGCCACCGAGGCGCTGTTCGAAGCCTATTGGAGCGCACCGGACGCCCTTCGCCACCGCGCGGGCAGCGGCCTGGCGTGGGCTGCTGCGCGCCACGATCAGGCCAAAGAAGCCCGTCTTGCCACGTCCAGCCTGCTCCAGGAGGTGCGCCACATCGAGATGCGCCGCGGGGCGATCCGCGTCGAGAATCTGCTCGAGTACCTGGTGCGCTCGTCGAGCTCAATCGTGGCCGGCGATTCCACCGCGTTTTTGGCCAGCCACAAGGATGCGATTGTGCGCATCGCCGCTCGAAGGCTCGCCGCCGGCGGCCCGGGCGCAAGGCTAGTCAGCGCCGATCTTTTTGACGAGGCCAGCAGCAGCCTTGCTCTGGGTATAATAACATCGGCGTCAGCGAGCGATGCCGAGAGCCTCGAGCGGCGCGCCGAGATCTTGGCCGCGATCGTCGCCGGGCTTCACCCCGCGCTCAAGAGTCGCGCGCGCGCCGACGGCGCCGACGTCGACCCGGCGCTGCTTCGCCTGCTTGGCACGATCGGCCAGCGCGACGACCTCGCCCTGGTTTCGGCACATGTGGGACACGCCTCACCCCAGGTGCGCCGCGCCGCCGTCTTGGCCCTCGCGGGCTTTGGCACCGTGGCCGCCGCGACGACCTTGCAGGTGGCCGCCCTCGAGGACAGCCACCACAGCGTGCGCTCGGCAGCGGCCACAAGCCTTGGACGCAGCATTAAGGCCGATCAGGGCCACGCCGAGGCGGTCGAAAAGATCGTCAAGCTCACCGAGGATCGCTATGTCAGCGTGCGGCTTGCCGCAATCGAGGCGCTGGGGCGCAGCCGCGCCACCGTGGCCGTGGGCGCCCTGCAGTCCATGCTCGCCACATCGACCCAGCCCGTGCAGGCGGCGATCCTCGACGCGCTCGATCGCATCGACACCGACGAATCACGCGCCGCGCGCAGCGGCTACGACGAGCAGTGGGGAATGAAGCTGCGACGCTCAGGTAAGCTGTGATGGCTGCTTGATTTTGACGCCCAATGGCCGTAATCTGGCCGGCGAATTGGGACCTTTGATGCGGAGCCAATATG
Organism: Lujinxingiaceae bacterium; assembly: GCA_013697635.1. Classification (GTDB taxonomy): domain Bacteria; phylum Myxococcota_A; class Bradymonadia; order Bradymonadales; family Bradymonadaceae; genus JACCWM01. The sequence continues at coordinate 30,377 of JACCWM010000011.1, read as the reverse complement.
TCCAGCGCGCGTAACTGTCGAAATTGCAACGCCATCGTGCCCGATGGCCACCATTATTGTGGACGCTGTGGTGCAAGCCACAACGAGAACGGCCTCGGTGCCGAAAACGAGACCCTGTTCTTCGGCGCCATGCAGGCGCCCGGGCGCGCCAAGCTCATCTTGATCAAGGGCGAGGGCCTCGAGGGCTTGAGCTACCACCTCAACGCCACCGAGCATGTCGCCGGGCGCAGCGTGGGCGCGATCTTGTTTCCCGAAGACGAGTATTTGAGCGCCAAGCACGCCAGCTTCATCTATCGCGACAACAAGCTCTATCTGCGCGACGAGGCCAGCGCCAACGGCACCTTCGTGCGCATTCGCAGCTCCCACGTGCTCAAAGACGGCGATCACTTCATGGTCGGCGAGCAGCTCTTTCGCTTGCAACGCCTCGATCTCGAGCGCGAGTATCCGATGCGCGAGCAGACCTTGATGTACATCAGCCCGCCGCGCGACTACAAATTTCGCATTGTGCACGTGCTAGCCGGCGGCAAGCCTGGCGCGGCCTATTGCTCGCCGAACAACGACCTGGTGATCGGCCGCGAGGGCGCCGACGTGCTCTTCGCCGACGATCGCCACATCTCGCGCCAGCACGCCCGCGTCAGTTTCGAGAACGATCAGGTCGTGCTCAGCGATATGGACAGCAAGAATGGCACCTTCTTGCGCCTTCAAAACGAGCACCCCATGGAGCATGGCGATTATGTCTGCTTTGGCAGCGAGCTGATGCGCGTCGAGATCAACGCCTGAGCCAAGGGTTCATGCAATAAATAAAGGGCGATCCCACAAAGGGGGTCGCCCTTTTCGTTTTTGGCTAAAGCCCTAGACCGTGGCCGCCCCAAAACGCAACAAGGGCGAACCCCTGTACCAGGGTCGCCCTTGTTCTTGAAATGCTTTCAATTTTTGGTCTTAGGCATCGCCGCGACCGCCCCACTTCAAATCGGCGCAGCGTATGCGTGAAGCCATTATGTCGTTTCGCGCAGGGTCAGATCGAGAAATCCTGTTGTCCGTTTATGCGCAAAATGTTGGCGGCGTGAAGACCTTTGGGACCGCGTCGCAACTCGAACTCAACGACCTCGCCCTCTTTGAGGGTCTTGAAACCGTCGCCTTGAATCTGGCTGTAATGCACGAAAATGTCGTCGTCTCCTCCTTGAGTGATGAACCCAAAACCCTTCGCATTATTGAACCATTTCACAGAACCTGTTGCCATTGTTACCCTCCCTAATACAACAAAAAATACATGTTTCAGTCCCCAAAAGAGTGAAATCCATTATCACTCTCCACTCATCCCGATGACCCCCGCCACTGGGATGTGTTGCAACGTACAACCTTCCTTGGATGCACATCCAACAGGACCGCGAATACACGTACATATATTGGGGAGGGCAAAGCGATCGTCAAGACGCTTTGATTTCTTATTTTTGAGGACAAAAATTACAGTGAAGGTGAACGTCGTTGATTCGTACACCTATACTGGATCTGTTGCTCAGGAGCGGCTTTCCAGGGCTTTTTGCGCCGTCTCGATGCTGCGCCGGGCGCGCTTCACGTAGGGGCCCTCGGGATCGAGGGCGATGTAGCGCTCATAGGCGGCGATCGCTTCGCGATAACGACGAAGCTGGGTGAGCACATAGCCGCGGTTGAAGTAGCTCAGGGAAAAATTCGGCGCCATGGCTTCGACGCGCTCGTAGGCGAGCAAGGCCTCGTCATATTTTTCCTCGAGCTGGAGCACCAGGGCCAAGCCATGGGGCGCGCGCGGATCATCGGGGGCGAGCTGCTGGACTTTCTCCAACGTCTGGCGGGCGAGGTCGAGCTCGTTCAAGATCGCGTAGGCCGCACCGATGTTGAGCATGCTGTCGACGTCGAGCTTGCCGTCGATCGCCATGCCGGCGCGGTAGGCGTCGATCGCCTGACCGTAGAGTCCGCGATTCTGGTAGATGTTACCCAGGTTGAAGTAGACCTCGCGCTCGTTTTGGCCGCCGTTGTCCAAAGCCGCCTCGATCGAGGCCAAGGCCAGCTCGAACTCGATGTTCGCCGAGTGCGCGATCGCCCGGTTCATGTGGATGTCCCAGCGCTTCGGCTCGAGGGCCACGGCCTTGGTGTAGGCATCGATCGCCTCGGCCCACTGTTGCTGGTCGAGAAATGCGTTACCTTGTAAGAAGTGTTCTTGAGCCGTGGGCGCCTTGACCGTCTGCTCGGACTTGCGGGTGCGCTCGACGGGCGTGGGCGCCGAAGAGCAGGCCAGTTGAAGCGCAATCAGCGCCACCAGGGCGGTCGATCGAAGCAAAAAAGTTGGTTTCACGCAGAATCTCCTCAATGCGTTGGGGATAAACAGGCGACGAGAGTTTATGAACAACGCGACGACCATGAATGACGCACGAAACTACCGCCTGAGCGCGGCCATCGCAAGGCTCGTCGTCTCGGCCGCTCTGCTCACGCTCTTGGTCGGCGCCCTGGGCGCCTGTGCCTCGAGCAGCGAGAGCGAGCGCGCCGAGCGCTCCAGCGAGGGCGTGCACGACGCCGAGTTGCTCTACCTGGCCGCGCTCAGCGTCTACGAGGAGCGCGCGCTTGCTGTCGACATCGCCTCGGACAAGCTCTTGCTGGTGAGCTCGCGCTACGAGGCGCTCTCCCCGGCGCTGCGCCGGCGCTATGTCACGCGCGTGCTCGCCACGCGCGCCGGCATCGCCCTCAACGTCAACGCCGAGTACCAGCGCGCCAGCGAGCTCGATGGCGAGCTGCAATGGGCGCTGATCGACGAGCGCGACCCGCTCAAAGCCCAGGCCAAGGCCGAAGAACTCGCGATCGGGCGCGCCGTCGAGCGGGCCTTTCATCGGCGCAGGGGCCGCTGACGTCTCTTTCGAACGCGCGCCAGGGCGAGCACGATCGCAAGGCTTGCCAGCCAACCTGCGCCGCCCAACGTGCCACTGCCAGGCGCCAGGCGACAGGCGCAACCTTGCTCGCTCTCAGCCGGCGTTGGCGGCTCGCTCAGCTCAAAGCCCACATCGCCCTCGCCAACGTCCTCGAGCAGCTCGACATCGCGCACATCGGGCGGGCGAATGCGCTCGGCCTCGATCTCGATCTCGATCGGATCTCCAACGGCACGCTCGACGAGGAAACGATCGCGCGTGGAGACGAACACACACCAGGGACCGGGCACAAAACTCGGGTCCACGATCACGGCACCGTCGAACTCGAAGGCAGCCGCGCTCTCCAGTCGAATCCCGCGATACTCGAAGAAGGTGCGCGCTGTGCCGTGGGGGCTGCCACAGCGGCCAGGCAGACCGACGACGCCGACGCGCTCGAGGGCGATCGGCTGGGCGCCCGGGTTGAGCAGCGTCGCGTTTGCGCTGAGGCGATCGCCGCTTCGAAAACTCATCGCATTGACGATCAACTCGGCTGAGAGCACCAGCGCCGAGGCATCGCCAAATGCCGGCTCGCCGCCGTCGGTCTCAAAACCAAAGGTGCCTGTGCCGCCGTGGCCACGCAGGGCATCGAGGCGCACAGGCGCGGCGTCGAGCACCTCGCTTGTCGCAACCACGCTCGGCGCGCCCTCGCTGCTCGGGTCGATCCAGTGAATGCGATGATTGGTGTGCGGGCGCACCCAGTGGCCCGGCTCGAAGCTCGCCAGCGCGATGCGCCCCGAAGGCAGCCAGCGCGCCGTGGCGAGCTCGCCGTTGAGCGCCAGATCGTCGGCCACGTTGAGCTGCCAGAGCACCTCGCCAGCTGGCGAGAGCGACAGCAGGCTAAAGCGCGTGGTCACGAGCAGGCTGCCGTCGGCGCGCGCCATCAGATCGCGCACCGTGTTCAGCCCCTCGACGATCACCAGATCGCGCGGGCCTCCGAAATGATCGATGTTGGCAAAGCGGCGATGGGCCGGCCCCTCGCCAGGGCCCAGTTTGAAGACATCAACGCTTGAGAGGCCCTGGGCCGGCCAGTTGACCGCAGCCGCGATGCGCTCGCCAGGCATGGCGATCGCCTGCGTGATCACGGCGCGCGAGCCGCTCGCGCCAAAGTCGTAGCTCCAGCTGTAGCCCTGGGCAAAGATGTCGTAGACGCTCGCGCGCGAGGTCGCGTTATCGCCCATCAACACCTGATGGGGCGCGCCCGGGCCCAGATAGGAGACCACCGAGGCGCTGGCGATCGAGGGAATGGCGTTGGGCGGGCGAAGCTCGTAGCGCAGCGCGCCGTCGGCGTCACTGACCATGAAGCCGCGCCCGCTGGCGTCGGCCAGCAAGAAGCTGCCGTCGGGCAAAACCTTGATGTCGGTGAAGGTCGACGCTGCAGCGCTGTCGGGCAAAATCCGGCGCCGGCCGGCCGCGAAAGCCTCGATCGTGCCGTCGTAGGCCTCGAGATCGAAGAGTTGAACGTGGCGCACGCCTCCCGAGGAGACGACGACCACCGCATCGTCGGACTGCGCTGCGGCCTCAAAGCTCCAGAGGCTCAGGATCAGCGCAACAACCAGCGCCTGGCGAAGAGTTGCCATCAGGGCGCGCCTTTGGGCAAGAGGTTCAGCCCACCGGTGAAGGCGTAGCTGACGTAGTCGTCGTAGGAATAGACAATGATGCCAAACGGCTCGCTCGACTCCATCGCGTGCACGCCCGGCTCCAGGGCGACAGCAAACACCTCCCAGGACTGCGTTGCATGCGTGAGCTTTCGCCGCTCCAGGCGCTGGGCGATCGTGACGGGCTTGCCGTTGTGCAAGAGCGGTGCATCGGCGCTCATGGCCACGGAGACGTAGGTCTTGGCATAGGTCGGCGGCGCGACGAAGGCATACTCACGGCGAAGCTGTTCAACCGGGGCCAAGATGAACATCGAGGGATCGCCGGCCTTGGAGCCAAAGCCCGCGAGCCCGGTCGACTGATGGCCGGAGAGCACGCCGGCCACCGCGATCCGCCCGGTGCTGCTCAGGCTGACCGGCGAACGGGTGCCAAACTCACAGACCTCGCCGGCCTCGAGCTCGAGCAGACCATCGTCGCCCAGAAGGTCGTGACAGTTCTTCGTCGCCACGGTCGAGTGAGGCAAGCGCGCCAGCTCCCCAAGCGGCGGCTCGAAGGTCAGCTGCGAGCGCTCATCGGCCACCAGCCGCCAGTAGATGCCCTCGTTGGTAGGAATGTCGGAGACGGCGTTGCGCCTTCGGGCCGGGCTGAGCACGTAGTTTCGCCCCAGCGTCGCCGCCGGCGGCATCTGCGCCTCGAGGTGATCGCAGGCCCACTTGTCCTGAGGTACGAAGGTGCACACGTGACCCACCATCACGGCCACCGGCGCATCGGCCGTGACCACCGCGCCCGAGAGATCCATGCCGGAGCCGTCGGCCGCATGCACCTTCAGGCTCTGGGCCCCCAGAGTGCGCGTCTGTCCGGCATCGAGCACGAAGCTCGCCTGGCGAAAGGTCAGGGCCGCGTCGGCTTCGACGCCCTCTTGGAGCAGCACGGGTGAATCGACGGTAATCGTCGTCTGGTCTTGCTTGGCGATCACCGTGATGTAGGGAACATAGGAGCTTAGATCCTCATCGGGGGTGGCCATGGTCGGATAATTAACCACCCGGTAGCGCGTGCCCCAGGTGGCCGCGGGCAGCAGCAAGCTCGCGTCGTTGGAGGCCGTGAAATTGCAGCAGTAGGGGTTGAACTGGTAGGCCACCACGGGGCGGCTACTCGTGACCTTGAAGGCGCTCTGATCCTCGAGCGCCGCCAGATCCAGCAAGAAGACTGCCGCCGCCCCCGGGGGCACGGCGATCGCATCGGTGTCGTCGGGAAAGATGCGCGGCCCATCGGCGGTCAAGAAGCGTGACTTCACCGTCGCCGGCTGGGCATCGGGCAAGGCCGTCGTCGGCACCAGCCGGCGCTCGCGAACGAAGTCGGCAGGCTGCCCCGTGCTGTCGGTGAGCCTGACGATTGCGTCGAGCTGGCGCGAGGGGTTGGCCAGGACTACGGCAAAGATTCCGGCCGTCGCTCTTTGGCTATGGTTGGGCAACTCACGCGCGTAGTATTCACAACCGATGTAGGAGCCCGAGGCGGCCGCGCTCGAGCAGGGGTCGGTGCAATAGCCTCCGCGACAAAGGCCGCTGGCCGCATCGCAAGCGCGCGCGTTGGTGTATCCCTGGCCGGTGACATCGCAGGTCGCCGCCATGGTCGGCCCCAGGCACACATCGCGATGGGGCGTGCAGGCGAAAGGAAAGCAGCCATCCTCGTGGCAGACCGTGCCCTCAGGGCAGAGGCCGCGCTTGTAATTGGCCTGGTCGCCCGTGCACTGCTCAAAGATCGGGCTGTTCTCAAAGGGGCAGCGGCGCGCATCGGCGACGCACAGCGGTCGCAGCGCGGGCAGCACATCCTTGGGATCGTCGGGCGTGGGCGTGGTCGAGGCGTCCGGTGACGGTTCACTCCCCGGATTGGAGCCAAACACGTCGCGCGGCGTCGGCCCGTCAACGCAGCCCGTCACGCTCGTCAGCATCGCGAGCACCAAAATCAAGCCTGGCGTCCATGCGATCATCGCCCCTCGCTGTTGGACGGCCTGGCCATCAAAACCCCGCTAAGGTGTGGCGCGTGTGTACTTCCATGGCGTCTCCTGCGTGCATGTGCTAAGGGCACTTTACAACCGCCTGCGTGGTGAAACAATTTCATGGCACCGAGGAGCTGATGGCCGCAAAATCCGACGATGCAATCTGTTACGTGGGCATGCCGCGCATGACCCAGTCGGGGCGCGATGTCCTGGCCTTTCACCTTCATCGGTACGTGGCGATCTGGTTGCGCCGCCACGGTCGCGACAGGGTACTGGTCACCGTGGGATTTGAAAAGAGCGCGTGCGAGTCGACCACCGTGGCGCTCAGTGTCGGCCAGTCACGCGCGGTCGCCGTGGGCTGGAACTTCGACGATTTGATCCACACCTGTCAATACGGCGACGGGCGTCTGCGCCTCGAACAGGGCGGCGATGATGGCGACTCGGTGAGCTACGAGGTCACGCCGGTCTACGACGACGCGCCCGAGGGCGTGACCAGCCGAGCGCTGCTGGCCTTTGTCCTGATCTTGCGCGGAGACAAGCTCACGCCCGAAGCGATGCCCGAGTTGAGCGAGCAGGTCGCCGAGGCTGTGCGCGCCGGGCGGCGAAACGCCGTTCGCCTGTTCTTTGACGACAACAAGGCCCTGGCGATGAAGGCCTTCTTGTACCGCTTGATGAGCCACCTGCCCGAGTGGTCGGGCTGTGATCACTCGGCCTCGTTCATCCTGACGAGCAATCTCGAGGCGATGACCCTGGAGGACTCCGAGCGCGCGCGCTTTAGCGTGCTGGCCGAGCGCCTCTTCCTCGAGCACGAGCGCGCCGGCGTCGAGCGCCTGGTCGGCATGTCGGTCAGCCTGGGCGATGCCTCGAGCGGCATCTTGCGCGCGGCGATCGCGCGCCAACGTCGCGAGCCGCAGGTGCCCTTCCACGTCTTTGTGCGCGATGGCGAAGACCCTTCACAGTGGGTGCTCCAGGGCGAGGAGCACCAGAGTTTTCCGGGCCTGCACCGTGTCAGCGGCCGCGACGACGAGAGCATGTACGTGCTCGTTCCGCTGCTTGCCCAGGAGGGTGCCGACACGGAGTTGCTGGGCTTCTTGAGCCTGGCCTATCGCACGAACACGGAGCTTGCCGCCTCGATCGGACCGACGATCGTCGAGATGAGCGACAAGCTCGCGGCGACCTTGCGCTTTTCACCGCTGTACACGCTGCGCGCGCGCAAACTGTGGATCTTGACCCAGACGCGCCAGGCCCTCGCGCGCACGCTCGCGGCGCCCGATGAGGGCACGGCCAAGGTCGAGCAGCTCATCGGCGAGGTTTCGGCCTTGATCGGGCGCCACGTCGAGATCCCGAGCTTTGCGATCGGCTATATTCAACGCTCCGCCGGCCCGCTGCAGAGCGCGCGCCGCCATCTGCGCTACGTGCATCCCAAGGGATGGAGCCACTTCGATCAGCTCGAGCTCGCTGTCGACGTCGACCCCGCCGATCGCGTCGACTCAGGGGTCTCCAGCCTGGCCGTGCGCCTGGCGCGCCCGCTTGTGCTGGCCGGCGGCCATGGCCAGGGCGAGGCGCTGGCCTTTCGAAATTATCTCTTCGTTCATGAGGAATCGGCCCAGCTCATCGACGCCCGAAGCCCGGAGGCCACGATGATCGCCGATGACGCCTCCTGGGTTCGCCTCAGCGACTACTACAAGCCGGTGCGCCAGACGGCGTATGCGACGCTGGCCTATCCGATATTGTTTGGCCACGAGGCGCTGGGCGTCTTGACCATCGAAGTCGACAAGGACACCGACTGGCTGTGGTGGACAGGCTTTGGCGGCCAGCTCTTCTGGGAGCTGCTCGCTGCCGAGCTGGCGTATGCCTTCTGGGCGCTGGGCGTTCGCTGAGCGGGGGATTAGTGGGCGGCGTCGCGGATCACGCGCTCGAGCACGGGCAAAACCGTGGCCGTCGAGCCGCGCACGATCACTTCGCAAAGATCGGAGTGTGCGGTCAACTCGGTGTTGATCTCGATGAGCTTTGCGCCGTGGCTTCGGGCCATCTCGGGCAGCGCCGCGGCCGGATAGACCAGCCCCGAGGTGCCCAGCATCAGACAGACGTCGGCGTCGCGGGCAGCCTGCATACACATCTCGAGCGTCGGCTCGGGCAGTGACTCACCAAACCAGACGACGCCGGGGCGAAGGCGGCCGCCACAAGCCTCGCAGCGCGGACAGCGCGAGAGATCGAAGCTCAAATCGTCGAAGTGCTTGCCACACTCGTGGCAGCGCACCTGGCTGAGCAGTCCGTGCAGGTGGTGGATCGCGGCCTCGATGCCCTCGGCTTTGCAGGCCGCCTCCATGAGGTTGTCGACGTTTTGGGTGGCGATGGTGTAGTTGCCCGTGTTCGTCATGCGCGCCAGCGCGGCGTGGCCCGTGTTGGGCCGAACGCTGTTGAGCTGTGTGCGCCGCTCCTGGTACCAGGTGAGCATCGCTTCGGGCTCGCGCTCAAAGGTGTCGACCTGGGTGAAGTTGGCGATTCGGGGATCGGTGAACATGCCATCGGGCCCGCGAAAGGTGGGCACGCCCGACTCCGCTGAGAGGCCGCTGCCCACGCACACCAGAACCGTGGGCGAACCGATCAGGTACGCGCTGGCTTTGCGCACGGCGTGAAGGTTCATCGTTGTCTTATCCGATCAAGGGTGATCATGAGCGGACGCCCGGCTGCAGCCATCGAAACGCCCGTGCAAACCAAACACGCCGGGGCGCGCTCAATTCCATCGAAAGGGCACAGTCTTGGCGCCGGCCGGGCGAAGAGGCGCGCGCGCAGGCATCACGCCGCTGTACTCCATCGTATTGGCGGCGTTAACGAAGACCACCGTCGTCTGGTAGCCGCGCTGGCCGATGTGAATCGTAAAATGGCGCGGAAGCCCCGGAACCCCCAGGGTCATGGTGGCCTCGTTGGCGCCGACCTGCATGCCGACCACGCGCAGATCGGTCAGGCTCGAATAGCGCGCCATCTCCTTGGCCAGCGGCACGACCGGCTCGCGGTTGTCGTAGCCATGTTGAAAATAGGCGACCACGCGCTCATAGGGCTCATCGTAGACGTGCTCAAAGTCCATGCGACCGTTGCGGCTGACCGTGGTGACGCTGACCAGCAGCCAGGGCAGCTTCAACGGGCTTCGCTTGAAGTAACCCAGATCGATCAGCTCAGCGCGCGCGATGTTCTTGGGACTGTACGGCAGATCGTCTGCGCTGGCCGAGGAGGCCAAGGTGGTGAGCATGACGATGGCAAGCAGCGCCGAAGCGGCGCGAAAGGGCAGGCGGTTGATCATGGTGTCCGGCTCCGGATACGAGAGATTTCAATGCCGGGTGAGTGTAACCAAAACAACGGCCAAGAGAAAGCCTGAGTGTGGGCTGATTAAAACACAAGAGCCCCGTCCTCAAATGGACGGGGCTCTTGTGTTTGATGCGGAAGAGAGGACTCGAACCTCCACGCCCTTGCGAGCACTGGCACCTGAAGCCAGCGCGTCTACCAATTCCGCCACTTCCGCGTGGTTTGTGCCGACAAAATTCACCGGACACATTGGTGTCGATAATTACGTCGCTTTAAAGACGCTGTCAACGACAAATGCTTCGATCCAACGCCCCTGGCGTGGACGCGATTCCTTGGCCACAGATGTTGCGCTTCGACGCAGGGTGCGTACACTGAGCGCGGCCGTGCGACTGTCCGCCCTTGCAGCCCGTCTGAGCAGAAGATCATGACCATGCCTCCACCGTCCAACGATCCGCTGAGCGAGCTCGAAGCTCAGATCGCCGCGGCGCGCATCATGCCCGCGGCGCCAGGCTTCGAGACCAGCACGGGCGATCCGCTCGTGCACCTGCGTGAGACGATCGCGCGCGGGCTGGCCGAGCAGCTCAGCGCGCCGACAAGCCCTGCAAGCCCGAGCGGGCCGACGAGCGTGAGCCCGCCCGGCCCTTTGGCGGCCAACCGCGCTGCCGATGGATCGGGCGAGGCCGCGCTCGGGCGCGCCGTGCTGGCGATGGTGGCCGACGAGCCGCTGGCAGCGCCCGCGCGCCAACAGGCCGTTCGCCTGCTGGCCGAGGCGCTCGAGCGCCCGACGCCGGCAGCGCTGGCTGAGGTGCTGCGCTTGCTGGTCACCGGCCAGATCCGGCCAGACTAGCCAATACTGCAAGAGTGTTTAGCTTGTTCTGAACGCCCACGCCCGTTGTGTGCCCAGTCTGATCGACTGCGCTCGCAACGAGGCGATGTTCACGACACGCGCCGATCACTTTGTAGAGGTAAATCATGGTCGACAGTATGCTCATTGTTGCGCTTTATATCGCCATTCCGGCCACCATTTTGGCCATCGCGTTCATCGCGATCCTGCGAAAAGAGGAGCGCGAGATCGAAGAAGACAAGCGCCACGAAGCCTCGACGCCCAACAGCCACACGCCTTAGATCCGCACGATCCGCACTCCTAGTTTCTAGTTTCGCAAAATCTCGGAGACGATGATCTGCTCGAGATCGGCGCGCCCACGCAGCTCGGCGGCCAGGCGCGGCTCTGCAAAAATGCGAATCTTCTTAACCACGGCGATGAAGTCATCCTGAATACCGGCCACCACGCGTGAGAGCTGGTGGAGCGGATAGTGGCGCTGGCCGCTGACATCGGCGTAGACGACCTCGACGCTCTCGAGGCGATCCTTGTCGCGTGGTGGAATGTCGATGATCACGTCGGCCGGATGCAGCGAGCGTCCAACCACCGCCGAGAGGCGCGCGGTCAGCCGTGAGGTCAGATCGTAGAGCGCGGCGCTCTCCATGGCATAAATGCGCTCGTAGGCCTTTTGTTTGGAGGCCTCGACGTAGACGCGGCTAAAGGTTGCAACGCGCTTGTAGAGGCTGCGCTGGTTGGCGAGCATTCCGCTCACCAGATACTGCGTGGCGCTGCCGGCCGGCGTAGTGTGGCAAAGCCAGGCCAAGAACTCATCGTCATTACAACTCAACAACTGGGTGAGAAAGTCGGCCGCATCAAGCGATGAACGGCTGTGAAAGGCCGCAAGCGCGCTCTCGACCATGGCGCTGGCCGCGCGCACGGTATGGTGCCAGTACACCTCGCTAAACATCGTATAGCGGCTAAAGACGAACATCTCGGCGGAGACTTTGCCCTTCGACGAGATCGCGATCGCGTCCTCGCCCTGGTTGAGCGTGAGGCCGGCCAGCAGGCGGTCGCGATCGTAGTTTCGACCATAGGGCACGCCCATGTGGTGGCTGTCGCGCTCGAGGTAATCCATCTTGTCGGCGTCGATCGTGCTCGAGATGATCGAGTGCAAGATCCGATCGATCTTGGAAGGGCGACGGCCGAGTCGACCGGTGCAAAGCCTGATCACGCGCTCAGGATCGACGCCCCAGCGACGTCGAAGCAGCGACGCTATCGACTCCACGCCGCGCAAGTGCTCAAACTCACCGTGGATGATCTGCCCACCGACCTCCTCGTGGCGCGGTGTATCGCGGCCCTTGAGATGCAGCGCCTCGAGGCTGTGTGCAAAGGGATAGTGGCCGATGTCGTGAAGCAGCCCGGCGGCGAGCACCGTGAGCAAATCCTGCTCGGTGGCGCTGTCCGCAAAGCTTGGGGTACGCAGCAGCTCGAGCAAATACCACTGCACGCAGCCATAGACGCCCAGGCTGTGCTCAAAGCGCGTGTGCACGGCGCCGGGATAAACCAGATGCGTCGGGCCCAACATGCGCACGCGACGAAGCCGCTGAAAGGCCGGGTGATCGATCACCTCGCGCACGCGCTCGGTGATCGCTATATTGCGCCCCTCCGGGATGCGCAAACTCCCGGTGCGGTGAGCGCTCAGCCCGAGCTCGGGCAAAAGAATGGCAGGTTGTCTTTTCTTCATGGCATCTGGAGAGCTGATGAATTCGACAAAGAACACGCACCAAGAGGATATGGCCCACCAGGGCGTCTTTGCCAAGATCGTTCGAGGCGAACTCGCCAGGTTGGGCGAGCATTTCGACGTCTGCGAGCGGCCCGCAGCCGACGCGCTCGCTGTGGCGGTGGCCGATGAACCGCTCGTCTATCTGGTCGCCCGAGCGGGTCCACAAAGCCTGGATTGGGGGGCGGTTGCAGCCGTTTTAGGCTCACAATTGCTCGGTGACCTATGCCGCTGGATGCGCGGCACCGACGCCGGTGCGACCAGCCCTATGCTGATCGCGCGCCTGCCCTGGCCCGCGATCTCACGCGGCGCCGAGGTACAATTGAGCATGCTCCTCGCTGCCATGAAGGCGGCGAGTGCGCCGGACGCCCTTGCTACGCACGCGGCGATCGAGCGGGTTGTCGTCGAGTTGTTTGGCCTGGAGGTCGACGATTTGATCGGCTTGCGTTGTGCGCCACAAACCGTAAGTTGTTGAGGCTCGACTCACCCCTGCACCCTCACTGGTTACGGAGTCCCGATGTACACCTTGTACGTAAACAGCGTCAGCCCCTATTCGGCCAAGGTCTCGGCCCTGATCGGTTACAGCGGCCTGGCGTGCAAGCTGAGCACGCAAAACGCGATCAATCGCTATACGGTGATCAAGAAGCTGACCGGGCGCACGGCGGTGCCCATGCTGCGTGACGGCGATTGGGCGTTGAGCGATTCGACGCACATCGCGCAGCACGTCATGGCCCTCAGCGCGCGCCCGATGCTACCGCAAAACAGCCACCACGCCGCGCTTTGCTGGTTGTTGGAGGACTTCGCCGACGAGTGGGTAGTTCGCTGGGTGCTCTACTCTCGCTGGACCAACCGCAGCGATAGCGACGAGGTCTCACGGATCATCGGCAACGAATTGGCCCACAACCTGCCCGGCCTCTCCTCGGCGGCCGGGCGCCTGGGCTCACGCGCGGTCAAGAAGAGCATCGAGCACATGGGCGTTCGCGCCTCGAACGCCGTGACGTTGGAGAATTCACGCGATCGCCTCTTAAACGCGCTCGATGTCCTGCTCAACCAGGGTCCGTTGTACCTGTTCGAGGGCTATCCCAGCGTGGCCGACTTCGCGCTTTACGGCGCGCTGGGCCAATACTTTCGTGACCCCAGTGGGCGCGCGCGGATGCTGGCCTACCCTGCCCTTCGCGATTACCTCGAGCGCCTCGACGCGATGCGCCTGCCCGCCCCGGACATTGAGATCGCACTCAATCAACCCTCACGCCAGGCCTCGAGCCTGCAACCGCTCTTTGCCGAGCTCATGGGCACCTATTGGCAGATGCTCGTAGCCAATTTTCGTGCGATCTCTCGGGCCAAGAATGAGCGTCAAGTGCGCGCCACGATGCTCGACGGCTCGAGCTTTTCTTTTGCTTCGTCCAATTATCTCGTCGGCCGGCTCAAGCAGATGCTCACCCTGATCGACGAGACCTACCGCGGCAGCGACGAGCTCTTCGGCGAGCAAGGCTTGCGCCTGGAGTCGGCCATAATGGCCCAGATAGCGCATCTCTCGCACCACAGCGAGGGCCGTGAGCTGTTGCGCGATTTCCCCCACCTCGGGCTTCACTAAGTCCGCGCCCTGCCCTCAGCCGCCCCCGTTCAAAAACTTACGGAACGCTTATTGCACATCGTCTCGCATGCCTTGCGCGTGTAAGGCGCAAGCAGTCTGGCGCGCTGGCCCGCGCAAATTCGTCGGTTCGTGTGTGTGTGAGGCCAGATGCGGGTCAGGAAGTGTTCATTGACACCGTTCCGGCCTTTCAATAAGGTTCGCCAGCTGTAGTCTTGAGTTTTTGCCCTAAGTTGGCGTTTTTGTGGAGGAGATATGTCGCACGCGTTCCCCAGGTTCCTGTTATTTAGCTTTCTGAGTCTTTGTCTGGCCTTTTTGTCAGCATGTGGGCCGGAAGACGAGCTTAGCTGCTCGAACGACCAAGACTGCAAAGCAGGAAACGTCTGCCTTGACGGCAAATGCGCGCTTGAGATCGTGGATTGCCGCACCGATGACGAGTGCCTGGGCCACCAGCAGTGCACCTCCAACTTTGAATGCGTCACGCGCACGAGCTGCTCGGGCAACGACCAATGCGCGGCTGGGCGGGTCTGCATCAGCAGTGCCTGCGTTGCCAAGCAGTGTGACGCCACCAATAGCTGTCCGATTGGTAGCGAGTGCCAGGAAGGCGCCTGCATCGAGCTTCCTCGCCAGTGCACGGCCGTCGGTCAGAACTGTGACCTCAATCGCCTCGAGCGTCCCGGTTTTGCCTGCCACGACATGGGTGCCGGCCCCAAGTGCTATGAAGCCTGTGTGCTCGGCTCGAGCGCCGGCAACGCCGTCTCCTATACCTGTACGCCCGGCTCGATTTGTATCGACCGCAAGGCCTGCCGTCCCTCGGAGTGCGCGGGTGTGTTGAACGGTCAGGCCACGTGTGACCAGATTGCTCAGGCCGATCCGTCGAAGTTTCCAAACGGCTCGACCTGCAGCCGTGAGACCGACGCGTACCGAAACTACGCCAACCTGTGCGTGCCTGCTGGTACCCGCCAACTCGGCGACGAGTGTGCGCGCGCTCAGCCTTGCAAGAGCGGCCTGGTTTGCGTCAGCCGCATCCCAATCCTCGATCTGAGCCAGACCTCGACCTTCAAGACCTTTTGCGCCGAGCCCTGCAATGCGAACACCCCCTGCTCTAAGAGCGACGAGGGCTGCATCGGCGACGACATCAACTTGTTTCAGGGCGCGGGCATCTGTGGCGATCGATGCAATCCCTACAACATCGACGAGCAGAACTGCGCCGACGACAAGAGCTGTCTGCCGATCTCGAACACCGACGGCATGTGCCTGCTCAAGGCCGACAACAGCGCCGAGCCCTATGCCAAGTGCGATGCCAGCAGCGACACCACCCAATGCCCAAGCGGCACATGGTGTTTTGGTGTGACCACGGGCCACGCGCGCTGCCTGCCACTTTGTAACCCGACGCTGGCCACCAAGGAGCTGCGCGATGCGACCTGCCCGGGCGCCTTGCCCCAGTCGTTCGTGCGTCTGGCGCACCTGGCCGAAGGCATTGGCGCGGCCGACATCCACCTCAACGGCGCGCCCCTGGCCGAAGGTTTGGCCTTTGGTGAGCTCGCCAACAATGGCGACTTCCTCACGCTTGCTATCGGAACCCATACGGTCTCGGTGCACCTTGATGGCGTCAAAGTCTTCGAGGACAACATCACCCTCGTGGGTAACGAGGCGCTCAACCTGGTCGTGGTCGCCGATCCGAACTCCGAAGAAGACGTCAAGATTCAGATCTTGACCGTGGCCGAGCCTCGCCAGGCGCCGACAGCCGTTGGCGACACCACCGAGCTTCGCCTGGTTCACGGCGTGGCCGACGCCGATGTCGTGGACGTGATCATCGTGCGCGCCGGCGAGAGCTTCGATCTGGTCGCCAATCATCGCCGCTTCGCTAACGGGCTGAGCTTTGGGCAGGCCTCGAGCTTCGTTGCCGTCGAAACCGACCAGGATCCCGAGATCACGGAGCCGCTTGGCTACGACGTCTACGTCTTCCCGGCGACCGAGCGCACCCTGGGCAACGAGATCGTCTTGTTCGAAGACGTCAAGGTCACCACGGGCGACGTGGCGACGATCTACCTGATCGGAACGGCCAACAGCGAAGACGACCAGGATCTGCGCTTGGAGTTCGTCGCGCATTCCGTGGCTGCTTCGGCGCGTGTGCTCTCGGGCAACTGCATCGATTTGCTCGGCGGACAACAAGCCCCGATTCAGGGCCTGGGCATCTGCTTTGAGAACTGCACCGACAACAGCCACTACGGCACCGGTGCCTGCAGCGGCGGCGGCGCCAACGCCTGTAATCCAGGCTCACCGGAGCGCCAGTGGTGCTTCCCGTCCGGCCAGAGCGAAGTGGGCGGCCCCTGCAAGGAGACCAACGAGTGCCTCGACGGACTGTCCTGCGACACCAACGGCGCAGGCAGCGGCACATGCCGCTCGTACTGTGAGCCCAACGCCCAGGTCAACGCCGCGCTTAGCTGCACGGACGATGAGATTTGCGCGCCGATTCGCGGCTTCCTCAACCTGGGAGAGTGCCGTATCGGCTGCGAGCCCGGAACGAACTACACCGATGCGAGCTGCCCGGCTGATCAAAAGGCCTGCTATGCAACCGAAGGCCTGGCCGTATGCAATGGCTCGGGCGAGGTAGCGGTCGGTGCCAACTGCGGCCAGCCGACCGTGCAAAACTGCGTACCGGGCGCCATGTGCGCAAAGACCGTGCCGACCTTCAACGGTCTTCTCGTCGAGCCCTTCAACGAGCTTCGTCAGGGTGAGACGGCGACCTGCCGTCCGATGTGCCAGGCATTCAAGCCAGCCCCCAGCACCACCGATTGCCCGGCCAACATGGCCTGCTCGCCGGTCATGCCTGGTCCCACCTTCAGCGGTGGTGTTGGTCACTGCGTCGAGAGCGGACCGAGCCGACCGGCCAACCAGAGCTGCGCGCGCGCCGACGTCGGCAAGCTTTGCGGCGACAACGCCTTCTGCGTCGACGGCGGCGATGGCGAGGGCGTTTGTGTGCGCGTTTGCAACTTTGATACCCTCGCGGGCTGCCTGGGCGGTGAGGTTTGCCGCGCCTGGGAGGACGACAACAGCAACCAGATCCTGCCCGGATGGGGCCGCTGCGGCGCCTGATATTCGAGCCCGAGCAGCCGCTTTACGGCTGCTCATTGCAAGGCTCGTGAAGCACACCTGAGCCCGTCTTCCCCCAAATACGGAAGACGGGCTCTCGTTTTTTCAAAGAGGCATTATGAGAGCTGTAACCTCGAGACGGATCGCCCACTTTTGTGGTTTTCTCGTGAGCCTGGCCTTGATCCTCGGCCTGGCAGCCTGCTCGGGCTGCGAGGCCGACCCCTGCGGCGACGACTGCGCCGTAGGCGAGTCCTGCATCGACGCGGTGTGCGTCTCGGGCAACGCGTGCGCGGGATGCCTGCCGGGCCAGATCTGTCTCGAGGCCCAATGCGCGTGGACCGAAGCGCCGTGCACGCGCGAGGGCCAGCAATGCAATCCTTTTGCGGAGCAGCCCGGCGCGCTCGCCTGCGTCAGTTGGGCGGGCGGCCTTGAGGTCGGCACCTGCTCGGCGACTTGCGCCAGCGGTGAGTGTCCAAGCGGCACGGGCTGCTTCGTGCTCTCGAGCAACGCCGATTCCGTCTGCTCGAGCCACTCCCAGTGCTCCGAGGGTGAGCGCTGCATCCAGGGGCGCTGTCGGCTAAACGCCTGCCGCGATGCCGAGTGCAGCGGCACGGTCAGTGGTGCGGCTATCTGCAGCGCGCAGGGAGCGAACTGCTACGAGTTCGGCAACGGCGCCAATTTCTGCTATCCGGCCGGCGGTCGTGGCCATGGCGAGTCCTGTGGGGACGTGCGCCAGGCGCTCTCCCAGGGCGAGCTTGCCAACACCTGTGGCCTGGGCCTTGGTTGCATCCAGGGCCAGTGTCAGACGCTTTGTCATACCTCGGATGGCTGTGGAGGCGACGACAGCTGCGTGGGAGTCGGCGCGAGTCTGGGCGGCGCTGGCGCGGGTTTTTGCGCCAAAGACTGCACGCCCTTTGAGGCTGGCGGCTGCGGTGCCCTGGCAAGCTGCCACCCGTTGGACAGCGACGAGGGCTATTGCCGCCCGGCCGGCAACGCCACAGCCTATGCGCGCTGCGTACCTGGCGAGCAGGAGTGCGAGGACGGACTGCTGTGCGTCGCCTATGAGGAGCGCGACGGCCAGGCCAGCTATGCGCGCTGTCACCCGATTTGCAACGTGGCGGTCGGCCCTACCGGCGCGGACGGGCGCATCGGCGAGCGCGCTCAGGCCCTGCGCGACGCCACCTGCCCCCAACCCCAGGAACTGGACGCCTTTGCAAACTTCGTGCACCTGGCCCAGGAGCACGGCGCGCTCGACATCTACCTGGGCAACGCCGCCAACCCACTGATCGCAGGCCTTGGATTCGAGCAGGCCTATGAGGGCGGCCCGAATGCCGTCTCTGGATTCATGCGCTTGACACCCGGCAGCCACCGCGTCGTCGTTCGCGCCGCGGGCGCCGCGGCCACGGACTTTCCCCTGGTCGATTGGACCACCACGCTTGCCGCCGGTGAGACGCGCCTGTGGGCCGTGCTACCGAGCACGCCGAGCACGCCGAGCAGCGCAGCGATGCTCTCGCTGGCGGCAGGACCATTCGAGGCCATGGGCGCCATTCGTCTGCGCGTGTCGCTTGGCCACGCGATCGTCGACATGGGCGCGGTTGACGTCTTGGCCATCGAGCATGCTCAAACGCTCAGCGGCGAAGACGACGCCGTGGTGCTCGCCCGCAACCTCACGATGGGCGCAGCCACCGAGGCCGGCACACTCGAGGCGGGCCGCTACGATCTGTACGTGTTTGACGCCCAGAGCGCAGGGCGCACGGGCGATGACGCGCTCTTCGTCGAGCGGGATCTGGCGCTCGTCGCCCAGGACCCCGTGGCGATGTTGCTGCTGCGGGGCAGCATCGATACCGACGATGCCAACGCCCTGGGTGCCACCCAGATTCTCAACAGCTTTACGCGCCTTAATGACGACACGCAGCCGGCGACGAGCTGCATCGATATGGGCAACGCCGTCTTTGGTTATTGCCAGCAGCGCTGCGACGGGCCCGATCACTACCGCCGCTGGCGCTGCGATGGCGATGCGATGGGCTGTCGGCCGATGTACTCGCAGCCCAACGACGCTTGGCGAAATCTCTGCGCGCCGATTGGAGCTCTCACGCCGGGCCAGGCTTGCAATCCGTGGCTCAACCACGGTGAGTGCGCTGAAGGCTTGTATTGCCTCGAGTACGGAAACAGCGCGGCGCACTACGGGCCAAGCGGACAGCGTGGCAAGTGCACGTCTTACTGCGCCACGGGCGATGCGCAACATCCCACACTCTCCTGCGCCCAGGGCCAGTCCTGCCAGCCCTTGACGCACACGGACGACTTCAATGTCGGCGCATGCGGTTGGGCCTGCAGCCCTGACCTTAAGCTCTCCGACAGCGCTGCCTGTCCAGCCGGGCTGGGCAGTTGCAAGCCCGTTGCATCGCTCACCAACGATCTCGCGGGAGCGGCCAACGCACCACCGATTGTCGAGCAGGAGCAGCCATTTTGCGCGGCCTCGGGCAACATCGGCGTCGGCCAGGGCTGTTTTGCCTCCGATTGCGTGCCGGGCTCGGAGTGTCTCTACCCGCGCTCGACGCAGTTCGACTTCGTCTCGACCCTGCTCTCGCCCTACTTTGGCCAGTCGAACCTGTCGCCGGTGTGCACGGCGCAATGTGACCCGTTCGACGGTGACTCTAGCTCCCATCGCTGCGCCGATGGTGAGACCTGCTTGTTCAATTATCCCTTCAGCGCCGAGGTCGGCCACTGCGCGCCGATCGTCGAGCAGGTCAGCCCCGGTGAGCCCTGCGCGCATCCCGGCCAAGCCTGCGGGCAAGACTCGATTTGCGCGATCAATGGCGCTCAGACCCTGTGTTATCAGTTCTGTCAGTACACCGGTGGCAGCACCGCGGGCGTTTTCCATCGAAGCACCTGCGCCCAGGGCTTTCGATGCGCGCCTTTGGCCAACGATGTCGGCTACTGCCTGGCCCAACCATGAAGCAGGGCCTCAATTCGGGCCATGATTTGACTTATGTAGGTGTTGTGCAGACAATGCCCCAGATTCGAATGCTGAAGTGAAAATCACTGAGATATTGGCAAGATGAACGGTTCAAGAACTTGGTTACGGCGGGGCCACACGGCACTACTCGCTCTACTTTGCTGCACGTCTTTTTGGGCGGGCTGCGCCTCGGGCGAGACGCCCGTCAGTCCTGCGTGTCAAAGCGATCTGCAGTGCAGCGAAGGGATGAGCTGCGACACGACCCAGGGCGTCTGCAAGTCCGCGCGCGTTGAGCCGGAGGTGCCCCTTACCCCTCCGGCACGGCCCACCGATCCGCCGACGAACAATTTTAACAACGACGAGTTCAACAACATCGGAAACGTCAGCGATCCCGACGTCGGCCACGCGCAGGATGTCGACGATCCCGTGATCGATCGCGACGCTGAGCTCGATGCCGACTCCGACGCAGGCGCCGTGCAAAACGATGCTGGCCAGGCCGATGTCGACCCCGGGCCGCCGCTGCTGGCATGCACCACCCTTTCCCAGCCTTGCGATCGCGCCCAGGTCGAACAGGGTGATTTCCGCTGCGTCTCCGATGGACGGGGCGGCGGCATCTGCCTGGTCGGCTGTGAGCGCGCCGGGCGCGCCGATAGCTGCGCCGAGGGCCATTATTGCCGAAACGGAGGCAGCGCGTCCGACCCGGCCCTGGCCTGCTACCTCAGTGACTGCAGCGCGCACGCACACTGCACCACGGCCAACAACGCCGGAAGCTGCCTTCAGTACGACAACGCCTATGGACTGTGCTATGCTGGCGGCGCGCTTGGCGAAGGCGCCACCTGCGTGGTCAATGGCGCCCAGAGATGCCAGCAAGATCTTTACTGTCGGGCGACTGGCGGCGGCAATGGCCGCTGCTCAAAACTTTGCGATCCCTGGTCGGAGGTGTACGACTGTGGAGAAAATACGCAGGCACTCTGCCAGACGGTGTGGCCACGCATGGGGGTGTGCAGCACCAACGTCGAGCCCGAACACGTCTTCGAGCCTTTCCAACAGTGCAATGTCGCCGGTGCCATGTGCAACGACGCCGTGCGCTGCATGCCCTTTGGCAGCCACAACTATTGCCTGGCTTATTGTCGTCCGGGCTTGAACGACTGTCTGGGAGTCCGCTTCCCTGATGGCAGCATCAATGGTAAGGCGACAGTGTGCGATCCGTACTTTTTTTACGGCTCGAACGCGGTCGGAATCTGTTGGCCAGGATGTACGCGTAACAACGAGTGCGGCAGCGGCGAGAGTTGCCACGCCGGCTTGTGCCGCAAGGCATGCCCCAACGGCAATGCCATCCAGGAGTGTTGTGCAGGCTCGAACAGCTGCGCGGCGGTATGTATCGGTGGATTTTGTGAGTGACGCCTGGACTGCTGGGCCAGGTGCCCGTTTAACCAGACGAAAAATTTGAAAAGGTAGCGCTCATGTTCTTGAAGACTGCAATCGCCCCAAGGAATGGTTCAGGAAGCTTCTTCGTTGTGCTGATCGGTCTGCTCGTCGCACTGACTTTTGGCTGTGCTGGCGACGACCGCAAGGGCTCCAACAACGCCAACAACGAGACGGACGCCCGAAGCGATCAGGACGTTAACCTTCCAGGCACCGATGATGACGTGGCCGGTGGTGATGACGTCGACAACTTGGACGATGCCACGAGCAACCCGAACAACAACACGGGTTGTCAGCCCCTCTCGCCGCCCATTGGCTCGGCCTGTGATGCGTTGTGCCAGACGGGCTGCGCGGTGAACGAGAACTGCGTGATGGGTACGCCGCCTGGCGCGACGGCACCTCTCACGGCTTGTGCTCCGGTGGGCCCCGGCGGCCAGGGTGCTGCATGCAACGAGGGCGCGCCCTGCCAGCTTGGCTTCAACTGCGTGGGGCCCTCGGCAACGGAGCTGAGCTGCCACAAGTTTTGTGTGCCGGGCAGCAATGATCCCTCACAGTGCGGCACCAACGAATCGTGTGCGGGCTTTATCCAGGACGATTTTCGAATCGGTATTTGCGCCGCGATCGAGGATGGCTGTGCCATGTATCCCAATGATGATTGCCCCGACAACCAAAACTGTGTGCTGACCAACGTGGGCAACCAGTGCCAGCCCTACAACGCTGCGGCCAATGAGGGCGATGCCTGCACCAACCCTACGCAGTGCAACGATGCTCAAGCCTGCGTCGGACCGACGATTGAGGCGGCCACCTGCAGGAACATGTGCGTCGTAGGCGGCGCAGCGACCTGCGCTGTTGGCCAGACATGCACAAATATTGGCGCGTCATTTGGCGTCTGCCAGTAAGCGCGACCCAAAGACATGCACTCTGACCGGACAATCGCCCTTGTGGTTGCTTGACAGTGGTCAGGGTGCGTGCTAATTAGCCACTCCACTTTGGAGGCACAAATTCTGTGCTCTCCAGATTCAGAGACGCACGTGTCTTCTGGGGTGTCGCCAAGCGGTAAGGCACCGGGTTTTGATCCCGGCATTCCCAGGTTCGAATCCTGGCACCCCAACTGCACCGGCGGGCCTCAGGCCCAAAACCGCGCAGCATTTCTGGCAACAACAGCCGAAAATCTGCGCGTTTGTTCGACAAGATCGCGGGACCGACGTTTTGGCCGTACGTGCACCTGAGCTTGGCTTTCAAGGCCAGCGCACGCCGCCCAAAGCCCCTATGGAGGAATACAATGGAAGCGCAACAAAACCCCACCCTGGATGCTCAGGCGCGCAGTGAGACTGGCAAAGGTGTTGCTCGCAGGCTTCGCGCCGACGGGCTGATCCCGGCCGTCTGCTACGGAATCGACACCACCAATACGCCGCTTGCGATCAACCCCAGCGAGTTCGACAAGATTCTTGCGACCAAGCGTCGCCAGAACACCGTCTTCTCGATCAAGCTCGACGCGGGCAAGCAGATCGACAACGTCATGCTTCGCGACTACCAGGTCGACCCGATCAAGCGCACGCTGCTTCATGCCGACCTGATGGTGGTCGACATGAAGGAGCTCGTCGACGTGGTCGTGCCCGTCGAGAGCATCGGTCGCCCGCTGGGGGTTCGCATGGGTGGCCGGCTTCGCCTGGTCCGTCCCGAGATCAAGGTCCAGTGTCGCCCGGGAGACATCCCGGAGTCGATCGTGATCGACGTCAACGAGCTCGGCCCCGAGTCGGTCTTCATGGCCAGCGACGTCAACTGGCCCGCGGGCGTCACCCCCGGCTTCAAGGACAACTTTGCCATGGCACGCATCATCATGCCGCGCAAGGTTGCCGTCAAAGCCGAGGATCCCAAGGCCAAAAAGAAGGGCAAGAAGTAAAGCACTGGCCTCTTAGCCAGCGCTTCAAAATTGAGCCGAGCACGTCCTTCGAAGGGCGTGCTCGGTTTTACTGTTTTATCGCGTCGAGAAGATCTTGTGAGTCGCTATCTCATCGTGGGCCTGGGCAATCCGGGCACCAAATACGAGGGCACACGCCACAACATTGGCTTTGGGCTCGTCGAGCGCTTTGCCCGGCGTCATCAGATTTCTTTGACGCAGACCAAGTTTCATGGTCGCTATGGCACCGGCTCGGTCGGCGTCCACGACCTGGTCTTGCTCGAGCCCCAGACGTTTATGAACTTGTCCGGCCAGGCGGTGGCACCGGCGGCCAAGTTCTTCGATCTGGACTCGCAGCATATCATCGTCGCCCACGACGAGCTCGATCTGGCGCTCGCCACGCTGCGCATCAAAGCCGGCGGCGGTCACGGCGGCCACAACGGCCTTCGTGACATCATCGCCCGGCTGGGAAACCCGGATTTCTCGCGCCTGCGCCTGGGCATCGGACGCCCAGAGCACGGCAATGTCACCGCCCACGTGCTCGCAGGCTTTCGCCCCGACGAGCAGCCCGGTGTCGATGCCATGCTCGAGACGGCCTGCGATGCGTTGGAAACTTTGCTCGCTGAAGGCATGGAAGCCGCACAAAATCGTTACAACTAGCGTTCTCCGGTTGCCTTTGGGGCATCGAGAGAGTACACAACGGCGACCGCGCGCCCTGGCGGCCCAACTTTGTGAACGAATTAAGCGTAATTTACCAACCTTATCGACGACTTGAAGACGTAGGAGATTAGCCGTGGAACAGTGGTTGCTGTACATCGTACCGGCCGCGGGACTTTTCGCGCTGGCGTTTGCTTTCTGGCGCTCCACCTGGGTAAGCAAGCAAGATCCAGGCACCCCGGAGATGGTAGAGATCTCGGGCTACATTCGCGAAGGCGCGATGGCCTTCATGGCCAAGGAGTACCGCGTTCTGGCGATTTTTGTCGCCCTGGTCGCTCCGGTTCTCGGCTTTCTTTACTACCAGCAGGGCGGAGCCGGCGTCATTACCGCAAGCAACATGGCGCTCGTCGCCCTGTCCTTTGTGGTCGGCGCGGTCTGCTCGGGCCTTGCCGGCTACTTCGGCATGCGCGTGGCCACCACGGCCAACGTGCGCACCACCAATGCAGCGCGCACCGGCTTGACCAAGGCGCTCGACGTGGCCTTCTCCGGCGGCGCTGTGATGGGTATGTGCGTGGTCGGCTTGGCCATGCTCGGCCTGGGCATCCTGATGCTCGGCTACACCCAGTTCTTTGGCATCGACCTGATGGCCGATATCAGCGCAATGAACGCCGAGGCCCTGCACAGCTACGAGATGAGCATCGCCTCGATGCTCGCGATCGTCACCGGCTTTAGCCTCGGCGCCAGCTCGATCGCGCTGTTCGCGCGCGTCGGCGGCGGCATTTACACCAAGGCGGCCGACGTCGGCGCCGACCTCGTCGGCAAGGTCGAAGCCGGTATCCCCGAAGATGACCCACGCAACCCGGCCACGATCGCCGACAACGTCGGTGACAACGTCGGCGACGTCGCAGGCATGGGCGCCGACCTTTTTGAGTCCTATGTTGGCTCGATCATCGGCGCCATGGTCCTCGCGCTTGCCTGGACCGTGAGCACCAACTCGCTTGGCGAGCACGTGGGCAACAAGCCGCTGCTGCTGCCATTGATGATCGCCTCGGTCGGCATCGTGATCTCGGTGTTCTGCACCTTCTTGGTGCGCGTCAAGGAAGGCGGCAACCCGGGCAAGGCCCTGCACATCGGCACGATTTCGGCGGCGATTCTTACCGCTGCCGCCACGGCCGGACTGGTCTTCTGGGCGATTCCTGCCGAAGGCGTGACCGTCGGCGGCGTGGCCTACTCGCAGTTTGGTCCGCTCTGGGCCACCCTGGCCGGCCTCGTCGCCGGTACGCTGATCGGTCTGGTCACCGAGTACTACACCAGCGACCACTACGGTCCCGTCCAACAATTGGCCAAAGAGAGCGAGATGGGCTACGCGCCCAACATCATCGCAGGCCTTGGCCTGGGCATGATCTCGACGGCTGTTCCCGTGATCCTGATCGTTGTGGCCATCGGCGTCTCCTACTCGGCCAGCGGCCTGTACGGTATCGCCCTTGCCGCCCTCGGCATGCTCGCCACCACCGGTATTCAGCTCGCTGTCGACGCCTTCGGCCCGATCGCGGACAACGCCGGCGGTATCGCCGAGATGACCCACCTGCCCCCCGAGGTTCGCGAGCGTACCGACAAGCTCGACTCGGTCGGCAACACCACGGCCGCCATCGGCAAGGGTTTCGCCATCGGTTCGGCCGCCTTGACCGCGCTTGCGCTCTTTGCAGCCTTTAGCCAGCAGGCCAACCTGCCCGGCATCGACCTGCTCAACCCCAAGGTCATGATGGGCGTCTTCATCGGCGCGATCATGCCGTTTATCTTCGGTGCCTTGACGATGAAGGCCGTCGGCCGCAGCGCCGGCGCCATGATCGAGGAAGTGCGTCGTCAGTTCCGCGAGATTCCGGGCCTGCTCGAGGGCACGGCCAAGGCCGAATACGCCAAGTGTGTCGATATCTCGACGCAGGCCGCGCTCAAAGAGATGATCGCCCCGGGCGTGCTCGCGATCGCCGTGGCTGTCGTCGCTGGCTTCTGGGATCCCGTCGTGCTCGGCGGCGTTCTGGCCGGCGTGACCACCTCGGGTGTGGCCATGGCGATCTTCATGTCCAACGCCGGTGGCGCCTGGGACAACGCCAAGAAGTACATCGAGGCCGGCCATCACGGCGGCAAGGGCAGCGACGCGCACAAGGCCGCCGTTGCCGGTGACACCGTCGGTGACCCCTTCAAGGACACCTCCGGTCCCTCGCTCAACATCCTGATCAAGCTCATGAGTGTCGTTGCCCTTGTGCTCGCACCCATCATTGCGCTAGATACTGTTGCCTCTGCGCCCGAGACCGCACAAGTTGCGATCGAGCGCGTGGTCGAAGACACCGAGCTCGTCGCCCCTGCCCAGGAGCAACCCGAGCTGGGTGTGAAGATCGAAGACACCAAGCCCGCTGCCAACGTCGAAGGCGCTGCACTGAACGTGCAGGCCGATGATGCGGTGGCGCTCGCTGGATTTGCCGACTCCGATGAGACGGCACAGCGCTAAAGAACGGCACCACCGGCCTGGGCGCTCTCGATGGGAGAGCGCCTGGCGCACCAACAGACCTCGCTCCGTTCATTGGAAAACGGGGCAAAAAACCGAGAGGTTACTCGAAAATGCCAGTTGAAAGACAACGCGAATACGAAACGATCTACATTATGAGGCCAGAAGTCGGCGACGAGGACATCACCAAGATCCGTAACCGGGTCGAGGGCGTGATCGAGTCGACCGGCGGTCATCTCCTCAAGTTCGATGATTGGGGCCAGCGCAAGCTCGCCTACGAGATTCGTGACCGGGGTGAAGCACGTCGCTACGAGCGCGGCCTCTATCACTACTACCGCTATATGGTCGCGCCCAATACGGTCAACGAGATCGAGCGCAACCTGAACATTCTGGACACCGTGCTCAAATACATGACGGTCAAGATCGAAGATGACCTCATTCCGGAGGAGCGTCTCGCTCGCCCGGTCGAGGAAGACATTGAGGAGATCATCCCCGTCCTCGACGAGGAGGAATAAGCCATGGAAGTCATCCTTACCGAAGATGTACGAAACTTGGGAGAGATGGGCGATGTCGTCGAAGTAGCCGCAGGCTATGGACGCAACTACCTCATCCCCAAGGGCCTTGCCCTGCCCGCAAGCGCGGCACGCAAGAAGGAGCTCGAGCACAAGCGCGCGCTCATCGACACCAAGAAGCAAAAGGAGCGCGAGGCTGCCCTGGGCATTCGCTCCAAGATCGACGGCGTCTCGATCACGATCGCCAAGCGCGTGGCCGAGGGCGATACGCTCTACGGCTCCGTGACCGAGCGTGAGATCGCCGACGTGCTCTCCGCCGAGGGTCACGCCATCGAGCGTCGCCAGGTCGAGCTCGAGACCAACCTCGACGAGCTGGGCATCTACAAGGTGCCCGTTAAGCTCGCCAGCGGCGTCTACGCACACGTGAAGGTCTGGGTCGTCGCGATGTAATTTTGTCGCGTTGGCTTCTGGTCAAAGGCAGATTCCAAAGCCCACGTTGTTTATCAACGTGGGCTTTTGTGCGTCTGAAATGGAGAACACGAGTATGGCAGTTGCAGTGGACGTGGTGCGCATCGAGAACGCGCTCGGGGATCTCGCACAACAGATCGACGGTGAGCTGCACCACGACCTGCTCTCGCGCATGTTGTATGCCCAGGACGCCTCCGTCTATCAGGCCGAGCCGCTGGGTGTGGCCTTTCCCAAGAGCCGCGAGGACGTGCAGTCGATCGTGCGCATGGCACAGCTCGGCGGCTTCTCGCTGGTGCCGCGCGCGGCCGGCACCAGCCTGGCCGGCCAGTGCGTCGGCGAGGGGCTTGTGGTCGACACCGGCCGGCACATGAACCAGGTGCTCGAACTCAACGTCGAAGAGCGCTGGGTGCGCGTGCAGCCCGGCGTGATCCTCGACGACTTGAACCGTCTGCTCGCCGGCCACGGGCTCTACTTTGGCCCGGACACCTCGACCTCGAACCGCTGCATGATCGCCGGCATGATCGGCAACAACTCCTGCGGCACCCACTCGATCTTGTACGGCAATACGATGGCTCACGTGCTCGAGCTCGGGGTGGTGCTCTCCGATGGCTCCTTTGCGATGCTCGGCGATTGGGACGAGCAGGCCTTTCGCGAGCAGCGCGGCCGCGGCGACCGGCTGGGCCAGGCGCTCGAGGTGCTCGACCGCGTCGTTCACGCCAACCGCGAGCTGATCCTCGAGCGTTATCCGCGCGCCGACGTGCTGCGTCGAAACACCGGCTATCCGCTCGACGATCTGGCCAACCGCGCGCCCTACACGCCCGGCGGCCAGCCCTTCTCACTGGCGCGCTTTTTGTGCGGCACCGAGGGCACGCTGGCGATCATGACCGAGGCCAAGCTCAACCTCGTCGCCAAGCCGACCAAGAAACTCGCCGTCTGCGTGCACTTCAACTCGCTGGAGGATTCGCTTCGCGCCACGGTCGTGGCCGTGCGCCACAACCCGGCCGCCGTCGAGCTCATCGACAAGCGCATCCTCGATCAGACGCGCCACAACATCGAGCAGGAGCGAAACCGCGGCTGGGTGCAAGGCGATCCGGAGGCAATCCTCGCTGTCGAGTTCTTCCGCGACAGCGACGAGGAGCTCGAGCAGGCCGCGGCCAAGTTGATCGCGGCCTTTGAGGCCGAACACTTTGGCTACGCCTACCCGATCTTGCGCCCGCCCCACGACGCCGCGGTCTGGAACTTGCGAAAGGCCGGGCTGGGCATCCTGATGGGCATCGAGGGCGACGTCAAACCGGTGACCGTGGTCGAGGACACGGCCGTGGCCGTCGACGTTTTGCCCGACTACATCCGCGATTTCACCGAGATCATGAACGCCTGGGGCACAGCCTGCGTCTACTACGCCCACGCCTCGGTAGGCGAGCTGCACCTTCGCCCCGAGCTCAACTTGAAGGATGTCGAAGACGTCAAGCGCTTCAAAGGCATCGCTGAGGACGTCGCCGACCTGGTGCGCCGCTACCGCGGCGCGATCAGCGGCGAGCATGGCGACGGGCGCGTGCGCTCTCCTCTGCTCGAGCGCTTTTATGGCAGCGACGTCATGGACCTGCACCGCGAGGTCAAGGCCGCCTTCGACCCGCAAAACATCTTCAACCCCGGGATCATCGTCGACCCCAAACCGATCGACGCCGACTTTCGCTTTGAGCCCGGCCGCCCCACCCCCGAGGTGCGCACCTATTTCAACTGGTCGCGTGACATGGGTCTGGTGCGCGCCACCGAGAAGTGCAACGGCGCCGGCGCCTGCAGAAAGCGCTCCGAGGCCGGCGGCACGATGTGCCCAAGCTACATGGCCACGCTCGACGAGAAGGACTCCACACGCGGGCGCGCCAACGTCTTTCGCACGCTGCTGACCGGCGCCGACCCCCAGCGCGCCTTCGAGAGTGAGGAGCTGCACGCCGCCCTCGATCTGTGCATCTCCTGCAAGGGCTGCAAGAGCGAGTGCCCGGCCAACGTTGACATGGCCAAGATGAAGGCCGAGTTTCTCCAGCACCACTACGAGCGCGTCGGCACGCCCTGGTCGGCCTATTTGTTTGGCTACTACGCCGCGCTTAGCCGGCTGGCCGGCATGATACCCTGGCTTGCCAACGCTTTGATGAGCTTTTTGCTCACGCGCTGGATGCTGCGCCTGGTCTTCAACATCTCCGAGCACCGCAAGTTGCCCGCCTACGCCGGGCGCACCTTCACCCAGCTCTTGCGCTCCCACCGCGAGCGCACGGCCGAGCCCGGCGGCAGCCCCGAGGTGGTCTGGCTCTACGTCGATCCCTTCACCGAATACACCGAGCCGGAGATCGCGATGTCCGCGCTGCGCGTGCTCGAGGCCGCCGGCTACAGCGTCGAGATCTTACCGATCGCCGACGACGGCCGCGCCCTGATCTCCAAGGGCCTGGTCAAACGCGCCAAGCTGCTCTCCAACCGCAACATCGCCCGGCTCTCAGGGCTTATCGACGCTCACCCCGAGCGCCGCGTCGTCGGCCTCGAGCCCAGCGCGCTGTTGACCTTTCGAGACGAGACGCCCGATCTGGTCGACGAGCACCTGCGCGCCGCCGCCCTGCGCTTTGCCGAGCGCTGCCAGCTCTTTGAGGAGTTCGTCGACGACGCCCAGAGCCGCGACCGCTTCGATGTGCGCTGGCTCTCCCGCGACGAACCCGAGCTGGTCTTGCACGGCCACTGCCACCAAAAGGCAATCGTCGGCCTCGGCGCCACCGAGCGCGTGCTCAAACGCGCCGGCTACAAGACCAAGACGCTGCCCACCGGCTGCTGCGGCATGGCCGGCTCCTTTGGCTACGAGGC
>JACCWM010000179.1 GCA_013697635.1 Lujinxingiaceae bacterium | reverse complement strand
GTCAGCGCGGTAGGCGCGATACTGGTCGCGGCCGCCATTCTTGGCCACCTCACGAGCGATCGTGCCCGGGTGCCGAGCGATCCTTCGAGCGATCGCGCGCAGCGAGGCTCCTGCTACCAGAGCAACGCGGATCTCCTCGCGCTCACCCAGCGTCAAGCGTACGGCCGCTCGTCGATCAACCGGGCGATCGCCTCGTGCCCCGAGAACGCGATAGACCGTTGAGAGTACGCAACCCACGTTCCGGGCGAGGACGTCGTAGTCGACGCCGGCGCGAGCGCCGCGAAGGAGCTCCTCGACCACGTCTGGTGAGAGATCCGTTCGAGGCAACAGCAGCCGTACGGTCATCGTGCCTCCTGGTCGAACCGAAGCCTAGCGCTTCCCACCTATGCCCACTGTCCGAAAACCAGGGTCCACTTCTATCTGGTCGCTGCATATCTGGAACTGGTTTGAAAGGCGCGAGGATGAAGTGGCGGACCGAGCTTATGAGCGCAGTGAACGTCTGGGAGAAGATGAAGTCCGTCCTGGCCTGGAGGTGAGGAAGCTGGAGGTTACGGCTATGATTATGGCCGTGAGGGTACAAGAAACGACGAGGTTGATCCAGATGACTACTTTTGACGCACCCATAGCCGTTGACGATCCACGACGGTGATGGAAGAATATTTTCAGTCCCTAATTGAACAATATGGATACCTTGTCGTATTTCTTGCATCAGCAGTGGGTCATGCAGGTATACCTCGCGCTCTTGTGCTTGCTGTGGCAATAGCTGCCACCTTCGGCCTTAATCCCTTTCTAATCTTCATGGCCTGCATAGCCGGTTCGCTTTTAGCAGATTTTGGTTATTATAGTTTAGGTAGGTACATCGGTCAGCAGCTTTTATCCATGCTTCATAAGCATTTTCCAAGGCTTGAAGGTTACAGCCTGACAGCTTCACGTCTTATCGAAAAGAACACGGCGAGGTTTATAATCTTTGGACGATTCACTCCGTTTGTCGGCCGTTTTGTTCCTCTGGCGGGTGGGCTTGTCTCACTCAATTTTCCCTTGTTTACTCTGTACTCTTTTTGTGGAGCGATTCTTGTAGCCCTCTCTTACGGATCCCTTGCTTTCTTCCTAGGAACCATAGTAGTAGAGCAACTTCAATCACCTTTAATAGCGCTGCTGGTACTAGTGATGCTACTTACCTTAAGCTTTTTTATTTATTGGCTCGTTCTGCGTTTCAAGAGGATACGAGGCCAAGCGGTCAAACACCGGTATAGGGGCTGTCAGACCAGACCGCGACGGTCGAGCGCTCCACCGTAGGCCGGTCAAGCAGCTCGGCCACCAGGCGGCTGTAGCTGTTACGCGAGGTGAGCGGGCTAGGCCTCAATAGCTGGGTTGAATGCACAATGCCTCGGCCAGATTCCGCTCGCCGAGCTTGTTGAGGTAGGCTTCCTTACGCCGCAGCCAAGTCTCATAGGTCCCCTTCCAGCGGCTAAAGTCGGCGCGCGTTTCGTCGAACTCGTCATAGCGCGCTAGCTTTCCTGACATGAGCGCGGCATAGAAGTCTTCGCTGAGCACCCCGCACTTCTCCTCGAAAAGCGTCAGGCGGCGCTCCAGCACCTTCGTCTGGGTGACCAGCTCATAGAGCTCCATAGCCATATCTCAAGCGACGGAACAGGAAATCGTGGGGTGTGCAGCCAACCTTCGAGCTTGAGCCCCAATCAAAAACACACCTCGAGCCCACCCGAAACCAAAGCTCGAGCCCTACCGAAGTGGAGCTCGAGACCTTTAGCCTTACTTGTTGACTACTTGTTGAACCTGAAGCTGGCGACGTGCTCGCTGCCGTCGATCAGCTTCACCGTCAGCGTGCGGCAACTGTTCCCCCAGCTCTTCTCGGTTTTCCAGACGTAGGTGTAGGTGTCCGTGGCGGCGTCGTAGGAGAGGCTGCTGCTGCCCGCCGTGAGCGTCTCGGTCACGGTGTCCTGCGGAACCGAGGTCTCGCAAGCGGTTTCCTGTGAACTCGGCGAGCCGCTAGCGAAGATGGCGAGGCCGTGGTCGCCGCTTAGGCTGAACTTCACCGGAATGGCGCCGCCGGCCCTGGCGACGTTCAGCGTTGGGAGGTTTTGGATGGGATTGAAGAAGCCCTCGAAGTCGTAGACGACGGTGTAGTCGTGGGTGAGCGAGTCGCTGTTGCCAGCGTTGTCTTCAGTCTCTACGGTAAAGTTCTTGGCGCCAACCGA
The DNA here is from genome assembly GCA_013697635.1 of Lujinxingiaceae bacterium. Classification (GTDB taxonomy): domain Bacteria; phylum Myxococcota_A; class Bradymonadia; order Bradymonadales; family Bradymonadaceae; genus JACCWM01. The sequence goes on along the minus strand of JACCWM010000179.1, from coordinate 5,304 downwards.
GCTAGTATCGATGGCCGCGCCACTAGCCACGTCGCCTACGCAAGAGGCAAGACCGGAGCCGCCCTCTTCATCTGCGCAGCTGTAGTCGGCGTGGACAAGCTGATTCAAGAGGTAAGTGGCGCCGTCGGCGGGGGTGGTGAGGGTGATGGTCGGCGGGGTGTCGTCGGTGGTGGGCGATGCTTGGATCGCCACGCTGTGGTCGCCTCCCGCGGCAACGGCTATGAAGTCGTTCCCCGTGGGCGTGCTCCTAACCTGACCAAAGAAGTCGTTTCCCCAGGAGACGATGGTGCCGTTGGAGCGGAGCGCCACGCTGTTGAAGCCTCCCGCGGCGACGGCCGTGAAGTCGTTCCCCGTGGGCGTGCTGCTGACCTGACCAGAGAAGTCGCTTCCCCAGGAGACGAGGGTGCCGTCGGTGCGGAGCGCTACGCTGTGGTAAAGTCCCCCGGCGACGGCTATGAAGTCGTTCCCCGTGGGCGTGGTGCTGACCTGACCCTCGCTGTTGCGTCCCCAGGAGACGAGGGTGCCGTCGGTGCGGAGCGCCAGGCTGTGGATGGATCCCGCGGCGACGGCTATGAAGTCCTTCCCCGTGGGCGTGCTGCTGACCTGACCAGAGAAGTCGCTTCCCCAGGAGACGAGGGTGCCGTCGGTGCGCAGCGCCACGCTGTAGAAGCCTCCCGCGGCGACGGCCATGAAGCCGCCTCCCTTGGGCGTGCTGCCGACCTGATCCGCGGTGTCGCGTCCCCAGGAGACGAGGGTGCCGTCGGAGCGGAGCGCCAGGCTGTGGTAGCCTCCCGCGGCGACGGCCGTGAAGTCGTCCCCCGTGGGCGTGCTGCCGACCTGACCATAGTCGTTGCGTCCCCAGGAGACGAGGGTGCCGGTGGAGCGCAGCGCCACGCTGTGGTTGAGTCCCGCGGCGACGGCCATGAAGTCGTCTCCCGTGGGCGTGCTGCCGACCTGACCATTGCTGTTGTTTCCCCAGGAGACGAGGGCGCCACTATTTTTGGTAGCGGCCTGCTGGAGCTGGAGCGCATCCGGCGCCAGCTCGGCGGGCGTATCGCTCAGCCTAGTACAGGCGCTCACCATGAGCCCGATAAGGAGCAGCCACAATATGCCGCTCCTGGTTGATAGATGCCTTCTTGCTGTCATGTTCTTCCTCCCTTTGAGGTGAATGGGTGCTCGTTTGCCTTGCTGCTATCGCTGGATGTTCCTTTCATCTCCGTCCTCCTCGACTAAGTGACCTAAGGTTGACCTGCTGCCGCTCCTGCTTGCGCTCATGCCTCCTCGCTAGCTGCTCTGGACCTGCTGGCGGCGAGCGTCACCGGGGCGCCTCCTCTTCATCCATCACCTCTTCTTGTAAAAAGGCCACTAGGGCTTCAAAGCTGCCAAAGCCCTTGCGTTCGCCGGTGTGAGGGTTCTCGAGCATGAAGCGCCAGCCGCTTTCTCTCCAAAAACGCAGGAGATAGCTGTGGTACGGGGGCGGGTTCTTGAGCACCTTGCGCCTCGCTTTCTGCTACATTCGGAAGACGTTAGCGAAGCGAGCATTAGCAAAGCGTTATCAAAATGTTGGCCTTTGCTAACGCTGGGGAGATGATGGTTGGGGAACTGAAACTCGAGCTGTTGGGGGGCTTACATATTACCCTTGATGGAACGGCGCTTACGGGCTTGCGCTACGCCAAAGCCGAAGCGCTGCTTTGTTATCTGGCCTTAAGCGGCCGCCCTCACAGCCGCGCCGCGTTGGCTAGTTTGTTGTGGGGCGAGTCTCTTGACAAAGATGCCCGCAACAACCTGCGCGGCGTGCTGAGCAAGCTGCAAGGCGCCTTGCCAGAGCACCTCATCGTCAGCCGGGACAGCGTGGCCTTCAACCGCGAGAGTGCTTATTTTCTAGATGTCGAAGTGTTTCTGGCAAAGCTTCAGCCTGAAGCGGACGCCAAAGCGCTTGGCGAGGCCGTGAGCTTATATCGCGGCGACCTCCTGGAAGGCTTTTACGTGCGCGATGCTCCAGAGTTCGAGGAGTGGCTGGCGGGAGAGCGGGAGAGGCTAAGGCAACTGGTGCTGCAGGCCCTGCACAACCTGGCCGTCTATTACAGCGAGCGCAAGGACTATGCTGCTGGCATTGGCTATGTAAACCGGCTGCTGAGCTTTGAGCCCTGGCGCGAGGACGCCCACCGCCAGCTCATGCTCATGCTTGCCAGAAGCGGCCAAAAGGACGCCGCTTTGGCTCAGTACAAAACGTGCTGTCGTGTGCTCGCCGACGAGATGGGGCTCGATCCCTCCACGGAGACGGCCGAGCTCTTTCAGAAAATCCAGACGGGCGAGATAGCTACGCTGCGCCCGCCGCGCCATAACCTGCCGCTCTTGCCTACGGCGCTCCTCGGTCGGCATGAGGAACTGGCGCGGGTTTCTGAACTTCTCTCTGCGCCCAACTGTCGGCTCTTGACCCTGATTGGCGCCGGGGGCGTCGGCAAGACAAGTCTAGCCTTACAAGCGGCAAGAGAAGCGCTTGAAGCGTTTCCCGACGGCGTCTTTTTCGTCCCCCTGGCTTCTATTGGCGATCCTGATCTGGTCCTAGCCATGATTGCCCAGGCGCTCAGCGTGCGCGAAGCTTCAGCACAGGCACTCTTTGAAACTATCAAGGCCAGCCTGCGCGACAAGAAGATGCTCTTGCTTTTAGATAACCTCGAGCACCTCCCTGAAGCGGCGCCCGTGGTGAGCGAGCTGCTGGCGAGCTGTCCGGAGCTCAAGGTCATCGCCACCAGCCGGGCGGTGCTCAATCTGCGGGGCGAACATGAGCTTGAAGTTCCCCCTCTTGCCGTTCCGGACTTAAGGCATATCCCTGGACCTGAAGCGCTGCTAGCGTATCCGGCGGTGGCGCTCTTCTATGAGCGCGCCAAAGCAGTGAAACCTGACTTTAGGCTTACGGGTGAAAATGCCGCCGCCACCGCCACCGTCTGCGTTCGCTTAGACGGTCTTCCCTTGGCGATTGAGCTGGCCGCGGCGCGGGTCAAGTTCATGTCTTTAGAGGCGCTCTTAATCCGCCTTAGAGACCGGCTAAAATTCTTGACGGGAGGCGCCCGTGACCTGCCAGCGCACCAGCAAACACTGCGCAACACAATCGCCTGGAGCTATGAGCTTTTAGAGCCTGACGTGCAGGTGCTTTTTGCGCGGCTGGCGGTGTTTGTCGGCAGCTTTAGCCTAGAGGCGGCGGAGGAGGTGTGCGCGGCGCCAAGCCCACTAAACCTGGACGCCTTCGAGGGCGTGACGCGGCTGGTCGACAAGAGCCTCTTGAGGCGCGAGGACAGTAGCGGCGAGGTGCGCTTTTGGATGCTCGAGACTCTGCGCGAGTACGGGCTCGAGCGGCTCAAAGAGAGTGGTGAGGAAGCCTCGCTTCACGACCGGCACGCGGCGTATTATCAGGCGCTTGTCGAGGAGGCCGCTCCCGAGCTGGTGCATGCGGAGCAGGCTAGCTGGCTGGAACGCTTGGAACGCGAGCACGACAACCTGCGAGTTGCCCTCGGCTGGTATCTTGACAAGGCTCAAGCTGACAAGGTCATTCACATCGGCTGGGCGCTGTGGCGCTACTGGTGGGTTCGTGGGCACCTAACCGAGGGGCAGAACTGGATGGAGAGGGCGCTGGCTATGGGTGAATCATTGAGCGAGGAGGCAAGAGCCCAAGGCCTTGTCACCCTGGCCCTCTTGCTTTACCAGCGCGGTGACATGGAGCGAGCCTCTAGCCTGCTCGAGGAAAGCCTGAAGCTTACAGATAGCATGACTCTCAGGTTGAAAACCTTCACCCACGGTCTTTACGGCTACGTGGCCCTCAGCCAAGCAGCGTACGCTAGAGCAAGACATCACTTTGCCGAAGTCCTCGCCCTCAGCCAAGAGCAAGACGGTCTAGTGCTCAGTGGCCTGGCGCAGGTGGAGCTTCGTGAAGGGAATTTCCCCGCCGCAGCCGCGCACCTTAAGGAAGGCGAGGCGATGCTGCGCACCAACGGAGACTTCTTTTACCTCACAACCAATCTGAATATTCAGGGCTTGATGATGCTCTTTCAGGGGAACTATGCGCGGGCTGAAGAGTTGTTCCGCGAAAGCCTTACCCTCGCTCATAGGATACGAATTACCTTGGCTACTGCCTACGCGCTCAAAGGACTTGCCTGTAGCGCCGCAATGATAGGAGAAGCGGAGAAGGCCGCGCGCCTCTTTAGCGCGGCGGAGGCATTACGCGAGGCAAGAGGGATACAGCAATTCGCGTCGGAGGGTATTCGCCTGGTGTACGAGCATCATGTGGCTACCCTTCGTGCCAAGCTCGATGAAAAGACCTTCTCCAGGGAGTGGACGCTAGGGCGCCACTTGCCCCTCGATGAGGTGGTCGCGTTGGCGCTCGAGCGTGATGACGGCTCATTCCTCAGCGGCGTCCATGGGTAGCTAGTGTAACGCGTCGTTATTCTCTTGAGTCTATGGGTGGGATGCTGTACGGTGCATCTCATGGGCGCACACGCGGCACCACCACTTGAGATCGGCGAGGCTGAGCTTCTGGCGTTGCGGGCGATCGTGCGCGCCGGCACGAGCGAGCAGCGGGCGGTGACGCGCGCTCGGATCGTGCTGCTCGCCGCCGAGGGGGTTGCGAACACGCGCATCGCGAAGCAGGTGGGGGTGTCGTTGCCGACCCGAGTTCAACAGCTGATGGTCACAAGCGGGAAGGCTGATGCGTGTCTGTCGCGGGTTTCGAGTGCGTTGAGCTAGGGAAACGCGAAAAGCCCTAGTTACACGGGGTCGCCCGTTGTGCTTGACCAGCACTCGGGGTGCTTGATATGCTGCTGGTACAGTGTTCATGCGTACCGTCACCGCGAACGGCATCGAGTACGTGCAACTTGTTCATAACGAGTGGGTCGAGGGTCGCAGCAAGACGCGTGTCCTGTACGGCTTCGGGCGCAAGAGCGAGTTGGACTTGGCGGCGCTCGAGCGTTTGGCGCAGAGCATCTTGCGGTTCGTGGATCCCGACGTCGCGCAAAGCGTTCGCGAGAGCGCGGGTCTGGAGATGCCGTTCGAGTTCCTCGGCGCCAAGTCGTACGGCGGCGCGTTCGTGCTCGACGCCATCTGGGAGCGGCTCGGTATCAAGCGGGCGCTATCGAAGTCGCTCGTTGTCCGTGGCTTCGCCGCGCCGATCGAGCGGGTGCTGTTCGCGTTGGTCGCGCACCGCGCGCTCGATCCCGGCAGCAAGCTCGCCGCCGAGGCGTGGGTGAAGGAGCGCGCCTTCATCCCGGGTTTGCCGAGTGTCGAGGTGCAGCAGCTCTACCGGGCGATGGA
>JACCWM010000166.1 GCA_013697635.1 Lujinxingiaceae bacterium | reverse complement strand
GCTCGGGCAGCCCGACGATCGCCGAGAGCTGAGCGTTGTCATTGACCATCTGTTTCATCGAGCGCAGATCGTCAATGACCGCATAGTCCAGATACTTTCGAAACAAGAAGGGCTCGAGCGCCTGGGTGAGGGCGGCGCCGATCGCCGGGTCGCCAGCCACGGCGCGCGCCTTGAGCATGGCGCTTCGCTCCCAGGTCCGACCCCATTGAAGATAGTAGGAGATCATGGCGCTGACGGGCTGAACCAGCGGGCCTAGATCGCCCTCGGGGCGCAGGCGAAGGTCGACGCGAAAGACGTATCCGTCGGCGGTCGCCGCATCGAGCGCGGCCGTGACCCAGCGAGCCAGCGCGTCGATCTGGCGCCGACGCGTGGCGTCGTCGGTGACCGTATCGGTGCAGATGTAGATCAAATCGACGTCGGAGCTGTAGTTGAGCTCGCGCCCGCCGAGCTTGCCCATGCCCAGCACACAGAAATCGTTGGCCAGGGAGGCATCGCCCAGATCGGCGGCGCCTTCAACCACGGCGACCTCCAGACAGGCCTGGGCCAGATCGGCGATCTCGGCCGTGGTCTGGCGCACCGAGGCCAAACCTTCGACCTCGCGCAGGTAGATGCGAAGCGACTCGCGGCGCTTGAAGCGGCGAAGCGCGCGCGCCACGACATCCTTTCGCGGCTCGCCAGGCTCGCTGCTTTGCTCGATGTCCTTGAGCAAGATCGTGACCATCGCCTCGACGCCCCAGGACAGGTCGTGGCGCGCGTTGGTCGCCAAGTAGATCAGATCGTCGGGATGGCGAAGCAGCGCTCGCGCCGGATAGCTGCCCTGTGAGGCCAGCGTCACGAACACCGGCAGCACGCCGGCCACGCTCAAGCTCGAGCGGCCCTCGGCGTTTTGCGCCAGGTTGAGCACACAGTGCAACAGCTCCTCGGGTTCCACCGAACGCTTGCAGATCTCGATGGTCTCGAGCACATCGCTTGAGGCCACGCCTTCGCGCTCGACCAGCTCGCAAAAGGCGTCAAACTGCGTCTGCAGTCGATCGGGCTGCGTGCTCGAGGCCAGCAGAGCCGGCAAGTGGCTTTGAAGTGCGCTGTTGGGCGGCATGATCGATGAGAAATTCGGTGATTTGATGGAGGTGGTGGCGCCTGGAGCGTGCGATCATCTTGGATCTAGGCGCACCGGCGACGCTATCAAATAGAAACGAAAATTCTGGGGCCTGCGATCAGAGCGCCTTGGCCTCCTCGATGTGGCGGTACTCGGATTCGTACATCGAGAGCGTGTCCATGACGATCGCCAGGTTCTTGGTGTTGGCCGGCGTTGCGCCAACTTGCTCGAGGTCGTCCATCTGGCGAGCCAACTCGCCCATCATGTCGCAAAGGCTGCTCAACAGCTCGAGATCGCGGCTGCGCCGATCCTTGCCGGCGAAGTTCTCGCGATACTGGGCCATGACGTCATTGGCGGCGCCGCCGAGGTTGCCCACGAGATCGTCGCTGGCGATCGTGGCGCGCAGCTTCTTGATCTCGGCGATCTCGCCGCGATACATCTCGAGGTTCTGGCGCACGATGCCCATGTTTCGTTTGTTGGAATCGGAATCATAGCCTCGGTCGGCCAGCCGGCGCATCTCCTTGTGGATCTCCTCGAGCTGGGCGTTGACGCGCTCGAGCAGGGCAGGGCGCCTCGAGGGGCGTCCCTTGCCGGCGAACTGCTCTCGGTAGATCTTGAACTGTTCATTGGCCAAGGTCGCGAGCGCGTCGGCTTGCTCGGCATGGGTGCCCGAGCGGCGCGACTCGGCAATATGCTCACGCTCGGTTCGGTACAGACCCAGGTTTTGGACGATAATGGCCAGGTTGGCTCCAACCTCCTCGGGCTCGGCGAAGCGATGGCGGCCGAGCTGCTCGTGGATGTTCTCCAGATCTGCGATGATCTCGTCCATCAGTCCCAGATCACGGGTGCGACGCTCTTTGCCCGCATAGTGGCGATGGTATTTGCCAAAGGTGAGGTTGGCGATGCTGACAAGCCGGCTGGACTCGGCCGAGGTCGGTCCGCGCTCGTGGGCCAAGACGATCGCCTTGCGCTCGGTCTCGTAGACCTCGAGGTTGCTCGTGGCCATCTCGAGCACCGACATCAGCGCCGGATCGCGTGAGCCGTTGAGCAGCGTGCGGCCATCGTCGATCAGGCGCCCCAGCCGCCCCAGGAGATCGTCGAGCAGCTCGATATCGCGTGTGGCGCGCGCTTTGCCGGCAAAGCGCGCGTCATACAACTGGTAGATTTCTTCGGCCTGGGCCTTGATGTCTTTGAACGTTGGCTTGGTCATGATAGGTCACACTCAACGAAGTATAGGTGCCGTAAATCACAGGCTGAAGGATGCTCGCCACGCCGTTTTCTGGCGCCGCGGGCACAGACGTTAACCAAAAGCCCCAGCGAAGCGCAAGGGCGAGGAGCGCAAAGTCATGAAAATCGAAGAACTCAAGGTCATTGTCACCGGCGGTGCAAACGGCATGGGACGCACATTCGTCATCGAGCTTGCCCGCGCGGGCGCCGACGTGCTCGCCTTTGACATGAACGAGCAACAGCTCGCAAGTCTTGGCGAGGAGACCCAAGACCTGCCGGGGCGCGTCGCCACCTTTACCGGCAACGTCAGCCGCGAGGACGACGTCAAGGCCTGTGTCGAGGCCTGCGCAAACGCCTTTGGCCAGGTCAACGCCCTGATCAACAACGCCGGGATCTTCAAAGATGGCCTGCTCGTCAAACGCGATCGCACCACCGGTAAGGTGCTTCGCATGAGCCTCGCCGATTGGCAGGCCGTGATCGACGTCGATCTCACCGGGCCCTTCTTGTGTACCCGCGAGGTCGCCGCCCATATGGTCGAGCACAACACCACGCCCGGGGTGATCATCAACATCAGTTCGGTCTCGCGCCACGGCAACCAGGGCCAGTCCAACTACTCGGCGGCCAAGGCCGGGCTCGTCGCCGACACCAAGCTGTGGGGCGAGGAGCTCGCGCGCTACGGCATTCGCGTGGGCGCGGTGGCTCCGGGCTTTATCGATACGCCGATTTTGCAAGCCATGCGCCCGGAGGTGCTCGAAGCGATGGTGAGCCGTGTGCCGCTTCGCCGCGTGGGAGCGCCCGTGGAGATCTATCAGGCGATCAAGTTCATCGTGGAGTGTGAATACTTCACGGGCCGCTGCATCGACGTCGACGGCGGCGTGACCCTGTAGTGGGCAAAACGCTCAGGTCGAGTTGCGAAGCGTGGGGTGGATGTCGCGCTTTCGCATGCCCTGGATGCGGTAGATGTCGACGTGCTCGGCTTTGCCCTTGAGTTTGGTGGGGGGCAGCTTCTCGGTGATGATCAGATTGGCGACCTGGTCAAAAGTGTTCTGGCCGATCAGCACGTCGCCCGGGCCGGCAGCCGAGCAGATCCGGCTCGTGGTGTTCACCGTGTCGCCCATGACCGTGTAGTTCATGCTCTTGGTCGAGCCCATGTAGCCGGCGACGACCTCGCCGCTGTTGAGCCCGATGCCGATGCGAAGCGTGTCCTCCTCGGATCGCCCGGCGTTGAACTTCTTGAGCATCTGTTGCATCTCGACGGCGCAGCGCACGGCGCGCTCGGTGTCGTCCGGGTGGGCAATCGGCGCGCCCCAGATCGCCATGATTTCGTCGCCGATGAACTTATCGAGCGTGCCTTCGTACTTGAAGATCACGTCGACCATCAGCTCGAAATACTCGTTGAGCATGTCGACCACACCTTGTGGGGTGTTGCGCTCGCTGAACGAGGTAAAGTTTCGAATGTCGGCGAACATCACCGTGGCCTGGCGCGTCTCGCCGCCCTTCTTGAGTTCGAGGCGACCGCTGACGACCTCCTCGACGAGCTGCGGCGAGAGCAGTCGGTGGAGCTTCTCGCGCACGACGATCTCTTGCTCCATCTTTTTGATCAGGCTGTGATGCTCGATGAGCATGGCCGCCTGGCGCGCAAAGCCGGTCAAGATCTGCAAGTCTTTTTCGGTGAAGGCCCCGCTGGCGACCTTGGAGTCGAGGTGGATCACGCCCAGGATGCGCGCTTCATGAAGCAGCGGCACGCTCATCGTGCTGCGGATGTTGCCCAAGATAATCGAGTGGCTGCCCGAGAAGCGCGAGTCCATCATGGCATCCGAGGAGAGCACGGCCTGCTTCTCCTCGATCACCTCATTCAAGATCGTCTTGGAGATGCGCACGTCGCCCACCTTCGCGCTCTGGTCACGCGAGCGCACGACCATCGGGATGAGCCGGTCGGTGCCCTCGATGCGCAGCAGGATCACGCCGTGGTCGGCCGGAAAGATCTCGAAGGCCTTCTCCAAAATCTTTTCGAGCAGGATGTCGAGATCGGTCTCAACGCCGATCGACTGGCCCAGCTCATGGGCGATGCGCAGCTTCTCGTAGTCGCGCCGCAGCGTGGCCACGTCGACGATCTTGGCCTCCGGCTGGAAGCGCGCATCCTGATCCTGGGCGACGCGGCTGCGGATATGAGATTCGAGGTCGTCGGAGTGGATCGTGACACGGTTTTGAACCTGGGCCTGCTCGGGCGCGGTATTGACCTGAAAGAGCAGCGTGGTCGAGCCGATGCTGACCGTGTCGCCGTCGTTGAGGTGGCGGCGGCCTGCGATCGCGGCGCCGTTGACGAAGGTGCCGTTGCGGCTGCCACCGTCGACGAGCGCGAAGCTGCCATCGAGCCCACGCTCGATCACGGCGTGTTCTTTGGAGACCACGCGATCGAGGATCTGGATGTGCTGGTCGGGATGCCGACCAATGGTGGTCAAGGCACCCAACTCATGCACCCGTTGAATACCCCCCGCGTCCGCGTAAATGACCTTCGCCATTCTACTACTCTAAAGTGTTGACAACCCTGCTCGTTCTAGCCCACTTTGGCCCGTGTTTCAACGTTCAATCGGATTCGGCAGCGGATCAATACCATGAAAACATCACTCAAAGCGCGCCTGCTGCTCGTCGACGACGAGACGGCTCATCTCAAGACGCTCGAGCGCCTTTTCATCAAGGAAGGCTATGAGGTGGCCACGGCCGAGGGCGGCCAGCAGGCCCTTGACCTGCTGCGCACAGGCGCCTTCAACCTGGTGATCACCGATCTGATGATGCCCGACATCGATGGCATGGATCTGCTCAAGCTCGTGCAGACCTTGCAGCCCGAGGCCGAGGTGATCTTGATGACGGCCTTTGGCACCGTCGAGCTGGCCGTGCAGGGCATGAAAGAGGGCGCCTACGATTTTGTCTCCAAGCCGATCAAGCGCGCCACGATCTTGAAGGCCGCCCACCAGGCGCTCGAGCGCCAGGCGCTCGTCGCCGAGAACCGCGTGCTCAAGGCCCAGCTCGCCGATTTGCGCCACGAGCGCAACATCATCGGCCAGTCGCCGCCGCTTCGTGAGGCCCTCTCGCTGGTGCGCCAGGTGGCCGCCAGCGACGCCACCGTGCTCTTGACCGGCGAGTCCGGCACGGGAAAAGAGCTCTTCGCTCAGATGATCTACCAGCAAAGCGAGCGCGCCACGCGACCCTTTGTGGCCGTCAACTGCGCGGCCCTGCCCGAGTCGATCCTCGAGAGCGAGCTGTTCGGCTACGAGAAGGGCGCCTTCACCGGCGCCAACCAGCGCAAGATCGGCCGCTTCGAAGCCGCCGATGGCGGCACCTTGTTTCTCGACGAGATTGGCGAGCTCTCCCCGCACGTGCAGGTCAAGCTCTTGCGCGTCTTGCAGGAGGGCGAGTTCGAGCGTCTGGGCTCGAACAAGCCCGTGCGCGTCGACGTGCGCATCGTCACAGCCACCCACAAGGATCTCGACGAGGAGATGCGCGCCGGCACTTTTCGCGACGATCTCTACTACCGGCTCAACGTCGTCGAGATCAAAGTTCCGCCGCTTCGCCACCGTCTCGAAGACGTCCCGCTTTTGGCCGAGCACTTTTTGCGCGGCTTTCGCGAGAAGAACGGCCGCGACATCCGCGGTTTCAGCCGCGAGGCCCTCGAGGCCCTCTCGGCCTACCGCTGGCCCGGCAACGTGCGCGAGCTCGAGAACGTCATTGAGCGCGCCGTCGTGCTCGACAAAGACGGCCTGGTCAACGTCGACGACCTGCCCGAGCACGTCGTTGCGCGCCCCGTCGAGACGCGCCACATCACGATTCCGCTGGGCACCTCGCTCGAGGAGATCGAGCGCCGCGTGCTCCACGAGACCCTCAAGATGACCGGCGGCGACAAGAAGCTCGCCGCCAAACTGCTGGGCATCGCCACGCGCACGATCTACCGCAAAATCTGACCGCCGAGCCGCGTTGACAAAATGTCAGGCCGAATCGGTGCGGGCGCGGCCAAAATGACAAATTGTCAAAAGGGCGGCGTCGAAGTCGCGCCTTGCAATGCGGGTGCCGATGAAATATCCCCCGGCTCGATAGAGTTTTGCCCTGCCGACACAGCGTTGCACACCGACACCAAGAATGGCCGCATCGCCTTGTCCGACCGCGTAGTTTCGACGTTTTACGCTCGATGAAACCGGCTGGAGGATGCCTTGGAAAACAGCGTGTGGCTCGTTCGCGAGGAAGTCGATAAGCGAGCTGGCAAGCAATTTGCAGTTATGAGTGATGTGCCAGTCTTTGGCCGCATGATTTGAGCGTTCACCTCGGGACCAACGAGTGTTGCTATGGAAAATTTCTTTCGTAAGTACAACTGGGCTGTGTACCTCGGGCTGATTGGTTTTGGCTCCCTGTTGTTGGCGCTGATCGCCAACAACTTCTTGGCCAGCCAGCTTGCTCCCTACACGGTTCCTGAGCTGCCCAGCCTGGGTAAGTCCGGTGGGCCGGTGATCGACGAAGGGCTGGCCAAGGCCGATTGGTCCTCAGAGATTGCGGGACGCTGCCTGTTTGGCTGCATTGCGCCGGTGGTCGAGCTGGGATGTCCCGATGGATGCGCTGAGGGCGAGGATTGCCAAAATGGCATTTGCGTTGGTGCGCCGATGGTCAGCGAGCCGATGATCGTCTCGGACGTGCCCGTGCAAAGCGATCTCAACGTCAAGTTGCTCGGCTGCATGGTCGCCAGGCAGCCGCAATGGTCGATGGCGCTCTTGATGGACAACCGCACCCAGCAGACCCACGTCACGCGTGTGGGTGACATCATCCCCGAGGATGCCGAGATTTTGGAGATTCACCGCGACCGCGTGATCTTGAGGCGCAACAGCCGCCTGGAGTTCATTCGCATGGAGAACACCCTTGGGGGCAATCCTTCGCCAAACGCGCGGGTGCCGATCACCGGCGCCGATCCGCAGGCCGCCGCACAGCGCGTACAGCGCTCACAGCAGCCCTCGATCGCGGCCCAAAATGGCGCTGGCGTCGGCGCCGGCGCTGGCAACGCCGTGCAACAGGTCAGCGAGAACAAGTACACGGTCAATCGCGCCGCGATCGACCAGGAGCTGTCCAATCCTGAGGCGCTCGCGCGTCAGGCTCGCATCATGCCCAACTACAAAGACGGCGAGAAGGCAGGCTTAAGGCTGGTCGGTATCTCGCCCAACAGCGTCTACTCGCAGCTCGGAATCCGCAGCGGAGATGTCATTCATTCGGTCAACGGTGTGCCGCTCGACAACCAGCGCAAGGCGATGGAGATGCTCGAGCAGATGCGCCGTGAGAAGAACGTGACGATCGAAGTCGAGCGCCGCGGCAAGAAAGAGAAGATCGAGTACGACATCCGTTGAAATTATTTCTCCCTTCTATCCTGACCGACACACACGGGTGGTTCATGCAGTTGCCCCATTCCAATACGAACGTAGGACTCACGATGGCCAAGACGCCCCATAGAAGCGGACACAGGCGAGCGCTGAGCGCTCTTCTGGCAGCGCTCGTGGGCGCCACGACGAGCCTTGCCGCGCCGATGGTCTTTGCCCAGGACGCCAGCACGGAGCGTCCGGGCGTGATCAACCGCGGTGGCGAGGAGCAAGACGAGCCGACGCCGCCGCCACGAGGCACGACGACGACGCCGCCGGCGCGCACGGGCACGCAGCGCCAGGTGATCACGCCGGAGAATGCCTCGTCAAGCGAGACGTTCAACCTGCCGCCGAACTTCGATCCCAGCTACCGGGCCCGGCGCACGCCGGGCAACGTCAAGGTCACGATCGACTTTCGCCAGGCCAACCTCGAGGAGGTCGTCAAGTTCTTCTCGGGCGCGATGAACCTCAACTTCATCGTCGCCGACAGCCTCAAGGCCAACAAGACGATCACGATCATCTCGCCCACCGAGGTGACTATCGACGAGGCTTACCGCGCGTTTTTGGCGGCGCTCGAGATGAACGGGCTGACGATCGTGCCGATGGGCAATTTCTTGAAGATCGTGGAGTCTCAAAACGCGATCTCCGAGCCGATGACGCCCTACGAGGCTGGCGACACCATCCCCAACGAGGCGCGCATGGTCACGGCGATCGTGCCCGTGGAGAACGCCAAGATCGACGAAGTTACCGAGATTCTGACCAAGTTCGCCAGCAAGTCGGCCTCGATCATCCCCTACCACTCCAGCCTGATCATCACCGAGAACGCCGCCAACCTTCGCCGTCTTCAGGCGCTGGTCAAGCGCCTCGACAAGGGCGAGGCGGTCAACAACGTCTACGTCTACAAGGTGTTGTACGCCGACGCTCAGGAAGTGGCCCAAAAGCTCAAGGAAGTCTTCGAGGGCGGCCAATCCGGCACGGCCGGTCGTGCCGCCGCTCAGCAACCGCGCGCTCGCCAGACCGCGGCCCAGCGTCGGGCCGCCGCCCAGCAGACCAGCGCGCCGGAAGCCGGCGGTGGAGGTGGTGGCAGCGACTCCGACGTGGTGATCTCGGAGATCATCTCCGACGATCGCACCAACCAGCTGATCATCATCACCAACCAGCGCTCCTTTGAGCGCATCCGCGAGATGATCGACATCCTCGACGTGCCCACGGCCGTGGGCGGCCAGATCCACGTCAAATTCTTGGAGTACGCGAGCGCCGAGGATCTGGCGTCGACGCTCTCCTCGCTGGCTTCGGGCGTTCAAGCCGGCCAGCGCGGGCGCGGCCAGACCACCGCCGCCCCGCGTCAGGCACCGCCCACGCGAGGCCAGGCAGGCGGCCAGGAGAACGTCGCCTCGCTGCTCTCAGGCGAGGTGCAGATCACCGCGCACAAGGCCACCAACGCGCTTGTCGTGGTCGCCTCGCCGCGCGATTACCTCTCGCTTGAGAACGTGATCAACATGCTCGACCGGCCCCGGCGCCAGGTCTATGTCGAGGCCGTGATCATGGAGATCGGCCTCGACGTCAACCGCAAGATCGGCGTGGGCTTCAACGCCGGCCTCGGCCAGGATTTTGACGCCCTGATCCCCTCGCAGGCGATCGAGAGCGGCCTGGTCGACGACACCCGTGGCCTGATCCTCGGCCAGTCGAACTATCAGGGCATCGAGCAGGCGCTGGGTGGCGCCGGTGGCGCGCTGGGCCTGCTCGGACCGCTCGTGCAGATCCCTGGCACGAGCATCTCGCTGCCGGCCTTTGCGCTGCTCTTGCAGGCCACGCAGACGGACAACTCGGTGAACATCTTGTCAACGCCGGCAATCCTGACCATGGACAACGAGGAGGCCGAGATTGTCGTCGGCGAGCGCGTCCCGTTTTTGCGCGGCATTGGCGGCGGCGGTGGCGGCGGGCTCTCCAACCTGATCGGCAGCCTCGGCGCAGGCGCCGGCGGCGCAGGCGCCGCAGGCCTGGCTGGTCTGGCCGGCCTGGGTGGATTGGGCGGCTTGATCTCGCCCATCGAGTACGAGGATGTCGGCATCACGCTGCGCATCCTGCCCCAGGTCAACGAGAGCAGCTACGTGCGCCTCGAGGTCGACCAGGAGGTCAGCGACATCAAGGGCGCTGGCGGTCTGGGCGCGGGCGCGCCCATTCGTACCCGTCGAAACGCCAAGACCACCGTGCTCGTCAAGGATCAGTCGACGGTCGTGATCGGCGGCCTGATTCGCGACGTCGAGAACGACACGATCGAGAAGGTGCCCTTTTTGGGAGACATCCCGCTCATCGGCATGCTCTTTCGCAACACGAGCACGATTACGACCAAGCAAAACCTCGTGCTCATGCTCACGCCCTACATCATCGAGAGCGAGGCCGACCTCAAGAAAATCTACGATCGTAAGATCGAGGAGCGCCGCGAGCTGCTCAAGCTCTTTGGAAAGCGCAACCTCGACTACATGAAGCAGGTCAATTTCCAGAAGAAGAGCGGCCTGGTCGAGCGCATGCGCCGCCAGATCGGCACGGCCTCCAACGAGGACCAGGCGCGTCGCGAGGCGCTCGAGGCCTTCGAGGAAGGCGGTCCGCGCTACCGCATTCTCGGCAGCAATCCCGAGACGATCGAGGCCCAAGGGCGTCGTGGTCGCCGCCAGCAGGAAGTAGAGCAGGAGGCCGATCCTCAGCCTCGTCCGCAGATCGAGGTCCAAGACCTCGACGTGGTGGAGTGAGCCTATGTACAACCGGCAACTGATCGGCGAAATCCTGGTGCAGATGGGCAAGCTGCAGCCCGCCGCGCTCGAGCGGGCGCTGCGCGTGCAGGCCGAAAAGGGCGGGCGCGTCGGCGAGGTGCTCATCGACATGGAAGTGGTCACCGAGCACGACGTGATGAGCGCGCTCTCACGCCAGCTCGACTACCCCTTTCAGGACAAGGTCGAGGCCGACCTGGTCGATCTCAGCCTGATCGAGCCCATGCAGCTTGGCTACGCGCGCGAGAACCGCGTGCTGCCCTTTGCCAGGCGCGAGGGCTACGTGCTCGTGGGCACCGACGATCCGCTCAACGTCGAGGTGCTCGACGAGATTCGCTTTCTGGTGGGCGCCGAGGTGTTGCCGGTGATCGTGCCGGGCATGGCCTTGATGAGCGCGATCAACATCGCCTTCGATCGCAAGAGTCGCAACCTTGGCGCCGGTCTCGACGAGCTCGACGAGGCCGAGAATCCGCACGCCGAAGAAACCGCGATCGACATCAACGACCTGCTCGACGCCAGCGACGACGACGAGGCCCCGGTCATCCGCTTCGTCAACAGCCTCTTCGTGCAGGCCGTTCGCGAGCGCGCCAGTGATATTCACATCGAGCCCGGCGAAAAAGAGATCGTCGTGCGCTTTCGCGTCGACGGCGTGCTCAAGGAGGTGGCCAGCCCACCCAAGCGCTTTCACTCCAGCGTGAGCACCCGCGTCAAGATCATGGCCGGGCTCAACATCGCCGAAAAGCGCCTGCCCCAGGACGGTCGTATCCGCATCAAGATGGCCGGCAAGGACATCGATATCCGCGTGGCGACCGCGCCGGCGGTGCATGGCGAGCGCATCACGATGCGTCTCTTGGACAAGTCGGCCGTCTTGCTCAACCTGCGCGACATCGGTCTGGCCGAAGACCACATGAACCACCTGCTCAAGCTCATCTACCGGCCCCACGGCATCATCTTGGTCACGGGCCCGACCGGTAGCGGTAAGACGACCACGCTCTACTCGTGCTTGAGCGAGATCAACAGCCCGGACAAGAATATTCTGACGATCGAGGATCCGGTCGAGTACCAGCTCGACGGGATCAGCCAGATGCAGGTGCAGCCCAAGATCAAGCTCACCTTCGCCGCCGGCTTGCGCAGCTACTTGCGCCACGATCCGGACGTGATCATGGTCGGCGAGATTCGTGACGTCGAGACGGCCGAGATGGCCATTCAGGCCTCCTTGACGGGCCATCTCGTCTTCTCGACCTTGCACACCAACGACGCCGCCGGCGCCTTTACGCGCTTGACCGACATGGGCGTCGAGCCCTTCTTGGTGAGCTCGACGATCATCGCCTCGGTGGCCCAGCGCCTGGTACGAAAACTCTGCCCGGCCTGCAAGGTGCCTTACCGCCCCTTTGCCGACGAGCTGATCGAGATCGGGATCACGCCCCAAGAGCTCGAGCAAAAGTGCAACGGCACGATTTTCAAGCCCTCGGTCGAGGGCGAGTGCGAAGCGTGTCTGGGCCTTGGATACCGGGGCCGAATGGGTATCTACGAGGTGCTCACCGTCGAGGACGATGTGCGAAAGCTCGTGATGAACCGCTCGGACGCCGGCTCGATCAAGCGCGCCGCACAGGCGCTGGGCATGCGCTCGTTGCGCGACGACGGCGGCATCAAGATCATCAAGGGTCAGACCAGCATCGAGGAGGTGTTGCGCGTCACCCAGGAGGACGCCGCGGCGGCCTCGGCCGCGAAATGAAGCAATGCGATGTCGACGACCGGAGAAATGTACATGTCACCAAATCGTGTAGAAACGCCTCCCCACCTGTGGGGAGGCGATTTCACAGCAACTAAGAGCGAAACGTGCCGATTTACGAGTATAAAGGCCTCAACAAGGCCGGAAAACCGGTCAAGGGGATCCTGGACGCCGAGAGCATGAACGTGCTGCGCGCGGCCTTGCAGGGCAAAGGGATCTTTGTCACCGAGGTCTTCGAAGGCCGCGGCGGCGCCGGCTCCGCCCAAAATCGTGACGTCAACTTCGCCAAGATGTTCGAGCGCGTCAGCCTCACCGACATCGCCGTTTTGACGCGCCAGTTGGCCACCTTGATTCGCGCCGGCATCCCGCTCGTCGAGACCTTGAATGCGCTCACCGAGCAGGCCGACAAAGAGGAGCTTAAGCGCATCCTCTCCGACGTTCGCCGCAAGGTCAACGAGGGCTCGAGCCTGGCCAACGTGCTCAAGGACCACCCGAAAGCCTTCAACCATCTCTACGTCAACATGGTCAAGGCCGGCGAGAGCTCGGGCAACCTCGACGTCGTGCTCGACCGGCTCACGGAGTTTTTGGACGCCCAGATCGAGCTGCGCAGCAAGATCATCGGCGCCATGGTCTACCCGATCCTCATGATGGTCGTCGGCGTGGGCATCCTGGGCATCTTGTTCGCCTTCGTCATCCCCAAGGTCACGGCAATCTTCAAGGATCAGGGCCAGGCGCTGCCCTGGATCACGAGCATCCTGATCGGCTCGAGCGAGTTCTTCGGCCGCTTCTGGTACCTGCTGATCCCGGCGATGGGCGTCGCCGCCTTCGGCTTTGTTCAGTGGAAGAACTCGCCCAAGGGCCGCAGAAAATGGGACGTCTTTACGCTGCGCATGCCCATTGTCGGCACGCTGGTGCGCATGATCGCGATCGCGCGCTTCTCGAGCACGCTGGCCACTCTGCTCTCGAGCGGCGTGCCGCTTTTGACCGCGCTCGACATCGTCAAAAACATCTTGGGAAATACCCGCCTCGTTGAAGTGATCGAGGATGTGCGCGTCAATATCCGAGAGGGCGAGAGCATCGCCCAGCCGCTCAAGCGAAGCGGCGAGTTTCCGCCGCTCGTCACCCACATGATCGCCGTTGGCGAGCGCAGTGGCCAGCTCGAGGAGATGCTCCAAAACGTGGCGTTTAGCTACAAGCAGCAGGTCGATATTCGCATCGAGGCGATGACCAAGATCCTCGAGCCGATCATGATCGTCGGCATGGGTGTGGTCGTGGCGTTTATCGTCTTCGCGATCATGCTGCCGATTTTGCAGCTCAACCAGTCGGTGATGTGATTCTTTCACCTTTTTTACAAACGCAAATGGTTGGATTGAACAACCGAAACGATAGCAAAAGGAGCACGACTATGATGAAGGCATTTGGCAAACGAATCCGCAATCCCAAGACCTCTCGCTTTTTGGCAGCCAGCAAGGTGAGCAGCCGCGGTATGACGCTCGTCGAGATCATGATCGTGGTCACGATCATGGCATCGATCATGGGCGTCGTGGGCTTCTTCGTCTTCGGTGCGCTCGACCAGGCGAACACCAAGACGGCGGCGCTCGAGATTGGCCAGCTCGAGGGCATGGTCAACTCGTATTACCTGATGAGCTCGCCGCATCGTCTGCCTGACAGCCTCGAGGAGCTTACGCGTGGTCCCTCGCCGCTGACCAAAGAGGTGCGCCCTGATCCGTGGGGTAACGAGTACATCTTCCAGAAAAACGGCAACCGGGATTTCTCGATCTCGAGCGCCGGGCCGGACGGCATCTCCGGGACCGAAGACGACATCGGCGGCAAGAACTAATCGTTTGACCAACGGGCAGGTGGCACTTTGATCGAGCGGCGCACACATCGTTTTGACCGGGGGGTAACGCTGGTCGAATTGCTCGTGGTGCTGGCCCTTGTGGCCGGACTCATGGGGATGGGCGTCTATATGATGGGCTTGTTGACCAACACCAAGCTCAAAGACGAGGCGATGCGCATGACCTCGGTGATCAAGTACACCTACAGCCAGGCGGCGATCAACAATGCGCAGTACAGGTTGGTCTTCGATCTCGACGCCAACGAGTATTACAGCGAGGTCACCGACAGCCCGATCGTCGTGGAGAGCCTCGACGTCAACGACTCCCAGGGGCTGCTGCCCGAGGAGGCCCAGGAGCTGGCCAACAGCTACCGGGCCAAAAACGATCTGTTCAACGCGGCCGAGGCCGATCCCTTCGGCGTCAACCGGCGCGTGACCTTTCAGCGCGTCAGCGACGGGGTGGTCGAGCCCAGAAAGCTGCCCGAGGGCATCCGCATCTACAAGGTTCACACGCCCCATCAGCGCCTGCCTTTCGAGTCGGGCAAGGCGGCGATCAGTTTTTTTCGAAACGGCTTTCAGGAGCAGGCGGTGATCGTGATCGGTGACGAGGCTGGCGCGCGCTATACGCTGATCACCGAGCCCTTGACCGGTCGGGTGCGCATCTACAGCGACGAGCTCGACGCGCCTCCAGATTTTGGCGAGGAGGAACGCGATGATTGATCGACTCTTCGGCTGCCGACGGGGCGCTCGCGGGTATTCGCTGATCGAGGTGATGATCGCGCTGACGGTGTTGGCTTCGGCGCTGACGATCTTGATGGGCACGATGGCCAACAGCGGCCAGCAGGCGGTCTTCTCCAACCAGCTGACCCAGGCGAGCCTGCTCGCGCGCAGCAAGATGACCGACATCGAATACCAGATCATGGAGGACGGCTTCGCCACGGCCGAGCGCAAGCTCAACGGCACCTTTCGCGACGAGGGCTATCCCAACATGCGCTGGGAGGCGCTGATCGAGCCGGTCGAGATCCCCGACGACTCCAAAGAGGCGTTTTTGGGCCAGCTCAACGCCCAGCTCTTTGGTGGCACCGATGCCCAGGGCGGCGCGATGCAGGGAAACGCGGCGTTTAGCTCGATGTTGCCGATGCTGATCGGCCAGCTTCCCGACATGATCAACCAGATTGGCGAGAAGGTGCGCCGCGTCACCCTGACGGTGACCTTTGATTTTGGCGGCAGAGATTTCCCCGTCGAGATCACGCAGTACGTGGTCGATCTCGAGACCAAAGAGTTCAACATGTTCGGCTCTTCCGACTTCCCGGAGGGTCAATAAATGAGGACTTCGCGCACTCATCATGCTCGCCGGGCCGGGGCGGCAGCGGGCTTTACGCTCGTCGAGGTGCTGATCGCGGTGAGCATCATGGCCGCGATCACGGTCGTGGTCTGGGCGAGCGTCTCGAACATGTTTGAGACGCGCGATTTCATGGAGGAGCGCTACGAGCGCTTCCAGATCGTGCGCCTGTCGATGAACCGCATGGCCACCGAAATTGGCGGCGCCTACGTCGCCGGCGCAGCCCACGGCGGCGAGCCGCTGCCCGGTGAGGAGGAGACGGGCCAGGACGAGGAGGAAGAGGAGGAGGGCGCTCAGCGTGCCCGACGAAACTACCGCGAGCCGGTGCAGTTTGGTTTGATTGGGCGCGCGGATCGTATTGATTTTACATCGTTTTCGCACGTTCGAACGATCGAGGGCGAGCGTGCGAGCCACCACGCCGAGATCGGCTACTTCGTGCGACGTGGGCGCTCCGAGGATGGGCGAACGGTCAGTCAACTCATGCGCCGCAGCGACACCACGCTCGACGACAACATCACCCGCGGCGGCACGATCTACGTGATGGTGCCCGAGATCGAGAGCATCAAGTTCGAGTACTGGGATTCCGGCGAAGTGCAGCTTGGTACGACCAAGGAGATTGCTCAGGGCCGCTGGGTGAGCGACTGGGATACCACCCGGCGCCAGTTCGCCGGCAGGCTGCCGCCGCGCGTGCGCATCACGATGGTCTTGCCGCCCCAGGGCCCGCGCGGGCTCAAGGAGAGCTTTACCACGCAGACTCAGATTGCGATGACCGAAGTGCTGGAGTTTTGACCATGATGACCCTGCTCGCAAAAGCTACGCTCAAGGTGCTGCAAGGGCTCGATCAGCCCGCGCGCCTGCCGTCGCGCGATAAGCCTCGGGGGGTCGCTCTGATCTTGGCGCTGGTGACAATCGTGATCTTGTCGACGGCGGTCGTCGAGTTCGCCTATGCCACGCGCCTCAACCTGGTGCTCGCCTCCAACGAGCGCGACAGCCTCAAGAGTTTGTATCTGGCGCGCTCGGGCGTGAACCTCTCGCGCCTCTTGCTCGCCTTTCAGTTCGGCCTGCAGGAGGAGTCGCGCGGCACCGACGACGAGATGGGTCGGCTGATCGGGCGGGCGATGACGCGCAGCAACTTTCAGATGTATCAGTACATCGATCTGTTGATGGGGCCCTTCAACTCGGGTCGCGTGGAGACGCCGATTGGCGGCATCAGCCTGACCGAGGCGGGCATTGGCGGCTTTGGCAACTTTACCGGGCGCTTCGATGTCAAGGTGTTGCCCGAGGAGGGGCGCATCGACATCAACCAGTTTGCGCGCGACGAGATTCGCTCCGGCGATCTGCTCCAGCTTTGCTCGATGATTCTCGACACCCAGTACGACGGCATCTTCGAGCAAAAGGACAAGGCCGGCGAGCTTATCGACCGGGCGACGATGCTGCAGTACATCGTCGATTACGTCGATATCAACGAGGAGGCGATCGTGCTCGGCGGCGATTGCACGATTCGTGGCACCGGCGGCGACGAGCGGCGCGCCTACGACCGCGACGACTCGCACGACGTGCGCCCGCGAAACGCCATGCTCACCCACGTCGAGGAGCTCTACCAGGTGCACGGCATGAGCGAGGCGTTCATGCGCGCCTTCAAGGACCAGCTCACCGTCTACGGCGTCGGCCGGCCCAACCTCAACGTGATCGGGGCGCCGGTGTTCTACTCGGTGCTCTGCCAAAACGTCGAGGGCGGCCAGACTGGGCGTGCCGGCGATGGCCAGCCCGCCGGCAGCATCTGTGCGACCAACCCGCAGGTCGCCCAGGAAATCTTCTGGTACGCGCTGGCCCTGGATGGAATTCGCTCGTTTTTCGAGGACCCGATCTCGGTGCTCCTGGCCTACGTGGGCAGCACCGAGAGCAAGTTGTTGCCCTCGGCCAGGACCGGCCAGCCGGTGGCTTTTCTCAACGTCAGCCAGCTGCCCTCGTATCTCAACGATCTCAAGCAAAACCCGATTTTGATGGCCCAGTTCCTCAACTACTCGCCGGCATATCAGCGGCTGGCGTCGATGAATCCGGCCATGATGATCGACCCGGTCAACCCGCAGTTTCCGCAGTGGACGGTCGAGTTCAATCGCGCCGGCCTGCTGCGCTCGGTGACGGCAAAGACGCCCTCGGTCTACCGCATTCGCTCCAGCGGCGTCTACGGCACCACCGAGTCCAAGATCGAGGCGGTGATCGATTTTTCTAAGACCTTGCGCCGCCTGCCCAACGAAAAGGCGCTGATCGGGCGCGAGACCGATCCCGAGGAGTTGCAGGCTATTCGTGGCATGTTACGCGAAGAGACGGAACGAATGCCCAAGGGCAGAGTGTTGTACTGGCGCGAGAATTGACGCTGCATTTCTACATACGCAATTAAGAAGGTCATATGGCGACACGCATAACAGGATTGGATCTGGGGACATACTCGATCAAAGTGGTGCACCTTGAGGTCCAGCGCGATCTCCGGGTCATCGGCTACGATGAGGAGCGTGTGCTCGTCGCCGAGGTGGCGCCGGTGCCAGGTGTCGCCGGAGTCGCCGGTGTCGCCAGCGTGTCCGACTTCGATGACGAGGCCACGTCCGTGCGCCCGGCGCCGGTTGAGGGCGCCGATGGAGTGGCCAACAACGACTGGCTGGAGCCCGAGAGCTTCGAGGCGGAGCTCGATCCGCTGGCTGATGCGCCCGGTTGGGTGCGCGCGCTCAATGGCCTGGCCAAGCGCGGCAACTTCGAGGGCCAGTGGGTGGTGACCTGTTTGCCAAACGGCAAGGCGATGACGATCCATGTCGAGGTGCCCTTTGACAGCAAGCAGAAGGTTACGAGCATCCTGCCCCATCTGTTGATGGATCGCCTGCCGCTCGATCCGCGCGCCGTGGTCTACGATTTCGTCGTCGGGGCCGGCGCCAAGCCCGAGCAGCACGAGGCGATCGTGGGCTTTGCGCGCAAAGAGGAGATGGCCACCTTTTTGGAAGACACGCGAAGCTGCGGCGTCGATCCGGTGGTTGTGGGCGTGCCCGAGCTGATGCTTCGCTACGTCGCTGAGCGCGCCGCACCGATGGGTACGGGCAGCTACGCCGTGCTCGACATCGGCCACACCTACACGCGCCTGCTCGTCGTAAACGAGGGCCAGCCCATTCTGGCGCGCGCGGTGCGCATGGCCGGCCACGACATCACCGAGGCGATCGCCCGGCGCTTCAACATCTCCTATGAGGACGCCGAGAAGGTCAAGCATGCGCGCGGCGCGATTTTGCCCGCCACCGACGCCGAAGATCCGGCCATGCTCGCCTTGAGCGAGAGCATCACCGGCGCGCTCGGCCCGCTGGTGCGCGAGCTGCGCCGCAGCTTTCAAAGCCTCTTTGCCCAGAGCCGCGTCAAGGTCGAGAACATCTACATCATGGGCGGCTCGAGCCGGCTCAAGAATCTCGTAGGTTTTTTGGAAGCCGAGTTCATGGTGCCCACCGAGCGCTTTCACCTCGAGCACAACGTCATTTTGGCCGATCTGCCCGCGGCCGAGCGCCACGCAGCGAGCATCGGACTGGGGCTGAGCCTGGCCTTGCAACAGGCCGTCGACCGCCAGGAGAAAAAGCTCGTCAATCTGCGCCAGGGCGAGTTTTCTTTTCGCGGCAAGTCGAGCTTCGTGCGGGGCCAGCTCACGCGCATTGGGATTGCGGCGGCCGTGCTGGTGTGCTTTCTGGCCGTGTTCTTGGCCACCCAGCGCATGGAGCAGCGCGCCCAGATGGAAGCGATGCGCTCGGCCGTGCTCAAGCAGTCCACCGAGCTCTTCGGTGAGCCGCTCGACACCCAGCAAAAAATCCAGGCGCGCCTGACCGGCGAGGCGGGCTCGGATCGGGGCTTCGTGCCCAAGATGAGCGCCTATGAGCTGATGTACAACCTGATCTCGCGCATGTCCTCGGACGTCACGGTCGTGCTCGACCGCATCGAGGTCGACACCGATCGCAACCTGGTCCAGATCGTCGGCGTGACGTCGAATCCCCAGGCGGTCGACCGCCTGGCAAGCGATCTCGAGCAGCTTAAGTGTTTGCGCGAGGTACGAAAGGACCGCCTGCAGGTGCGAAGCGAGACCGAGGTACAATTTGAGCTGCACATCTCGAGCGGTTGCTCCTGATTGATTGAAATAAGGATGAGCTAATGAAGAAACCCGTTAAAACAGTGGTCGCAACCAAGGGCCTGGCCGCGACCTTCGCCGCGCTCTCCGAGCGCGAGCGCAAGGGCCTGATCGGCATGGGTGTGGTGCTCTGCGTGCTGCTGCTCGCGCTCGTGGTGGGGCTGTTTCAGCGCTCGCTGGGCGAGCTCGAGCGCGATACGCAGCGCTACCAGCAGGCGCTGAGCCTGCTGGCCGTGGCCGGCCCGGCCTACCGCCTGAAATCGGAGCAGCCCGTCGAGGGCAGCGAGCGCCTGGCCCGCTTCTCCGAGGAGGTCTTGACCAACAACGACCTCAAGCTCACGAGCTTTGTGGCCACCCACGCTGCTGCCACCAACATCATCGTGAGCAGCTACGACGAAGACCAGATGCCGCTGGGCTCGAAGTCCAAGACCGACACCGGCCCGATCATCATCGAGCGCCAGCTTCGCGTGGACATTCGTGAGACCCAGATCGATCGGCTCATCGAGCTGCTCGACCGCATTGAGAAGAGCCGCGAGCCGGTGATCGTCAAGCGCATGGATGTTCGCGCCCAGCGCAATCAGCCGGGCACCGTGCGCGTGCTGCTGGTCGTCTCGACCTATATCCGTCGCGACAAGGAGACCTGATCGTGGAACAGTGGCTGGAAAAACCCCTGGTGCGAAACGCACTCTATATCGCGTTTGCCCTCGTGACGTTCATGACCTTTTTGGTCTTCACCTTCCCCGACCACCGCGTCAAACAGATCGTCGTCGTCCAGCTCGAGAAGGCGCTCGACAACAAGTACGACGTCAAGATCGTCGACATCGGCCTGTGGCGCTTCACCGGCGTCCAACTTCGCGGCCTCACGCTCACCGAGCGCGTCGCCCCCGAGGCGCTCGCGCCCAACGACGGTGCGCCCGAGAGCCTGCCGATGTCGGTCCAGCTCGACCGCCTCGGCGCGCGCTTTGCGCCCCTCTCCAGCGTCTTCAACCTGGGCCCCACGGTGAGCTTCCAGGTCGATCTCGGCGGCGGCTATCTCTACGGCTCCTACCACCAAAACGGCAAGGGCCGACACGTCAAGGTCGAGCTCGACGCGATCGACCTTCGCAAGTCCACGATCGTCGGCTCGATGCTCGGCGTCCCGATGTTCGGCGAGCTCGACGGCGAACTCGTCCTGACCCTCGACCCCTCGCGCCCCGTGATCACGGCCGGCCACATCGCCCTCGACGGCAAGCAGCTCACCGTCGGCCCGGCCACGATCCACACCGAAAAGTTCCCCCCCATGACCTACTTCGAGATCCCCCAGACCAATTTTGGCACCCTCAGCGCCCGCATGCAGTTTGGCGACGGCGCCGAGGGCGGCCTCGACGAGCAAGACGAGCCCGGCGCCAAGAAAAAGAAGAAGAAGACCGCCGCCTCCGGCGGCGCCAGCGCCTCGACCCTGCTGATCAACGAGTTCAAGACCAGCGGCCGCGACATCCGCAGCGAGATATGGGGCGACATCGCCCTGGCCTCCAACGTCGCCCAGAGCCGCCCCAAGCTCGAGATGCGCATGCAGTTCGACGAGGGCTTCGTCACCAAGAACAGCCTCGGCCCCATCCTCAACATGAACGAGTTTCGCAACGGCAAGAACAACAGCTGGTACGGCTTCGTGCTCTGGGGCACCCTGGGCAATCTGCGCTTCAAGGGCGCCGCCACCGCCGCCCAGGGCCCGCAGGCCGGGGAGCTGCAGGCCCAGCAGTAACCTCGCTCGCTCTCGACATGCTTTTGTTGACGCTCGCCGGCCTGCTTGAGCCGAGCGTGAATTGGACGGGGTGCGCCATGAAACCCCGGGCAAAGCCACGCGGGGTATCGACGGGGTGCCCCGTCGATTCGGGCACCGATTGCGCCACGGCACCCCGTCGATTCGGGCACCGTTTGCGCCACGGCACCCCGTCGATTCGGCACCAATTGTGCCGGCGTCCCCGCACTTGGCGCTTGAGCGCCGTCCGTGGGCAATGATAAGTTAATGCTTATTAAACGAGGGTTCGGGTTGCGGCGTTTGCGGCCTACGCGTCGTCGATTCCACTCAATTTAGGCCCCATTTGACATGCTCTGCTGGACGAAGGAGGCGCCATGATCATCGCGGACAAGCCAGAGCAGCGCGCACGATTGGAGATCGACCGCCAGCTCGTGGCGGCCGGCTGGGACGTACAGGACCGGGCGGCGATGAACCTTGGCGCCGCCGCGGGCGTGGCGATCCGTGAGTTCCAGACCAGCGCGGGGCCGGCCGACTACCTGTTGTTTCTGGGCAACCTGCTCGTCGGAGTCGTCGAGGCCAAGAAGGCCGGGGTCACGTTGTCGAGCGTCGAGGCGCAGACGCGCGAGTACGCGGAGAAGGCCCCGACTCCGTTGCAGGTGCCGGTGCGGCCGCTGCCGTTTTTGTACGAGAGCACGGGCATCGAGACGTGGTTTACCAATGGGCTCGACGCCGACGCCACGGCGCGGGCGATGTTCTCTTTTCATCGGCCCGAGACGCTGCGCGAGTGGCTCGATGCCGAGCTCGCGCGCCAGCAAGACAAGCCGGGCGCGGCCAAAGCGCCGACGCTCAAAGGCCGCATGCGGCTCGCGCCGCCCTTGAACCCTGCCGGTATGTGGCCAGCGCAGATTCGCGCCGTCGAGAACCTCGAGGCGAGCTTTCGGGGCGGCAAGCCGCGGGCGCTGGTGCAGATGGCCACGGGCTCGGGCAAGACCTTCGCGGCGATCTCGTCGATCTATCGGCTGGTGAGCGAGGGCGGCGCGCGCCGCGTGCTCTTTTTGGTGGACCGGGGAAACCTCGGTCGCCAGGCGCTCAAGGAGTTCCAGGTCTATACGACGCCCGATGACGGGCGCAAGTTCACCGAGCTCTACAACGTGGTCAACCTGAGCCACAACAAGGTCGAGCCGGTCAACAAGGTCGTGATCACCACCATTCAGCGGCTCTATTCGATCCTCAAGGGCGAGGAGAGCTTTGACGACGAGCTCGAGGAGGGCTCGGCCTTTGTCGGGGCCGGCTCGGCGCTGGTGCGCGAGGCGCCGCCGGTGGTCTACAGCCCGCTGCTGCCGCCCGAGTTCTTCGACGTCGTGGTGATCGACGAGTGTCACCGCTCGATCTACTCGCTGTGGCGCCAGGTGTTGGAGTACTTCGACGCCACGCTCGTCGGGCTCACCGCCACGCCCGACGCGCGAACTTATGCCTTCTTCAACAAGAACGTGGTCAGCGAGTACACGCACATCCACGCCGTTCGCGACCGCGTGAACGTGCCCTTTCAGGTCTACGAGCTGCGCACGCGCGTCACCGAAGGCGGCGCCCAGGTCGTGGCCGAGCCCGACACGGTCGTGGGCAAGCGCGACCGCCAGACGCGTCAGGTGCGCTGGGAGACCCTCGAAGAGGACATCGTCTACACGGCATCCCAGGTGGACCGCAGCGTCGTCGTGCCCGACCAGATTCGCACGGTGCTGCGCGAGCTGCGCGCACGCATGTTCACCGACATCTTTCCCGGCCGCAGCGAGATCCCCAAGACGCTGATCTTCGCCAAATCCGACGACCACGCCGAGGACATCCTGCGCATCCTGCGCGAGGAGTGGTCGCTGTCCAACGAGGCCGCGGTCAAGGTGACCTACAAGCCCGAGCGCCTCGACGACTCGACCAAGCGCAAGAGCGCCTCGCACAAGCCCGAGGAGCTCATCCAGGCGTTTCGCAACAGCTACAATCCGCGCGTGGCGATCACGGTCGACATGATCGCCACCGGCACCGACATCAAGCCGCTCGAGTGCGTGGTGTTCTTGCGCGCGGTCAAATCGCGCGGGCTCTTCGAGCAGATGAAGGGCCGCGGCGTGCGCGTGATCCCCGACGCCGATTTCCAGGCCGTCACGCCCGACGCCAAGCAGAAGACCCACTTCGTCGTCGTCGACTGCGTGGGCGTGATGGAGGAGCAAAAGGCCGATCCGCCGCTCGACCGCGAGCGCGGCATCAGCTTCCCCAAGCTGCTCGAGCTCGTGCGCGCCGGCAACCGCGACGAGGACGTGCTCTCCACCCTGGCCGCACGCCTCGACCGCATGGAGCGCCAGCTCACCCCCGACCAGCGCGAGCTGCTCGAGTCAGCGAGCGGCGGCGTGGCGCTCATCGACGTCATCGCCGGCATCCTCGACCGCCTCGACCCCAACGTCGAAGACGAGCGCGCTCGCCAGATGGCCGGCTTGCCCGCCGCAGCCGAGCCCAACGACGCCCAGCTCCAGGCCGCCCAGGCCGCGCTGCGCGAGGAGGCCGCCGCCCCCATCGCCTACGCCCCAAAGCTTTGCGCCGCGCTGCTCGAGGTCCGCAAAGCCCAGGACGTCACGCTCGACGTCGTGACCATCGACGAGATCACCCGCAGCGGCGCCCGCGCCGACCTCGCCAACGACTACGACGCAGACAAGGCCCTGATCGGCGCCTTCGAGCAGTTTTGTGACGCCTACAAGGACGAGATCGACGCCCTGATGGTGCTCTACGCTCGCCCCTACGCCCAGCGCCTGACCCGCAAGCAGTTGATGGAGCTCGTCGCCGCGATCAATCGCCCCCCGCGCCAGTGGACCGGCGAGTCGCTCTGGGCCGCCTACGAGCGCGTCGAGCAGGGCCGCGTGCGCGGCGCCTCACGCGGCCGCATGCTCACCGACCTGATCAGCCTCACGCGCCACGCCATGGGCATTGAGCCCGAGCTCATCAGCTACGCCGACCAGGCCGCCGCCCGCTTCGACCACTGGCTCGCCCAACAGGCCAACACCGGCCGCCAGTTCACCGCCGAACAACAAGGCTGGCTTGAGATGATCCGCGACCGCATCGTGGTCGACCTGGAGGTACGCTTGGAAGATTTTGATGATATGCCGTTCGTCGAGAAGGGCGGGCTGGGCAAGGTGTGGAGTTTGTTTGGTGAGGAGTTGGAGGTGATTGTGGATGAATTGAACCGGGAGTTGGTGGCGTGAGTTGGCCGATTGTGAAATTTAGCGATTTGATCCGACTTTCGCAGAACGGCTTTGGAGCTCGACGAGGCGAAGGCACTCCAAACGTCGTGCTGCGCTTGGCTGATATAGATTCAGCTGCGTGGACCGTTTCGACCACTGATCTTCGTGAGATCAATATGTCGATCAAGGACCGTGCGAAATATTACCTCGATCACGATGACCTTCTTGTTGTTCGCGTAAATGGGAGTCCATTAATCGCTGGGAGAATGGTCCCGTATGCGGGGCCAAAGGGCTTTGCTTTCTGTGACCACTTCATTCGGTTTCAGCTTGTCGCTCAGGCCGACTCGAAGTTCATCGCGTACCAGTTTAAGCATCGACAGGTGCGGTCCCAGGTTGAGCGCGGCATGGTTTCCACGGCTGGGCAGCACACAGTGTCCCAGCGAACTTTTGAAAAAATTACCGTTGAACTACCGCCGCTTAGCGAACAACACCGAATCGTCGCCGCCATCGAAACCCACTTCTCCTGCCTCGACGCCGCCGTCGCCTCGCTCACCCGTGCCAAGGCCAACGTAAAGCGCGCCCGCGCGAGCGTGCTCAAGGCCGCCGTCGAGGGCCGGCTGGTGCCCACCGAGGCCGAACTCGCCCGCGCCGAAGGCCGCGACTACGAGCCGGCGTCCGAGTTGCTCGCCCGCATCCTCGTCGAGCGCAAGGCGGCGCACGAGGCGGCACAGGACGGGGCGAAGCGGCAGAAGAAATACGTGGAGCCCGTTGCGCCCGAAACCGAAGGATTGCCCGAACTTCCCGAGGGGTGGTGCTGGGCTACACCGGGCCAACTCGGATCAGGAGAACATTATGACCTCGCGATTGGACCGTTTGGCAGCAATCTGAAGGTTCCTGACTATCGAGACGCTGGCGTCCCCCTTATTTTCGTTCGCAATGTGCGCGCTGAACAGTACACAGGAATGGATGATAAGTTTATCGGGCACCAAAAAGCGGACGAACTTATTGCACATCGCGTTAAGGGGGGAGACATCGTCATTACCAAGATGGGCGAGCCCCCCGGTGACGCCTCTCTTTATCCACGCACTGCACTTGATGGAATCATCACAGCAGACGTTATCAAGTGGACAACGGCTCGCGTATTGCCAGCCGTCTACTACGTCTATGCCACTGGATCGTCGTTAATCAAGCGTCAATTCGTTGATGTAACGCAGGGGGTAGCGCAGAAGAAAGTGTCACTCGAACGGTTCCGGCGTATCGCTTACCCCATCCCACCCCTCGCCGAACAACATCATATCGTCGCCGAGGTCGAACGCCATTTCTCCGTACTCGACGTCCTCGACACCACGCTCAAGACAAACCTTGCGCGCTGCGCGCGGCTTCGCCAGTCGATCCTCAAGCGCGCCTTCGAGGGCCGTTTAGTGCCGGTCGGAGCTGTCTCCATTGAAGAGGCGTCTTCGCTACCGCAAGGAACTTTAGATTTATCTTATATTCAGGAAAACAATGCTCTTTGAACGCCAAAAGCTCCTCCTCGCACTTGTCGAGGCTCTCGGTGGTTGTGCATCGAATACCGACATCCAAAAGCTTATGTTCCTTTGGACCCGTAAGGTCTCTGAACCTGCGTTTGACTTCGTGCCCTACCGGTTTGGCGCGTTTTCTTTCACCAGTTACGCCGACAAGCGAAAATTGGTGGAGCGGGGCTTCTTGGGAGACGATCCGAATACGTGGGCGCTGACTTTCGCAGGACGAGACGCCATTGCAAAGGCAAGCAGCGTTCGTGAACGGGCTGCTGTTTTCGTGGCGAAAGCACCCGTGGAGCGCGGCGATGCTCTCGTTGCACTCACTTACCGTCGCTATCCGTTCTTCGCAACACGAAGCGAAATTGCTGCCAAGTTATTCGCCGACGACCCTCAATCGCTTGCGCGAATCAAAGCAGCACAGCCCTTGCCTGGAACACCCGGCATCGTCACTTTAGGTTATGAGGGTAGATCGTTGGAACGCTATCTGGTTCTCCTGATGGAATCCGGAGTAACGCTTCTGTGCGATGTCCGCCGTAACCCGGTAAGCCGACGATACGGGTTCGCGCGGTCCACACTTTCAAAAGGCTGCGAGAATGTAGGTATCCGATATGTGCACATGCCTGAACTCGGTATCGCGTCGTCAGAGCGTAAAGGGCTAAACAGTCAGGCTGACTTCGACGCGCTTTTCGAAACTTATGAGCGTGAGAGTCTCCCTGCACAGTCGGATGCGTTGGTTATCATTGCTCAATGGGTCAAAGAAGGGCATCGCGTGGCATTGACCTGCTTCGAGCGACTACCTCATCAGTGCCATCGGCATTGTGTCGCGGAAGCTCTGGAACGCGACTTCGGGACTGAATTTGCACCCGATCATTTATGAGGTAAACATGGCTCGTGAGCGTATCCTTGTTACCGTAAAGACATATCCGACACTCTCGACGAAATATGGAGAGACCGTGTGTACGGCAGGTGTTCGTCCCGATGGGAGTTGGGTGCGAATCTACCCGGTCCCATTCCGGCGGTTGGGCGAAGTAGAACAATACAAAAAGTTCGATTGGCTCGAACTTGAGCTCGCCCGTAACACTTCCGATATTCGCCCTGAGACTTACCGTCCAACGGCTAACGCCAGCTTCGAACCTGTCGGGCACATGGACACCAGAGACGCTTGGCGGGAACGTCGTCAACTTCTACTTAAAGAAACACAGGTTTACACAAGCCTTCATAATCTCATCGCGGAAGCCAAAGCTAATACAGCTTCACTTGCGATGTTCAAACCTACGAAAGTGCTCGACCTTGTTGTCGAAGCGGACGAACGAGAGTGGAAGCCGGAACGCGTCGAGGCAATGCGAAACCTGTCACTGCAGTACGACTTGTTCTCCGACAATGCCTGGCGCGAGACCTTTAATCTTGTGCGAAAAATCCCGTGGAAGTGGTCGTATCGATTCGAAGACGCCACCGGGAAACGCAGTGAAATGCAGATCCTCGATTGGGAGATCGGGGCGTTGTATTGGAACTGTCTAGCCCGCGCGAATGGTGACGAAGACGAGGCGAAGGCGAAAGTTCGGGTCAAATACGTTGACCAATTCCTCAAAACAGACCTCCATTTCTTCCTTGGCACCACTCAGCAGTGGCATTCGGTTGCTCCAAATCCGTGGGTAATCATCGGTGTGTTCCCAATCCCAATTGAACAGCAGCAACCTCTGTTCTGATCCTTATCTCTAGAGCCATTGCATGAGCATCGAAGCCAATCGTATCGTCAACAAGCTGTGGTCTTATTGCAATGTGCTGCGTGACGACGGGTTGTCGTATGGCGATTATCTGGAGCAGCTGACGTACTTGCTGTTCTTGAAGATGGCGGACGAGCAGACGAAGGCGCCTTGGCGGGCGGCGTCGCCGGTGCCGGAGGGGTTTGACTGGCCGAGTTTGACGAGTCGGGATGGGGCGGATCTGGAGCGGCACTACCGTGAGTTGTTGGAGCATCTGGGTAAGCAGCACGGGCTGCTCGGCCTGGTATTTCGCAAGTCTCAGAACAAGATTCAGGACCCGGCCAAGCTCAAGCGGCTGGTCAGCGACCTGATCGACAAAGAGCAGTGGGTCATGGTTGGGGCCGACATCAAGGGTGATGCGTATGAGGGCTTGTTGGAGCGCAACGCGCAGGACACCAAGTCGGGGGCCGGGCAGTACTTTACGCCGCGGCCGCTGATCGACGCGATGGTGGCCTGCGTGACGCCGCGGCCCGGTGAGACGATCATCGACCCGGCCTGCGGCACCGGCGGCTTCTTGCTGGCGGCCCACCAGTGGCTTACTGGCGAGCACCCGGAGCTGGCGCGCGAGGGGCGCGAGCACCTGCGGCTCGACGCCTTGCGTGGGGTCGAGATCGTGCAGGGCGTGACGCGGCTTTGCGCGATGAACCTCTTGCTTCACAACGTCGGTCCGACGCCCCATGAGCTCGCCAAGCTGCGGGCCGAGCTCGTCGCCGATGGCTCGAGCCCGGAGCAGGCCGACGCCGAGATCAACCGCCGCCTGCCCGTTCGCACCGACGACGGCCTGCGCGAGCTCGGCACGGAGCGCTTCGACGTCGTGCTCACCAATCCGCCCTTTGGCCGCAAGTCGAGCATCCTCGTCGTCGCCGGCGACGGCGACACCGCCCGCGAGACGATCACTTATGAGCGCGAGGACTTCTGGGCGACGACCACCAACAAGCAGCTCAACTTCGTCCAGCACGTCAAGTCGTTGCTCAAGATCCACGGCCGCGCCGCGGTCGTCGTCCCCGACAACGTACTCTTTGAGGGCGGCGCCGGCGAAACCATTCGGCGCAAGCTGCTCGCTGAGTGCGACGTCCACACGCTTTTGCGCCTGCCCACCGGCATTTTCTACGCCCAGGGCGTCAAGGCCAACGTCGTGTTCTTCGACCGCAAACCCGCCAGCCCAAAGGCCTGGACCCGCAAGCTGTGGGTCTATGACCTGCGCACGAACCAGCACTTCACCCTCAAGACCAACCCCATGAAGCGCGCCGACCTCGACGAATTCGTCGCGCTCTACAACCCCGGCGCCCTGCACACCCGCCAGGCCACCTGGAGCGAGACGCAGCCCGAGGGCCGCTGGCGCGCCTACGACCACGACGAGCTCGTCAACCGCGACAAGTGCAGCCTCGACCTGTTCTGGCTAAAGGACGACAGCCTGCTCGACGCCGAGAACTTGCCGGAGCCGGACGTGATCGCCGCCGAGATCGCTGAGGATTTGCGCAGCGCGCTCGAGCAGATCGAGGAGATTTTGGGGGATCTTGCCGAGAGCGCGTAGGCGTTCGCTCGGATTCACCGGCCGGCCAAGCTAGCAGGGGCAGGATCGAACCAGCCATGGCGCTTCAAGGCGTGGTGTGCAACGCGAATGTGGTCTTGCCGCAAGACTTGCCGTTTGCGATTGCTCCAAGCATGGATCAAATTGACGCAATGGTCGATATCTTCGATCGCGGCACCATCTTCCTGAGCAACCCAATGCACAGTGGCGAGCAGCTCCATGCCATAAGGGGTCTCGAACCCATGAATGAGTTCGGCGACTCGATCAAGGCGTGCGTTGGCTTGGGCGTCATCGGCGAGGAAATTTGTCGCCTCCTCATTTATCCCTGCGACGAGTTTGATCTCGGTGCTGGGCTTCACGTCCGTCGCCCCGTGTAGATAGTGCCCCTCCAGGCGACGCAGAACGTGGTTGAGGTTGTGCGCATAGGGGCCGTAGTGGTGCCTCGCGAATTGGAGTCGAAGCGGCTGGCCCGCTTCTTGGAGGAAGTAGGCGAGCTTCTGAACCTCGAGAAGCGTAAGCTCGTAGCTTGGAATAGTGTACAGGTCGAGCAGTCGGATGAAGAGGGCTCGTGCCGTAGTTAGCTTCTCTTTCGTCGGCGCGATCCGGCGGTCTTCTCCTTGGGGTTCGCCCTTGGGTTCGTAGAGGAGAACTCGGACATCTGGAAGTGATTCGAACGCTTCGACGATTCGAGGGCGCACGACGGACCAATCGAGGCCACCATTGCCGCTCCCAAGAGGTGGAATTGCTATCGACCGAATCCCCAGTTCGTGTACTTGTCGAACCAAGTCCACGAGCCCAGCGTCGATGTCCTCCAGTCGGCTCTTCCCCTTCCAGTGGCGTTTAGTCGGGAAGTTCACGATGAACTTCGGTCCTAAAAGTGAACCGGTGGCGTAGATGTACATCTTTCCGGGAACGACTTCACCGGCTTTCGAGGCTTTGCGATAGGCCTCGAACATCTCGGGGAACGCCTGCTTGAACTGAAGCGCGATGCCTTTGCCCATCACACCGACGCAATTTATCGTGTTGACGAGGGCATCGACCTCGGCGTTCAGAAGATTTCCTGAAGTGCTTTCAATCATCGAAGTCTCCTTTAGTAGTACCAATCTCGACGTACTTTAACGGGCAGCGCCGCGTTTGCGTTCGCCAGGATCGATTGGACCTGTTGCGCGACCTCTTGATTGAGCACGGCGAACTCCGTAAACCATGAAAAGGGAACGAACTGGTGAACAAGGAATTCCGCTTGCTTTCTTCGCTTCCGGTCTGGGTCATCGTTGGTGTCAGCCCAGTAGGTCGCGCGGACAGCCTTCCAGTCGATCTGGTTTAGGTGCGCCAGGTCATCGAAAAAACTCGTCAGGGGTACCATAATCGCATGGCCGTCGGTGAACACCCAGTCATTGGTGAATGAGGCTACCGTTTGAACCGAGCTGACCAGGTAGATGATTGAATTCTGTCCATTGTTGCTGCCCACAACCGTCCCGGTGTGGTTCGCGTACAGCATCGGTGACCGCTCGCCGAAGTAGAACGGTACGTAGTCATGAAGGAAGCCTCCACGGTTAAGCGGAACCTTGGTCTGTGCTCGGCGAAGCTGGATACTCGCGTGTGCACTAGAGTGCGGCGTCAGCGTCGCTGGCATTTGGTTGATACTCCATAACCCTCCATTCACCAGGATGTTCTCCAAGTTGGAAATGTTCGTGATGTGGAGGATCAAGGTCATGGGTCGGATCGCCTTCAGTAATCGTCTCGAAAAATACTCCAAGCCCATACAAGTGTCTAGCTGGGCGTGAGCGTAGACGGGAAGCGCCGAGCGTTGCTGAAACGGGCGCAATACGACGCGAGTTGGTCCGCGACCGACAAAATTCTCATTCGACCGCGAGCTGAAGCTAGCTTTTGCCGCGCACGGCGCTCACGATCGTGTCGCCCTCGAAGTCGACGTTGATGATCACGAAGCCGCCGCCGTGACAGCCGAGCATGCATCCGCCCACAACGAGGTGGGAGGACTGCTCGTTTGCGGTGTCGAGGGCGAACATCGTTTCGAAGTCGGCGCGGCTCATGCCGTCGAGGGTTTTGATGAGGCTTGCTCCCATCGCGCAGCGCGTGGCGTCATCCGGGGCATTGTTCCAGGCCGCAGGGTCAAAGGGCTTGTTCCAGCAGCCGATGAGCAGCGTGAGACACAGGGCAGCCAAGCATGTCTTTTTCATCGGTAAGCCTCGTTTGACTAAAAATACGTGAGGTGGCGCCAGAGATATGGGCGGTCAAAAATAATAGCTGGTGTGGGGTTGTTCTCTGGGGCAAGCTCGCCGACGCGTGCGGGTTCGATGCAAAATTCAGTGAAGCGCAGTCAGGCCGTATCTTATGAGCAGTTTGCCAGTACATACCCCGGACAACAACCCTTCGGGGGCCGAAGCCAAGCCGGTGCAGCGCTTGATGCCGGTGGTCGATGTTGGGGACTCGATCGTGATTCGTGGGGCGCGGGAGCACAATCTTCGCGACCTCGATCTGGTGATTCCCAAGCGAAAGCTCG
The DNA here is from genome assembly GCA_013697635.1 of Lujinxingiaceae bacterium. GTDB lineage: Bacteria > Myxococcota_A > Bradymonadia > Bradymonadales > Bradymonadaceae > JACCWM01. The sequence goes on along the minus strand of JACCWM010000166.1, from coordinate 14,371 downwards.
TGGTGTTTACGGGGCCAAGCGGGTCGGGAAAATCCAGCCTGGCCTTTGATACGCTGTATGCGGAGGGGCGGCGGCGCTATGTCGAGAGTCTGTCGACCTATGCGCGCCAGTTTCTGGGCCAGATCGAGAAGCCGGACTTTGACCAGTTGTTGGGGTTGAGCCCGACGATCAGCATCGAGCAGAAGACCACGGGGTCCAATCCGCGAAGCACGGTGGGTACCATCACCGAGATTCATGACCATCTGCGGGTGTTGTATGCGCGCCTGGGCCACCAGCACTGTCACCAGTGCGGTGGCGAGGTCACGGCGATGGCCGATGAGCAGATGGTGGGCGATATTTTGGAGATCGAGGCGAGCACGAAGTTCATGGTGCTGGCGCCGCTGGTGCGAAATCGCAAGGGCGAGTACCGCGATCTGTTCGATAAGCTGCGAAAGTCCGGGTTTGCGCGGGCGCGCATCGACGGCGAGTTGCTCGATCTCGAGGGCGTGGACAAGCTCGATTTGCATAAGCGCCATAACATCGACGTGGTCGTCGACCGGCTGGTCGCAAAGCCCGACGCGCTGGCACGCGTGACCGAGAGCGTGGAGCTTGCGCTCAAGACCGGTGATGGGCGGCTGATCGTGTTGATTCCGGCAGTCGGCAGCCAAAAAGAGCGCGAGCGGCTCTACAGCCGCGAGCGCTCGTGCATCAACTGCAACATCGCCTTTCCGGAGCTGACCCACCAGAGCTTCTCGTTTAACAGCCCGCTGGGTATGTGCGCGACGTGCAGCGGGATTGGGGCCACGGGCCAGGTTGATGTCGGGCTGCTGGTGGTCGAGCGCGAGTTGAGCGTCAACGACGGGGCGATCGCGGCGATCGGATCGGCGCCGGGCAAGCCGCGCTCGGGCACGACGTGGGTCAAGCGCTTTCGCTGGGCCGACGAGGTCGCCGACGTCTGGGAGAAGCTGCAGACCACGGCCGAGGCGCGAGCGCTCGACCTGGACAGGCCCTGGGGCGAGCTGTCGGCCGCCGATCAGAAGACCATTTTGGAGGGGCCGAGCAACACGGCCAAGGGCTACAAGGGCTTTGACGGCATCGCGAACTTTGTCGAGCGCGCCCACGCCAAGGCCAAGTCGGCCGGAGCACGCGCGTTCTTTGAGGAGTTCATCGGCCTTGCGCGCTGTCCTGAGTGCGAGGGGCGCAGGCTTCGCCCGGAGAGCCGGGCGGTGAGCTTTCGCGGCGAGTCGCTCGATGGCGTCAACCAGATGGGGCTCGACCGTGCGCGGCGCTTCTTTGAGGAGGTGCGCTTAAGCGAGCGCGAGGCCGTGATCGCCACCGATCTCGTGGCCGAGATCGGGCGCCGGCTGAAGTTTCTCGAGGACGTGGGCCTGAGCTATCTGGCGCTTGGCCGCGCCGCCTCGACGCTCTCCGGCGGCGAGAGCCAGCGCATCCGCCTGGCAAGCCAGCTTGGCAGCGAGCTCTCGGGCATCCTCTATGTGCTCGACGAGCCCAGCATCGGGCTGCACCAGCGCGACCACTCCCGGCTGTTGACGACGCTGGCGGGTCTGCGCGACCGGGGAAACTCCGTGATCGTCGTCGAGCACGACCGCGAGACCATGGAGTGCGCCGACTACATCGTCGACTTTGGCCCGGGCGCCGGGCGCGAGGGCGGCTTTGTGGTCGCCAGCGGCACGCCCGACGAGATTCGGGCCACTGTAGGCAGCGTCACCGGCGACTATCTCTCCGGGCGGCGAAAGCTCGGCTACCCCGAGACGCGCCGCGTGCCGGCCGAGGGCATCACGATCTTTGGCGCCCGCGAGAACAATCTCAAGGACATCGACATCCACATCCCGTCGCGCTGCTTTGTCTGCGTGACCGGCGTCTCTGGCGCCGGCAAAAGCACGCTGATCAACGACATTTTGTTTCCGGCGATTGCGCGCCGGGTCAACTTCAAGCACCGCTCGGTGGGCGCCCACGAGCGCATCGAGGGCCTGGAGCGCTACGACAAGATCATCGAGATCGACCAGAGCCCGATCGGGCGCACGCCGCGCAGCAACCCGGCGACCTACACCAAGGTCTTCGATCTGATCCGCGGCTTTTTCGCCACGCTTCCCGAGTCCAAGATGTACGGCTTTGAGCCGGGCCGCTTCAGCTTCAACGTCAGCGGCGGCCGCTGCGAGGAGTGCCAGGGCGGCGGCTCGAACAAGGTGGAGATGAGCTTTCTGGCCGACGTCTACGTGCCCTGCAACAGCTGTCATGGCCGGCGCTTCAACGCCACGACGCTGCGCGTGCAGTACAAGGGCCACTCGATAGCCGACGTGCTCGATTTGACGATCGCCGACGCCGCCGAGCTCTTTGTCAGCCACCCCAAGATCTCACGCGTGCTCAAGACCCTGCTCGACGTCGGCCTCGACTACATGCGCCTTGGCCAGCCCTCGCCGACACTCTCCGGCGGCGAGGCGCAGCGCGTCAAGCTCAGCCGCGAGCTGGCCAAGATCGCGACCGGCGACACCCTCTACATCCTCGACGAGCCCAGCACGGGCCTGCACTTCGACGACATCCGCAAGCTGCTCGAGGTGGTCGACAAGCTCGTCGACGCCGGCAACACGGTCGTGATGATCGAGCACAACATCGACATCATCGCCTACGCCGACCACGTCATCGAGCTCGGCCCCGAGGGCGGCGACGAGGGCGGCTATGTGGTCGCCGCCGGCACACCCGAGGACGTCGTTCGCGTCGCGTCCTCGCACACCGGGCGTTTCTTGGGCGACGTGCTGGCGAGCGGGTAGGTGATTAGGTTTTAGGCATTCACCCCAACTGGAGGATGCCCGATGAAATCTATCATGCGCGCGGACGTGGTTGTGGTCGGAGCCGGCTCGGCCGGCTCGGCGGCGGCTTTGCTGTGTGCCCGACGCGGTTTGTCGGTGCTGTGTTTGGACCGGCGTCCGATCGAGCAGGCCGGAGCGCGCTGGGTCAACGGGGTGCCGGGTTGGATGTTCGATTGGGCCGGTATTGGGCGCCCGGGTGTGCCGGAGTTGCTGTCGGCCGGAGAGCCGTTTCATATGTTTGCAGGTTGGGGGCCGGAGCGGCTGGTGGTGCGCGAGCACGATGTGCTCGAGGTCGATATGCGCCAGCTCGTGAGCCGGCTGCAGGGAGAGGGCGAGGCGGCCGGGGTGCGCTTTTTGGGCGAGGTGCAGGTCTACCGCTTTGATGGCAAGTGGCTGCACACCTCGCTTGGGGCGATCGGGGCGCGCTTTGTCGTCGATGCTTCAGGGCTGGTCGGGGCGGGGCTCTTGGGGCGGCCGGGCATCGAGCGCGAGCATCTGTGCGTGGCGGCCCAGGAGGTGCGCGCGATACGTGAACCGGGCGCAGCACGCGACTACTTTGCGAGCCACAAGGTGCCGATCGGGGATACGGCGTGTTTTACAGGCGTCGAGGGCGGCTTCTCGGTGCTCAACCTCAAGGTGCACGCTGGAACGGTGAGCATCTTGACGGGCAGCATCCCGGCGCTCGGGCATCGCTCCGGGCGGCGTATGCTCGATGACTTTGTGCGCGAGCAGCCCTGGGTCGGCGAGCGCATCTTTGGGGGCAGCCTGGCGATTCCGCTGCGCCGGCCCTTCGAACGCATCGCCGATGGCAAGGTCGCGCTGCTTGGCGATGCCGCCTGTCAGGTGTTCTCCGCGCATGGCTCCGGGGTGGGCGCCGGCCTGGTCGCCGCGCGGCTGTTGGCCGACGCGCTGGCCACGGGCAAAGGCACCCACGGCTATGCTCTGAGCTGGCAGCGGCGCTGGGGGGGGCTGCTCGCCGCCTACGACCTCTTTCGCCGCTTCTCGCAAACGGTCAGTGTCGACGAGCTCGCGGCGATGTTCGACCACGGCTTTGTCGACATGGCCACGGCCCTCGAAGGCCTCGAGCAACGCATGCCTGGGGTCGATCCGGCGCTGATCGCAGGCAAGCTGCGCGCGGGTATGCGCAATGTTGCGATCGCCGCGCGCCTTGCGCCAGTGGTTGCGCGCATGATGCTCGTTCGGCTGCTTTATCGTCAGTTCCCCGCGCGCCCCGAGCTGGTGCCGAAGTGGTCACGCCAGGTCCGGCGCCTCTTTGGCGAGAGCGAGGCTGATCCTGTACCGAATTCGCGCCGCGCCTTCGGTGTCTGACGCGCTTTCGTGTTGCCCGTTGCGGCTGTGAAGATGCTGGGGTAAGCTCGCTTTCGCATACGTTTGGCGAGCTCGATTTTGGCGAGGCCCTAGGCCAGGAGAACGATGAACACCGAAGGATTGACGCTTGGCGATATCCTCGACGACCTGACCCGCATCGTGGGGACGGTTGCCGACCACGCTCAGCAAGGAACGCCGGCGTCGTACGACATCATTCAGCAGAGTCTGGGCAGCGAGTTGCGACTGCATTTGCTCAGCTACGTGGGCTTTTTGGAGTCGAACAACTATCTGACCTACGATCGCGTCGGCGACCAGATGACGGTGACCGAAGAGGGTCTCTACGCTTTGGAGCAGCCGACAGCCTGGATGGGCGTGGCCGAGATTGAGTTCGCCGAGCAAATTCTGGGCGATGAAGCGGGCGACGACTCCAGCGACGTCTCGAACAGCGACTTCACCGACTTTCTGGGTGATCTCGACCTCGACGCCTTCGGTGGCGAGTCCGGTGGTGGCGAGTCCGGTGGTGGCGAGTCCGGTGGCGGCGCGTCGAGCAGCGGGCGTTTTGGCGATTCGAACTCCAATTCACGCGATACGGCCGAGGGCGAAGCCGTTTCTCGGGCACCCGAGGCTTCATTTTTCGATGTTGATGCTCCAAGTGAGCCGGCCCTCGTCAGTGCGCCGGTTGAAGCGCCCATGGTGCACGAGGCGGCCCCACAGCCAGCGCCTATCGTTGAGCCGGTGGCAAAATTTGAACTTCCCGCAAAGAGACCAGCACCCATGACCAACTCCAGTTTTTCGTCGAGCACCGTGGCCCCCTCACCAGCCAGGCCGCAATCCCAAGGACGATCCATGGAAGAAGATTACGAGCGCATCGAAGAGATCGGTTCGGGCGGCATTGGCTCGGTGTTTCGGGCGCGCCAGGTGCGGCTCAACCGCGATGTGGCGATCAAGGAGGTGCGTGACATCTTCAACGTATTTGCCGGCGTGCAGCGTGAGGACATCATCGAGCGCTTCACCGAGATCGTGCAGACCCAGGCCAAGCTGCTGCATCCGAACATCGTGCAGATCATCGACATCTCGACGGAGACGGAGTTTCCCTTCGTCGCCACGCAGTACGCGCCCAACGGCAACCTGCGCCGCCTGATCGACGTCGAGGGCCGCCCGCCGCTGGGCGTGGCGCTGAAGTACTTTCTGCAGATCTTGCATGCGCTCAACGCGGCCCACGACAAGGGTATCGTGCACGGCAGCCTCAAGCCGGAGAACGTCGTGCTCGATGCGGCCGGCAACGCGCTGCTCTCGGACTTTGGCATGGCGCGCGTCGTCGAGCGCGAAGGCGGCCGTGGCAACCAGGTTTATGTTGGCGTGGGCACGGTGGCCTACATGAGCCCGGAGCAATTCCAGGATCCGAACACGGCCACGGTCAAGAGCGACATCTACTCGCTGGGCATCATGTTCTACGAGATGCTCACCGGCAAGGTGCCCGGGCGTCGCTCGCCGATGCCTTCGAGCTTTTATCCAGACATCCCGCGCAAGCTCGACGACATCTTCGACTGCATGTCGATGGATCGCGAGAGCGATCGTTTTGGCTCGATCGACGAGATCATCGCCGAGATCTACGGCGCCCAGGAGGTCATGGCGATCCTCGACAAGCGCTCCGGTGTACTCTTTCTTCGCGACCCGCTGCAGTTTGGCGAGCTGGGCATCCCTGGCATGGAGTCCTCGTCCAATGGCGTCAGCTCGCTGGCCGAGTCGATTATGGAGTCCAGCGTCGACTACGACTACAGCCCTAGAGAGTCTTACGTTGCGGCCTCGTCCGATGAGAGCCTGGAAGAATCATCGGTGAGCGAGGTCGAGGAGCGATCCGGCGACGAGACGGTCGATTCTGGCGAGGTCGAAGCCGGCGAGTCCAGCGAGTCTGATGATTCCGAGGCTTCTGAGCCGAGCGACGATGAGGGCGTGCTGGCCAAGCTCGACAAATACGGCGAGCTTTTCGCAGAAGACGACTGAGCCTCGATGTCCCAATCTGGCATTCTCGAATTCGAAGGCGCCTTTCCCAGCCTGGGTGAAGGCGCCTTTATCGCGCCTGGGGCGATCGTGATCGGCGCGGCCACGCTCAGGGCGGGCGCGAGCGTATGGTACAACAGCGTCGTTCGCGCCGACGTCTGCCCGATTCACATCGGCGCGCGCACCAACATCCAAGATTTGAGCGTGATTCACGTCACCAGCGGGCGCTTTGAGACTTTCATCGGCGACGATGTCACCGTGGGCCACCGCGTGATCTTGCACGGCTGCACGATCGCCAACAATTGCCTGATCGGCATGGGCAGCATCGTGCTCGACGGCGCCCACATCGAAGAGAACTGCTTGATCGGCGCCGGCAGCACCGTCACCCCCGGCACACGCATTCCGGCCGGCCATCTGGCGATCGGAAGCCCGGCGCGCGTCAAGCGCGCGCTCAGCGACGAGGAGATCGCCTCGTTTGGCATCTCAGCGGCACATTACGTACAGCTCGCTTTGCGCCATAAGCGCTAGCACTCGCGGGCAATTACCCTCTATTTGCGGGTGGGGATGAGACCGAGGCGCTGATTGGCGTGGATGAGCATGAAGCCATCGACCTGCTCGAAGCGTGTGCTCGAGGTGCAGCGGGCGTGCTTGGTTTGCAGGTAGGACTCGAAGCGGATGGCCTTGGGGTTCCAGGTCTTGATCAGGGTTTGAACGCTGGTGCCGTGAGGGTGAGTGCGACAGCCTGTGTCGAAGTTGGTGCACTCCTGATCTTCACTGGTCTCGACCTCGCAGATGTCGAGGCCGGCCACGTCGTCGATCTGGGTCAAGAATACCTGGCTGCGCTGCACGGTGCGTCGCTCGCGCATCGAGGATGAGCGCGCGGTGCGCACCTGGCCGACGCGCCCGCTGCTCGATTGCGGATCGACGAAGTTGACGCCGGTCTCCTCGATGCGCTCGTCACGAAGGTGGTGGCGACTGGACCATCCCACGGCCCAACGCGAGGGGCTGAGCGCGGAGACCGGAAACATCGAGAACCCCTGGTGAACGGGCTCGCCATCGGCGCCTTTGAAGACGCACTGGGCCAGCGGCTCGTCAAAGACGCTGATGGCGCGGCGCACGCTCCAGGCGCCGCTCTCAGGGACCATGTGCACCCAGACGAGATCGGTGCGCGCGGTGTTCGGGCAGCGGCCGGTGTCGGGGTTTGGGCCGCACATGAACAGGCCCACGCGGGTCTGGCCGTTGGCGGACTGGAAGGCCTCGAGCAGGCTGACGTCGTTTCGTTGTTGGCGGCAGGCCTCGGGCAGCGCGCTGGTGTCGGTGACCGCCTCCTGGGTGGACTTGAGATCCTCCATGATTGTCCAGTGGCCGGAGGTCGTCTCGAGCGACTTGAATTGCCATCCCGCGGCGACGAGCTCCCAGGCGCCCAGAGCGTCGACGCGGGGCATCTGGCCGGTGAGCGGTCGGTGGGGCAAGAGTTCGACGCCGAGCAGGGCGTAGCGCGGGGAGTCGTCACCGGTTTCGGGCAGCATGCTCAGGTGCGTCTGGGGGCCTTTGCGCGCTTCGTCGTCGCCGTCGAGCACCTCGACGCGAAAGGCGATCTCGGAGAGAGGAATGGCGCCCACTTGAGGTAACACCTCGAGCTTGATGGCGATCTCGATGTTGTAGCCGTTGGCACGCGGGCTCGCGGCGGCGATCACGACGCTCGGATCGAGGGGCGGCCCGGAGCCAAAGCGCGCGATCTTGCCGTCGGGCGTGATCGTGATCGCCGTCTCCGACCGCAACACTTCGTTGCGCCGAAAGTTGGCGGGCAGGCTGGCCAAGAGCCGCTCGAGGCGCGGATCGCGAAGCCAGATCACCACGGCGTCCATGGGGGCCTGCGGCGAGCGCGTGATCACCTGATCGTCGGTCACCTCGACGAAGAAGTAGAGATAACCCTCGTCGCTGTGCGCAGCGATGCGAAAGCTCGCGTCGGCGGCGCCCGTCCAGAACTCGGCGCCGGATTCGACGTATTGTTTTTGGTTGAACGCGCGCGCCTTGGACAGATCCCAGTCGGCCGGGTCGCCGTCGATCTGACGGGTAAGATCATCGGGCGCTTCGGGCATCATCACGGCCGTCTCGCTGGGGCGCGGCTGGCGCGCGCGCGCGCTCTGCTCGCGGCTGACGACCACCACCGGCTCGTCGAGCAGGTCGGCCTCGGTGGACTTCTGGTCGACGGAATCGAAGGGGTTCACCGTCGGCGTGCTCTTGCAGGCGCTGAAGAGCAAGAGCGCCGGCACAAGGGCAAGGGCCGCAGCATGCAGTGACAATGAGGGCGTGCGAGTCATTTAGGCTCCAGGGCACGGGCAAGCTGGCCGAGCAGGTTGAGGGCTTCGAGCGGAGTCAGGGTGTTGACGTCGAGGTGGCGCAGACGCTCGAGCACTTCGTCCTCCTCGGGGGCATGGGCGCTGGCCCCGGCATTGAACAAGGAGAGCTGATTGGGGTTGTTATGGCGAGTGACGCGCGCGTGGTCGCCGGCGCGTCGGCCCGGGCGCGGCACGCCCATGTCGTCGAACTGGCCGGCCTCGAGGTTTTCGAGCACGCCTTTGGCGCGCTTGACCACGGCCTCGGGCAGGCCTGCCAGGCGGCCGACTTGGATGCCATAGGAGCGGTTGGCCTGGCCCTCGACGAGCTTTCGCAAGAATATGATGTCGTCGTTCCACTCCTTGACGGCAATGCTCAAATTGCGCGCGCCGTCGAGGGTGCGCACAAGCTCGGTGAGCTCGTGGTAGTGGGTAGCGAACATGGTCTTGGCGCCAATCTCGTCGTGCAGGTATTCGGCCACCGACCAGGCGATCGAGAGGCCGTCGAAGGTCGAGGTGCCGCGCCCGATCTCGTCGAGGATGATCAGACTCTTGGCCGTGGCGTTGTTGAGGATGTGGGCCGTCTCGGTCATCTCGACCATAAAGGTGGAGTGGCCACGCGCCAGGTTGTCGCTTGCGCCGACGCGGCTAAAGATCTTGTCGACCACGCCGATCGTCGCTGACTGGGCCGGCACGAACGAGCCCATCTGCGCCATCAGGGCGATCAGCGCGACCTGGCGGATCACCGTCGACTTGCCGGCCATGTTCGGCCCGGTGATGATCAAAAGCCGCGAGCTTTTAGCGTCGAAGTCCACGCTGTTGCCGACAAAACGCTCGCCGACCAGCGTCGACTCGACCACCGGGTGTCGGCCTTCGACGATGTGGATGCGCTCGGCGTCGTTGACCACCGGGCGGCAGTAATCCTGGCGGTGGGCGAGCTCGGCCAGGCCGCCGACGACGTCGAGATCGGCCAGACTCGTGGCCGTTTGCAGCAAGCGCGCGGTGTGCTTGCCGACCTCTTTGCGTAGCTCCTCGAAGAGCTGGTACTCGAGCTGGGTGCGCTGGTCGTCGGCACCCAAGATGCGCTCCTCCATCTCCTTGAGCTCGGGGGTGAAGTAGCGCTCGGCGTTGGCCAGGGTTTGTTTTCGGATGTAGTCGTCGGGCACGGCGTCGAGGTTCGCGCGCGTGATCTCGATGTAGTAGCCGAACACCCTGTTGTATTTGACCTTGAGGCTGCTGATGCCTGCGCGCGCCTTTTCACGGGCCTCAAAGCGCAGCATCCAGTCCTTGCCGTTGCTGGAGAGCTCGATGAGCTCGTCGAGCTCGGGGTGGAAGCCCCTCTTGAAGAGGCCGCCCTCGGTCAATGCGCTGGGCGGATCGTCGACCAGCGCTCGCTCGATCAGCGCGCAAAGCTCGGTGCACGGATCGAGGGCGGCTTCGAGCTGCAACAAGAGTGCGCTCTGGCTGCCCCCAAGGCGCTCCTTGATCGCGGGCAAGACAGCGAGCGTGCTCTGCAGGCTGCGCAGATCCCTGGCGTTGGCGCTCGCTGCCGAGATGCGCCCGCACAGCCGCTCGATGTCGTAGACGGCCTCGAGGCCGCCGCGCAAATCCTGGCGAAGCGCGGGGGTCTTGACCAGCTCCTCGACAGCATCGAGGCGGCGCTCGATCGCGCGCACGTCGACCAGCGGGTAGCTGAGCCAATTGCGCAGCCGGCGCGCGCCCATGGCGGTCGCGGTGCGGTCGATCACGCCCAAGAGGCTGCCGGAGCGCTTGGCGCCCATCAGCGTCTGGGTCAGCTCCAGGTTGGCCTTGGTCGACTCGTCGATGACCAGAAAGGAGTTCGAGCGGTAGGCCACCACGCGGCCCACGTTGGCCGGCACGCCGCGGCGTGTATCGACCAGATAGCTGAGCACGGCGGCCGCCGCGCCCTTGACGAGCTGTGGGGCATCGAGCGCGAAGCCCTCAAGCGCACCCGAGAGCGCCTCGAGATCGGCCGCGTTCAAATAATAGCAATCGGCGCGAAGCTCCTGGTCGATGCGCACGCCGTCATCGATGCGCTGCGCCAGCTCAGCCCAGGCGAAGTAGTGGGCCGGCTTGACGCGGATGAAGGTGTTGGAGAGCTGGGGGCGCATGGCGTTGAGCCAGTCCTGCTCAGCATCGAGCACCAGCAGCTCGCGCGCCTCCAGGCGAAGCAGCTCGCCGGCCAGCTCATCGACGCTGCCAAGCTCGGTGACGCGAAAATCCCCGGTCGAGATGTCCACGCTGGCAAGCCCGAATGCCGGGCCGCTCTCTTTGGCCCCTCGCGCCATCACGCCCGCAAAGTAGTTGGGCGCACGCTCGTCGAGGTTGTCCGCGTCGAGCACTACGCCCGGGGTGACCACGCGCACCACGTCACGCTTGACGATGCCCTTGGCCTGGGCCGGATCCTCGATCTGATCGCAGATGGCGACCGTATAGCCTTTGGCGATGAGCTGGCTGACGTAGCCCGAATGCGAGTGGTGCGGCATGCCGGCCATGGGCACCTCGTCGGCGCTGCCTTTGTTGCGCGAGGTCAGCGTCAGCCCGACTTCCTTGGAGACGAGAACGGCGTCCTCGAAGAACATCTCGTAGAAATCGCCCATGCGAAAGAAGAGGATCGCATCTGGAAAACGTCGTTTGACGTCCAGATACTGTTGCAACATCGGGGTCATCTTCATCGTGAACAAAACACCTGGCGCTCAAGGCAGCAGTTGAATGACCCAGCTTGCAACCGAGAAGGCCTCCCAGCGCTCCGCGCTCAGATCGTTGTAGGAGAAGCTCTCGTAGGTGAAATTGGGAATGCGTACGCCGTAGATCACCAGGTAGAGCGGGCCGGGCGCGAGCGGCTCGGGGCGTTGCTCGTAGGGCAGATGCGCGAAGCTTGGGAACTCGGGCAGGGTGACCATCGTCTCGGTGCCGGGCACGATGAACTGCCAGATAGGCATGCCCTGCAAGTTGCGAACGACCACCCAGAAGAAGTCGGGATAGTAGGGCCCGGAGGCGCGAAAGCGGATGCGGTTGTTGACGACCGTGCCGCCGGGGTGCGGCGAGACGAGCTCGGGCACGTCGAGCAGCGGCGGAAGGGCGACGACCTCGGAGAAATCGGCGATGTTCGTGCGCGAGGTCTGGGTGTAGGGCGCGAAGTTGCTGGTGTAGCTGCCGCCCACGACGATATGCGAGATGTCCGCGAGCTCGCCGTCTTGGGAGGGTTGTCCGGGAATCTCGAGCACGCTGTCGAGGCCTCGTCCACGCGTGGGGCTTGGGTAGACGCCCTCGAAGCCAAAGTTCCAGAAGATGTTGACGATGTTGTTGTCCGGGCCCTGGGGCGAATAGATCGGATTGATCAGCTTGACCTGGGCGGTCTGGTCGAGGGCGATGTCGCACTCGAGATCGACGCGGTAGGTGCCGCGGTTGGTGACGTTCATGAAGCGCTCGACGGCCATGAAGTCGGCGGTAAAGGTGTCGGTCGTCTCATTGTAGGTGCCGCAAAGCCCGATCAGGGCGATGTCACCGACACGTGAGCGAATCTCGTAGGTCGATTCGTCGCGCAACACCATTGAGCCGGGGCCGGGGTTCATCACCGGGCCCTGGATGTGGGCCTGGGTGGTGCGCACGATCGCCATGTCGTAGACGACGCCGTCGCCCTCATGGTTGGCGCGCTTGCCCTTGTTGATGATCTTGCCCGAAATCGTGCCAAAGGGTGGCGGATCGCCTGCTGCGCCGCCGCCCTCGCCATCAAGCGGCATCAAGAAGATCGTGATGTTCTCGGCGTCGATCGCCTGCAAGGTGGTCGTGGAATGGCCGGCGGCCGTGGCCGTGACGGTCTGGGCGCCGAGCACGCCGGGGCCGGAGAGCGTGAGCTGGCCGTTGGCGTCGGTGAGGCCCTGGTAGGGAGTCTCCGAGCGCGTCGAGAGCATGACAAAGGCGTTGGCCACGGCGCTGCCGCCCATGGCGAGCACGGTGATGTTGACCGAGCCGAGCACCTCGGCGCCTGAGGCGCCGCCAAAGGTGTTGATCGGATTGAAATAAACGAAAGGATAGGGCGCGCGGGCCTGCAAGTCGCCGGCGGTGAGCTCGACCGTTACCTCGCCAGGACCCTGTGCGGGCGTCATGAAGTACAGGTTGTTGTCGTCGAGGCGGCGCACCTCGGTGGCGGCCTTGCCGCCGAGATCGACGCTGAGCAGGCCGGAAAAGCCCGTGCCCCGCAGGGCGACGTAGGTGCCGCCGGCGATCGCGCCGCGCACCGGCGAGAAACCCCAGACTTCCAGAGAATCGGTAAAGCGGTACGCGTCTTTTCGCCGCGCTTCGATGCCGTTTGCCGAGACGACGACGTCGACCAGACCGGCGCCATGAGCGGGCGTGGTCGCCCGAATCTCGGTCGGCGAGATGATCTGAAAGCCGGCCGAAAGCGTGCCAAAGTACACGCGCTCGGCGCCTGAGAAGCCTGAGCCTTTGATGGTCACGCTCTGGTTACCCGTCGCGCTGCCTGTGGTCGGTGTCAGCGAGTCAATCGTGATCGCTGCGCGGTAGTCAAAGCCGTTCACGACGCGATCGAGCTCGTTTGTGCCGCTGAGCATGACGACGTCGACCGAGCCCACGCTGCCGGCCGGTGCGCGCACCAGCGCATGGTCGGGCCCGGCGTTGATCACGGTGGCAAGGGTGGCGCCAAAGCGGATACGCAGGTTGGCGACGTCAAATCCATAGCCGACCAGCCAGACCTCGGTGCCCCCCGTGGTCGGCCCAAAATTGGGGTGAAGCGCGCCCAGGCGTAGTGCACCATTGGCGCGGTAGAAATAGGCGTCATCAAGGCGAAAATTGTCGGTGGCGTTCTTGACGCTGACCGCGCTCAGGCCCGCGCTCGCCGCCGGCGTGAGCACGCGGATCGATCCGGCGCCAGCGTCGACGCTCTGAACCTGGGCGCGCGCCTGGCCAAAATAAACCTCGGTGGCGCTGTTGAAGCCCTTTCCCTGCAAGGTCACGCTCTGGCCGCCGGCCAAAGGACCGCTCGAGGGTGTGACGCGCTCGATCGAAAGCGGCTCGTAGTATTCGACGGCCTGCTCGATTACGACGCTCTGCGACGGTGAGGTCAGGCGAAGATCGGCGAGCCCGCGCGGGTGCGCGGGCACAACGACGCGCAGCAGCGTCTCGTGGACGACCTCGACGCGCGCCGCGCTGCGGCCCGAGAATGAGACGCCCATCGGGGAGGCGAAGCCGTTGCCATGGATTTGAACCTCGACGCCACCCTGGGTGGGCAGGCGTCGTGGCACGATGCTGTCGACAGAGATGTCGGCGGTGTAATCAAAGCCGTCGGTCAAGTTGCGGGTGGTGCCGTCCGGGGCGATCGCACGGATACTGACCGGACCCGGTCCCGATGCCGGAGGTGTCTTGCCAATGAGGTGGGCGCCCGAGAGGCGAACCACCATCTCCTGGCTGCCAAAGAAGACGCGCGTGTTCACATCGAAGCCGCGGCCGCGCAGTTGAACGCGCGTGCCGCCGCTGACGGGGCCAGTGGGCGGGATGACGCCGTCGAGTTGAAAGAGGCCATGGTTGTCATCATCGACATCCCAATCCCAGGCGGGGCCGCCATCGCGCGGCGGACGTCGGCCCGTGTCAATGACGCTCACGGTATCGGGCTGGGTCTGGGTGGTGTCGGGCGTGTGCGTTGCGTCGCGTTGCGCATCGGTGTCGGGGGACACGATGCTGGCGTCGCGATCGAGGCTTGGGCCGTCGCTGTCCGATGAGCAAGCCGACAAGAGCGCGCCGGCCCAGATGGCCAGCAAGACGACGTTTGACTTGAATGTGCGGGCAAATTTCACGGGCAGGCCTTGAAGCAACGAGTCGCGGCCTGTCGGCCGATAGACGCGTCCGTCGCCGACC
>JACCWM010000163.1 GCA_013697635.1 Lujinxingiaceae bacterium | reverse complement strand
GGGGAGGCAGGCTGCGAGGTAGTGGTTGGTGCGGCCGCCGGCAAAATTCCAGAGTTCGGTGTCCTTGGAGCTGCGAAGCATGGTGGCGCCTTCGGCGTCAAGGAAGCCGTAGCCCATGCGCAGGCCTTCGAGGGCGGCGTGGGCGCGGGCGGACCAGTGGGCGGCGGCGCTGTCGTTTCCGGTGAGGATGCGGCGGTGGGCCTGGGCGAGCATGCGGCTCATCGGTTGGCCGGCGCTCGTCCAGCGGGTCTTTCCTGCCATGTCGAAGGGCTCGACGTGGGCGATACGGCGCGTCCAGTCGATGTCCTGGACGCGCCAGCTTCGGCCGGCGAGCAGGATGACCATCGGGCGCTTGTCGTTGGCATCATCTTTGGCATCGTGGACCAGAAACGTGCTCTGATCGACCTCACCGATTTCGCGCCGGTTCGCCATGACCTTGAAGACCGGAGGCGTCGTAAAGACCGAGACGAGCTCGAGGAAGTGGCGCTGGCCGAGCTCTGATTCGCCCGTGCGCCCGATGCCGAGACGTATGCCATCGAGGAACAGGTAGTGGTTTTCGAGTAAGTGGCGCAACAACTTCGTCGCTTCGTCGTGCCCGATGCCGGTGGCCTCGCGAAACGGCGTTAAGGACTCGCCAAGCTCTGCCACAGAGAGCCCGGGGCGCTCCAAGACCAGCGCCATCATTTGCTGTGCAAGAATATGGTGCGGCGCGGAAGGCGCCCTCGCCGGCTCCACCTCGCCGGCTTTCCACATGTCGAGCAGTGCTGCGGCGCGCAGCAGGCCCGGGTCCGTGATCGTCAGAAAGAGCATGTTCGCCGTGGTGCCCGGTCGGCGGCCCGTGCGGCCCATGCGCTGAAGAAACGATGCGACCGAATAGGGCGCATCGAGCTGAACCACGCGGTCCAGGCTTCCGATGTCGATGCCGAGCTCCAGGGCGCTCGTCGCGACGATGACGCCGGGCTCGCCCTCGGCAAAAGCCTGCTCGGTGCGACGGCGTTCGTCGGCGCTCAATGAGCTGTGCGAGAGGTGCGTCCTGACGTCGCGAGCGCGCAAATCGCGGGCGAGGCGCTCGGCCTGGATGCGGCTGTCGCAAAAGACCAGACGTCGCTCGCCAGGGTGGAGCAGGGCGATAATCTTGGCGGCGTTCTCGAGGCTCGCGACCCAGTCGAGCTTGACCTCGGGCTCGCGTGGCGAGCGATTGGGTGGATTGATCGTCAAGCGTTGACGCTTGGAACCTTGCCCGAGCCATGCGGCAATCTCTTCGGGATTGCCTACCGTGGCCGACAAGCCCAGCCGCTGGACGTCACGCTGTGCATAGGCCGAGAGCCGCTGCAAGACGCCCAGTAGATGCCAGCCGCGGTCGTCGCCGGCAAATGCATGTACCTCGTCAATCACGACCGCCCGCAGATCGCCAAACATGTGTGCGCCGGCTAAACGCGTCGAGATGAGCATGCCTTCGAGCGATTCGGGCGTGGTCAGCAACACATGCGGCGGATTCTTGCGCATGTGCTTTTTCTTCGTCTCCGAGATGTCGCCGTGCCACACGCCCACTGTATAGCCCATCAAGCCAAACAGGCGCTCGAGGCGCTCGAACTGGTTGTTTAGCAACGCCTTGATCGGGCTCAGATACAGGATGCTCAGCCCTTCCCAACCTTCGTTGAGCACACGCGAGATGAGCGGAAAGAACGCAGCCTCGGTTTTGCCGCCGGCCGTCGGTGCGAGGATGACCACGTTCGACCCGTCGAGCACGGGCTCGGTCGACAATTCTTGGACCTCACGCAACGCAGACGTCCAGCCCAGTGAATTGACGATGTGGTGGCGAAGATCGGGGTGGAGGTGCTCAAAAGCAGTCATCACACGTCCAGGTCCAGCTCGATGCCATCGACGTCGCCGTAGACAGCAGCGCGCTCTTCAGGGTTCAACTCCTCGCGGCTGATCGTCAGCGCGTAGTGTTGGCGCGGGTCGAAGTCCGCGAAGAGGTCGACGCGGTCGAGCACATCGGCGATGAGCTTTTTCAGGAAGATGCGTGGTGCGATCCGCACATCGCCGCCAAACTTGCCGGCCATTGCCTGGGCGAGGTCAGCGACGTAGGCATCGTCGACGGCTTTGCGCACGCGTTCGCCGTGATCTGCGCCCTCGGCAAAGATGTCGCGGATCTTGAGCCCCAGCTCGACGAGCTGCTCCTGGCGAAAGCCGGACAACCGAAGCTGCACTGCGCGCGGATTGTCGAAGCGTGCGTCCGTCGAAAAGTCCGTCGCCAGGCGCTGCGCGAGTGGTGCCAGGCGCTGCACGCCCTGCGGCCCGTCGAAGAATGACGGCGTGCCTGTGATCATCACGTACAGACCCGGAAAGCGGCCCTGGTCGACCTCGTCGATGAGTTGGCGCAAGGCATTCAGGCTCTTCTCTCGCACGTCCGAGCGTACTCGCTGCAGGGTCTCTACCTCATCGAGGATGAGCACCAGGCCCTTGATGCCCGAGTCGCGAAGTACGACGAGCAGACCTTCCAAAAAGCTCAGCGCGCCGTAGTGGTCGATATCGCCCTTGAGATCGGCCTTACGCTTGACCGCCGAGCCGACGTTGGGCTGGCCGCCAAGCCATGCCATCAGTCCTTGCGCCGTCCCAAAATCGCTGGCCCGCTGGGCGGCGTGGTAGGCCCGTAGGGTGGCTGCAAACTGCGGCGTGCTCCGCGTCACCTCCGCAAGCCGGCGCTCCATCAGCGCCGAGATGGCATCCTCGATGGCCTCTTCGTCGTCGGCATCGACGTCGCTGCCCTCCAACACATCGCTCTCGAGCGCAAAAAACCACCGCTCCACGATATCGGCCAGCGCACCCGTCGTCGTGTTGGCCGTACGAATACGCTCCATCGCTCGCCGGTACACCGTCTCCAGCTTATGCAGCGGCGTCTCCGTCTCCGAGATCTGCACCTCGGTCGTCGCAAAGCCCTGTGCCCGGGCCCGCTCCTCGATCCACCGCACACAGAAGGTCTTCCCCGTCCCGTACTCACCCCGTATTGCCTTGAACCCACCGTGCCCAAGCGCCACCTGGGCCAGCTCTTCATCAATAGCGCGCTCAAAGCGGTCGAGGCCGACAGCCAGCACGTCGAGCCCTGTGTTGGGCACGGCACCGCGGCGCAGCGCGCTCAGTACCTCGACACGGCGGCTGGGGCTGAGGATGGTGGGAGCGGATGCAATGGGGATGACCGGCATGTTGAGCCCTATGTCAGAGGGAGTGCGAGGTGGATGCCGGGGTACAATAGTGGGGAATGGCCGTTTCGGCACCCACAAGTTGTTGATTTGCTTTTGGAGCGCTCAGACGAGCTTAGAATGCTTCGACGCGAACTCCAATATCTCGATGCATCGCCAAGATATCGACGATCGGATGGACCCGTGTGTCAAAGAGCACATGGGAAAAACACCTCGCCGAGCGCTCTATCTCAGTCGTGTCGAATAGAAAGTCGACGACGGGCTCCCCATCTGAGGCTATACGAATCAAGCCAATATGCTTGCTCATCGGTGCGATACGCTCTGCAAGACTCAGACGTGTAGATCCCAAAACCGTGCTCAAACTGGCCGTTCGTCCCGACATCTTGGACAGTTCCTGCCCCATGTAGTGATTTAACTCGACAAACCTCAAGGACACAGTGGTTGAAGCGCTAGTTGGTGCTGCTTGCTTCTGCTTGAGCAGATGTCGATGGATTTGATCAAAAACCGAGCTTAGATCGGTTGCACGGCGAAAAAGAGAGAGAATGTCTACTCGAATCGCATCGTGGACGGCGACAAACAAGTCAGATGGGATCAGTGCAAATCGAGCGCCGGTATTCTCAGTAATCGAAGACTGGATACGCTGTGGAGGTGACCGTCTCAAAATTATGAAGTTTTGGGAAGCGCCGGCGGTTAATGGCTCATGATCGACCCGATAGCGAACGTTCGGGCCCTGGTTATCGTCGTGTAGGTAGACATGCTCCAAGAATTCGTCTTGAAATCCCCAGCCCGAGGTTGGCCTGGCTTTCGGCTCTCGAAATCCAGAAAGACATACGGCGTGAAGGCCAAGAAACGCTACCAGGCCACCCTGATCGTCGGTCTCCCACAAGCTCCCAATCAAGAGAATAGGGTATCCGGAGCGCAGCAAACCGCAAACGATCGGAGAGAAGCGTTGGGGATGAAAGCACTGATGTTGGCTCCCCTCAGGATCGCAGTAAATCTGGTCAGACTCGACACGAGCAGGCTGCAAGCTCATTGTCTTGATCACCTCGCCAAGTTGATCCGCTGTCAAGCCCGACGAAGGGAAGGCTCGACGCCCATAACCGAAAGTCTGATTGGCCGCGTTCGTGATCTCGTATGTCGTAGGAACAGAGTGAGACTCGGAGAATGCAGAACTGTGAAGCATCGACCAGAGGGCAACGGTTGCGCAGGCGGAAACCGACGAATCTTGCTGCTGCCAGGCAAGACCTTCGACGGTGAACGGCACACCTGCAATATGACAGGTGTAGGTTCTGCGAGACTCTGTGACCCGGGGAAATGCAGGATCAAGTTCGGGATACCATCTCAGCACAGTCTTACCGAACGGACTGGCAGGCAACGGACGGACCACACAGAAGCCGAGATATGCCTCTCTCAATGCCTTCAACGAACGGCTGTTTCCATCCAGTGCTCGGCGCAACTTTGCTCGATCAAGTGGCACAGAAAAGAAGTGGAGACGCTTGCAAACGTTGAGGTAGCCCCGCGCACTCGTCGCGTAATAGCCCTCGAATTCGGAGAGATAATCGCGGTCAAAATAATGGGGTTCTTCGAGAATGGATTGGGCGCCGAGGTCACGAAGATAAACTCGGATGTATTGCTCTTGCGGCCCTGCCTGCTTGAGATGTGGCAAGGGCGCGGCAGCCTCGAACTCATGGATTATCAGCCGAGCCGGCTCATGCATGCCCCACCTCGAATCGGTAAATCAGGGGAGAAAATTTTGTCCATTCTCTGAATGAGGTTGGCGCTCAAAGATTTTAGAACGCTTGCGGATCACCTCTTTATCCGACTCACTCAGCGAGAAGCCTTCATCCGCGCGTACATCTCGGAGGGCTTCCAATGCCGGTGAAGGACCGTGAGCCGGAGCGGTCCACATATTGGACTGCGCATCTTGAGCGCGGCGTTCGTTTTCGCGTGGCATAACGACCTTCTTTCAAATCCGATGGTTTACTTTCCGCACTTGAGAAAGTGCCGATCCCTACTTGATCGTAAACACTGAAACGATGTCCTTGAAGGGATATTCCTTCTCGGTGGCCTTGGGGGCTCTTGTCGTGTGAGGGCTTCTAAGGTCCAGCCAGGTGCCGAGAGAAATCAAGGTAAAGCAGAGGTGAGACTCCTGTCAACGGGGCGTGATCGGCGTGATCATGGTCGGGCTTGCGCGATCTAGTAGACGCAGTGTTCGGTTGAAAGCATGAGGCAAAAAAGGTGATTCTTGATGTGTGTCGCAGTGTCCTACGGATCTGGGGCAGGCGTCGCGTGCCGTCCTACACCTGACGGTTGCGGCGTCGGCCATGAGCGGTTATGGTCGAGACACCGTTAATTCCAGGCCTCACCCGATGACCGAGAAGGGGGAAGATCATGTCTGAAGAGTCCACCGACGAAACCCCAGCGCCCGAGAGTGCGGCGCCAGAGAATGTGGCGCCCGAGAACGCGCCGTCGGGATGGCAGTTGTTTGCGCTCGCTGCGGTGTACTGGCCGACGATCTTGGTCGGTTTTCTGGCCAGCAGCTACGTGCTCGTTTCTGCATCGACATGGGGCTTGTTGTGGATCGTGCTTCTGGGGGGAACGCTCTGGAAGGGCACCATGTGGGGGTGGCGCACGTTGGCGGTCGAACGGTTTCGAACTGGCGTTCTGGTCGGGCTGCTCAGTTGGTTCTATGGGCCGGTTTACGCGGCGCTGGCGCTCTCGGCAGCCGTGGGTGTTATGGGAGCCCCGGACGATACGCCTCTTCTGGAGAAGGCCAAAACCTTCTTGGAGCTTGTTGCTGAGAGTGCGGACGAGCAGGCGCCTTCCGTTGCTTCGGCTGGTCCTGAGAGCCAAGGCAGTGATTTTAATGCTTGTATCGACGCGCTCCACCAGCACAGCGATACGCGCTCCATGCGTGCTGAAGCGATCGCCGTTTTGAAAAAAGACCTGGCTCCGGAGCTCGCCGAAGACACCGTCCATGACGTGATGATCGACGTTTGCCTGCGCTACGAGGCTGGACGCGTTCGAGAGCTTCGGCATTACTTCTTCAAATCGCTCGATAACGCGCGCAAGGACGTGCACAAGAAGAATAGCCGTTGGCGCTACTGTGAATTTGACGAGCGTGATCTTCCCCCTGACCGGCAGCCCACATTCGACGAGGAAGCGCATCTACAACTGGTTCAAGCTGCCATGTGCCGCATTGACAGCCGGCAAGCTCATGTCCTCAGGCGACACGCTGATGGCAAGTCCTATCGGACCATTGCCAGCGAGCTCAGTACGTCTGAAACCAATGCGCGACAACTTCATCGCCGGGGCAAAATCGCTGTACGTAACGAGGTGAAAAACCTCATGTAGTGCAGCGGCTTACCGTCTGTGCGAGAGTTTTCTTCAAGAGTCTGAAAATAAATTGTCACAGATCAGCGAGTCAGAAGTGGAACCAGGTAGAAGGCAGCGGGAAGGGCTCGTTGCCAGAGGAGGCCAATGGAATGGCATTCCTCACTCTTGCCGGGAGAACATCATGCAACTGAACATCTCGCATCAAGTGGCACCTGTCGCACGTGAGTTGGCTAGCAAGATCATCGTTCAAAAGGCGCTGAAGGACGAGGCCGAGCTTCGTCGCCTGCTGGCGCGCGACGGTTTCATCTATTTGCCGGGTTGGAACGGGGCGGCGCAGGAGATGGCGGCGAGCTTCGGGTCGGTGCTCAATGTGACCGACGTCGAAGCGAAGGCCGAGTCGAACGCGCTCGTGACCTCGCGAGCCGCGCTCGACGTGCACACTGACCATTCGCGGGCGCGCTATATCCTGTGGCATTGCCTCGAGCAAAGCGAAGCGGGCGGTGTGAGCATCCTCGTCGACACGCGCCACATTCTGGAAGCGATGAGCGACGAGGACCGCAGCGCCTTGCACAGCGTTTACCTCACCGAGCACCAGGTGTTTCGCGATGACACGTCGCGCGTGCCGCTTCTGCGCGAGATCAAGGGCCAGGAGCGCATCTATTACTCCTTCTGGCTACTCGAGGACGAGTTGCTGGAAGCGAGCCGGTCGGCCCTCATGAGGTTTCGAAGCGCTCTCGATGCAGCGCCTCGCAGGGAGCTGCGTCTGCAGCCGGGCGATGTGCTTGTCATCGACAATCACCGGGTGCTGCATGGGCGCACGGCGATCAGCGGGCAAGGGCGGCGTCACCTGGTTCGGTACTGGATTGGTGAAGAGCGTGCGGTCGTCGCGCAGTCCGTCAAACCCTCGAAGGAGCGGCGCGGCCCCAAATGTCCGCCGCCGATTCAACCCTGCGAGGTGCAGCAATTCATCGAGCAGGGTGTGGACCCGGCCGTGGCGGCCATCGACCTCTCGATGGTCAAGATGAAGATGCAAGACCCCGAGGAGGGTAAGGGCTGGTCGCAGATTCAATGCGACGAGGTCGAGCTCGAGTACAAGCGGTATTTGACGCTGAATCTGCGCCATGCCGACAAGCCCATCGTGCCCACGGCCGAGATGGACACGATGTGGCACTACCACATCCTCGATACCCGGGCTTATCACGCGGACTCGCAGCGCGTCTTCGGAGAGTACTTCCACCACTTTCCGTACTTCGGCATGCGCAGCGACGACGACGAAGCAGATTTGAGCGCCGCTTTTAAGGAGACCTGCACGCTCTATCGCCAGGAATTCGGCGAGGATCTCTTGCGGGCGGCTGACGCTCAGAGCTGCTGGCATGATTGTCAGGGTCGCTGCTGGCACGCCTGCCAGAGCTGAAAAATTAACTTTGCGGCTCGCCGCATTCGCGGCGAGCCATACCTAAATGATTGTCTTTTGATTGGAGTGAATCCGCATGTCGAAGCCAGCAAACCACGAAGTACCGGCCACAGCGCCAGGCGCACTGAAAGCGCAGCTCACCAAACTTTTCGCCCACCTCAACCGCGGTCTCATCGAGCGGGATACCGAAGTCCGACTTGCCGTGCTCGCTGCCTTGTCTGGGGAGCATCTGCTCCTCGTTGGCCCGCCGGGAACTGCAAAGAGCGAGATCGCCCGGCGGCTGGTGCGGGCGATCGGGGAGGGGCCGATCTTCGAGCGGCTCTTGACCCGGTTCTCGGTGCCAGAAGAACTCTTCGGTCCGCTCTCGCTCAAGGCCCTCGAAGACGACCGCTACGAGCGTAATCTCAATGGTTATCTGCCCATGGCGCGGGTTGCCTTTATCGACGAGATCTTCAAGGCGAACAGCGCCATTCTCAATTCGCTGCTGACCGTTCTGAACGAGCGCGAGTACGACAACGGCACCGAGCGTATCACTGTGCCGCTGGTCGCGTTGATTGGCGCGAGCAATGAGCTCCCGCAGGGAGAGGAGTTGCAGGCACTCTACGATCGTTTTCTGGTGCGGCGTGAGGTCCTTCCAGTGAGCACGGACGGGTTTGTGAAGATGCTCGGTCTGGCGGATGAGCCGAGTGCCGTGCTCGGTGATGAGCTGAAGCTGTCGCCCGCGCTCATCGAGGAGATCCAGGCTCATGCTTCGGGCGTGGCTGTGCCCGCCGATGTGGTCAGCTTCCTTGGCGATCTGCGGCGCCATCTGCAAAAGAAGAAGATCTACGTGTCGGACAGGCGCTGGCGAAAGGTCGTTAAACTCTTGAAAGTCGCGGCCTACACCAACGGCCAGGATGAGGTGACCATCTGGGAGTGCAAGCTGCTCGAGCACTGCCTCTGGAACAGCCCAGCGGAGAAGAAAAAAATCGCTGACTGGTACGAGTCGCGCATTGGCGTTGCTTCGAAAGCAGGTGGTGAAACGTCGTCCTTCGAAAGGCTTACGGTGGGGCTTGAAGAACGCCTCAAGATGGACCAAGAGTCACGCTGCCAGGAGATTGACAATAAGGGAAAGGCGCTCTTTTTTGATGGAAATGGCAAACCCACAGCCATGCTCACGGCCGTCTCTCGAATTCATGAAAGGGCCGCAGACGGGGAGCTGCTTTACCTGGCTCCGTCTGGATCCAAGGAACGAAATGAGACGAAGAATAAGTACACCAAGGCTCAGCTTCTCAAGAACTTCTCTAATAGTTCCTATCACCGTGACTACCTCGTCGATAACGGCAGTTATCTCAGCATTGATGACTACATTAAGGTTTCTACAAACCATGTCTCGACATCGGCGCAGCCAGTCATGATCAAACAGCCTTACTCTAACGGCCATATCAAGGGTCGTCAGGAGCCGGTTGTGTCACTCCTCAAAAACGTCGGACAGCACATCGCCGATCTCGACGAGCAATTGAAGACTTTGCAGGAGCGTATCTCGGAGCACCTCTGGCTCGAGGCTTCTTTCGGTGAACTTGCGCTGACCCATGTGCGACACGGACGTGAATCCGCTCAGGCGCTTGAGCGACGTCTTGAAGCCGTGCTCGAGGGATTCGAGAAATTGCCGCGAGAGAACAGCCCGGAATCCTCCAAACTCAAAAAAGCGGAGGGTTGATATGAGCGCTTTTGATGCCCAAAAGCTCGATAAGAGTTACGCCTTCCTCGAGGTCCTCTCCGATGAGCTCCTCGCCGTGATGCTCGACCAGACCACGGGGACGCTCAACGAGCGAACGTCGGCGATCGAGGTTCTTCGCGGGCACCTCTTGAAGGGGGCAGTGCCCGACGCGGCCGCGATGCCCTGGCCGTCGACGGAGTTGCTCGAGCCGATCTTTGGCTTCCTCGAAGACTTGAAGATTGCGCCCCTTTGCGAAGGACAGCCCGAGCTTGTCGAGGAGCTGATCAAGAGCCTGCTCACCGCTATCCGCGACTTCGAAAGATCGGGTGATGTGGAGTGCGCCAAGCGGTTTCTTGAGCTACGCGCAGACGAAGAAGAACGCCGTCGTGAAGAGCAGGCTGCTTTGTTAGAGGCTGAAGAGTCTTTGGCATCTGAGCCGCCTGAGCCGCTCGAACTCCCTGAGGATCTGCTCGCGGAGCTGCGTGAGCGTGCCCTGGCTGAAGCGAAGGGGGCGAGCCAGGCCGCGCTCATTGGCGAACTCGAGGACGAATGGGGCGAGCGAGTCGCGATGTGGTGGCAGGTCTTCGATGTGTTTGGCCAGCTCGCCGGCATACTCGGCCAGGGTTGGAGTTATGCGCGGGGTCTAGTCCGCTCCCAGTCCTGGCTGCAGCTCGTCGAGCTGCGCAAGCTCATGGAGAGGCTACCACAGCTCCAGGAGCTGATCGCGACGCTCGGCCGAATGCATATCAGCGACGACGATACGCCGCCCGTCATGGAGACGATCTTTGCCTCGATGCGGCGCACGGAGGTGCGCTACGAGGATGTTCTTACGCCCCTTGCCCCGATGGAAACCCGTGGCGTGCGTCGCTCCAACGACATCAGCAGGCTGCTGCCCGCCGAGGCGTTGAACTTCGCCCATCCCCGGCTGCGTACGCTCTTTTATGCGCGCATGCACGAGCACGCCCTTGCCACGTACCTCGTCGAGGGTGTCATGCCTCAGCGCATCGAGAATGAGCATGATGTCGAAGACGAGCTCGAGCGTCCGGCAGAGCGGCCGCCCAAAAACCGTGGTCCGATCATCGCCTGCCTCGACACCTCGGGCTCCATGGCCGGCACACCCGAACACGTCGCCAAAGCCCTGGTCCTCGAAGCGCTGCGCGTCGCCCAGCAAGAGAGCCGCCCCTGTTATGTCATCGCCTTCAGCGGCCCCGGCCAGACCGAAGCCCAGGAGTTGAGTCTCTCACCAGAAGGTTTTCAATCGCTGTTCGCCTTCTTGGGGCGCTCCTTTCACGGCGGCACGGATCTCGTCGCGCCGCTACAAAAAGCCCTGGCGTTGCTCGGCCACAATCGCTGGGAGAAGGCCGACATATTGCTCGTGTCCGACGGCGAGTTTCCCGTGCCGCATCAAATCATGGGGGCGCTCAACGAGGCGCGAGATGAGCGCGGCTTGAAGCTGCACGGCGTTTGTATCGGGCACCGAAGCACGGCGATGCAAGAGATCTGCGATGCGTTTCATGTGTTCGGGGAGTGGGAGGCGTTGCGAGGTTAGAGCTAAGGTGTTCATCTTGGGCGGAAAACCGTGCTCGACGGTTAGGCGGCGTAGCTATAGGATTCGCCTTCGATCGGGCGTTACGTGCGGCCCACGTGAACGCTACGCGACCATTGGAGCCACCTTAAATGCAATTTACGCTGGATACTAAAATCGGAACGGTGGACGTCGTCCTGGCTGCCGGTGATTTGCCAGCCGACGTCTCGCTCGAGACGTCGGCTGGC
>JACCWM010000129.1 GCA_013697635.1 Lujinxingiaceae bacterium | reverse complement strand
CTATTGGGTCGGCTCGAGCCGTCTTTACGAAGCGCGGATGGCGAAGCGCGAAAGGCGAAGCGCGAAAGGCGAAGCGCGAAAGGCGAAGCGCGAAAGGCGAAGCGCGAAAGGCGAAGCGCGAAAGGCGAAGCGCTAAAGATGCCGCGAAACTTCGCGAATTCGCGAAGAGGGTGGGGGGCTTGGGGGGATATGGTTGGTGGGGTGTGTGAGAATGGCTTGGATTCAGTACAGGCTGAGGAGGATCAGGCCGATGATGCCAACGGCCCAGCTATACCAGGCAAAATGCTGGAACTGGGCTTTTTTGAGCATCTTGACGAGCACGATCAGTGTCAGGTAGCCGGCGACGCCGGCGACGGCGGCGGCGGCGATGAACATGGTGAAGATCAGGGGGCCGTCGATGCCGGTGAAGAGATCGGCGTTGAACTTGAGGACGAGGGCGCCGAGGACGGCGGGAATCGAGAGGAGAAAGGAGAAGCGGGCGGACTCGATGCGCACGACGCCAAGCCAGATGGCGGCCGTGATCGTCAGGCCGGAGCGTGAGAAGCCGGGGAGCACGGCCAGGCCCTGGGCGACGCCGATCAGGATGGCGACCGTGGGGGTGATGTTCCAAAGCGACCAGTTGGATTCGCGGGTGGGAGCCTTGTCGTCGGAGAAGAAGCGCGTCGACATCAGGATAAAGCCGTTGACGATCAGGGCGGCGCAGATCACGGACGGGAGCACCGCCGGGGCGATCCAGGGGGCGGCATCGTCGGGTTCGATCAAGCGGTTGATCAGGACGCCGATCACGCCGGTGGGGATCGTGGCGAGCACGAGCAGCACGGCCAAGCGCGCGCCCTCGAAGCGGCGAAAGGCCTCGAGGGTGCGCGTTTGTACGCCGGCTATCGAGCCCTTGGTGAAGCCGGTGACGGCGTTGTAGACGTCTTTTCGGTAGAAGAGGGTGACGGCGACCAGCGTGCCCAGGTGCAGCACGATGTTGAAGAGCAGCTGGGTCTCGGGGATGCCGAAAAATCGCTCACCCAGAATCAGGTGGCCCGACGAGCTGATCGGCAAGAACTCGGTCAATCCCTGGAGCAGGCCTAACAGGAGGGCTTCGATGAAGTTCATGCGCGCTGAGCTCGTCGCTTAAGGGGTCATGCGGAAACGGGGACGGCCACCGGCTTGTCTTTTTTGAGCGCGATGGTCGCCGCGGCCAATTGGGTGGCGCCGCTGGGATAGGTGTTGGGGGCGGCCGGCTCGTCGGAGGCGATCCAGGCTTGCATGGCCGGGAGCATCGCATCGGGCCAGGCCGACGTCAGGCGTATCCCCAGAAACTCCGCATACAACGCCGCCACAATATTTTCGATTTCTTCGACGAGGAACATACGCTCGAAGAACTTTTCGTCCTCTTCACGGCTGAGTACGGCCGGGATGTTGATGCTCGACAGGTCCAATGTTTCGGACTTGATGTTAAACACCCACTCGCGGCCTTCCTCGATGATGCGCATTTTTGCCTTGGCCAGGCGCTTTCCCTGGCGAAGGGCGACCTTGGCCTCCGGCGAGTAGGCGGGCGCGCCGCCCTTGAAGGTGTTGCGCTCGGTCTCGGCCAGATAGGCCTCGAGCGTCATGGCGTCATCGAGCACGACCTCGAGCTTCTTTTTCTCCTCGCCGAGCTCGAAGAGCCCGTCGAAGCACTCGGATTTAAACCACAGCCACATCAAAAATTCGCTGCCCAGAAAGCGGCGGCTATCAATCAGATCGATCAGATCCATGTTCGACTCCAAGACTTGAAAGGCAATTTATTGTTCGATGCCGTCGACGAAGACGCACGGCTCGACCAGCTTGAGCTGCTCGATGAGCTCCTCGGAGATGTTGAGCTGCAGCGCGTCGACGTACGGGTTGGCCTGCACGAGCTTGAGCTCGAAGGTCTCCTCAAAAAAACTCTGAAAGAGCTCGCAGACCGTGTTGGACTGGCTCCAAAAGCGCACGCGCTTGGCCTGCATGTCCCAGCTCATATCGGTGAGCTTCATACGCGGCAGCTGCTTCTCCTTGAGCCGGCGCTTGACCATGAGCTTGATGTCCTCGCGCTCGAACTTGCCCAGGCGCTCCTTGTTGTTTTGCACCAGGTACTCGCGCTCGCGCTCCTCGATGTGCGCCTTCAAGATCCCCGTCGGGATCGCGTACTTGTCCTGGCGAAAGCCCAGGTTGATGAAGCGATCGAAGAGAAAGGTGTGCAGATCAAAATGCACGTTGAGCGGGCGGTCGATCGGCACCCAACCATCGGCCGCCTCCTCCTCGCCCTCCGGCGTCAGCGCCTCAAAGGCATGCTTCTTGACCTTCTCCAGGTAGCGCTCTTGCCAGCCTGGCTCGATTTCGCCCTGAACGTAGAAAATTTTGTAGGACAGCGTCCCAAATAAAGCACCCAAAACCGGACTCCTTGTGCGTGGTTGTGGTCGGTGAAAAGTCTTGCCGCGACGAGGTTTATCACTGCACGAGGCGTTGGGCAAAAATATGGCTCACCATTGGTCGGCCCCCGTAGCGCGGGCCATCCCTGGCCCGGAGAGTTGCCGTATGCCGCAGTTTTTGCCCTTAACAACTGCACGGCGCTGGCTTACAAACACAGGCGGTGTGTTGATTGATCGTTCATCGATAAAAGGTGGTTGAAATGAGAATGTGCAAGATGGCCCTGGCGGCGATGATCTTTTGGGGCTGCACGCCTGGAG
The DNA here is from genome assembly GCA_013697635.1 of Lujinxingiaceae bacterium. Taxonomy (GTDB): domain Bacteria; phylum Myxococcota_A; class Bradymonadia; order Bradymonadales; family Bradymonadaceae; genus JACCWM01. The sequence goes on along the minus strand of JACCWM010000129.1, from coordinate 5,093 downwards.
ACATGCAAACTCAAGACCCCAAAGGCGGCGATACCGCCGTTGATTCAGACGTCATCTCCGAGGCCGACGCGTTGGCTCAAACGCCCGATGTGCACAGCCCAGCCGATACGGGCAAAGACGACGTTGGGTAGAGAAACGATGTTGATCAACCCGACGCCGATGCCTCGCAGCTCGACGCGGACACCTCAAATGTGGTCGATCAGCCCGATGCGCCGATCTACCATGCGCTTGCGCCCGAGCCGGCCAACTACGACGGGCCGATCAAGATTACGGCCAACGGCACCTATAGCGGCGCCTGGCAGAGCAACGACGAGCAAGCGGCGGTGATCATTGCGACCACCGAGGCTGTGATCCTCGAGAACTGTTTTGTTCGCGCGGCGAAGTGGGGCATTCGCGAGGGCGCGCCGGGCATCAACCTGACCGTGCGCGACTGCCAGTTTCGCGCGACGCCGGGCGGCGACACCCGCGCGATCGCCGTGGCCAGCGCCTCGAATTTGCTGATCGAGAACAACTATCTCGAAGGCGTCGGCGGCATGACGATCTACTCTTGGTGGGTCGAGAGCACGCCGACACAGACGCTTCGCGTGCTTCGCAACCGCGCCAAGAACATCTCGACGGCGATGAGTAACTTCATCCAAGTCGACCGCGTACGCCACTTAAAGGGCGCCGAGATCGCCTGGAACGAGGTGATCAATCTGCCCGACCAGCGCTCGGTCGAAGACAACATCAACATCCACAACAGCGGCGGCTCCGAGGGTAGCCCGCTTCGCATCCACAACAACATCGTCTGGGGCGCCTACCCCGTGCCGGCCACCTCCGGCACCTTCACCGGTACGGGCATCACGACCGACGGTGACAACACCACAGCAGAGACGGCGTCGGCGTTTGTGCATGCTTATGAAAACCACTTTGTGGGCACCTGCAATGCCGGCATGAACATCGCCTCAGGCCACGACATCCTCTACGAGAACAACCGCCTGATCACCAGCGCCCGCCTGGCCGACGCCACCGCCCTCAATGCCACCCACGCCGGCGTGGCGATCTTCGATTTCTACGAGGTGGGCTCGGAGGTTTTCTACAACAACCGGATCATCAACAATACGATCGGCTTCGTATCGCCTGGCTACAATGCGCCCTATCAGGACCGCCACGACGTCTCCGTGCACCACTGCACGGGCTGCGAGGGCAACGTGTCGCTGCCCGATGCGCCGATCACCTACGCGACAGAGGTGGCTGAGCACGAGCGTTGGCAGGCGAAGGTCAAGGCGGCAGGCCTGGTGGTCGGGCCGAGGTAAGGCCTGCGCGTTTGCGCGCAGCGGGCCGTCAAAGTCGGGGTGCCAGGGGACCCGACCCGCCGCTGGTTGACCGTGCCTACTACGCCCCTCCTTGATCCTCCCCACTAGTGGGGAGGGGCGCTCACGCCGCTATACTAACTAATCGACCGGGGCGAAGCCGCGGCGCATGGTGTTCTCGGTGATGGCGCGGGGTTCCATGAAGTGGAGGAGGTAGTCGGGGCCGCCGGCTTTGGTGCCGACGCCGCTCATTTTGAAGCCGCCGAAGGGGTTGCGGTAGACGAGGGCGCCGGTGATGCCGCGGTTGAGGTAGAGGTTGCCGACGTTGAACTCGGCGCGGGCGCGCTCGAGGTTGCTGGGGCTGCGGGAGTAGACGCCGCCGGTGAGGGCGAAGGGGGTGGCGTTGGCAATGGCGAGGGCCTGGGTGAAGTCGGCGGCCTTGAGGATGGCGAGCACGGGGCCAAAAATCTCTTCTTGGGCGAGGCGATCGGTGGGGGCGATGTGCTCGATGACGGTGGGGCCGACGAAGTAGCCGGTGTCGGGGACCTCGCGTTGGATGAGCAGGCGGCCCTCTTGCTGGCCAAGGGCGATGTAGCGCTCGATCTTTTGTTTGGCGTCGGCGTCGACGACGGGGCCGATGCGGGTGGCGGGGTCGTGGGGGGCGCCGATCATCAGGCTGCGGGTGGCCTCGACGAGGCGGTCGCGAAACTCGTCGTAGCAGGAGTCGAGCACGATTACGCGGCTGCAGGCCGAGCATTTCTGGCCCTGGAAGCCGAAGGCCGAGTGGATGACGCCTTGAATCGCCTCGTCGAGGTCGGCGTCGGCGTCGACGATGATCGCGTTCTTGCCGCCCATCTCGCAGACGACCTTTTTGACGTCGTGTTGGCCGGACTGGACGTTGCCGGCGGTGCGCAAGATCTCGAGGCCGACCTCCATGCTGCCGGTGAAGGCGATGACCTGGATGTCGGGGCTCTCGACGAGGTATTTGCCGATGTCGTGGCCTTGGCCGGGCAAGAAATTGATCACGCCGGGGGGCAGGCCGGCGGCCGTGATGCACTCCATGAGCTTGGCGGCGATCACGCTCGATTGCTCGGCGGGCTTCATGATTACGGTGTTGCCGGTGACGGCGGCGGCGACGGTCATGCCGGCGATGATCGCGAGCGGGAAGTTCCAGGGCGCGATCACGGCGGCGACGCCGCGGGCCTGATACATGAGCAAGTTGAGCTCGCCAGGGACGCGGCCGAGGCGCTGGGGCTTGGCCAGGCGGATCATCTCGCGGGCGTAGTACTCGCAAAAATCGATCGCCTCGCAGGTGTCGGCATCGGCCTCGCGCCAGGTCTTGCCGACCTCCCAGACCATCCAGGCCGAGAGCTCGTCTCGGCGGCGGCGCAGCTCGGCGGCGATGGCGAGCAGGTACTTGGCGCGCTTCTCGGGGCCAAGGGCGACCCAGCCTTTGCGGGCGGCCTTGGCGGCGTCGATGGCGGCCTGCGCGTCGGCGCGGGTGGCGGCAGCAGCCTCGCCGACGAGCTGGGTGGGGGCGGCGGGGTTGTGGCTCTTGATCGTCTCGGCGGTGTTGACGGGCTTGTTGGCGATGACGAGCGGGTAGCGTTTGCCGAGCTGGCCGCGCACGTTTTCGACGGCGCGGGCCATCTCGGCGCGGTCTTTGGCGTGGGCGAAGTCGCGCAGGGGCTCGTTTCGAAAACCGTGGTCTGTCAACGACTTGTACAGGTGTCCGGCACCGGTGCGGTCTGTTTTTGGGGCGTTGGGCGGGGCGGCCGGGGTGGCGAGCAGCTTTTCGACGCTTGCGCCCTCGACGAAGCTCATGCGCAGCCAGCTCTCGTTGCTGGTGTTCTCAAGCAGGCGGCGCACCAGATAAGCCATGCCCGGGATCATCTCGCCGATCGGCACGTAGTCGCGAAGGCGGTAGCCCATGGCGATGACGGCGGCCTTCATCGGCTCGGCCATGCCGTAGAGCATCTGGAATTCGAGCGCGCCCTTGTCGAGCTTGAGCGCCTCGGCGTAGGCCATGGCGTGGGCGATTGAGCGCACGTTGTGCGAGCCGATCGCTGCGCGCACGTACTTGTGGTGGTCGAGGAGCAGCTCGGTGCAGCGCTCGTAGGAGGCGTCGGTCTCCCATTTTTGGGTGAAGACCGGGATCGGCCAGCCCTCTTGCTCGCTGTGGATCGTCTCATAGTCCCAGTAGGCGCCTTTGACCAGGCGCACGGTGACCGGCGCCTTGCGCTTTTTGGCCCACTTGACGAGCTCCTTGAGATCGGCCTCGCAGTCCTTGAGATAAGCCTGGGCGACGATGCCGGCGTGGGCAAAATCGGCGAACTCGGGCTCCTCGAGCAGGCTCATGAAGATCGCGTAGGTGAGGTCTTTGTATTTGTACTGCTCGAGATCGAGGTTGATGAAGGCGCCGCTTTGCTTGGCCTTTCGAAACAACGGTCGCAGGCGCTCTTTGACGCCGTCGACGCTGCCCGCAAAGTCGATCGGGTCGATCTGGCTGAACAAAGACGAGATCTTGACCGAGACGTTGACGCGGGGCACCACGCCGTAGGGCGAGCGTTGGAGCAGGGGTTTTTCGGGCCAGTTGGCGGTGTCGCTGATCAGGGTGTCGAGGATCTCGTTGTAGCGCTCGAGGTAGACGCGGGCCTCGCTCTCGCTGACCGTGGCCTCGCCGAGCAGATCGAGGGTAAAGGCCATGCCGGAGTCCCACATCGTGCGCAGCGTGGGCATCGACTCGGCGGCGTTGGTGCCCGGGATGAAGCGCTGGGCCATGCCGACGATCTGCTTGGTGATCTGGTCGGCGGCCATCTTGGCGATCATCGAGTCCGGTTTGACGCGGCCCAGACCCCACTGAAACATTGCCGGGAAGTCCTGGTCGTCGCGGCAAAAGTACTCCTGGAGGTGCTCGGCGACCTGGACGTGGTCCTTGAGGGTGGGAAAGACGTCGACGAAGCGAAACATCTCGATCTTGAAGGCCTCGTCCTTCATCGACCACTCCATCATCTTGCCGCTCCAATAGTCCTTGCGAAACACCGAGGGCGTCTCGCCCTTCATGCGCTGAAAGACTTCCTTACCCAACCGCGCGATATCTTTCTCGGATGCTCGAGCCATCGGTCACTCTCGGGGATGTTGAATGCAACGTGGATGCAGCGTTGGGATCAATGCTGGGGCAGAAAAGACAATTTCTGGCGATTCAATTATCAGATGGGTTCATTGTTCGTAAAGGGGCTACTGGCCGTGCTGGACGGCACCGGCGCCAAGCTTGACGGTGTTGCCCTCGCCAGCCGGCGTGGGTGCTCCGACCACGATGCGCGTGCTGTAATTGCTGGAGGTGCCCCGGCCGCCGCCTGCGCTGATCGAGAGCGTCGTCTGGACCGTCTTGGGCAAAATGGGATCGGCATCCGGGCCGGTGTCACCGGGGCCAGTGTCCGGGTTGACGTTGTTGGTCGGTCCGGTGTCCTCATCGGGACCGACATCGGCGACGGGATCGACTTTTTTGATCGGAGCCGCCGGATCGCTGCTGCAGGCGGCGAGCAACAAGGCCGTCGTGAGCAACCTCAGCGGCATGCGAACATAAGACTTCTTCAACACGACCTCCACTCGTTCACTAAAATACGTCTCGCCACAAAGATCGATCGCACGGTGCCGATCATATTGTGTTCGATCTGTCGTTGCACGTGCGAACGTACCGGGCGATTTGATCGCAGGCCCCTTTGACGGTAAGCAGATTGGACGCACGTTTTGTGCATCGACTTTCCATAGCACGTGACCCGAGCAAGAGGGCAACCGTGA
>JACCWM010000136.1 GCA_013697635.1 Lujinxingiaceae bacterium | reverse complement strand
CACCCGCGGTGACTGTCCCGGCGCAATCGGTGCCGGCACCGATTGCGCCGGGACAGTCACCGCGGGTGGACGCCGACAGCTCGCGCCCCTTGAGCGGACGCGCTTTGGGCGTAGCTTTCTCGCTGGTGCCAGGTAGCGCGCGCTCGACCATGCCATGGCGGCAAACCAGGAGACTTGTCTATGAGTGCCGAAAAAAACCGTGAGCTGTTGCAGCGACGCTTGGAGCTTTGGAACAGCGGGGAGCTCGCGCTGATCGAGCACCTCTTCTCGGTGGACTATGTGATGCACGGCCCGCAAGGCGATTTATTGGGCGTTGAGCCCTTCAAGCAGATCGTGGAGGGCTTTCATCGCGATATCGCCAAACTGGCGATGCGCTACGAGGATGTGGTCATTGGCGACGACAAAGCGGCCTATATCTGGAGAATCACGGGCACGCGCAAGGAGCCGGGACGCCAGGCAAAAACCGGTGGTCACAAGGTGGTCTTGACCGGGGCGATCCTGGTGCGCATCGAGGATGAGCAATTTGTCGAGGAGTGGCGCAATGCCGACGCGATGGGCTTGCTCGTGCAGCTCGGGGTGGTGGAGGCGCGCGAGCGCATCGAGCGCATGTCGCCCACCGGCGAGCTGCCGCAAAGCATGGCGATGCACTGAAGTGGCGCGCTAGAGCAAGAGCCGGGCGCGAAGGCCAAGCCCGGTGGTGTAGCCGATCACGGTGCGGCGCACCTGGCTGTCTTTGTCGAGAAAATACAGCGTGGGAAAGGAGTTGACCCGGTAATGGGCGGCCAGCTCCCGGGTTCCGAGCAAGACCGGATAGTCGATGTTCTCGCGCGCGACGTAGGCCTTGAGCTCGTCAACGCTGCCGTAGTCGACGACGACTGCGTAGACGTTGACCTCATCGCCGTAGCTCTTATGAAACGAGGAGAGCGTGGGCGACTGGATCTTGCAGACGCCGCACCAGGGCGCCCAAAAATACAAGATGCTCGGTTTGCCGGCCAGATCGCTCGAGCGCACCAGCTCGCCGTCGAGGGTGCGCAGCTCAAAGTGCGGGGCGAGCTCGCCGCCGCCGACGAGGTGGCGGGTCTGATAGGCCATGATCGCCAGGAAGATGGCGGCAAAGACCGACAAATCCATCGTCCATCGCACCCAGGCCTTGGCGCGGGCCTGTTGCCAGCGCGCGCGAAGGGTGGTCGGGGAGGCTGAATCGCTCATGAAGTACTCCGTAGGCTCAAGAAGACCGAGGCGTTACAGCGGCGTTATAAGCCACACACGTCAGCGCTCGGCCGCCTCGCCGGGCACCTGAGGCAACACCTCCAAGGAATCGATGTATTGCACGATGAAGTCGTAGACGAGTCGAATGCGCGGATTGTCGCGCAGGTCGGGATGAACGGCGAGCCACAGCTTCATCGTCTCGATCGCCTCGGAGAGGCGAACCAGGCCGGCGCGCTCGCCAAGCGGTACAGGGATCAGGCCCAGGCCCATCTGCCGGCAAACCATCTCCAAGACACCAATCGCCGAGTTGCAGCGAAAAACGAAATTGGGACTGTTTGCATGGGCCAGCATCCAGTCGCCACCGATGAGCGCCGGCGCGGCCTCGCTGTAGCCGACGATCGGAATGCCCTCGATCCTGCCCAACGGTAAGGTCAGATTCCACCGCTTTGCGAACTCGGGGTGGGCGTAAAAGGCCCAGTCGATGCTGGTTAAGCGTCGCACGCGCACCATTTCGCTGCCCGGTGACTGGTTGGCGCGAAGCATGCGCAAGCCGAGATCGGCCTCGAGGTGAGCCAGATTGGCGATTCTCGTGCCCTCAAAGAGCTCGATACGGATGTCGGGATGGGCTTGATGCAGGCTGGCGATGCAGTCGGCGACCAGCGTCCCGAGCAGAGCCCCTGGCACGGTCAGGCGCACCGGGCGCCTGGTCGAGTGATCGGCGCCGCGCACCACGCGCTCAAAGGCGCTCATGTTGTCTTCAACGCCCTGGGCACGCTCGAAGAGCATGGTGGCAAGCTCGGTCGGCGCCAGGCCATCGCTGGAGCGCTCGAAGAGCTTGCCGCCGATGTCGACCTCGAGCGAAGAGAGGCGCCGACCGACGGTGACATGGTTGACGCTCAGCCTGCGCGCCGCGGCGCTGAGGCTTCCCTGGCGGTAGACCGCCAAAAAGAAGCGGATATCGTCCCAGTTCGAGATCTCATTCATGCCAGATGCCAGGTCAAGAGAACTTGTGTGAACAGGTGGTGTGCATTTTTGTTCATTGCCCGCGGCCGGAGTGGCTGTCAACTTCGACTTGCTCACTCTCAACGCAGTTCAGGGCCATCCCCCGGAGAAACGAATGGACACAAAAGCACCTCAAGTCGTTGAAAAACCTAAACCTTCTGGACGTCGCCGCTGGCCACGAATCCTGCTCACCGTGCTCGCGGTATTTGTCACCTTGCTCGGCGTGGCCATCGGCGCGGTCTATGCCGTCAGCAGCAAGCACATGACCCAGATTTGGGACGTCAAGCCGGTCGCCTACTCCGTTCCCGAGGGCGCCGAGGTGATCGCGCGCGGCAAGGCCGTTGCGATCTTTCGCGGCTGCGCGGATTGCCACGGCCTGGATCTCTCCGGCAAGGTCTTCCTCGACGAAATGCCGGTGATGCGCCTGGTCGCAGCGAATCTGACCCAGGGTGGCCTGGCCGCCACCTACACCGACGAGGACTGGGCGCGCGCCGTGCGCCACGGCATTGCCCCCAGCGGTCGCCCGCTGTTGTTCATGCCCTCCTACGAGTGGATCGAGTTGAGCAACGAGGATCTGGGCGCGCTCGTGGCCTATATTCGCAGCCTGCCCGCCGTCGCCCAGGTCGACCACGGCCAGAGCGCGGTTGGCCCGCTCGGCCGCATTTTGTATCTGACCGGTGAGCTGCCGCTGCTTGCGGCCGAGTTGATCGACCACGGGCTGCAGCCGGCCAGGCCCGTGCCTGCCGCCAGCGCCGAATACGGCAAGTACCTGATCACCGGCTGCACCGGCTGCCACGGTGAGGGTCTCAGCGGCGGCAAGATCCCCGGCGTTCCGCCAAGCTGGCCGATCGCCCCCAACCTGACCCCGCACGCCAGCGGGCTGGCCAGCTGGAGCGAGGCCGACTTCATCAACACCCTTCGCAGCGGCAAGACGCCGGGCGGCCAGGAGCTGCGCGCCGATTTCATGCCCTGGGAGTTCATCAGCCAGTCGAGCGACGAAGACCTCACCGCGCTCTGGCTCTACCTCACCTCCCTGCCCCCACGCCCGGCCGGCAACCGTTGAGCGAGGAGGCGCTCGGCCAGGCGCTTGACCCCTTGAAAAGCCGTGCTAGTGTAGGTTCTTAGTGCTCCAAGTGATGGAACTTGCCGGTTTGACGAGGAAGCAGATGAAGCAAGGTCGTGGCGTTGTTCGTGCTGTGCTTGCAGCGGTGTTGGTGAGCGTATTGGGCCTGTCTTCGTTTCTGGTCAACGTGCAGGCCCAGGCGCCGCCGATCGCCTATCCGTCGCTCTCCAAGCCGGCCTCGCTCACCAAGAGCGGCAAGAACGACGTGGCGATCATCGTCGCCGTGGAGAACTACGTCTTCTTGCCTGCCGTCGAGGGCGCCTCGGCCAATGCGACCGACTGGGAGGGATTTTTCAAGAGCTCTCTTGGTGTGCCCTCGGTGCACATGCTCATCGATCGCCAGGCCACGCGCGAGCAGGTCGAGCGCTTCGCAAAGATTGCCGCGAGCGAATCCAAGGCCGGCGGCACCGTCTGGTTTGTCTTCATCGGCCACGGTTCACCGTCTCGCACAGGCGACGACGGGCTGCTCGTCGGTGTCGACGCCCAGCAGGACCCGGAGAGCCTGTTCGCGCGTGGCTTCTCGCAACAAGAGCTGCTCAATTTGCTCAACGCCGGCGAGCAGGCGCAGACGGTTGTGATCGTCGATGCCTGTTTTAGCGGGCGCGCAAGCGATGGTCAGGCGCTCGCTCCGGCACAGCCCGTGATCCCGACCGCGCTCAAGCCCAGGCTGCTCAAAAAGACCGTCGTCTTGTCCGCGGCCCAGGCCAGCGAGTTTGCCGGCGCGCTTCCCGGCGCCTCGCGGCCGGCTTTTAGCTACCTGCTGCTGGGCGCGCTGCGCGGCTGGGCGGGCCAGGGCGGCGAGGTCTCGGCCGAGCAGGCGCTGGGCTACACCGAGCAGGCGCTGCGCGGCATCCCGGGGCGCTTTCAACAGACGCCGGGACTCTATGGCGACGACAAGATCTTGCTCGTCAAAGGCGCCAAAGAGGCCGACCCTGGCCTGCATGCGCTGATGCGGCGCTCCTCGCGTGCGCCCGAGCGCGCGGCAGTCTCGGACGATTCGAGCGGCTGCGAGGCCGGCAAGACGCGCAGCATCGACACGGCCGGCAAGTGCTGCTGGCCCGGCCAGGCCTGGAACGGCAAGGCCTGCATCGGCATCCCCAGCGCCTGCCCCAACGCCATGTTCGCCGACGCCGCCAACCAGAGCTGCGCGCTTGCGGCCTGTGAAACCGGCATGGCTCGCCCCAAAGGCCAGACGCACTGCTGCTGGCCCGATCAAACCTATGCCGAGAGCCGCGGCATGTGCGTCGGTCTGCCCAAGTGCCCCAGAGGCATGCAGGCCGACGGCCAGCAGTGCGTGCCCGAAGATCCCGCCAGGTGGTACGAGGCGAGCTGCCAAAAGGGCGACATGGCCGGCTGCGCGCGCCTGGGTGATTTGCATCGCGCAGGGCGCGCTGCCCCCTACGATTTAAAGCGCGCATTGGAGCTTGCTCAGCGGGCCTGCAAGGGCGGCGACGCCTTTGGCTGCTCGCTGGAAGCCCGCGTCTTTGGCCTGCTCGGCCAAGACGACTACGCCCGCGCCTTCATGCTCAACAGTGGCGCCTGTGAGGCCGGCGTGCAGGCGGGCTGCGTCGGCCTGGCGACGCTCTACCATAACGGAAACCACGTCAGCCGGGACTACAGCCGCGCGCTCGAGCTGTACGAAAAGGGCTGCCAGGCCGGCGACGTCCGCGGCTGCAATGGGGCGGCGATCATGTACGATTACGCTCAAGGCGTCACCCACAACGCATCCAAAGCCGTCGCCCTCTACGAGAAATCTTGCCAGGGCAACGAGATGAATGGCTGCTCCAATCTGGCCTTGATGTACGCCGGCGGTCGCGGCCTCGCCATCGACGAGCGGCGCGCCGCCGGCTACTTCGAGAAAGCCTGCGACGGCCACATCACGACGGCCTGCAACCAGCTTGGCGTGGCCTACCGCGACGCCAAAGGTGTGGCGGCTGACGGCGCACGGGCCCACGCGTTGTTTCAGCGATCCTGTGACGCCGGAAACGCCCGAAGCTGCCATTTGATTGGCCACCAACTCGACACCGCAATGGGCATCGCCGAGGATTTGCCGGCCGCGCGCCGGGCCTATGAGAAAGCCTGCTCTTTGGGCGAGATGTGGGCCTGCGTCAATCTCGGGGTCATGCACCGCGACGGGCGCGGCATCAGCCGTGATCTCACCCGCGCCCACGCCCTCTTCGAACAAGCCTGCAACGGCAAGCTCGCCCGCGGCTGCAGCAACCTGGGCCATCTTTACGCCGAAGGACTCGGCGTGAGCCGCGACGCGGCCCGCGGTGTCCGGCATTTCCAAAGCAGCTGCGAGGGCGGCGATCACTGGGGATGCAACCAGCTGGGCTGGCGCTACCACATCGGCGACGGCATCGCTCAAGACCACGTCCAGGCGCGCACGTTCTACGAAAAAGCCTGCCAGGGCAATGAGATGCAGGCCTGCGTCAACCTTGGCATCCTACAACGCGATGGCCTGGGCACACCCCAAGATTTTGGGCGCGCTCGCGCCTCATTCGAGCAGGCTTGCAACGGCGCATACCAAGTCGCCTGCACCAACCTGGGCGCCCTCTTCCAAAATGGTACCGGCGTGGCTCGAGACTTCGGCCGTGCCCACACACTCTACGAGCAGGCTTGCAACGCCAACGAGAAATTCGGCTGCCGCAACCTCGGGGTACTCTATCGCGACGGCCTCGGCGTTGCCAAGGACGTCAACCACGCGCGCACCTACCTGCAAAAGGCCTGCACAGTCGGCCTCCAAGAGGCCTGCGACCTGGCGGCCAAGCTCTAGCGAGAATTTTAGGAAGGGGGGCTCACGGTGGATAAGTGTTGGCCGCTTCGGGTTGCGATCTGTACGGCGCAGAGCCAAGCTGCTAGGACTCAAAGTCGATCAGAGCGCCTGGCGACGCGTTGTCACTGCTCCACAACTTGAGAGAACTCCAATGTCTCGGCCTTTGTTGTTTGTCGTGTGTGTGTTTGTGATGTTTGCGCTCCAAGCGACGCAGTCCTTGGATGCCCAGGCCGAGCCGTTGCGTCGCCCGTTCAACGAGAACATCGTCTTCAACTACGGCTTCGACAACAACTACGGCAGCGGCAGTTGCCGCGACTTCAATTGCGGTGGCTACTGCTACAGTGGGCACACGGGCACCGATCACGCGATGGTGGTGGGCACGAACATCCTGGCGGGCGCCGATGGCACGGTCGCCGCGATCAACAATAGCTGCGCCGATTACGGCTCCTTCGGCAACACATGCGGAGGGCGCTGTGGCAACTACGTGCGCATTCGCCACGCCGATGGGCAGACGACGATCTACTGTCACATGAAGCTCAACTCTCTGACGGTCGCGGTGGGCCAGGCCGTCTCCTGCGGGCAAAAGGTCGGACAGTCGGCGAGCTCGGGAAGCTCGACGGGGCCGCATCTGCACGTGGGTTGGAGCACCAACGGGGTATCGCGCGACCTGTACCGCGGCTCGTGCACGAGCTCACCGGGCACCTGGCGCCAGCAAAACGGCTACCGCGAGGCGGTGGGCACCTCGTGCGGCTGCGTGCCGAGCCCGGAGGTCTGCGATGGCAAGGACAACAACTGCAACGGTGAGGTCGACGAGGGCGATGTGTGCGAGATCGACGCGTTGACCCAAGCGCCGGCAAGCTACGCGCCGGCGCGCACCTCCGACGTCAATGGCGACGGCCTCCAGGATGCTTGCGGGCGTTTCGCCGAAGGCTGGGCCTGCTATCTGGCCACAGGCCTGGGCTTCGGCGAGAAGATCCAGACCAATCTGATGAGTGATGCCAGCGGCTGGGGGGCGGCCGCGCACTACGCGACGATCCGCATGGGCGACGTCGACGGCGACGGCTTGGCCGACGTGTGCGCGCGCCACTCGACCAAGGGCTATCAGTGTTGGCGCTCGACGGGCACAGACTTTGAGCACTATGGCGACGCGCCGGGCTACACCAATGCCGAGGGCTGGAATCGCCCGGAGTTCTACACGACCTTTCGTCTGGTCGACATCGACGGCGATGGCCGCGACGACGTCTGTGCGCGCGGGCCGCAGGGTTGGAGCTGCCAGTTGTCGACGGGCACGGGCTTTGGCGAGCATGTGGTTGGGCCGACCTGGAGTGATGCCAGTGGTTTTGGCCGGGCCCAGTATTATGGAACCATTCGCACCGGCGATCTCAACGGCGACGGCAAGCAAGACGTGTGTATCCGACGCATCGCCGGCTTTGATTGCTTCCTGTCGACGGGTCGCGGCTTTGAGCGCTTCGCGCTCAACGAGCACTTCTCCAACGCCGGTGGCTGGAGCGACATGAAATACTGGAGCTCGCTTCGCCTGGTCGACTTCGACGGTGATGGGCGCGACGACGTCTGCGCGCGCTTCTCGGGCGGGATACGTTGTCTGCGTAGCACCGAGACGGGCTTTGGTGAGGATCTTGTGGCGATCGCCGCCTTGAGCGATGCCAGCGGCTGGTCCGATCCGACCAACCACATGACGCTGCGAACGGGCGATGTCAACGGCGACGGCGCCCAGGATTTTTGCGTGCGCGCCAATGCCGGCATGCGCTGCTACGGGCTCGATGGCACTGAGAGCTTCTCGCTCGCCGGCCCGGAGTGGTCCGACGCCTCGGGATGGGACAAGCCCCAGCACTATCACACCGTGGCCCTGACCGACATCGATCCCGATCGCCGCCGCGATCTGTGCGCGCGAGCCTCGGCCGGGCTCGTCTGTGCGCGCGCAAGCGACGAGGGGTTCGTGCGGGTCTCGAATCTGGGGGCCTTTACCAACGCCCAGGGCTGGAGTGACCCGAAGTATTACAGCACGCTTCGCCTTGGCAGCGGTGTGTGTCGCCCCGAGCAATGCAATGGCTTTGACGACGACTGCGACGGCGTGATCGACAACGGCCAGCCGGGCGAGATGGGCCTGACCCGACCGGCAATCGCGGCGCGGCTGGTCGAGGCGATTCTTCCAGAGCAGGCCGTGGCCGGCTCGATCGTCGTGGCGAGCGTGCGCTTTTTGAACGAGGGCAGGGAGGCCTGGGCGGCCAGGGCGGTGCATCTGGAGGCTGTGGCCAACGACGCGCAGTTGATCGAGGCGCTGCGTCCGGCAACGGGCTGGCCGCAACCGGACATGGCGGCCACCCTGATGGCCGCCGTGGCTCCTGGCGAGGTCGGCGAGTGGAGCTTTTCGCTGCGGGTGCCCGAGGACGCCGGCGTCTTCGATCGCGTGCTCTTCGTGCTCAGCACCGACGATGGCCCGATCAGCTGCCCGGCCCCCAGCGTCTCGTTGCGCCTGGGCATCACCACCGACGACGGTAGTGGCAACAACAACAACAACAACAACAACAACGGCAACGGCAACAATGACAACAACAACAACGGCGGCGGCAACCCGGAGCTCGACGCCGGCGAGCTCGACGCCGCGCGCTCGCCGGGCAGCTCGGTGCAGACGACCTCGACGAGCTCTTGCGCCATGAGCGGCGCCGCCGGCCCTGGCGGCTCCTGGCCGGCACTGCTGGCGCTGCTTGGCCTGTTGGGACTGAGGCGGCGGTGGCGCGACAAGGCTCGTCTGCTGGCGCTCGGCCTGCTCATCTTTGCCGTGGGCTGCGAGGCTTCAAAGGAGCCCGTACAGCCAGTGCAAAGCGCAGCCACAAACCAGCAAGCCGGTGCGCTTGTCGCAAACGATTTTGCCGACCATTCGGCCCGAATCAACAGCCCTGCCCCGCGCCAGATCGCCGTCTACGGCACCTGGCAGCTGCTCGCCCGGCCGACGGCCTTGCTGCCCAACTCCGATGCGCCGCCGAGCTTCAAGGTCGAGCTTCGCCGCGACGGCGAGCCGGTGAGCTGGCCGCTTGGCGATGAGCTGATCAGCACGGCCGTGTTCGTGCCGTCTGCGCAGGACTTTGACGAGCCGCCGAGCCTTGCCGTTCGAACGCCCAACGGCCGCTTGCTGCACGTGGACATCAAAAGTGGCTCGGCCAGCGAGCTCGACGATCAAATCGGTCTGCTGATCTCGGTGGCTGCCAACGGCTGTTGTCTGAGCTACATGCGCGGCGAGATGGGGATGCAAATGGAGCTGCGCGTGGTCAGGCTTGCCGACGGCGCGGTGCAAAGCATCGCGCTTGACGAAAACGCCTGGGCGCCGGCGATCTCGCCGGACGGCACGCGCGTGATCTACGTCTCGGCTACGCCCTCGGGCAATGCCAGCATCGTGGTTCGCGAGCTTGGAGCAGCGGCGACAAGCCAGGTCCTGGTCGAAGACGCCCGAATCTTTCCCACCGGCCCGCAGCCGCCTTTTTGGACCGAACAAGGCATCGCCTTCACCAGCGAGCACGGCGTCTACCTGCTCGATCCCAGTGGCCGTCTGATTGGCCAGAATCTCGAGGCCAACGGCCTGCTCGTCGATCTCAATGATGGGCGTTTTGTCGACGTCGACGGCCAATCGGTTACGTGGAGTAAGTAGATGGTCAGCCACTCCTTGGAGGTTGGGGAGTCGGTGGCCAGCTGAACGGACACGAATCTTTTAGGCAATATGACCTGGATCATCTCAGGGGGGCTGGCTAGGGCTTAATGATTGGAGCGTGATTTGCTTCACTTCTCGCAACTCAACTCCAGTGGAGGTGCTCATGAGTACCAGGTTTGGAAAAATTGTGGCTATGATGGCAGGCGCCGTGGCCGTCTATTCACTGCAGGTACCGCAGGCCGATGCCTGCGATGCTTGCAACAACGCGATGGAGCGTCAGATCTTAGCCGAGCGCGGCGAGACCCTGGCCGGAAAGGACATTCGCAACGCGATGGAGAATCAGCGCGGCTTGCCGCTGCGTGAGCTACCCGAGGATGCCCTGGCCCAGGCCACGGTCCAAGGTCAGGTGCTCGCCCAGGCCACGCCACGCCCGGTGGCCGCGGCACGACCGGTGTCGGTTGCTGGCGCCAAGGTGTCGGCCGACACCCTCAATCCGATCTTCGAGGGGGCCGAGTTCATCGACATCATCCGGCGCGACGAGGCGCTGTCGATCCCGGCGACCAGCTTCGTGCCTCAGGATACCACGCCTGACAAGAGCTTCACCGTGGTGCTCAACGAGGGCCAGACCTACATCGGCCAGGGCGTGATGTATAACGGCTTCTTGATCGACGGCAGTGTTCCAGGCCAGACGATCGTGGTGCAAGAGGGCGACATCGTCGAGATGAAGATCACCAACGCCGGCACCGTGCCCCACGGCGCCTCGATTCACGCCGCCTACACCCAGACCTCGAAGTACGTGGGCAATATCGCGCCGGGTGAAACCAAGAGCGTGGTCTTTCGGGCGAACACGCCCGGTGTCTACATGTATCACTGCGCGCCCGGTGGTCACGCCATCCCGATGCACGTGCTCTTTGGCCAGTACGGCATGATCGTCGTCGAGCCCAAGCAAAAGTACAAGCTCGAGGAGGAGCTCGGCCACCCACCCGACATCAACCTGTATTTGATTCAGCACGAGTTCTACGCGAGCGGGCGCGACGCGATCGAGGGCAAGCCGATGTACACGGCCTTCAACGGCAAGCTCTTTCGCTACGTCGAGGAGCCGATCGTGGCCAAGCCGGGCGACTACGTGCGCATCAACTTTTTGAACATCGGCCCCAACCTGACCTCGACCTTTCACATCGTGGGCATCATCTGGGACTACGTGTACTGGCAGGGCAATCCCAACGCCATGATGCAAGGCGGACAGTCGGTCACGGCGGGCCCGTCGGACACCTGGGTGATCGAGTTTCGAGTTCCGCCCGATGAGGGTGCCTATCTGATGCTCTCGCATGCCGTGGGCTCGACCGCTCGCGGAGCGATCGGCGTGCTCGTGGCCGACGCCAAGGCCCAGACGCCCAGGACCATCCTCGCGGACGGGCCCAAGTTCACCGAGGCCGAGATCAAGGAGATGGCTGCCAAGGCCGTGCGCACGATCTCGCCGTTCGACATCGGCAACTCGCCGGTGGACAAGCCTGTGGTCTATGGTCCCGAGACCAAAGAGGTGTTCGTCAAGATCATCGGCAACTCCTATCACCCCAAGGTGATCGAGATTGCGCCGGGCACCAAGGTCACCTGGCAAAACGAGGACGTCTTCACCTACATGGCCGGCGAGTTCTCGGGCATTCACAACGCCGTAGGCATCGAGGGCCCGGAGCGCTTCGCCACCAATTTGCTGGCGCACGCCGAGAGTGACAGCTTCACCTTCACCAAGGCCGGCGACTACAAGTACATGTGTGCGCCGCATCCCTACATGAAGGGTGCGATCACGGTGCGCGAGCCAGCCAAGCCCGCTGCCGCAGCCGGCGGCTGCAGCATCACCAGCTCGGACTCGCCGCTCGCGCCGCTGGCCCCGGTCGTGCTGATCGTGCTCGTGCTCGCGGGCGTGACGGTGGTGTGCGCGCGCAAGGGCCGCATCTAGAGCAAAAACCGCTATCGGGCGAGCAGCTCGCGAAGCAGGCGAGCGAACTCGCGCGGATTGCCGACCTGGGGTGAGTGCCCGCAGCCCTCGATGCAGTGCAGCCGCGCGTTGGGAATCTCGTCGGCGAAGCGGCGCGCATGCTCGAGAGGAATCACCGGGTCCTGCATTCCCCAGATGATATCGGTGGGCACTGACACCTCGCTCAGCCGCTCGTCGAAGTAGTTGACCGTGGTGTGGCCGATGTAGCGCTTGGTCGGGCTGCGGCTTGCCTGGTCGACGATCGCATCGAGCACGAAGTCCGGCAGCTTGGGGGCGTGAGGGCCGAAGACGGCCTTGACCGTGGTCTGGGCTTGCTCACGATTCTCGGGCACGAGCAGGTTGGGATCGACATCGAAGCGCAGCCCGGCGCTGTTGACCAGGATCAAGCGCGCGACGCGCTCGGGAAAGGTCACCGCGTAGTGAAGCGCGAGCCAGCCGCCCAACGAATTTCCCACCAGCACGAGCTTCTCCGGCGACGAGGCGGCCGACGAGGCCATGGCGTGATCGAGCTGCGCGCAAAAAGTCTCGAATAGACGATCGGGCTCGGAGAGCTGCTCGCCGCACTGGCTGTCGCCGTGGCCGGCAAGCTCGGGGATGATCAAGGGGTGGCGCGAGAGGCTGGGGATGATCTGCGACCAGTCGCCCGCGCTGCCACCGAGACCGTGCACGAGCACAACCGTTGGCTGTCCAGGGGCTGCAGCTCGCCCGTTGGTGAAAAAGGCGAGCTGGCCGCCTTCGACCGCCATGAGCTTTTTTTCCAGGCCCGCAATCCGCATTCGGCCGCGCAAATACCATTCGACGAGCGTCAACGGGCGCTTGGCAACAAAGACGCCAAGGCCAAGGCCAACGAGGCCGCCGACGGCGAGGCTGCCGACGAGGAGATTTCGCTTTGTGATTGCTGCACACATCGTTGTGTTCCTCCGTTTTGAGAGTGCGGGCGCAGCTTTGCACGGGCCACGCGCGTTTTGCAAGGCCGGGCAGACTTGACGCTCTCGGCCGGGCGCGCTAATTCTGGGTTGGCTCGATGCCCTTCGTTCTGACGATGAACCGCGCTTCTCGCGTTCATGCATCGAGCGACACTCCCATAGAATCTGCGCTCGTGAACGGGGTCTTTTATCGGACACCGATAGTCCACTGGAGGCCTTGTGCCAGAATATAAAGAACCCAAGTCCAATCACCCCAATCAGCGCCCCCGCGCTCTGATCGTCGCCGTGCAGCGGCCGCGCGAATCCGAGTCCGAGGTCGAGTCATCGTGCATCGAGCTCGAGCGCCTGGCCGCAACGCTGGGAATTGAGATCGTCGGCTGCGAGATTCAAAAGCGCTCGAAGACCACCTCGTCGACCTATCTTGGACCGGGAAAAATCGCCGAGATCAAGGAGAGCCTGCTCGAAGGGATCGACATCGTGCTCGTCGACGGCGAGCTGAGCCGCTCGCAACAGCGCAACCTCGAGCGCGAGCTCGAGGTCGAGGTCTTCGATCGCACGGCCGTGATCCTGCGCATCTTCGAGGAGCGCGCCCAAACGCGTGAGGCCCACCTCGAGATCGAGATCGCGCGCTTGCAATACGAGATGCCCAAGCTGCGCGATGAGCACGCCGGCTCCGGTGGTGATGGCGGCGGTGGCGGCGGCCGCGGCGGCCGCGGCCACACAGGCCTCGAGCTCTCCAAGCAACAGCGTCGCGATCGACGCGCTGCGCTCAAACGTGAGCTGGCCGAGGTGCAAGCCACTGAGGCCGTGCGCAGGGAGCGACGCCGCGAGACCTTTCAGGTCGCTCTGGTCGGCTACACCAACGCCGGCAAGTCCTCGCTGATGCGCGCGCTCACCGGAAGCGAAGTGCTCGTCGAAGACAAGCTCTTTGCAACCCTTGGCACCACCGTGCGCCAGCTCTCACCGCAGGTGACGCCGCAGATCCTGGTCTCCGATACGGTGGGCTTCATCAAGAATCTGCCCACCGAGCTTGTCGCCTCGTTTCGCTCCACGCTTGACGAGGCCAAGGACGCACGCTTCTTGCTTTTTGTGGTCGACGCCTCCGATCCGGACTGGCGAAGCCAGCTCGCGCTGACCCAGGAGACGATCTATGCGATTGGGGCCTCGAAGATCCCCTCGAAGATCATCTTGAACAAGGCCGACCGCCTCGACGACGTGACGCCTCGCATCTTGGCGCGCGATTTGCCCGACGCGATTCAGCTCAGCGCCCACAACCCCGACGACGTTTTAGGCCTTCGCAAGCTCTTGATCGCTGCGCAAGATGAATCGATGAGCGAGGAGACCCTGCTCGTGCCCTTCACCGCGGGCCAGATTTTGGGCGAGGTGCATGCCGTGGCCCGGATCATCGAGGAGACCCACACCGAGTCGGGCACCGCGCTCAAGCTGCGCGCTCGAGCCGAAGCGCTCGACCGCTGGCGCAGTATGCTTGGCCACACCACGCCGGTGGAGACGGTCGACCAGCTGCTCGAGATCGCGCGCACGCACGGCCTCGAGCTCACCAGTGATCAGTCGGATTTCGACAATTCGGGGCTCGACTTCAAGGTCGTTCACGCCGAGGACGCTGATGCCAGGCCCTGGATTGTGCGCACACCGCGCCGGCCCGATGTCTTTGCCGCAAGCCGCGTCGAGGCCCGCGCGCTTCGCCTGGTGCGCGCGCATCTGCCCGTGGCCGTTCCCGACTTCCAACTGCTGGCCGGCCAGGCCATCGCCTACCCCACCCTGGCCGGAACGCCGGCCTGGCGCCTTGAGGGCGACAAGCTTCACTGGAACATCATCAACCCCAAGCGCCCATCGGCCGTCTTCTTGGAGTCATTGGCCAAAGCGCTCGTTGCCTTGCAAGCGATCCCGGGCGACGAGATCCTTCGCGCCGATTTGCCGATCGAATCGATCGCCGAGGCCCGTGAGTCACTGCGGCGCATGGCCCTGCAGACGCGCCATGTGCTCAACCCGAGCGAGGCCGTCTGGACGCGCTGGCAAAGCTGGCTCGACGACGAGGACGGCTACTGGCCCACCAGCACCACGCTCGTTCACGGCGACCTTCACCCGGGCCACCTGCTGCTCAACGCCGACGGCCAGCTCACCGGTATCTTGGATTGGACCGAAGCTCGCCAGAGCGACCCGACAATCGACTTCGCCGGCTTTTTGGGCTGTTTTGGCCACCATGCCCTCGACGCCCTGCTCACACAATTCGAGGACGCCGGTGGACATATCTGGGCGCGCATCGAAGAGCAAACCGCCGAGCGCTGGGCATTCAACGCGGTCGTGATCGCCGCCTGGGGGCTCACCCACGACAATCCTGGCGTCATCGCCCACGCCCGCGCACAGCTGGCGAGCGTCAAAGCCTGAGCGCCCTGTTCATCGCGCTCACTTTGTCTTGCAGACGCCCACCATGTCACTGGGAAAGTTGGGCAGGCCGGGCTCACCGTTGTAGCCTTCGACGTGCAATCCATGATCAAGGAAGACCTCTCGGTCCTTGCCCACCGACGTGATCGCGCCCAGATAACCGTCGGCGCTGTCTCGCGCGACGTAAATATTGCCGTCGGGCGCGCGCTGCATGGCCCCGAAGCCTGCCGCTTCGGTCCGTCCGAAGTCCTGTGCATCGAGGGGCCAAACCAAAAGATTGAAACGCACCAAGTCTTTGAACCCCGTCTTGGCGCCGTCCTCGGCGCGTGTGACATAGAGGTATTTGCAGTCGTGGGAAAACTCCACGGCGCCAATCTCCATTCGCAACTCGACCGGTTCGCTGACGATGCCCGTGGAGGGGTCGAAGTTGAAGAGATAGCCGTTGTCGTTCAGTGCCAATGCCAGGCGCAATTTGTTCGGGCTGAGTCGAATCATCGCAGCGTGGCCCGTGGAACCCAGATCAAACGTTGAATCTGGACCGGGCTCCAAGACAAGCCTCCCCTGATCGAAACTGCTGCCCGACACAAGGAAGGTATGAAAAGTGCTGAAGCGGTTACTGTACATGATGATCCAATAACCCTCACCGTTTACATGGCGCACGGCCGCAAGCGCGCCGCCGAAATCGAGACCCACCAGCCCTGAGTCGATCACGCTGCCGCGGCCGCTGTCGCTGACGCTGCCGCTAACGCTCTGTTGATTGAACCCGACACCGTCTTCTTTTTCGAATGCTACGACATAGTAGTGCGATCCATTCACAAAGCTGTTCGCCTCACAGTCGGTTGTGAAGGCCACGTAGTGATCGTCGAGGCCGAGCAAGGGAATGGCGATCGCTGCCTGCAAGGACTCGGAGCAGCCACTCACGATCGGCCACATGACCGCGTCGTCGTCGCCAAAGATCGCCGCCGGATTACCGGGCGGACCGCCGTTTGTGTAGAACAACAGCTTGCCATCGGGGCCCGACATGACCGCTGTGCCGCCGCTGGTCACCATGGCGCTGGTCACCGCTACGGGTTGACCGGTGCTGAAGTCGAGTCCTATGCGCGAGCCAAAGAACCAGTGATTCGCCTGTGAAACGTTGCCTTTTGTCGTCAAAAACTCGACGTAGGAGCCCGTCACGGGTGGCTCACTGGAGGTGCCGACGTCGTTTTGGGTCACGACAAAGGCCGTGTAGTAAGTGTCTGGCAACAGCCCTTCGAGCCTGAGCCCGCACTGCAACGCGTCGGCTTCGCATACGACCGAGAGCACGGAAAACTTGGTCTGTGGGCCGAGTTCATCGAAGCGCCCGGCGGCATAAACGGCGTAGTAGGTGAAGAAAATACCAGGGCCTGAGTCGTTGTCGAAGACCAGGGCCGCGCCTTGATCACCTACCTCAACAGCAAGATTTGACGGCTCGGTTGGCAGGCAGCCGCCCACGTTGGACGGCTCACTTTCGACCTCGTCCGTGCCCACGGCATAAACGGCCGTGACCAGATAGTAGACCGACGCATCGACGACTTCGCTGATCACATAGGAAGTTTGAGTCGGGTCAACCTCATCGAGCACTACCGTAGGAAGCCCATCCACGACCTCGTAGACCCGGTAGGCAATCAACTCGTCGCTGGTTTGGGATGGCTCCCAGTCGAGCACCAGCACCGTGCCCACGGTTTCGCATATGAAGCGCGCGGGCGGTAAGAGCTCATCTTTGACACACCCTTCTGGCTGACAGGTTGACCCATCCGGACACCCGGTCTCCAGGCACTCATCAAAACAGGCACCATCGCGGCAAATCTTGCCTTCTTTACAGGTGATCGAATCGCAAGGATCGTCCAGGACACAGTCCCCAGCCACACACGTCGATCCGGGCGGGCACTGAACATCTAAGCAAATAATATCACCACCGACACACATGTTGTTGTAGCAGACCAAGGGCGGCGTGCAGTCGCCGTCGTCATTGCAGGTGTCGAAGCACGAGCCGACGTAGCAGGCCTGGGTGGGATCACAGCTCGTGACCACGCAGGGGTCGTCGACGCACATGGCGTTGAAGCAGATCGAGGGCGGCGTGCAGTCGCCGTCGTCGTTGCACGTGTCAAAGCACGAGCCGACGTAGCAGGCCTGGGTGGGATCACAGCTCGTCACCACGCACGGGTCTTCGACGCACTTGTCGTTGAAGCAGATCGAGGGCGGGGTGCAATCGCCGTCATCGTTGCATGTGTCAAAACACGACCCGTCGTAGCAGGCCTGGTTGGGATCGCAGCTCGTAACTGCGCAGGGGTCTTCGACGCACATGCTGTTGAAGCAGACCGAGGGCGGCGTGCATTCGCCGTCGTCGCTGCAGGAGACGAAGCAGTTGCCGTCGTAGCAAACCTCTTCGGGTTGGCATTCAACGCCGCCGCAAAGTTCCTGCGCGCAGGGCTCAATGGACGCTGCCGTACATTGCAAATCATCCAAGCCGTCGCAGCTGAGATGGCCGTCGCCGCAGGGGCCGCAGGGATCGCCGGTGTTCGCCGCTGCGCTGTTGAAGTGCAAAACCCCTTGGCCGCCGCAGGCATTTGGCGAGGGGGCGTCGGCCATCACATCGCTCGTGTCCGACAAGCCAATCTCGGCGTCTTGGTGGCTGGAATCTGGCGAACCCGAAGGCCTTTTCTGCACCAAATCATCGCTGCATGCTGAAAACAGGCACAGTGCAACCATCAAGCTCAAAACGCGCGTCAATCGTGACTTCATCCAATCCTCATCTCGGCCGATGGCCGTTCATAAGCGACCTCTTAGATCTCTTGCACTGCATATACAGCATTGCAGAACCAAGGTCGAGGATTGGACACAGCGCGACGATTGACGCGCTTGTCTCGGCGAGGCTCTCAGCTCGAAGTCACCATGCAGGCGTGCATGTCGGACGCAAATCGCGTGGCCTCGCCACATGCCTGCACGACCGGTGCCGGGTTGTGGCGCATGCCTGTGGCGATGTCCAAACAGCGTGTCATATCCGAACCAAATGCGCTGTGTTGGCCACAGGCGTTGATCGTCGAGACCGCCTGATGGCTGGCCAGGCGCTGACCACGGACCAGGCAGGCATCGAAATCCGAGGCAAAGCGCGTGTTCGCCTGGCAGGCTCGAATCATGTCGGTACGCGAGGCGCTCTGCGGGCAGGCGATCGGGCAGTCCACATCAGCGCGGCCTGTGCACGCCGGTGCAGGCGGCGAATGCTCATCAATGCGTGGGCCCCGACGAGGACGCGCGGCTCTCGGCGCAGGTGCGGGCGCCGGTGCCGGCCTTGCTTTGGGAGGTGATCGATCAGCGCGCGGCCGGCGATGAGCAATAGCGACCGCGATCTTTGAACCACAAAGCTCGCCGAAGCTGATGCGATCGATGCGCGTCGCTTTGTGAGCGCCGAGCAATTGCAGGCCGACCGTATCCTGGTGATGATGGACGCTGGCTCCCCGGTAGACCAGGCGCCCCTGGGCACGTTGCACGCTCTGGCCGCTGTGGCGAACCTCATGATTGCCGTGGCTGCCGCGAGCCAAGAATAGATCGAGCCTGGGCGCAAGCTCCGCTCGCTGAAGCCGGCGCCAGTCGTCAGCGCGAATGACATAGTCGACGACGATCTGTCCCGGCTCCTGTGTAATCGTCAGGCGTTCGAACGTGATCTCGAGGTGGGTGCCAGGTCGAGCCTGGGCGTCGGGTGAGGAGGCAAAGCTTGCCGCGGCGAAGGCAAACATCATGGCGGCGAAGAGGGCGACTCTGGGGCATCTTTGAAACGTTGCGCAAATCATGGTTCACTCCATCAAGCGTATAAAGTGGTTGGACAGCTTTTACCGACGCTCAAGAGTGGCCCGCTCATCGACGCCGTCATACTCTTTGTGACTTGGACGGCCAGCCCAATATTCAACGCCAATGCAAAGCGCGGGCATTCAGCACCAACAACAGGTACGATTGGCCCCGATTGGGGCGCTTCTGATAGAACGTGTAGACGCCTGCCTAATGAGTTGATGATCATGGCCCACCGCATCGCTTTTTTGCTGCTCTTTGTCGTCGGCTGCGCGGCTTGTGAGTCCAAGCAGGCCGCCGGCGCCCTGGCCGGGCAAGATGCCTCGGACGTGTCCAGCGCCGACATCGTCGCAGATCTCGGTGGCGACGCCGCAGCGCTTCTGGACACGGCCACGCCCGCCGATGCCATCGATGCCGACGCCGGCGCCGACACCCAAAGCGCGAGCGATGCCGAGCTCGTCGACCTCGGTTCCTGGCGAAGCGAGCTCTACGGTGAGCATTGGTCGCCCGATTGGAGCGGGCCCGAAGGACGCTTTCTGCACGACTTCTCCTATGCCGGCTACGAAAACGGTGCCAGCCCGCTCGGCGTGCATCGCGCCGAGGCCGTCTTTGACGTCACCGACTTCGCGGCCTCGCCGGGCGGTGTTCTCGACGCGACGGAGGCGATTCAGGCCGCGATCGATGCCGCCACGAGCGCCGGCGGCGGCACGGTCTACTTTGCGCCCGGGCTGTACCGGGTCGACGGCCGCCTCTTTGTGCGCGCCTCGAACATCATCTTGAAAGGCGACGGACCCGAGGCCAGCCGCATCCACTTCACGCGCGTCAACGCGATGTCTCACACGGCGCACCTGACGATCGGCGCTGCGCGCGAGATGGGCGCATCCTTTGTGCTGGCTGGCGATGCCATCTCTCGAACGAGCTTTGTGGAGGTGGCCGATGTGAGCGGCCTGGCCGTGGGCGACGATGTCGCCCTGGGCTGGCAGATAAGCGATGCCTTTATCGAGGAGCACCGCATGGAGGGCACATGGGGGGCGTTCAACGGCACCTGGCAGCCATTTTTTCGGCGCACGGTGGTGGCGATCGACGACACGTCAAGTCCGGCGCGCGTCCACCTCGATGTGCCCCTGCGCTACGACGCACGTGTGCGCGACCAGGCCAGCCTGCGCATCGAGCTGGGCCTGATCGAGCAGTGCGGCGTTGAAGGCCTGGGCTTTGCCAATGCGACCGGTTGGGAAGAAGCCTGGAGCCAGAACCAGGTTCACGCGCTCTTCATGGACGGGGTCAAAGACTGCTGGATCCAAAACGTCGCCTCCTTCGCCTCGCCGTCTGCGCCCGAGCACGGCCCCGGCGCTGGCGCCCATTTGCAGTCGGGCGGCATCCTCTTGCGCCACGCAAAGCGCGTCACCGTGGCCGACTCTTCAATGGCACTTCCCCAGCACCGCGGCGTGGGCGGCAACGGCTATCTCTTCGAGGTTCGCCAGAGCAACGAGGTGCTCTTTCGCGATCTGGTCGCACGCGCCGGGCGCCACAACTTCATTCAAAACTGGGGTTTTGGCACATCGGGCGTGGTCTGGTTGCGTGCCCACTCGCTGCAAGGCCGCGCCCTGCCCTCGCGCGATGCCACGATCAGCCTGGTGGGCCACTCCGAGTTTCACCACTCGCTGGCCATGGCCAATCTGATCGACTCCTGCCTTGTCGAAGACGGCTGGTCGGCGGTCAATCGCCACAAGGAGAGCAGCGGCGCCGGGCACACGGCTACCGAGTCGGTCTTTTGGAACACGCGCGGCGCCGGCATCGTGCGCAGCTTTCAGGCCGGCCACGGCTACGTGATCGGCACCGCGCCGGAGACGATCGTTCGCACCGAGCTGCCCGAGATTAGCGCCGAGCAACGCGAGCTGCTCGAGCCCATCAGCCCGTGGGGCTACAGCCTTCCCGGCGATTGGACCGAAGGCCTTGGCCGAGGCGACGCGCTCGTGCCGGCCTCGCTCTACGAAGACCAACTGCGCCGCCGCCTACCCTGAAACGAGCGCCTACTCAGATATCATTCAGGCAGGTGTTGATCTCAAGCACACAAAACTCCTGTTTGCAGGCAGCGTAGGCCTCGGCGCCGTCCCACTCACAATAGTCGAGGAAGCACTCCTCCATCGTAAGGCGAACTTCGTGAGACTCCAGCATCTGGGGGCGGCAGTCGTAGATGCAAAAACCGTAGGGAGTCTCCCAACACGCATCGGAACATTCTTCATCGCCGTCGCAGGCGGCAGCGCATGTGCTCGCAGCGTCGACACAGTCGTCCGTGCACAGTTCGTAGTCTTCGCCAGGCTCGGTGATCTCGTCGCACCGGTAGTGGCAATCAAAGCCGGACTCGGCACACTCGCTGTCACAGCTCGCCGCGTCTTCGCCGTTGTTCAGGCACTGGCTGACGCAGTCCTCGACAACCAGGGCGCAATCGGTCGAGCATTCCATAAAGCTTGCACACGTGCCCTCGCCAGGCTCGTCAACGTCGGGATCCTCAACGCCATCGCAGACATCGAAGGCATCGACCACGTCGGCACAGAATTCGTCCAGGCACTCAAACCAGGCGTCTTCGCTCGGCTCGTCGTCGCAGTAGGCGAGGCACGACCAGAAAGAGTCGCGCAACTCCAGTGTCGCCTCAGAGGACTGGGCGTCGCACATATCGTCACAGTCCTCGTCCTCGCAGTAATCAACGCAATCGAGGAAGCCGCAAAAGTCCAACGGCTCAACCGTGGTGTTGTTCGTGGTGTTGTTCGTGGTGTTGTTCGAGTTGTTCACGTTGTTCGTCGCGCCTTCCTCGCCAGGATCACAGGCGAGCATACAAATGCCGATAACGGCCAAAAAGCAAAGAGTCGCCCGGAGAGGATTGCGCGTGCCGACATCCATGATGTGAGTCTCCCATTTAATTCAAAGTGATTGCTGTGATCGACCGATCCATAATTGCCAAATTTCCAAGCGCGTAGCAAGCATTTCGTTTACACGCAGCAATCGACAATGAATTTCGCCGCTCGCTTCTCCGTATAAACTCGCGTGCCTGCCCCCCAAACACTGACCTGGTCCGCGCTGAAGATGATGATAATGAGACGCACATTGCTGTTGATTGGATCGATTTCCCTGCTCCTTTTGCCCCTGGGCTGCGGCGTCATGGCGGACACGGGCGGCGATCGAGAAGACCGCGAAGACCGAAAGCTCGCTCAGGGCTACACGCCGTGCAACGACTTTCCCAACCCGACCTACGGCGTGATCTGCCACCCCAATCAGTACTGCGGCAGCCAGCGCTTTGGCACCTGCTATACGGGTTGTCTCTCGGACGATAACTGCACCGACGAGCAAGCCTGCTACAAGTCGAGCGGCCAGAATCTGGGCACCTGTACTTCGCGCGCGCTGCTCGAAGCGCGGCGCACCGGAGAGAACCTCGATCCGGGCTACACTTCCTGCGGAGATCCGCTCAACGCCAGTCGTTTTGCGATCTGTCACCCTGGCCAATACTGCTCCAGCGACTATTTCGGCTCTTGCACGCTGGGTTGTCTCTCCGAGCTCAATTGCACCGAGCGCCAGGACTGCGTCAAAGCGCCCACCAAACACGTCGGCGCCTGCACCTCCTCGACCGCCCCGGCTAACGCCACGTCAAGCGACGAGATCTAAGGCGCTCAACGCTTTCGCCAACCGTCCTCGAGCAGCGCCGCCGCAGCCTGGCGGCCCGATTGAATACACAGCGGCACGCCTCCACCCGGGTGCGCGCTGCCTCCGGCCAGATAAAGCCCCGCCATGGCGGGCGCTCGATTGGGTGGTCGGCGAAATGCGTCGAAGGCGCTGTTCGAGGCCGCCCCGTAGAGGCTGCCCCGGCTGCCTGGAAACCGGGCCGCGAGCCCTGCCGGATTGCGCCGCCACACCACCTCGTCATCGGCCTCGATCAAGTCGAGCGCGCGCAAACGCTGCAATACCTGCTGCTCAAAGCCCTGCCAGTCAAAGCGCTCATCGTCGAGCCCGCGCACGTGCGCGGCGTTCGCCATGACGAACAAAGCCTCATGATCGGGCCAGCCCGCGCTTTTGTGGGCTTTCTCCTGGGCGCAGAGATAGATCGTCGGCTGCAAGGGCGCGCGGTGGTGATCGAAGATATCGACGAACTCCTCGATGTATTCGCGCTCGGGAAACACCAGGGCGTGGCCCGGCCGGCGCTCAGCGCTGCGTCGGCGAGCCTTGATCACCGCGTTCCAGGCCGACATCGACGCCGCCGAGGCGATCTCGACCCCACAATCATATGTCGCGCCGAGCAGGTCGTTGACCAGATGAGCGGCATCGGCGTTGACGATCACCGCATCGGCCTCGATCTCATCGTCGGCCAGGCGAATGCGAAACCCGTTGCGCGCGCTTTGTGTGATACCGAGCACCGGCGTATCAAAGCGAAACTGAGCGCCCGCCTCGCGCGCGATGCGCTCCATCGTCGCGGCCAGCGTGCGCATGCCGCCCGCCACGCCCCAGCAACCCATGCCAAGCTCGACCCAGGCGATGCAACTGAGCGTCGCCGGTGCCTTGCGCGGGTCGGAGCCGTTGTAGGTCGCATAGCGCAAGAAGAGACTTCGAAGCCGCCGATCCGAGATGCGCGCCTCGATCGCCTGGAGCATCGTGCGCATCGAATCGATCTCACGCAACTGTTTGAGCGCTCCAAAGCCCAGTCGCGCGACCGAGCCGAAGCTCGGCGCCGGCCCCATGATGAAGTTTGGCGATGCGGCCTCCCAGATGCGACGGGCATAGACCATGAAGCCGTCGAACTCCTGGCGCGCCTGGGTTCCCAGCACACGCTCGATGCTCTCGGCGGTCGCCTCGGCGCGGTTGAAGACGTCGAGCTCGGTGCCGTCGGCAAAATAGTAGCGAAAGTTCGGCGTCGACTCGACGAGCTCGAGCTCGGCGTCAAAGTCACGGCCGGCCGAGCTGAACAGCGCGCGAGCGATACCGGGCAGCGTCAAGATGCTCGGCCCGGTATCAAAGCGCACACCCTCGTGCTCGGCGTAGCCAATCTTGCCGCCCGAGCCGCTGGCCGCCTCCAAAACCATGAGTTCGGCGTCGCTCTTGCCCGCCAACGCCATGCTGCTCGCCAGACCGCCCATGCCCGCGCCAATGACCACGATTCGTTTCGTCATCGACTCAACCCCGCGCCAGAAGGCTTTGCAACATGCGGCGCACTCGCCCGCCGCGCGTGCCGCAAAAGAGCGGCGTCCAAAGCGAGTGGTCGCCGCTCTGATGGTGAACCCGCATGCGCACCAGCGGGCGATGAATCGCCAGGTCGATGCGATCGGGATCGCAGACCTCGCTGATTCCTCGGCCAACGGGCTGCCCATCGGCGCCGAGCGCGCGAAGCACCGAGCGCATATAAAACGGCCCGCTGTCGACGACGTCGCTGTGATCGAGCTCGAAGAGGAGCTGGCCTCGTTGCAAGACGTGCATCGTGGGCCACCAGCGAAGCCCACCCAAATTGCGCCGCCCCTTGGCGCGCACGAGCTGATAGTCGCGATGATGCGTGGTCGAGCCATCGGCGCCGATCTCGAGAAATATCGCCTCCGAGCGCGCCGCGCCCGAGCCCTTCGCGTCGAGCACGTAATAGATCAACTCGCTGTTGGGCAGCGCAATGCGTCCCCACACCCAGATGTCGATCCCCAGATCGTGCATCGCCCGCTGACCGCCGTTGCGATCATGGTAGACGCGGCCCTCGAGCCGGCGCGTACCCTCGCGGTTTCGAATCATGGCACGTCCCAGGCTCGCGGCCAGCAGCGGCGTCCAATCGTGGTCCGGCAGCGGATCGTGCTGGCGAAGCGAGGCCGGGGCATCTGTGGCCGGCCAATTGGCGTCGCTGCGCGCCGGGCCGCACGCCTCGAGCGCGATCTCGGTCAAACCACCGTGGCCCGGCACATCGAGGTGCAATTCGAGGCGAACCCGGCGCTCGCCATCGCGCTCTTCGCTCGCCAGGGTGCTCGGCCCAAAGCGCCAGTTGTCGCCGTGATCACCGGTGGTCCAGCTCACATCTTCGATGTCGAACTCCTGGAGCAGATAGTAGTCGGCCTTTCCCTGGCAATAGGTCGCCACGTTGAGGCTTGGCCGCGAGCCCGGCGTCTGGGCCTGGCCTCGGCGCGCAGACGCCGCATAACCGGGCAAAAACGGCAGCCCAAAGCTCCAAATGATGACCAGGCCGTTGCCCTGAGCGTCGACCAGGTCGAGATACCACCAGGCAAAGCCCCCGGCGCTGTTCAAGAGCGCCGGCGAGAGACCCGATCCGGGCGCCGATACTTCGATCATTCCCATCAGTGGGTTACTCCTGGCAAATCGGAGAGCAACAAGTGCAGGGTCGCGTCGTGGCCGCGTCGAGCGCCGAAGAGGCTGATGTCGAGCCAGCCCACGCACGCCACACCAATCCAGTAACTCTTCGCCCAACCCGGCACCACGCATCGTCCCCGAAACGGATCGCCGCCCTGGCTGCGCAGCCGCATGCCGATCGCACGGTAGACGCGCCCTGCCACCAGGATGCCAATGCGCGAGCGCCCCGGGATAAAGCGCATGCCGTTTTGCCCGCTCAGATAATAGGCCTCGGCCAGCTCGATCAGCTCGTTGAGCACGCGCGAGAGGGCCTCGCGGTCAACGCTCTCATCGACGATCTGCTCGGCGTCGATCCCGGCTGCGGCCAGCCGGCTGGCCGGCAAATAGACGCGGTTCATGCGCGCATCTTCGAGCACGTCGCGACAGATGTTGGTAATTTGCATCGCGATGCCCAGATCGATGGCGTGGGGCAGCGCCTCGCGCTCATCGACGCCGAGCACGGCACACATCATCAAGCCCACCGTGCCTGCCACGCGGTAGCCGTAGCGCAGCAGCTCAGCGTCGTTGGCCAGACGCACCGGGCCCAGATCGGACTCCACGCCCTTGATCAGCTCGAACACGCAATCGAGGCGCAGCCCCGTGCGCTTTGCCATGGCCAAGAACGTCGCGAGCAGAGCGCGTGCCGGCACGTGGCCGGCCAACTCCTCCCTGATTTGGGCGAGCTCCTGGCGAGCGAGCTCGACGCTCTCGGCCTCGTCGGCCGTGTCGTCGATCAGCCGGCAGACCGCATAGCACAGCGCCGCATCGTCCTGCGCCTTGGCCGGCAAGAACAGGCTCGCCAGGCGAAACGAGCGGGAGTTTTGGGCCAGCACCTCAGTGCTGGAGCGAATGATCGCGGTCGATTCCATCTCTTGCATACTCATGGATTACTTCCCCTTACGCTGTGGCCCGAGTCGGCGCGCCGGCGATGGGCACCCGATTGGCGATCGAAGGATGGGCGACGAGCTTCTCGAGCACCTTGGCTGAGGTGAGCACGCCCGGCACACCGGCACCCGGATGCACGCCGGCACCGACAAAATACAGCCCGGCGATGTCGTCACAGCGGTTGTGGTAGCGAAACCAGGCCGACTGAGTCAGCCGCGGCTCCGGGCCAAACCCCGCGCCCGACACCGAGCGCAACTCCTGCTCGAAGTAATCTGGCGAGGTCGAAAACTTCACGGTGAGATGCTCGCTAAGGCCGGGCAGGTGACGCTCCTCGAGGTACTGCAAAATCCGCTCGAAATACGGCCCCGAGAGCTTGTCCCAGTCGAGCCCGCTCTCGTTGTTTGGCACGGGCGCCAGCACATAGAAGGCGTCGTGGCCAGGGGGCGCAAGCGAGGGGTCGGAGGCCGTGGGACGATGCAAATAGAGCGAGAAGTCCTCAGCCAACACCTTTTTGTCGAAGATATCGGTGAGCAGCTCCTTGTAGCGCGGGCCGAGCACGATCGTGTGGTGCGCAATCGCGTCGTACTTTTTGTCCGTGCCAAAGTAGCCCACGAACAATCCCATCGATTGCTTGACGCGCCCAACTCGCCCATCGTTATTCTTGGGGCGGTGCTCGCTTGGAATCATGTACTTGTAGGTAAACGACGGGTCGGCATTGGAGACGACCATCGAGCATGCGATGCGCTCGCCATCCTCGGTCAAAACCGCCGTCGCGCGCGCGCCCTCGACCACGATCTCGGCCACGGGCGTGCTCAGGCGCACATCGACGCCGATCTCCTCGAGCAGAGTCATCAGCCCGGAGACGATCGCCGCCGTGCCACCGCGCGCAAAGTGCACGCCCCACTTGCGCTCGAGCCAGTGGATCAACAAGTAGATCGAGGTCACGTTGAACGGGTTGCCCCCCACCAGCAGCGGCTGAAAGGTGAAGACCTGACGCAGGCTGTCGTCCTTGATGTACTTGGCCACCAGGCTGTAAACCGAGCGATAGTTGCCCAGCCGAAGCATGTCCGGCACCACGCGCAACATGTCGATCAGATTGTCAAAGGGCTGGTCGGCGAGCTGCTCGTAGCCGATCTCGAAGATGCGCCGGCTGTGCTCGGCCAGGCGCTTGTAGCCCTCGACGTCGTCGGGGTTGAAGGCGGCGATCTGGGCCAAAAGACGATCCTCGTCGCCGACGTAATCGAAGTGGCGCCCGTCGACAAAGGTGATCCGGTAGAAGGGATCGACGGGCATCAGCTCGATGTAGTCCTGCATGCGACGCCCGGCCAGGGCAAAGAGCTCCTCGAAGAGATAGGGCGCCGTGATCACGGTCGGGCCGGCGTCAAACGTGTAGCCGTCCTGCTCAAAGACCGATGCGCGACCGCCTGCCTGATCGCGCGCCTCGAGCAGCGTCACCGGATAGCCCATCGCCCGCAGACGAACGGCCGCGGCGATCCCGCCAAAGCCCGAGCCAATTACAATTGCTGCGGAGAGTTGAGCCACGATCGAGACCTCGCTGTCTTTAGAGACAAGACACTGCTTCAGATGAAAATCAGCCGACTGTATTGGGACTCTGGGCGCACGGGCCCAGAGCAGAAAGTGAACACTACCACAACATGCACACCCTGTTCAATACCAATTCAAACTTACTGCAGTCGCCCGTTCATTCCACCTGAGTGAGAGGTTTCTCTTGTGACCGTCGAAACGCCGGAAGTTGCCACCACGCAAGCCCCGGGCGCTCGTGATGCTCCCAGTGATAGCCGAAATGATAGCAGGTCAAAAACGACAGCCATATCGGGTAATCATTACTGCTGGCGCGGTGTTTGTCGGCATATCCGCCCGCTGGCTGCCGGTGCGGACGATAAGTCCCAAAGTAGAAGAGCTGCACCGTGCTCAAGAGCGAAGGCGCCACCCAGAAGACGAGCAGATTGGCCACGGCCACCCCGGCGCCGTAGAGCAGCAGATTGAAAACCAGGGCCATGCCCATGATTTGAACAACACTGACGTACTCACGCATGAAGTGCACATACCAGCGAAGCGCGCCGGTATGCACCCCGTCATGGTAGTCCGGATCGCCGGCCTCGGCCGGGTGGCGATGGTGGTCCCAGTGCGACTGCTTGAGCTTGGAAAACGAGAACAGCGCAAACAAGAACACGTTGAGCCGCCCGATCCCATCGTTGATCATGCGCGCGTTGGGGCTGAGCGTTCGATGCATCGCGTCGTGAGCCGTAATGAACAACCCTGTATACAGGAAGGTCTGCACCAAAGCCGCGCCCACAATCGCCCAGATCGCCATCGCCTCGATGTCCACCATGAGCAAGAGCGCGAGCAGACCCGACCACCCCACCAGGATCGCCAGTGCGATGCTCAACCCTTTGATGTCATGGCTGAGCGGGGGTTGGCCCTTAACCATGCCCACCTCCCGGCTGGCCGGGGGCCAACGCGCGCCAGAGTTCATCGCCTTGCCAGAGCGCAAAGCGCGCCAGATCGAGGCGAAGTCCCATCTCGGCCTGCCCGAACAAGCGCCACATCACCGAGGCGATCTGGCGGTGGCCGGCCTCGCCGCCCAGATAGGCGCTCCAATCGGCGAGCTCGAGGCTGAAGAAGTGCTCAAAGAAGCGCGAGGTTTTGGCCCCGTCGAGCTTGAGCAAGACCTCCATGCCAACGCTCAACAGCGCGCGCGCGCGCACCTGTTCGGCCGGCCAAATCACATTCCACACCGTTGCTGCGCGCGCTCGGGCATCGAGCCCGCTGCCCAGCGCCTCCTCGATCGCTTCGGCGATCGAGGGCGCAGCCCGCATACTGCGCGCAAACTGATAGCCCGTGGCCGGATGCACAAAGCCCGCTGCCGCGCCCACTGCCAGCACGCTTTGCCCTCGCAAGGGCAGCGCTGTTCCCATCGCAATGCGACAGCGCTCCACCTCCAAGACCTCGATCACCTTCACGCCGGCCTCCTCCAGACGCCGATAAAGACGCGCCTCCAACAGCTCGATGCTCACCTGCGGGCGCGCCACCAACACCGTCTCCTCGACAAAGTAGAGGTTTGCTCCCAGGTGCATCCCATAGAGAAAGCTCGGCACCTCGCGGGCTTCGGCTTGATTGCGCCCGCTTTGACGGTAGTCCATCAACACCATCGCTTCGCCAGCGAGCGGATCGCCCTCAAAGCGCGCCACCATGCCAAAGGCCGTCTGAAAGCCCGGCGCCCCACCCGACGCATATTCCACCAGCGCACCCACGCCCGACGCATCAACCACCTGGCGCGCCTCGAAAGCCTCGCCATGCTCGAGCGCGACGACGAAGTGCTCCTCCAGACAGCGCACTCCGACCACCCGGCCCTCGACCAATGCAGCGCCGCCCGAGCGCAACGCGTCGAGATGGCGCGCGCGCGTCTGTGCATTGTCGATTCGCGCGTAGGCGCGCTCCAAGACCGTGGTCTGCACTCGCCCAGCAAGACGCACGACCGCCGTCGGCCACTGCTGGCCCAGGACAATGCGCGCATTGTCGGCCGGCAACTCGTCGACCCACGCGCCGTAGTTGTTGGGCCACGGCGCATCGAGCCGGGGATCCACCACGACAACGCCGATGCCGCGCGCGACGAGCCCACAGGCCAAGGCCAGTCCCGCCGGACCCGCACCGACGACGAGCACGTCCGCGCGCGCATTGTTGAGCTTTGACATCATCACCGTCTCCAAAGAAATTGCCGAGACACACATTGCAGCTTTATTCGGACAATGTCCAAAGTCACGCGAGCAGACGAGCCATGCCGTTGATAGGCGATCGCATTGCGCGAACGCCTTAAGTAAGCGTATAAATGTGGAGAACCATCTCAAAAGAGACCAAGCGCCCGACTCAAAGGAACCATTCAACCATGAAAAAGCCTCTGCTGATCTTGGCCGTCGCGTTGTTTGTTCTGAGCATCAGCTCGGGCGCCTTTGCGCAGTTAACGGAGAGCTTTGAGGAGCACGAAGTCCTCGAAGACCAGGATCAGCGCGGTGGCGAGCAGCGCGGCATCCTCACCGTCGAGTGCAATCCCCCGACGGCGAAGGTGATCATCGACTCCAAAGAGTTCGCCTGCAAGACGCCGATCGAGCTCGTCAGTGGCACGCACCGTGTGACCGTGGTCGACGAAGGCTTCAAGCCCTTTGAGAGAAACGTGACCATCAGCGCGCTCGATGAGCGACAGATCTCGGTGCAGCTCATCGCCATCGAGGCGGAGCTCGTCGAAGACGAGGTCGTCGCGATCGCGCCACCGCCGCCGGCGGTCGTTCCCCTTCGGCCCCTGGGCCTGGGATTGATGGCGCTTGGCGCCACGCTCGTTGGCACCAGCGTCTGGATCGACTCGGCGACGACCGAGCGCCAGAGCGCGATCGTCGAGGCCAGCGCCGTCGGCAACCGCGCGCGCGTCGACGAGCTCGAGGACGAGGCGGGCAGCCGACGCACCCAGACGCTCGCGCTCTTTGCCACCGGCAGCGTGCTCTTTGCAGCCGGGGCGACCTCCTTTGTCATTGGTTCTTTCGGGGACTCCACGGCCGAGCAAGCTCCCACGCTGGCCCTCACCGCGACTCCGAGCAAGCTCGGTCTGCGTCTGGATTGGTAATGATGAACGCAATCAATAGGAAGCGCTCGACGCTCTTTGCTGCCCTGCTCGCGCTCATCCTGGTCGCGGGCGCCTGCAATGACGATCGCTGCCAGAGCAACTGCGGCGTCGTTTCAACCGACGTCGACGTCGTCGATGCTGGCGATGCTGGCGACGACGCCGTGACTGGCGATACAGGCGAAGACGCCGACGCGCGGTCCTTTGACACCGACACCCACGGCGCCGACGCGCTCGACAGCGGCCCTGACCCTGTATTCTCCGGTTGTGGCGACGGCATTCTCGATCAAGATGAAGGGTGCGACGACGGCAATCGTCGCCCCGGCGACGGCTGCTCCCCACAGTGCGTCGTCGAGGCCGGCTGGACCTGCACACACGAGCCCAGGCGCTGCTTCACAATCTGCGGCGACGGCATCAAAGCCGGCCGAGAGTTCTGTGACGACGCCGCGCTCAACAGCGACAGCGCGCCCGACGCCTGTCGCACTGACTGCACGCCGGCGCGCTGCGGCGACGGCGTCATCGACTCTGGCGAACAATGCGATCCCGGCCCCGGCGGCGACTGGTCTGCCTGCAGCGACCAGTGCCAGATCCTCGAGGGCTGGCAGTGTCTGGGACAACCCCAGATCTGCGCAACCACGTGCGGCGACGGCATCATCGCCGGCCAGGAGACCTGCGACGACGGCGACGAACTCAACAGCGACACCGAGCCCAACGCCTGTCGCACCCACTGTAACCCGGCAGGCTGCGGCGACGGCGTCCTCGACGACAACGAAACATGCGACGAAGGCGCACTCAACGACGACGACGAGCCCAGCGCCTGTCGCACCGACTGCACCCTGCCCTGCGGCTTCACCACCGTCGCCACCGGCTGGACACACGCCTGCAGCCTGAGCACCTCGGGCAAGGCCTATTGCTGGGGCAGAAACAACTTTGGACAACTCGGAGACGCCACGCTGGTCAACACGATGCAACCCGTGGCCGTTGTCGGCGAGCTCGCGTTTGCCCAGATCGCCGCCGGCGAAAGTCACACCTGCGCGCTGACGCTGCAGGGAGCAGCCTATTGCTGGGGCAGAAACAATCAACGCCAGTTCGGCAACGCAACCGCCGTCGACTCAGCCGAACCCGTCGCCGTCAGCGGGGGACTGGTCTTCTCGAGCATCGCCGTCGATCGCAACCACACCTGCGCCTTGACCACCGCGGGCAAGGCCTATTGCTGGGGATTGAACAATTATGGCCAGCTCGGCATCAACTCGCTCACTCGCGCCGTCGTCCCCGCGCCCGTCATGGGCGATCTCGAGTTCTCCACGATCGCCGTGGGTGAGAGCCACACGTGTGCGACGACCACGGCGCACAAAGCCTATTGCTGGGGTAGAAACGACAACTACGGCCAGCTCGGAGACGGCACCCTCGAGAGTGCCCGCGTTCCCCAGCCGATAGCCGAAGACATGGACTTCCAGACGATCACCGCCGGCCGCTACCACAACTGCGCGCTCACCAGCGCTGGCGAGGCCTACTGTTGGGGCTTCAATCAGTACAGCCGCCTTGGCGTAAGCACCCTCACCCACTCGCCTACGCCCGTGGCCGTCGAGGGCGGTCGCACCTTTGCATCGATCAGCGCCCACGATCTCCACACCTGCGCGCTCGCCCCGGCCGGCCAAAGCTATTGCTGGGGCCGAAACTGGACCGGTCAATTCGGCAACGCCACCATCGACGACTCCTATTTGCCCGTTGCCGTCAGCAGCGACTTTTTACATACGCAAATATCAAACGGGGCATCGTTTAGCTGCGCCGTGATCGGCGCCAACGATACGTATTGCTGGGGCACCAACACGTTTGGCCAACTCGGCTTGGGCTCGACCACCGCAAGCGCGGTACCGATGCGAGTCATGTGCCCCTGAGCCCTGCAACGTGTTTGCCACCGTTCTGCTGCTGATCTGTCACGAACCTACGATTTTCAGGACACCACGCCGATGAAACCAAAACTCTCCACTCTCTTTTGTTGTTCGTTGGCCCTGCTGCTGCTCTTTGGCGCCGGCTGTGGCGGCGGTGAATGCGCGGTGGATGGCGACTGTCAAAGCGGCTATCGCTGCAGTGACTCGTCCGGCCTGTTCTATGGCGACAGCATCTGCGTACAGGCGCTCGAGACCATCGTCGACTCCGATACCGACGTTGGCCAAGACGTCGGCCAAGACGTCGTTGACCAGGCCGTCGCCAGACTGCGGTTCGTCACCGACCCTCCGGCACAGCACACGGCCGGCCAGCCCTTCGACATCGCCGTGCAGCTCGTCGATGCCTCGGGCGAAGCCCTCGCGATCGCCGGCCACGACCTGACGCTCAGCCTGAGCAAAAACTCGTTCGGCGACGAGAAACAAAGCCTTACGACGACCACCAACGCCGACGGCGTCGCCCTCTTTGCCGCCGTCACCATCACGACCGCCGCCACCAACTACCGATTGCACGTCTCGCTCGCCAGCATCACGTCCTCGAGCGCGCGCTTTGACGTCGTCGCCAGCGAGCCTGACGCAGAAACCTCGTCGATCGACGGTGGACGCTGCGTGCAGGCCGATGGCCACTCGCTGGCCACGATTCACATCACCCTGCGCGATGCTTTTGGCAATCCGGTCACCGGCCAAACACCCACCTTCGAGGCCGGCGGCCTTGGCAACGCTTCGAGCCCATGTTCGCCGACCAACGCCGCCGGCGCCTCGGTCTGCCAGATGAGCTCGACCCACATTGGCGGCAAGCCCCTGCGCCTGACCTCGCCAGTTACGCTTAACGGCGGCCATGTCTCCTTTTCCCGAAGCGAGGTCGTCGCCTCGGAGCACCACGCAATCGCGCTCAAGTCCAACTGCACGCTCAGCGTCTGGGGACAAAACATCTCCGGGCAGGCCGCGCCTCAGCCCGGACTCTCGGACGTGGTCGCCGTCGCTGTCGGTGACTTTCACAGCATGGCGCTCTTAGGCGACGGCAGCCTGAGGCTTTGGGGTGACAACTTCAACGGCCAACGCACGCCGCCGCCCGGCCTCTCAGAGATCGTCGCGATCTCGGCGGGGCGCTCCCACAGCCTCGCGCTCACCGCCGACGGCAGCGTCGTCGGCTGGGGCCTGGACAATTTTGGCCAGGCCAAGGCCCCCGAAGGCCTCAGCGACATAATCGCCATCGCCGCCGGCAGCCAGCACAATCTGGCGCTCAAAGCCGACGGCACGGTCGTGGCCTGGGGACGCAACAACTTCGGCCAGCTCAACCAGCCCGCCGGCCTGAGCGACGTGGTCGCCATCGCCACCAGCGCCGGCCACAGCCTCGCGCTCAAAGCCGACGGCACGGTCGTGGCATGGGGACAAAACGATTTTGGCCAGAGCACGCCGCCGGCCCTGCTCAACGACGTGATCGCCATTGATGCCGGCGGCTTCCACAGCCTCGCGCTTCGCGCCGATGGCACGGTCGTCGCCTGGGGCATCGACGACGCCAGCCGCAACGACTTCGGCCAGACCAGCGTGCCCGACGATCTCGACGACGTGATCTCGATCGGCGCCGGCGGCACCAACAGCCTGGCCCTCAAGGCCAACGGCCACATCGTCGGCTGGGGCGATGACGGCCAGAACCAGAGCTCCGGCCACGTCCTTCAGTTCTCCGGCACCAACGGCGAGCTGAGCTTCGAGCTCGAGGCCCCCTCGTCGCTGGCCGCTGGCGAGCGCTTCGACGTCACCGTTCGCGCCCGTAGACTCTCCAACCCCGAGGGCCCGGCAGCACGCATCTATGTGCGCCTTGGCCTCAACCACCATGGCTTCGCCGACAGCACCAGCGAGCTCATCGCGATCACCGACGACGAAGGCATCGCGCGCTTTTTCGAGGTCGCGATCAACGCCGCATCCGACGACTACCACCTCGTCGCAAAGAGCGGCGCGCTGCTCTCTCAAAGCGCTACTTTCGCCGTGACGCCCTTGCAGCCCGATGCCGACCAATCGAGCGTCAGCGGTGCTCGCTGCGTCCCGGCCGACGGCCAAACCGACGCCGTGGTCGACGTGCGCCTGCGCGACCGTTTTGGCAATTCTATAACCACCTTGCTGCCGACCTTGAGCGTCTCCGGCGACGGCAACGTGCTCAAAGGCTGCACCCTGCCCGATGCCCAGGGTGTCTCACGTTGCGTCCTGAGCTCGGACACGGCTGAGATCAAGCATGTGCGCGTCACCGAGCCTGTCGCGATCACCGCCGAACACCGCCTGGCCTTTGTCACCGGCCGGGCGACACTCTCCGCACACGCCAGCCACAACCTCGTGCTTCACGGCGACTGCACGGTCACCTCCTGGGGCCGCGACAATCGCGC
Source organism: Lujinxingiaceae bacterium (assembly GCA_013697635.1). Lineage (GTDB taxonomy): Bacteria > Myxococcota_A > Bradymonadia > Bradymonadales > Bradymonadaceae > JACCWM01. The sequence continues at coordinate 1,942 of JACCWM010000136.1, read as the reverse complement.
CCAGACCATCGTTCCCCTGGACTTGTCCGACGTCGCCCAGGTTGCGGCCGGCGCTTTTCACAGCCTGGCGCTGGGCATCGACGGCAGCGTGAGCGCCTGGGGATGGAACGCCTACTCCCAGATTACAGTGCCCGCAGGCCTCGACGACGTCGTCGCCGTCGCCGCCGGCGGCTTCCACAGCCTCGCGCTCAAAGCGGACGGCACGGTTGTCGCCTGGGGCCGAAACGATCACGGCGAAAGCTCCGTGCCCGCCGCGCTCTTCGACATCGTCGCCATCGCCGCCGGCTACCAACACAGCGTCGCCATTCGCGCCGACGGCGCCGTCTTCGGCTGGGGCCTCGACACCAACAACCAGACCACCGTTCCCCTGGCAGCCTTGGGCGCCGTCGAAATCGTCGCCGGCTGGTACCACAACATCGTGCGCAAATCCGATGGAAGCTACTTCGCCTGGGGGCGCGTCGCCGAAGGCCAGAGCACCCTGCCCGACGACATGAGCGACGTCATCGCCCTCTCCGCCGGCCGCCGCCACAGCCTGGCCCTCAAGGCCGACGGCACCCTGCTCGCCTGGGGCACCGACACCGAAGGCCAGATCACCCTGCCCGACGACCTCACCGATGTCGTGGCCATCGCCGCCGGCGAAGACCACAGCATCGCCGCCCACGCCGACGGCACCACCACCGCCTGGGGCTCCAACCTGTTTGGCCAGATCGAGCCGCAATGACGCGCGCTCAACTCTGTGAGCCCGCGTCGCGAATGGCGATCATCACATGGCGCATGATCTCCTTGAGGCTGGAGACGATCGCCTGCTCACTCAGCTCGGCTGCAAACACCGGCGCGTAGCCCTGCAGCTCACTAAAGCGTTGGGCGACCTGCGGGCTCGCGCAAATCGCCGTCGGCACGGCCGGCTCGCTGGTCAACTCGGCGGCGCGCTGCAGGCCGGCTGGGAAATCCTCGCCCTCGTGGGCGATGATCAGCGCGCGCGTGTGCAGCGCTGTTTGTTCGACATCGGACTCGAGACCCTCGTCCGTGCGCACGCCGTAGAGATGGATGTTCATGACAAAACCCGCGATCGCCGGCAGGCGCAGCGGCAGATAACGGATCGCCGCCGGCACCAGCTCGCCAGCCCCGGCGCCACCCGTCTGCCGGTAGAGCTGCTCGATAAAATCGTCGGCCCGGTTGCCAATAACCCCGACACCGGCGTTGGTCTCGTTGAGATACGGATCGAAGAGGATCAACTCCTGGGGCATCGGCGTGACCAGAGCCGGCAGCGGCGCATCTCGCCAGGCCGCCTCAATGCCCGCCGGCAGCTCGGCCGCAGGCTCAGCGAGCACGGAGGGACGCGCGAGCCAGTTGAGGTGGAAATCACCGCGGCGCGCGAAGCGCCGAGCCAGGTCGCGACCGCCGCGCGTGGCGAGCTCGACGTCGTGGTCGCGCTCGTCGGGGCGAAGCAGCTTGACCGAGTACAGAGACGCGCGCCCTGCCGGCAGTGCCAGCGATCCCAAAACGTCGCGCGCCGCCAGCCCGACGGCCACCTCGAGCTGGCCGTTGGCCTTTTGCCAGGACTCCAGGCTCGGATGGCCGGCGATCTCGAGCATGACCACCCCGTAGTCCTCAACCCACTCTCGCACAACGCCCTTCTCCGCCTCCCAGTCCGCCACACACCACAGCACCCACTCATAGGCATGAAGCGCCGCGGCCTGCTCCTCGCCATCCCCAAGCTCGCCGGCGATCTCGACAAAGAGCTCGCATCCACAGCCAAGCTCGTGCTCGAAAAAGTGGGTGGGCATCTGCGGATCGTACGGATCGCTCAAACCGTCCGTCACCAAAAATGTGCGCCCCGCCCTGCCGACCACCCGAATCGAGGCCGTCTGCTCACCCGGCCAAAGCGGCGACGACGCCGCCCGGTAGCCCGAGCGCTCACGCGTGCGAACCTGCTCAAAGA
>JACCWM010000120.1 GCA_013697635.1 Lujinxingiaceae bacterium | reverse complement strand
GCCGCTGGAGCGGCCAAACGCGCAATTGGGAGCACATCAGCCAGGTCAGCCTCAATCGTGATTGACGAGGCTCATGTACGACAGAAAGGAACCATCCGTCAGGCGACAACTATCTTGACACTCACCGAACGTGCAGGCCTCGAGTAGCCTCCATTGGACGTTCGGGACCGATGCGCAGGTCTTGAGTAGTCGCTATTCGTTTCCGTTTCCGTTTCCGTTTCCGTTTCCGTTTCCGTTTCCGTTTCCGTTGCCGCAAAGGCCTTGGCCTTTGGCGACGTCCGCCTGTCGGCCCTGCGGGCCGATCGATGGCGAGCCGCCCATCGCACCATGAGAAGCGGTGGCGGTCGGCATGGGAATGAAAAGATGTGATCAAGAGACAGCCTCAGGGGACCCGACTCTGTGAATTGTGCGAGGTAGTATTATCACAACCTCTCTACCCAAAAGCGCGCAAGCGCTATGTTCGACATCCAACAGCCCTACAACGCAATCATTACCCCCACTTGTACGATATCGAACAGCCCTACACCGGACTTCTGGGTAGGGCTGTTTGATCTCGAAAACAGCGAAACGCGGTTCGCATGTCCGTCTACGCCGAGTTGCTCTCGATCGCCGCCCGCGAACGCAAATCAAAGAGCTGGGCGCGCACCTTCTTCCCGACCAACCAGGTCTCGCGCCCGAGCGCCCGCGCTACCGAGCCCGAGCTTGAAGAGTTCGATCTCGAGCCAACCCCTCCAGAGGTCCCGATCCCCGCTTGAAAACTCGACCGAGGTCGCCGGGGTCTTAGTGCTCGGCAATCATCAAGCAACGACGCCAAAAGCCGGGCCCTCAGGGGACCCGACTCTGTGAATTCTGCGCACACCCGGCGCCCTCAAAACATGGATCTCAGCCCGAAGCACCACCCAGCGCTTCCAAACCAAGCGAAATCGCCGCTGCGATAACAATCGCATACAAGGCGATGCTGATAAACGAGGACAAAAAGAAGCGCCGGGCGTCCATGCCGAAGAGTCGCACCACCAACGCGACGATCCACACCCCGATCCAGGGCGTGATCAGCACGACGAACCAAAACCCGTGCCGATCGAGCCGGTCGCGAACCGTGGCCGACGCGCGTCGCTCCAGCCACGGTCCGAATCTCGGGATTCGTAAGATCTGGCTGTAGGCAACATAGACGACGAACACCGGCACGTAGTTGCCAAAGACGCTCCACGCCACCGCCGAGAGCGGGTCGAGCCCCATCGCCATCGCGCTCGGCACGGCGACATAGATCTCGGCCAGCGGAAAGAATGCGATCAGCCAGGTGGCCAACGCCTTGGCCAGATACTCAGTCATCGGGAGCGCCCCTTGGCAACCTTCGACTCAGCGCTTGGGCGGCACCACGGAGTGCTCGTTTCGCCACAGGTCGTCGTCATCGTCATCGGAGCGCAGATCGCCCATATCGAGCTCTTCTTTGCGATCTTCGGACAAATATTCGTCCAAAAATCCGCGCCGAAAGCTGTCAAAGCGCTTCTCCTCGATCGCCTGGCGAATCGCGCGCATCAGATCCTGATAAAAGGTGATGTTGTGCATCGTCGCGAGCACCGAGCCCAAGATCTCCTTGGAGTTGATCAGGTGGTTGAGATAGGCGCGGCTGAAATTTTGGCAGGCGTAACAGTTGCAGTTGGTGTCGAGCGGATATTTGTCGTGCTTGTACTGCGCCTTGGTTACCCGGTAGCGCCCGCGCCGGGTAAAGATCACCCCCGAGCGCGCAAGCCGCGTCGGCAGCACGCAGTCGAACATGTCCACGCCGCGCGCCACGGCTTCGATGATGTCCTCGGGATAACCTACGCCCATCAGGTAGCGCGGCTTGTCTTTAGGCAGGTGCGGCTCGGTCACCTCGATCGTCTCCATCATCAAGCCGTGCGGCTCGCCCACGGAGAGGCCGCCAATGGCGTAGCCGGGCAAATCGAGCTCGACGGTGAGCTGCGCCGACATCACGCGCAGATCGTGAAAGGTCGAGCCCTGCACGATGCCAAACAAAAACTGATCGTCGCGCGTCTGGGCATTCTTGCAGCGCTCCAGCCAGCGCGCCGTGCGATAGACCGCGTCCTGAGCGTCGCGATAGGTGGCCGGATAGGCCACCACGTGGTCAAAGGCCATCATGATGTCGGCTCCGAGCGCCTCCTGAATCGCGATGCTCTTCTCGGGAGTGAGCTTGATCGACGTGCCCGATTTCTTGAATTGGAAGGTGACCCCCTCCTCCTCGACCTGCAGCTTGGGCAGGCTGAAGACCTGGAAGCCGCCCGAATCCGTGAGAATGGGCTTGTCCCAGGCCATGAATTCATGCAGGCCGCCGAGCTTTTTGACGATCTTTTCGCCCGGCGCGATGTTCAAATGATAAGTGTTTCCAAGACAGATCTCCGAGCCCGTCTCGCGCAAATCGCGCGGCGTCATGCCCTTGACCGTGCCCCGCGTGCCCACCGGCATGAAGGCCGGCGTCTCGAAGCTGCCGTGGGGCACGCTCACGCGACCGCGCCTTGCCCCCTCGTCGGTGCCGATCAACTCGAACCCAAACCCCGAACCTGCCTTTGTTTGCTCGCCATCTGCGCTGGACATGAACCACTCACCGCACTTGAAGTTGTCTGACCGGAAAACGCCCCGAAAGGCCGCGCCCACCATGCCCGATCGACCCCCGTTCGGCAAGCCGCCCACCGCCGCCGTTTACCCACAGGTGCCGACCTGCTATAACGCCTCGGCTAAGTATCCAACAGCCTTTTGACCACCTGCCCCAAAGGAGCCATCCGCGTGGACTTCTCCATTTCCACTGAGCTGCAGTCGACGCTCGAGACCGTGCGCGCCTTCGTTCAAGACGAACTCGTGCCGCTCGAGCATGAGTTTTTGCATCGCCCCTTTGTTCAACTGCTGCCGGCGCTGCACAAAAAGAGAAAACACGTTCGAGAGTTGGGCCTCTTCGCACCGCATATCGAGCGCTCCCACGGCGGCGCGGGCTTCAACCTGCTCGAGTTCGCCCTGATCTCCGAGCAGCTTGGTCAAAGCCCACTGGGCCATTTTGTCTTCAACTGTCAGGCGCCCGACGCCGGCAATATGGAGCTGCTGCTCGCCCACGCAAGCGAGGCCCAAAAGGCCGAATTCCTCGCCCCGCTCCTGGCCGGTGAGCTGCGAAGCTGCTTTTCGATGACCGAACCCGACTACCCAGGCTCCAATCCAGTCTGGATGGGAACCACGGCCACCCGCGACGGTGACGACTACGTAATCAATGGCCGCAAGTGGTTCACCTCCTCGGCCGAGGGCGCAAGCTTTGCGATCGTCATGGCCACGACAAACCCCGAGGCCGCAAGCTCCCACGCCCGCGCCAGCATGTTCTTGGTGCCCACCGACACGCCCGGCTTTCGCATCGTGCGAAACATCGCCGTGATGGGCGAGGCGGGCAGCGATTATGCGAGCCACGCCGAGATCAGCTATGAAGATTGCCGCATCCCGGCAGAAAATCGCATCGGCGCCGAGGGCGCAGGCTTCTTCTTGGCCCAGGAGCGCCTGGGCCCGGGGCGCATCCACCACTGCATGCGCTGGCTTGGAATTTGTCGGCGCGCCTTTGATTTGATGTGCCAGCGCGCTGCCACGCGCCAGATCACCCCCGAGACCACGCTCGGCGATCAGCAGATCGTTCAGAGCTGGATTGCCGAGAGCCACGCCGAGATCCTCGCTGCGCGCTTGATGGTGCTTCACACCGCCTGGATCATCGAGACCCAGGGAACCAACGGCGCACGAACCGAGATCTCCGCGATCAAGTTCCACGTCGCCGACGTGCTCCAGCGCGTGCTCGACCGCGCCATTCAGGTCCACGGGGCCCTGGGCATCACCGACGACACACCGCTGGCCTACTGGTATCGCCACGAGCGCGCCGCGCGCATCTACGATGGCCCCGACGAGGTCCACAAAGGCGTCGTCTCCCGCCGCCTGCTCAAAAGTCTTCAGACCCAGGGAGAGCGACCATGATCGACGCCCCCGCCAACCCTCGCCACGGCGAGGAGCTCGACGAGGACAAGCTGCTGGCGTACTTGAGCGAGGCGCTCGATGTGCACGCGAGCGCGCTCGACATCCAGCAGTTCCCAAGCGGCCACTCCAACCTCACCTATCTCGTGCGCGTGCCGGGCGGTGATCAGTGGGTGCTGCGCCGCCCGCCCCACGGCGCCCAGGTCAAGAGCGGCCACGACATGGTCCGCGAGTTTCGCATTCTGAGCGCGCTCTCGCCACATGTGGCCTGGGTCCCACACCCCGTCGCGCTTTGCGAAGACGAGCGCGTGCTCGGCGCGCCCTTTTATTTAATGGAGCGCGTCGAGGGCTACATACTGCGCGGCTCCAATCCGCAGCTGTCCGGTCTCGATGAAGCGATGTGGCGTCGGCTCTCCCAGACCTGCGTCGAGACTTTGGTCGCCATCCACGGCGTCGACTACGTCGACGTTGGCCTGGGCGAGCTTGGCCACCCTCAGGGCTACGTCGAGCGCCAGGTGCAAGGCTGGAGCGCGCGCTACAAGCAGGCCGAGACCGACGCAATATCCGAGATGGACCAGGTCGCCACCTGGCTCGAGGCCAACCGCCCGAGCGAGGCCGGCGCCGCCTTGATTCACAACGACTACAAGTACGACAACCTCGTGCTCGACCCCGAGGACATCACCCTGGTGCGCGCGGTGCTCGACTGGGAGATGGCCACCATCGGCGACCCGCTCATGGATCTGGGCACATCGCTCGCCTACTGGGTCGAGGCCGGCGACGATCCGATCTTGCGCCGCCTCGCGCTCAGCCCGACGTTTCAACCCGGAAACTTCACCCGAACCGAGCTCGTCGAGTACTATGCCACCGCCAGCGGCCGCGATCTCTCCAATATCGCCTTTTACTACGCCTTTGGCCTCTTCAAGGTGGCGATCATCGGCCAGCAGATCTATTACCGCTTCGCCAAGGGCCACACCCAGGACCCGCGCTTTGGCGGCTTAATCCACGCCGTGCGCGCGCTGGCCAAGGCCGCCTGGAGGGTCGCCCAGACCGGTCGCATCGACGCGCCCTGATCTCACCAATCGCCCCACCGCCAAATCCCTTATTTTCACGCAAGAAGAGACAAACCATGCCCGTGCTCACCCGAATCTGCGTCTTTTGCGGCGCCAACCCAGGCGCCAATCCAAGCTATGTTCAAGCCGCTCGTGCGATGGGCCAGGCCTTCGTCGAGCAAGGCATCGGCCTGGTCTACGGCGGCTCGGGTTTGGGGATGATGGGGGCCGTGGCCAACGCCGTCTTGGAGGGCAAAGGCAGCGTGATCGGTGTGATTCCCAAAGCGCTCGCCACGCGCGAGAAAGCCCACCATGGTCTGGCCGATCTGCGCGTGGTCAGCTCCATGCACGAGCGAAAGGCCTTGATGGCCGAGCTGGCCGACGGTTTCATCGCGCTTCCCGGCGGAATGGGCACGCTCGAAGAGCTTTGCGAGATCATCACCTGGGCCCAGCTTGGCATCCACGAAAAGCCCATCGGCCTGCTCAACGTCGACGGCTACTTCGACCCACTGATCGCCTTTTTCGATCACATGGTCTCCCAGGGCTATCTGGCGCCTCATGACCGCGCCCTGATTTGCGTCGAATCCAGCCCCCAGGCCCTGATCGCGTGCTTCAAGACCTACCAGCGCGCGCCCGCGCCGATGTGGCTCGATGCCTCCGAGAGCTAGACGACGACACTGCCGTAGACCACGCCCAAGACGCCTCCGAAGATCACATGCAAGACCACGATACCAAGCGGCATCGACATGCCGTAGTTGCGCCCAAAAAAGCCGGGCGGCTCGATCAGCTCACCCACGCCCATGCGCGGATGAACCGCAGGGATCACGCCCAGCGCCGCACCCAGGCCAAGGCCGTGAATGATTCCGATCACGATGCCCGCGCCGGCCGTGGCGCCAATCGCCGTTCCGGCACCGATCAGATGAAAAATCAGGGCGTAGACCACGCCAAAGAGACAGCCGATCGCAAAGTGCAAGACCATGCCCACCCCGTAAACGGCGGTGGGATGAGTCTCGTCGACGAACATCAGCCCGATCGCACGCGGCATGTCCATCGACAGACCCATGATCTTGCCAGCGTACATCGCGATCGTCATCAACGCCGTGGCGACAAATCCGGCAAGGATAGCTTGCGACCAAACAATCATGGCGTGCTTCCTATCGTTTCAGAGCAGTTTATGGCAGCGAACCTCATGTCAAAAAACTACGCACCCCTGCCGACTCTGCTAGCTCTCCGATCATTGACGCGGCCTTCAGCGCCAACAGCTGTAATCGTAGCTGACTCGCGTCAGTTCGAACTCATCGCCAAACTCGACGCGGCGCTCCTCGCTCAACAACGCCCCGCCTTTGTCGTAGACGTAGCGCCAATGGTGCGCCGTGCCCCCGGAGAACGACTCGATCAGCGAGCGTGCCACCACGCGCTGGTTGGCATCGACCACGCGCGTATAGGTCACCCACATTCCCGGCGCCTTCGAAGAATGGCGCTCCTCGATCTCGTGGCTGAACTGACCCTCGCCGACGGTTGGGTCGGCGACGATCTCGCGCCGCATCGTGGTGCGCCGGCCGACCTGGCTGTCGACCTCCATCTGCTTGCCGATCTCGGCGGACATCCAGGCGCTGGGATCGACCAAGACCATCGTCGCGCGGCCCCACCAGGAACAGTCGAGCGCATGGGTGGTCTGCCCGCCGGCTTGCTCGTGAGTCACCTTGTGAAGCCGGCGCGCTTCGTCGTAGCTGTAGACGACACGCCAATTGACCTCGCCATCGCCTCCCGCATCAAAGCTGCTCGCACAAGGCGGCTCACCAACGCTGTAGCGCGTGGCACTCTCAAAGGCGGCATCGCACACCTGCGTGCCGCTCTCAAAAAGCCACAGGCTCGTGTGGCCAACGCAGAGCACCATCACCGCCATCAAAACCACGGCCAGCGCGCGTTTTTTGCCAGAGCTTCGAGCCATAAACCTTCACCGCTAAGATATTGCCCTCGAAAAGCTCAACGGCGTCCCTACTATACAGGCGACCCGGACCACTGACTAACGCGGCTGGCGCGGCTGGCGCGGCCCAAGCGCGCCCAGAGCGCTTGACACTCAAAAAATGCCCGTGATAGCGTCCCGCCCCGATCATTGGAAGCAAAAAGAAACCTGTGACAGGCTCCGCATGCATACGAAGCTCATTCTCCACCTGCTGGCAGTTTCGCTTATCGTCCTGTGCGGCCAAACGGCGCTCGCCCAGACGCAGCCTGATCCTCCTCCCATCGAAGAAGAGGACGAGCAAGACGAAGACGAGCAAGACGAAGAGGCCGAGGAGCTCGACGTTCCAGAAACAAAGGCTCCCCCCGCGCCTCCCATCCCGCAGGCCGAGCCCGAAGTCGAGGACGATTTCGACAGCCCGATCTCCGATCTCGCCGGAATGGGCGACGACGTGGAGTTTGTGCCGCTCGAGGAGATCGAGGAAGGACTGCTCGAGCAGATCAGCCCGATCGGTCTCTATCCTTTCGTCGATATCAATGGCTGGTTTCGCGTGCGCACCCGCTACAACGTCAACTTTGACCTGGGCACCGGTGGCACCTCGCTCGTCTTGCCCCCGGTCGAGACCATCGCTCCGACCGAGCAGCCGGCCGATACCAGCGCCAACGGGCAGTGGACGACCGACTTGCGTCTTCGCCTCGAGCCGACGCTGCACATCACCGAGAATCTGCGCGTCCACATCGAAGCCGACCTGCTTCGAAACGTGATCCTGGGCAGCGGTGCGCGCCATGAGCACTTTGGCCCGGTCGGCCTCGAGCCGGGCCGACGCCTGGGCTCCTCGGCGCAGCTTAGCCCACCCGAGGTCCTTCAGATCAACGAGGCTTACGGCGAAGTCGACGCCTTCTTTGGCACCGTCGCCGCCGGACGCATGGACAATCACTGGGGTCTGGGCATGTTCACCAACGATGGTGACTGCTTCGACTGCGATTGGGGCGACAACATCGACCGCGTGATGTACCGCACCAGCCTGTGGAACTTCTACGGCATGGCCGCGATCGATTTTCCCTCCGAAGGCGTCTTCGCGCATCAGGGACCGCTGCGCCTTGGCCGCCCCTATGATTTGAGCCAGGCCGACGACTCCAACCAGTACACGCTGTCTTTGTTTCGGGCCCCCTTGACGCGCCAGGACCGCGAGCTTCAGGCCCAGACCCTCTTCACCGACCGTGACCCGGTCATCAACGGCGGCCTCTACTTCTCTTATCGCACCCAGGCCGGCCAATCCTTTGGAGCCTCCGACCCCTTGATCGGCACGCCCAACCTCGTCTACCGCGGCCTCTCGCTCTACATGACCGATCTGTGGCTTCAGTTTCTCTACGAGCCGGCCGACAACCGCTCCGTGCGCGTCGAGCTCGAAGCGGTCGGCATCTTGGGCAGCGTCGACAACATCACCAATGCCGGCGTCGGTGTCGGCGAGGGCGTCGATGGACAAGACACCCAGGCGATCAACTGCTTCGATCAGAGCCAGCGCGACGCCAACCTGGCCCAGTGTACGGCCCCGGGCAACACGTCCAACAGCGTCAGCCAGTTTGGTCTGGCCTTGGAGACCGAATTCAAGCTGGGCGGGCCGGTCTCCTTTGGCATCAACGGTGGTTTCGCCACCGGCGGCAGCACCCCCAACTGGGGATACGCCGCCGAGACGCCCGACCTGGCCTTCTACCGCTTCAACCCGGACTACCACGTCGATCTGATCTTGTTTCGCGAGATCATCGGCACGGTGACCAACGCCTACTACGTCAATCCTTATGTCACGGCGAGCTTTCTCGAGGTGGGCAACCGTCGCATGGAATTGCAGTTCGACGTGATCGCCTCGCGCGCCTTCGACAGCCAGGGCGCGCCCGGGCTGCAACCCTGGCTCGGCCTCGAGCTCGATGCCTCGGCTCGCTTCGTGCTCGGTGAGACCTTCCTGGCAGCGATCGATGGCGGCCTGCTCTTTCCCTTCGCCGGCCTCGGCGCCGTAGGCGGCCAGCCGCGCCTGGCCTCCTTTGCAGGACAAGACTTCACCGACCCGTCCAGCGCCTCGCTTGCCTGGACGCTGCAGGGCCGTCTGGTTTGGGGATTCTAAGCGTGCGCCTGATGGTGAGCTGGCTGGTCATCTGCTCGTTGGCTGCCGGCTGCGCTTCCTTTCGCTCCCCGTTGCTTGCCCCAACGCCACCCGATCCGGTGGAAGCCCGCCAGCTCACCATCGAGGCGCTTCGCACCCAGCCAAACGGCCTCGTGCTGCGCCTGGGCGCCCACGCCCTGTTGCCCGTCGGAGCGCGCCTGCAAGTCTTGCGCTTTCGCGGCGACGAGCCGGCGACCCTGCTCCAAGAGATCGAGCTCGCCGCACCGCTGGCCTCACACCTGAGTGAGGAAGGCATCGTCTTTGTCGATCGCCAGGTTGAACCCCACACCGACTACACCTATGGCCTTCGCGCCTTGCTGCCCGATGGCGAGCCGCCCGACGAACTGCTCTCCCATCCGCTCGCGCTGCGCCTGGATGACTTCCCGCCACCGGCCGCCGAATTCGAAGTCGACGCCTCGTCATCAAAGCATGTGACCCTGCGATGGAACGCTCACCCGGGCCTCGAGGCCCTGATCTATCGTCGCGACCTGATCGCCGAGAACGCCGCCGCCCTGCCCCTGGCTTTAGTGGCCCCGCAGGCCGCCGCAATCTTCATCGACGCCGACGTCACCGCCGGTGGTGTCTACACTTACCGTATGGTGTTTGTGGACAGGCGCTCGCAGATCGCTCACTATGGTGATGTCTCCGAAGAGATTTATGTGACCGTGCCGCTTGACTGAAAAGTCGGCGTAAACATCTTTGGCCGGCTAGGCACCCCAAAACGCACCTTGTTTACAGCCTATCTCATGACACGTTACCGCGAGCGCTACGAAGAGATCTACGGCATCCTAAGCCGCGCCGAGCTTCAGAAAGGCTCTCTTGGCCTTGAAGCGCTCGAAGCCGCTCCCGATCTCTTTGGCTACGACTCCGACCGCTGGTTGGGGTTTTACACACTCGAGGGCCTCGAGGTGGCGCTGCAGCGCTACGGCTTCTTTACCGATCTCAACCGTCTGGGCTTCGAGCAGTTTCGCATCGAAATTCGCATGGACGACCCCGACGAGCATCTGCTGCGCCTGTGGAGCACGCAGCCGGCCTGCGATGAGCCGCTCATCGAGCTGGTCGTGCGCCGAAACTTTTTGCGCGCCACCGACGAGCTCGCCGAACGCCTCGAGCTGGCCTTTGTGCCCGTGCTCACCGTGGAGTGGCTGCTCTTGCAAAACCCCATGGCCCAGTTCAGCCCGCATCGCCCGCCCCTGCCCGGCCAGCACCACCCCGGCCTGGGCGTCGGGCCCCAGGTCCTCGAGCTGCTTCGTAACGTCTGCCTGCGCCTCAAGCTAGCAGGCATCACCACCGTGCCCTCCTACTTTCACAACGCCGTCTTCTACAGCGGCGAGTTCAAGCACTTCGACCCCTTCTGGCAGGGGGCATTTTTGGCCCTCTGCCGCGATCTGATCCCACGCACCGGCGGCTCGGTTTGTGCGGCCTCCTGGGCTCTGAGGTGGACCATGGTGCGAAACGAGCTCCAAGAGCCGCCTGAGCCCTACCCCTGGTTTCAAGAATTGATGCTCGCGCCGCTCTCCGCGCCGCTCAAAGAATACTTCGCCGCGCGCGACTATCAACGCGACGTGCAGCAATCACTGACCCGGCACAACTTCCACCTCTATGAGGAAGCCCTTCGCCAGAACCTCGAGTCCAAGGGCATCATCCCCCTGGCTCAAAACAAGGTTCAACAGTGGGTCGGCGAGCAGCCCTGATGTGTCCCAGGGCGCCGAAGAAGGCACGGCTCAAAACGGCCCGATGAACAGCGTCCAGGCCAACTTAAAGCTCCAGTACAAGATGATCGTCAGGCCCGCGGCCACCGGAATGGTGTAGACCCAGGACTTGAGGATGCTCCAGATGATGCGCAAATTGAGCGCGTTCATGCCGCGCGCAAAGCCTACCCCGATCACCGCGCCGACCACCGTATGCGTGGTCGACAGGGGCAAACCGAGCTTGCTGCCGACCAGAATCGTCGTCGCCGCGCCAAACTCCGCCGCAAAGCCGCGCGAGGGCGTGATCTCGGTGATCTTGGTGCCGATCGTCTCGATCACTTTGTAGCCATAGGTCGCAAGGCCCACCACGATACCGACCGCGCCGATCAGCAACACCCAGGTCGGCACCGGCACCATCGCGGCCATCTCACCGGCTTCAAACGTGCCCACGATTGCCGCAAGCGGGCCGATTGAGTTGGCCACGTCGTTGGAGCCGTGGGCAAAGGCCACGAAACAGGCCGTGACGATCTGCAGATAGCGAAACACCGACTCGACCTTCTTGAACTGCTTCTCCTGGTCGTCGCCTTCGTGCGGCTTGACCCTTCGCACCAACAAACCCGAGATCACCGAGCCCAAAAGGCCCGTCAATGCCGAGAGTCCGATGATCTCCTTGGTGCCAATGCCGTAGCTCTGCAGATCGACGCCGGGCAAGCCCTTTTGAAAGATCACCAGCGCCAGGACCACAAACACCGGAAACACCATCACCGGCGACCAGCGCTTGACGCTCGCCACCGGGTCGGCGGCGTTGAAGATAAACCGGCGCACGATCATGAAGACGCCAAAAGCCAACAGCCCGCCGGAGAGCGGGCTGATAAACCAACTGGCCACGATCTTGACCAGGGTGCCCCACTGGATGTAGGCCGGGCCCACCGAAACCAGACCAAAGCCCGTAATCGCCCCGACAATGCTATGCGTCGTCGAGACCGGCCAGCCAAAGACGGCCGCGACGTGCAACCACAACGCCGCCGCGATCAAAGCCGCGAGCATACCCAACATGAATAAAATGTGGCCTTCTGTGCTGCCCACGATCTTTTCATCGGCAAAGAGCATCGGATCGATGATCTTGGAGCGCATCGTATCGGTGACACTCGAGCCGGCGATCAGCGCGCCGGAAAACTCGAAGATCGCCGCGATGATTACGGCCTCTTTGAACGTGACTGCCTTGGAACCAACACTGGTTCCCATGGCGTTGGCCGCATCGTTGGCGCCGATGCTCCAGGCCATGTAAAAGCCGAAGGCAACGGCCACATACAAAATTATTTCTATACCCATCGGGGGCTCTCTCTTACACGGACAATCGAAGTCACTACCAACCGCGCGCACCAGAAACGACTCCGGCCGGGCTGTATCGGCGCACCTCTTCTTCCCCCAGCAGGCGCGCCAACTTACGACGACAAATCGAGCGTCCGACCCCACGACCAACGGCCGAGAGATCAGAAAAATTCGCTTATGGCTATTTGGACATAAACAGCCTCAGGCGGTTACCCATCTTCTCGGCCGAGTTGGCCATGTCTCCGACTTTGTTGAAAATCTTGTTCCAGATGAACAGGCTGCCCGGCTTGATGTCGTCCTCGATCGAGAACAGCGTGCGTGCCAGCGCGTCTTGGACGATGTCGGCCTTGTGCTCGAGGCGGTTGAGCTCGTCGATCATCGCGAGCACCTTCTCGGCCTCCGGGCCGGCGAAGCCAGCCTGGGCCAGAGTCTCGAGCTCGTCGACGATTTGCACGGCCTTGTCCACCGTCTTGGTCACTCGACGAACGAGCTTCTTGAGCGGCTCGACAAGCTCCGGGTGCGGCTCCATCTTGCGCAGCGTAAACAGGATTCCGACGTCCTCGGCACAATCCGCCACCGCATCGAGCGCAGCGAGCACATCGAGCACGTCTTTGCGATCGACGGGCAAGAACAAGGTCTTGGGCAAATTGTCCCGGATCTTGGTCTTCACCACGTCGGCTTCGTGCTCGAGATGGCTTATTTGCTCGCTGAGCTCGTGCACGCGCTCATAGTCGCCCTCAAAAAAAGCATCGAAGAGCACCGGTACCTGGTCGCTGCACTCCTTTACTTTGTGAGCCATCTCCCGTAGAGGCGGAAAGGGACTCTTGGCGAATAGACCAAAGATTGAACGCACCATCATGAACTACCATCTGGTAAGGTCAGCAGAGCCCAAAAGCCTTTGCTGGCCGAGAGATACTTGGCAACGATACCCGGGATTGATAAGCGATCCTGGGTCATTGGCGCGCAGCATAGAGGGTTGAGATGACATGTCAACCGCGGAGTGGACCATCATGAAAACGCAACGATTTTGTTTCCAAACCGTCACATTGGCGCTCGCCGCCGGCCTGGTCTACAGCGTCGGCCAGCCCTCTTTGAGCGCACAAACAAAGGACGTGGCGCCCGTTCACAGCGCATATGTCGAATCCACGCGCGGCGTCGTCGCAAGCGATCACCCGCTGGCCTCCGAGCTCGGCGCCCAGACGCTGGCCCGCGGCGGCAATGCCGCCGACGCTGGCGTCACGGCCATGCTCGCGCTGGGAGTGCTCAATCCCTTTGCCTCGGGCCTTGGCGGCGGCGGCTTTTGCCTCTATCGCCCGATCGAGACCGGTGAGACCACCGTCCTCGACTTTCGCGAGGTCGCCCCCCAGGCGGCCCACCGTGACGTCTACATCATCGACGGCCAGGCGCAGCCCGCGCTCGCTCGCCGCGGCGGCTGGGCCGTGGGTGTTCCTGGCGAGGCCGGCGGACTGTGGTCGTTGCACGGGCGCTTTGGCGCGCTGCCCTGGGAACAGGTCGTCGAGCCGGCCCACCGCATCGCCCAGGACGGCTTCGACGTCGGCAAAATGCTCACCGAGCATCTCACCAACATGAGCGAAGAGCTCGCCGGCCACGCCGAGCTCACCGCGCGCTTTCGCGCCGCCGACGGCTCCTGGCTGCAGCCTGGCGATCGCGCCTTTGCCCCGGCCCTGGCCCGCACGCTGCGTATCCTGATGGAGCAGGGCTCGGCGCCCTTTTACAGCGGCGAGGTGGCCGGCGCGATCGTCGAAGCCGTCAATAAGGCCGGCGGCCAGTTTGTCGACCAGGACATGCTCAACTACCGCGTCGTGCCCCGCGAGCCCATCGTCGGCACCTACCGCGGCCTCGAGATCATCGGCATGCCGCCGCCCTCGTCGGGCGCGATCGCTCTCCTCGAGGTGCTCAACATCTTGGAGGGCGACGATCTGGCCAAGCTCGGCTGGAGCGCGCCGGCCGTCCACTTGATCACCGAAGCGCTCAAGCACGCCTTTGCCGACCGCGCCCACTTGATCGGCGACCCCGACTTTGTCGAGGTCCCCACCGAGCGCCTGATCTCGGCCGAACACGCCGCCATGCTGCGCGCGCGCATCCTCGACGACGCCGTCTTGCCCTTCGATCAATACGGCACCAGCCGACCCAACGACGAGATCGGCGGCACCAGCCATTTGAGCATTATCGACGCCCAGGGCAACATGCTCGCCTGCACCACCACGGTCAACGGCCGCTTCGGGGCCATGGTCTACGTGCCCGAATACGGCATCGTGCTCAACAACGAGATGGCTGACTTCAACGTCGAACCCGGAACACCCAACATGTGGGGACTTGTGGGCAGCGAGCAGAATACAGTACAACCGGGCAAGCGACCGTTGAGCTCGATGAGCCCCACACTGGTGCTCAAGGACGGCCAGCCCTATATGTCGCTGGGCGCAAGCGGTGGTCCGACGATCATCACCGGCACACTCTTCGCCCTGTTGCATCTGGTCGATTTTGGCCGCACGCCCTCCGAGGCCGTCACCTTCACCCGTTTGCACCACCAGTGGCTGCCCAACCAGCTCTTCGTCGAGTTCGACAACGAGCCCTGGATCGAGGCCCTGCGCGCCAAAGGACACGACGTCGTGCCAAGACGCGCCTTCAACAGCGTCCAGCTCGTCGTTCGAAATGCCGAGGGCCTCTTCGTAGGCGTCTCCGACCACCGCAAATACGGCGAGCCCAAGGCGCCCGTCGAGCAAAGCAGCAAGTAGACCTCAAACCCCACGTCGTCGAGGATCCACGGATGGAAAACCTGCAAGGAGGAACGCTCGCTCTCGAGCATCGCTACCACGTCCAACAGCGCGTCTCATGCTTTAGCTTTGCCACGACCTACAACGGCTTGCAGGAGCCCTTCGAGCGCCCGGTCTTCATCACCGTCTTTGACGCCCTCCACGAGGCCGGCGCCAAGCGCGATCTCTACGATCGCCTCAAGCAGGCCGCCCAGCGCGCCAGCAGCCTTGATGCGCCCGGCATCTTGCGCACGATCGATTACGGTGAGCTCGATGAGGGCGTGCCCTTCGTGATCTGGGAGCGCACCGACGCCAAACCGCTGTCGGACTATCTCGAGACCCACGCGACCCTGCCACCCCAAAACGTTGCAGCCCTTATCACGCGCCTCTCCTCTGTGCTCGCTGCAGCCCACGAGGCCAACATCCCCCACGGCAGCCTCTCGGCGCGCTGGGTGTTCGTCCAAGGCGACGAGCTCGCACAGGCCACGCTGGGCCACTTTCAACTGGGCCTGACGCTGCGCGAACTGCTCGCCATGCCATCGGCCGTGCTTGGCCCCGAGGCCGTCTCCGCGCTGCCCCCGGAGATGTTCGATGTCGCGCGCACCCCGGGCCAGGACGACCCACGTCCAGGTGACGGCTTCAGCCCGGCGGCCGACGTCTATGCTTTGGGCGCCATCGCCTACTTCGCCCTGGTCGGCGTTCATCCCTACTTCGACGACCCCGGCGACGCCAGCGAAGGCATCTTGCGCATCAAGAGCGAGGACGCCCCCGATTTGAGCGAGCTCGGCATCGACAAGGCCGTGAGCGCCGCCGTCGCGCGCGCACTCTCGCGCAACCCTCGCCAGCGCTGGCCGGATGCCGCAGCCTTTGCCCGCGCTCTCGAAGCCGCCACGCTGCCGCCGGCAAAAGCCTCAAAGAACGACGTTCTGCCCGTCGCGGCGGCGTCAGCGAGCAAGTCCTCGCGCTCCTCGAGCGCCGAAGAACTCGCCACACCCAAAGAGCCTGCCCGCACCCCTGAGCCCGGCGAAGCACGCCCCGAGCGCGCCGCTGCCCCCCCAATCGAGCCCAATGGCTACCTGCTGGCCGCCGCAATCGCCGTGTTGCTCATCTCCAACCTGATCTGGTTCTTTGCCTTCGTCCAACAGCACGACCAGAACGGCACCACCGAGCCCCCAGCCCAGCTCGAGGCCCCGCTGACGACATCGATCTTGCCCTCCGGCGTGCAACTGAGCTCCGAGCCGCCCGGCGCACAAATCTTCTTGCTCGACGGCACCACCGCCAACCTGCTCGGAACCACGCCCTACAGCCTCAACGGCGCGCTGCGTGGCCGCGAGCGCGCCCAACTCGAGCTGCGCATGCACGGTTTCGAGAATTTTCGCGTCGTACTGAAAAGCGACCACGCCGGCCAGGACCTACTTCTGCCGCTTCTGCCGCTCACCGCGAAAAAAGACCATTGACCGATGCCCGTTCAAGCCTATACAATGGCCCCATCACCCTTAGAAGTCTTTGTGATATGCGCTCCAAGAGCCCATCCCATGAATCAACGACTTCTTTGAGCGAAAAACGCATTACAGTATACTTGACTAATTACACCAATGATGTAATTTAAGCCCATCGCTCGTCCAGCACCACCGAGGTTTCCAAACACAGTGACCCATTACAGCGGTAATGGAATAAGTCGTTTTAATACAAAGTTTTATCTGCGTACGTTTTGAAAAATAGGTTTTCGCCGTCTCATGTGCGAGGTAGGTTGCATCATTTCTCATTTCTTTCCAAAATCCCCTCCTTAGTTTCCCTCCAGGATATTCCTCTTTATCCCACCGACTTACTTCGCACATGAGACGGCGAAAGCTCACGGCCGATGTCCACAGACATCGGCCGAAGTTTTTTCTTGGGCTTGCTCCGACTCCCAGAAAATCCCCCGTCAAAAGAGTTGTTCAGTCGACGAACGCCGCGTGCAGCGCCTGCGCGGCCGCTGCCACATCCGACTCATCGACCACCCACGAGAGCCGCGAGAGGCTGATCGACAACCCCTGCGCCGCCACGCCGGCGCCGGCCAGCACGTCGTGACCCTGGCTTGCCCAACGCGGCTGGCCGCCGATACCCTGGCCCACGACGCTGACCAGGCCGGCCCAGCGCACCGAGACATCGGCGCCGCCCTCTTCGATTTGTGCGACAAAGCCAGCAAGATCGTGGTTGTTCTCGGTGCCCAAAAAGAGCTCACAGGCCCTACCCGGCACCCAGCGACAGATCTGGCAGTCGCTCGTCGCCGCGATCGCCATGACATGATCGGCGCCCTGAGCGGCCTGCACCCACAGGCCGCGATTGACCTGGCTGACGGCCACCGCCGGGCGGCCAAGCTCGAGGCGGCGCAGATACTCCTCGGGCTGGTCCAGGCGAATCAACGTGCCGGCCGAGTCGGATTGATGGGTGCTCTTTGCATACAGCGCGATCTTGGCGATGCGGGCAAACTCGACGGCCTGCTCGTTGAGCACCTTGGCGCCCGAGCGCGCCATCTCCTGCATCTCGTCATAGCTCAAGTCCACGAGCTGGCGAGCGCTCAACACCACGCGTGGATCGGCGCTGTAGATCCCGTCGACATCGCTGTATATCTCGCACGCCTCGGCGCCCAGCGCGGCCGCCAGCGCGACGGCCGTCGTATCACTGCCACCGCGGCCCAGCGTTGTCACCTCGCGCCGGTAGCTCGAGCCCTGGTAGCCGGCGATGATCACGATGCGCCCCTGCTCGAGCTCGTCTTGCACTCGAAACGGGCGCACATCCATGATCCGCGCATTGGAGTGGCTGTTGGTCGTGATGATCCCACACTGCGAGCCGGTCAAACTGACAGCCTCGAGCCCTTCGGCATGCACCGCCATCGAGAGCAGCGCCATCGAGATGCGCTCGCCGACCGAGAGCAGCATATCGAGCTCGCGTCGCGACGGATTGGGCGAGAGGGCCTTGGCCATCTCGAGCAAATCGTCGGTGGTATCGCCCATCGCCGACACCACCACCACCAGATCGTAGCCGGCGCGGCGAGTGGCCACGACCTTTTGGGCGACCTTGCGGATGCGCTCCAGATCGCTGACCGACGATCCCCCGAATTTCTGAACCAGGATTTTCAAGCAGAGCACTCGGCCGGCTGGCCTCTCAGCGACTCGTTGGCGCAATCATTCGCAGCAAAATGGGAAACACGGCCGCAAAAAACGCCAGCAAGCCGCCGCCAAACTGAATGAAGACGGTCATGCCGTTCATCGCCTGGCCTAGCGAAAGCCCGAAGACCAACAGGGCCACAAAACACACAAAGGCAAAACCCGCCGATCGCATCCCGGCGCTGATCGGCGCCAGGGCGATCAGCAGCGCACCGATCCCGCTGACCATGGGCAACACTGCCAGCAGCATGCCAAAGATCTGGCCGGGAATGCCGCCAAAAATCAGACCGATGACGCCCGCCAGCGTGAGCACCACGCCCGACAGGACACCAAAGATCTTCTGGAGCATCGTCTCCAGCCCAGCGCCAGCGCTCGCTGTCGCCGCCGTCGTGGGCTGCTCGGACCCGGCTGCGATCAGCCCCGACGCATCGGCCGGCCCGACGAGCATTCCCGGAACCGACGGATGTACCTGCGGGCGCCCCGGCTGCTGGCCCCCGGCCTGCTCAGCGACCATTCCTGGCACCGACGAATGCCTGAGCTCGCGCCCCGGCTGCTGACGCGGTGCCGGCATCGCCACGCTTGGCTCGATCATCGCCTCGGGCGGCGTGCTCGGCAAGGTCTTCACATCTTCAAGCGGCAGCGCCGGGTTCGAAGCCGCGGACTTGCCAGCCTGCTCCCAGCCGGGCCCCGGCGTCGGAACCGGAAAGCGCAACGCCGGCTCCTCGACTTCCTCGCTCTGGCCCGCCCCCTCGCCCGTCGGCATCACCTTCAGCGAGCGGGGCACGGAACGCACCTCGACAAAAGGTTGGTCGCGAACCGGTACCTGATCGGTGCTCCGGTTGACCTGGTAGGTCCCAAGCCCTGCCAGCGCAACATCGTCGCCCTCCTGACCCAACTCGGCCAACGGCCGCTCACCCTCACGCTCAGCTCCGGCGCGCTTGTTCGGAAGCTTGAACACCCCGCTCGTCGGCGTCTCGGCCTTGGCCGAAATCGTCCGGGCAACCGGCGTATCGACGAGCTGGCGAAGCTCGGAGGCCGGCCGCGGAACCTTGATCTTGGGATTTGGCACCGGCATCTTGATCGGCACAGCGGGCTTCTTGGGCGCCTGATCGACTGCGGGCTTGGCCCCGCGCACCTTCGCGAGCAATTGCTTGCGGCGATCGTCGGCGCCGGCATCGGCGCTGAGCCCAAAGAGCTTGTTCGCGTCGAGCATGTTGGTCGGCGCATCATCGAGCTCGTCAGGCTCTTCCTCGCGCCCATCGGCCTGCGCCTGAACCAGCGCCGGTGCCTGGGGCTTGGGCGCAAGCTGGGTGTCGCCGACCTCGCTCTCGGAGTCGGCCACCATGCCCATCATCGTGCCCAGCACCTCGGGCGAGTCCTCTTCTATTACGCCTTCAAATGCAACCAGGTTGAACGAGGCCACGCTCGCCACCTGCGTCGCGTCGCCGCCCTCGCTCTCTTGATCGCCCAGCCCCCAGGCTGCCAGCGCCCCGTCAGCCTCGGCGTCATCACGCGCACCGGGCTTGGCCGCCGGCAATCCCGCAGCCCTATCACGCGTCTTCGGACCGTGCTCCTTGGCCTCCTTGGCCTCCTTCGCCTCCTTGGCGGCTGCCTCACCGGCCGCCTCGAGCTCCTCCATCGTCGGTGCACGCATACCAAAGGCAGTCGCCTTGTTGACCGACGTGGGCTCGACCTTCTTCTCGGCTTTTGCAACCGCTGGCGGGGCCGCCGCAACAATGGGCGATGGCATGCCAAATGCCGTCGACTTGAGCGAAGGCTCGGCCTCTTTGACCTCGATCGGCCGCACGTTGGCATCGATCGACGGCAGCCCAAAGGCCGTCGCCCGCGACACCGGCTCACGGCTCTCTCGAGCGCGCGCCTGAGCGATCGCTGCGGCGACCTCCGAGGACGTCACCTCACGCGTCGACTCAACGCCAGCGTCTTGGGCTTTAGCCAGCTTGGACTGCCCACGGGCAAGCTCAGCTGCACTGATCTGGCGCGTCTCATCGGGACTGTGTTCTGGCTCGACCGGGCGGACACCGCGAACCGTCCTGATGCTCGCGGCGATCTCCGAGGCGCTGATCTCGCGCGTGGCCTCCGAGCCAGCGCCCTGCTCGGGCTCACTCCAGGTCATCGCACCAAAGGACTTCTTCAAGTCCTCCTGCGAGATCATCGATGTCGCGTCACCCTCGTCGTCGTCGTAATCCTCGGAGGCAGCCTTGAGCGCCGGAAGCCCGAAGAGCGTGCTGCGCGACGCCGGCTCGGCGTCCGAGTCCGAATCCTTGGACTCTGAAAACACCCCGCCCGAAAGCGCAGGAAGTCCCATCATCGTCTTTTGAACGGGCCGCTGTGGCTGGTCATCAAAACTGTGGCTGCAACTCGAGCAAACCAACACTTCGTCGGCGAGCCGGGCACTGCATGACGGGCATTTCTTCACGCAATTCTCCTCAAATGCTCATGCAATGCGCTCACAGACCATCACAGCTGGCGAGCTCGGCTCCGGGCATGAACCGGATCGTGGACACGTAACATAGGCAATACTAAGACCTTCTGTCAAAATACCGCAGGCAAATACTCTATTTCATTCGCCTTCAAACCGCGCTGGCTTCCACACGCTGCTGCACCCAACTGCGCACGTCCGTGCGAACGTTTTGCTCGAGGATATCGTGGTAGAAGCTGACGAGCTCTTCAGCTTTGACCTCGCTGCCAAGCAGCTCGAGATCGCCCAAGGACTGCGGATCGATGTTCTCATCGGGGTTCTCCGCGAGCATCGAGGCGTAGAACAAAAAGGCGCGTTGGTACTGACCGGCCCCGTAAAGCGCGATCGCGAAGTGGCGCTGCAGCTTGCGCCGCTCGCCAACGCCAAGCGAGCCCGCAAGCTCGCTCTCCAGCGTGGCCAGATACCCCTCGTTCACCTCCGGTAGCCGGCCAAGGCGCTCGATACCATCGAGCTCCTTCTCCATGGAGGCCTCGCTACCCAGCTCGGCAAACGCGCGAATAAATGCATCGAGCGCCCGCGCCTTCTCGCGCAGCTTCATCTCGTACAAGGTCGCCAGCACCAAATAGACCTGTTGGCGCTCGGCGCCATCGGAGAAAAGATCGATGCCCTCCTCGTACAGGTGCACGAGCTTCTCCCAGGCCTGCTCCTTGAGATATTTCTCGCGTTGACGATTGAGCTCGGCGATCCTGTCCGCGAGCTTGCGCCCCTCGACCGGCGCGGCCTGCTTGACCTTCTGGGGCGCTTCCGGGGGCGCGCCCTGGCGATCTTCGACGCGCAGACGCTCGAGATGATTGCTCAAATCCTCGTTTCGCGAAGTGCGCGAGTCGTCGCGCCCAAAGCCATGCGCGCCATGATCCGCCGCGGCGACGGGCACCGCATCCGCGCTCACATCATCGGCTGCGGCTTCGGGCAAACCCGTCACCTCCGCCGTTTGCGGCTCGTCGTCGGCCTGCTCGTCGATCAGATCCATCGGCGTCGACGACTCCTCGGCGATGCCCGGCTCAGCCTCCGACTCGATCACCGATGGCAAGCTCATCAGCGTGTCCATGACCTGGGTGCGCCGCAGATCCTCGTCTTCCTCCTTGGCGACCGCCACGGCATCAACCGGCTCCATGCCTTCCACCGTCGCCGAGGCCTCGTAGGCCACGATCACCTCGCTCGCCTCGGAGCGCTCGATCAGCTGCGTGCGACGCAGATCCTCGATTGGCTCGTCGGCAACCACGATCGCCTGCGTCTTCGGCTCGGTCAGCGCCGCGGGACGCTCCACGCTCACCTCCGCACCCGACTCGATCCGCTCGACCATCTCGGCCAGCGCCGCTCCCGTCAGCCGAAGCTCGGCATAGAGACGACCCGCACCACGCAATTTCTCCACCACGTCGGCGCGCATGATGTCGATGATCCCCGCCAGCGGCCCAAAAGGATCGATGCCATGCAGATAGCGCTCCATCTCCATGGCAAGCGTTGCAACCTCCTCGCCGCTGACCGGCGTCTCGCGCTTGCCACGAAGCCGCTCGACGAACTCACCGAGCTCGCGACACATTGAACCCACCTCGTCGAGCGTGCGCTCCGGCGCCGTCGATGCCCAGGGGTGGCGAAAATGGCGCACCCCTTCGAAGTAGATCGCCAGCATATACAGGTGCAGCGAGCAATAGAGCTCTTCGACGCCGCTGCTCTCCTCAAGCGGACACAAAAACTTGCGCCGATTGAGCTGAAACAGGTCCGCCGCGGTCAAACTCATCCCGCAGATATTGGCGAGCCTCAAAAAATCGGCGCGCGAACGGGGCTGAACTGGGTCGCAAGTCACGAGTTCCTCGATTTCCGATGATATTTCAAGGTCTTGAATCAAAAACTACCATACACCTACGAAATCGTCAGCGCTATGATACCAGAGCCGTGGGATCGTCCAAATTTGTAACTTTCATCAATTCGCGCAACAACACCGTCGCATAGCTGCCCGAGGGCAACGCAAAACCAAAAGCCAGCGCGCCATCCTCGACGATCTCCAGTGTGATCTCCTCGAGCACGACATGCAACGCGCGCCGCGTTCCCGAGCCCAGTTTTCCCAGACGCTCAAAATCCGCCGCCTTGAGACCCGCCGCCTCGAGCACATCGGCCTCCAATTGCGCCGAAACACCCTGGGGCGCCTTCATGCGTGGACCAAACATCGGCCCGGTCAACAACACCTCTTTGGACTCGAGGCGCGCTTGAGCCTGCTCGACCTCTCCCGGCTCGACCACGAAGATCCCACCGCTGTCGGCCTTTTGCAACACGTCTCCTTCGACCACTTTTCCCCATACCCCGCGCTCGAGGCGCGCGCTCAACACACGATTGAACAGCTCGCTTTGCAAGGCGCTGATCGCCAGGCGCTTCAAGAAGGCATCGCGCCCGGCCTTTTTGCGCGCGATCGGATCGCCCTTGAGCAGCCCCAGGCCAAGCTCGAGCGTCGAGCCCTCGCGCCCAAAGCGCTGAAGTCCATAGTAATTGGGCATGCCGCCAAGCGCCGCGAGGCGCGCCACGATCGCCTCGGCGCGCTCGAGGGCCTGCTCGGGCGTACACTCCAACTCGCGCACGACGATGCGAAAACGGTTGCCGCGCAAATGCCCCGTCTTCAACTTGTTGCGATGGCGCACGGCCTTCAACACCGTGATCTGCTCGTTGATCGCGCCGACCGCGCTGAGCTCGTCGAGCGTGGTCGCCGTCTCCGTGGAGAGCGAAACCCACTGGCACGTCACCGCGCGGCGGTCTTTGATGCCCGCCGCACCGATATCACGGCGCGGAACACCAAAGTGGCGCGCCAGCTCGCCGAGCATCCAATCACCGGTCGCGTCGCGCTTCTCAACCCAGAGATAAAGGTGCGGCCCATCGCCGCTTGGCTCGTAGGCGGCGATCTCCTCGACGCTGAAATCTTCGGGACGCACCTTGATAAGCCCGCCAATGCCAGCTAAACCCGTCGTCAGATAGGGCCGAGACGAAATTTTCATGACCTGTTCAACCTTTCGTATAGGCGCGCCGCTATTAGCCCGCTGGTGGGCCTCAAGCGCGCAACGAAGCTAATGACGACACGGACACTCCATGTCTTTGGACCACCTTGTAGCACCCGACGACGTAAAGCACATCACCGAGCAGTTTGTCGCCCTTCGCGAGACCCTCGCTGAGCGCGCCCGCGCCGGCGAGTGCAGCCTGACGATCGGCCGCGAGCTCAGCCGAGCCACCGATCTCTGGCTGCTCGCGCTCTGGGAACAGACCGCCGACAAAGACCTGCGCGAGCTCTGCGCCCTCTACGCGCTCGGCGGCTACGGCCGCCGCGAGCTCTGCTTTGGCAGCGACATCGATCTGGTCA
Organism: Lujinxingiaceae bacterium; assembly: GCA_013697635.1. Taxonomy (GTDB): domain Bacteria; phylum Myxococcota_A; class Bradymonadia; order Bradymonadales; family Bradymonadaceae; genus JACCWM01. Next base: position 3,363 of record JACCWM010000120.1, on the reverse strand, counting down.
TCGAGGTCCAAGACGACGCCGTCTGCGCCGATCCCGCCATGTACGCCGGCGTCGAGCGCCTGATGGCCTGGTCGCGCGATGCCCGCGTCAAGCTCAGCCACGCCGTTCGCACCCCGGCCCAGGCCCGCGAAGCTTTTGAGCTCGATGCGCGAACCGCGATCTCGCTGATCGACGCGCGCCCCCTCGAGCCCACCCGCACGCTTGCCTGGCAAAGCGTCGACGCCGACGAGGCGATCGCATTTCTGCGCCGCGACGACCAGGGCACAAGCTTTACCCACGAGCTCATTGAGGCCCACCGCGAGCGCCTTCGCCGCCACGGCCAGACCGTCTACCTGCTCGAGCCCGATCTCAAAAACGGCGAGGGCGGCCTGCGCGATCTCAACTGCATCCACTGGGCGGCCCGGGTGCGCTGGCAGTTCAGCCCGCTCGACGGACCACGCCCCGAGCTCGACTGGAACGAGGAGCACCACGCGCTCTACCACGACGGCTTGCGCTGCCTGCTCTCGCTTCGAAACCTGCTCCACCTCACCCGCGGCCGCAAACACGATCGCCTCAACTTCATCGATCAAGAGACCCTGGCCCTGCACCTGGCCACGCTCTACCCAGAGGACTATCCGGCCGATCCGGTCGCCGCCACCGAAAAGCTCATGCGCGACCACTACCGGCGCGCCCGCGCGATCAGCCGCGCCTCCGAGCGCTTCTTACGCCGCTGGGAGGCCGTCGACCGCGAAGTCGATCGCGACGTCGGCACCTGCTTTCGCTACCTCGACGGCCAGCTCGCCCTGCGCGCCGACTGCGACGTGCTCGACGACGCCCAGATCCTCGAGGCGCTCGACCAGGCCAGCCGCGAGGACATCTTGCTCGATCCCGCCCTCGAGCTCTACATCGACGCCCACGTGCAAAACTGGGGCGAGGCACAGCGCGCCGACGCCACGCTCAACACCCGCTTCTGCGCGCTCTTGACCGACCAGCACACCTCCGAGCGCACCTCCCAGCGCCTGCTCGAGCTCGGCATCCTCACGCGGCTCGTGCCCGAATTCGAGCCGATCGTCTGCCACGTCCAACACGACGTCTACCACGTCTATACGACCGACGTTCACTCGCTCAAATGCCTGGAGATGGCCCGCCAGCTCCTCGGCCCGCCCACCGACCCGCTGGCCCAGCGCTGGCCGGCATTCGACGAGATCGCCCACGCGATCGACGACGCCCCCGTCTTCCTGCTCGCCGCGCTCTTTCACGACATCGGCAAAAACCGCGGCGGCCAGCACGCCCAAAAGGGCGCGGCCATGATGACCGCCATCGGCGCACGCCTCGGGCTCGATCGCCGCCGCACCGATCAGCTCGCCTTTTTAGTACGCGAGCACCTCACCTTGAGCCACACCGCCCGACGCCGCGACGTCTCCGACAAGCGCGTGATCCGCGACATCGCCTCGCGCCTTCGCACCGTCGAGGCCCTCAACCAGCTCACGGCCCTGACCTTTTGCGACATGTCGACCGTCGGCCCCGACGTGATGAGCGACTGGAACGCCACGCTCTTGAACGATCTCTACCGCCGTCTTCGCGCCGCCCTCGAGCACGGCGTCGAGAGCATGTGGAAAGACCGCCAAGAGCGCGTCGACGAGCAGCGCGACGCCCTGCACTACGCCTGGCTCGACGCCTCGAACGCCGCTCTACCCGGCGACCCGGCCAACAACGACGCCAAAATCGTCAGCCGCGTCGACGAATTCGTGCGCGACATTCCAAGCGACCACGTCATCGCCACCGCCCCCGACGCCCTCTTGCGCCAGTTCCATGTCTACGACCGCGGCAGCGCCGTCGGCGGCTCCGCCTTTCTCTGCACCCCGATCCTCGAGCACGGCGTCACCGAGGTGATCGTCTCCACCGACGACGTGCCCGGCACCCTGGCCAAAATCGCCGGCGTGCTCTCCAGCGCCGGCCTCAACATCTTGACCGCCAACATCGTCACCACCTCCAGCGGGCGCACCCTCGACATCTTCCTCGTGCATCAGGCCAACACCTCCGCCGCACTGCTCCCCTCGGCCTCGCTCACCGCCCTGACCAGCCCGCGCCGCATCGCCCAGCTCGACGACCGCCTCAAAAAGGTGCTCGACGACCAGCTCGACGTCGAAGAGCTCCTCCAGCGGCGCATCCGCGAGGCTCGCCTCGCCCCGCGCCCCACCCCCTCGGTCGAGACCAGCGTCACCATCCACCAGGACCTCAGCGACGCCTTCACCGTGCTCGAGATCAAGGCCCCCGACCAGATCGGCCTGCTCTACAAGATCACACGCACCCTCTGGAAGAGCGGCATCAACACACACGTCTCCAAGATCGACTCGCTGGGCACCCAGGTGATCGACACCTTCTACCTCGAAGACGTCACCGGCGGAAAACTCACACCCGAAAAAGCCGACCTACTCATCGACGCCCTCTACGGCGTCCTAAAAGCCGATTGAGCAACCGCTCCCACTCTCGTACAATCCCACCGATGACACTCGACGACGCAATCGACGCCTACCTCTTCCACCTCAAAGTCGAGCGCAACCTCGCCCTCAACACCCTCAAAGCCTACAGCGCCGACCTCGCCCAATTCGCCCTGTTCTGCACCGATCGCGAAGCACACCACGACGTCACCACCCTCGACGACACCCAGATCAGCGCCTTCATGCTCGAACAGCTCGACGCCGAGGTCAAAACCCGCTCGCTCTCGCGCAAGCTCTCCACGATCCGCGGCCTCTTCAAGTTTTTGCGCCGCCAGGAAACGATCAAAGTCGACCCGACCACCCACGTCGACTCCCCCGGCTACGCCAAACGCATCCCCAAAGTGCTCAACCTCGACGAGGTCGATGCCCTGATCGCCGCCCCCGACCGCGCCACCCTCGAGGGCATGCGCGACTGGGCCATGCTCGAGGTGCTCTACGCCACGGGGCTGCGCGTCTCCGAACTCGTCAACCTCATCGAGCGCGAGGTCGACCTGCGCGCAGGCTACGTGCGCGTCATCGGCAAAGGCAACAAACAGCGCATCGTCCCCCTGGGCGAGCTGGCCAACGACGCCGTTCGCGAGTACCAGGAGTTTGCCCGAGGCCAACTGCTCCACAACGTCGGCGGCCCCGGCGCCACCCCCTCGCTCTTCGTCACCCGCCGAGGCGGCGCCATGACCCGCCAGGCCTTCTGGAAAAACATCAAACGCTACGCCCGCACCGCCAACATCGACACCCCCTTGAGCCCCCACAAGCTGCGCCACAGCTTTGCCACCCACCTGCTCGATCGCGGCGCCGACTTGCGCATCGTCCAGACCCTGCTCGGCCACTCTGACATCAGCACCACCCAGATCTACACCCACGTCGCCAAGGCACGCCTCAAGCT
>JACCWM010000116.1 GCA_013697635.1 Lujinxingiaceae bacterium | reverse complement strand
CAACATCGAGCGGAGGCGATAGGGGGTCGACATTTTCTGACTCAACATCGAGCGGAGGCGATAGGGGGGGCGGTATTTTCTGACTCGGATGCGAAAATGTCGATAGGGGGTCGGCATTTTCTGACTCGGATGTGATCGGAGGCGGTACCCCTACCGGCATTTTCCGGCTTAACTGAACGCGGGTGCGGTAGGGGTGCCGGTATTCTCTCACTTGGGTCCGAAAATGTCGGTAGGGATACCGACATTCGCGCGCTACACCTCGGCGTCCTACCTCGAGCGGGCTTTGTCAATCAGCGCGGGCGTCGGTGTGGAATGGATCTGGTGAGTTCTTCGGCCCGACCGCCTACTCCGCCAGGATGATCCCGCCGACAAAAGCGTAGCTGATGTAGTAATCGTAGCCGTGCAAGAGCACGCCAAACGCCTGGTTTGAGGTGGCCGTGTGGATGCCGGCCGTGATCGGCAGCGTGGCGAACTTCCAGGCGCCCGAGCCAAAGGTTCGAAACGACGCGGCGGCGACCGGGGTGCCGTTGAGCACGACCTCTTCGGCCGCCGGCGCCATGATCGTGACGAAGTTCTTGCGGTAGCCGGCCGGCACCAAGAAGACGTAGTCGTCGCGGTACTGTTCGATGGCAGCGGGCAGCACGAAGGCCGGATCGCCGTCACCGGGCCCCGGCGAGGGATTGATGCTGCCGCCGATCATGTATTGGCCAAGCTGGATCGGTTTGTCGGCGCTGACCTCAACGGGCTCGGAGCTTTTAAACTCGAAGAACTGGCCGCGGGCGAGCACGGTCGCGCTGGTATTGTTGGCGACGGGCGGATCGAAGGTGACCGTCGTCTCGTCTTCCATGGCGAGCACGCGAAAGATCGTGAAGTCCGCCGCCGCACGCGACTCAAACGGTACGCCCAGATAGGTTGTGCCCCAGGTGTCGGTGGGAAACATCTGTTGCTCGATGTGATCGCCGGCCAAGATCACGTCGGGACCATCAGGGATGTTGACCAGGCGCGCCCCGGTGTAGACGGCAATCGGCTGGGTGCCCTCGACGATGATGCCCGACACGTCGCGCAAGATTGGGGCCGAAGAGCCCTGGGCATCGACCAGGTGGAGCACCTGGTTGGCGTGAATAGTGAAGACCGTCGTGCCGCCGGCTGCAACCGATCCGGCCGCGCCTCCGTTGAGCTTGATGGGCGAGGTGACCGTGACGTTGGTCGTGCCCGGGCTTGCCGCAACGATGTCGACGTAGGCCGTGCCCGGCTGGATGCCCCGCCAGCCCAGCGTGATGTACCTGGGCCCCAGGGCGTTGACCGGCAAGAGTAAGGTTGCATCACTGCTCTCCTTGAGTCTGCCGGGATTGTTCAAAGGGCCAAATTGTGTGGCGATCACAGGTTGATCGCTGGCGATGCGAAAGATGCGCCGCGAGACGCCGGGCGTGATCACAGGAATGGTCGTGGGAAAATCGAGCACCAGACTGCTCAGCGGCTCAACGCGCGTGTTGGGAAAGCTCAAATTGGGCAGCTCCGGGCTGGTGATCACCAGCGTGGCCGCTGCGGTGCCCGGATTAGAGACGACCACCGAGTGGGCGAGCAGCTCGCCTGACGAGGGGGTGTACATGTCGTGGCGAACGCTGATGTAATCGCAGCCCAGATTGGATCGCTCCTTGATGTTGATCGAGCAGCCGCCCACGCACTCGCCGGCCACACAGGCTTTTCCATCGGCGCAGGTCGTCGCCTCGCCAAACTCGCCATTCTCGCCGCAAGCCTGAAACTGATTGTTCGAGACGCAGCGCACGGCGTTGGCAAGACAACCCGTCGCCTCGCAGTGACCGCGGCTGCAAACGTAGGTGGCCGGGCAGACGTGGCGCTCCCAGATACCGTGGATGCACACCTCGGAGACGCTGTCGTTGACGCATTGACGTGCATTTGGCTCGCAGGCCTGGTTGCCACTGTCTTGCGGCTGCTCAAAGGGCACATCGGGCACGGCCACGACATCCTGGTCGGGGATTATGGCGCTATCCGATGGCGAGGTGTCGTCGAGGCCGGCGACGTTGGGCTGGCATTGGCCAAAGATCGGATTGAAGCTCTGACCTTCGGGGCAACGCGTTTGGGGCTCGCCTCCCTTGGAATCGTCGCTGCATGCTGAAAGCACCATGAGGAGAAGCAGAGCGCACAAAAACCTGAAGAGACGCACGGTGGAGCTCCATACTAAAAAATTCGTCGCGCCAGATGAGCGCGACGTGGTGGTCGTGGTAGCGGCCAAGGCCGGTTTTGAATCGGACTACTCCGGCAAGATGATCCCGCCGACAAATGCATAGCTGATGTAGGAATCGTAGCCGTGCAAGAGCACGCTAAACGGCTTGCTCGACGAGGCGGTGTGGATGCCGGCCGTGATCGGCATGATCGCGTACTTCCAGGCGCCCGAGCCAAAGCTCTGGAACTGGCTAGCGTCGACCGTGCTGCCGTTGAGCACGACCTGCTCGGCGGACGGTGCGACGATCGTGACGAAATTCCTGCGGTAGCCGGCCGGCACCAAAAAGACGTAATCGTCGCGAAACTGCTCGATGGCCGCCGGCAGCACGAAGGCCGGATCGCCGTCACCTGGCGAGGGGTTGATCTCACCGCCGATCATGAACTGGCCAAGCTGGATTGGTTTGTCAGCGGTGACTTCGACGGCCAGCGCGCTTCGAAACTCGAAGTACTGACCGCGGTTGAGCACGGTCGAGCTCGTATTGTTGGTGACGGCCGGATTGAAGTTGACCGTGGTCGCGTCCTCCATGGCCAGCACGCGAAAGATCGAGAAGTCCGCTGCAGCGCGCGACTTGAAGGGCACAGCCAAATAGGTCGTGCCCCAGGTGTTGGTGGGGAACATCTGCTGCTCGATATGATCGCCTGCGGCCAGCGCGTCTGGGCCGTCGGGGATGTTCACCAGCGTTGCGCCCGTGTACACGGCGATAGGCTGGGTGCCCTCGACGATGATCCCCGAGACGTCGCGCGAGGGCTGCGAGGCACCAAATCCCTGGTCCTCGACCAGGTGAAGCACCTGGTTGGCGTGAATGGTGAAGACCGTCGTGCCGCCGGCAGCAACGGATCCGGCCGCGCCGCCATTGAGCTTGATTGGCGAGCTGACCGTGACGTTGGTCGTGCCCGGGCTTGCCGCGACGATGTCGACGTAGCCGCCACGCGGACTCAAGCCGCGCCAGCCCAGCGTGATGTACTTGGAGCCCAGCGCGTTGACCGGCAAGAGCAAGGTCGCATCGCTGCTCTCCTTGAGCGCGCCCGGGTTGTTCAGCGGCGCGAACTGTGTGGCGATCACGGGTTGATCGCTTGCGATGCGAAAGATGCGCCGCGAGACGCCGGCGGTGTTGACCGGAATGGTGTTGGGAAAATCGAGCACCAGGCTGCTCAGCGGCTCAACCCGCGTGTTGGGGAAGCTCAAGTTGGGCAACTCCGGGCTGGTTACGACCAGGTTGGCTGCGGCATTACCCGGGTTGGAAACCACCACCGAGTGAACAAACGCGCCACCAAAGGGCGGGTTGACGATGTCGTGGCGAAGGCTGATGTAGTCGCAGCCCAGGTTGGATTTCTCCTTGAGGTTGACCGAGCAGCCGCCCACGCACTGGCCGGCCACGCAGGCCTTTCCATCGGCGCAGGTCGTCGCCTCACCAAACTCACCGCTGGCCAAACAGACCTGGTATTGAGTGTTCGAGGTGCAGCGCACGGCGTTGGCCAGACAGCCCGTCGCCTCGCAGTGACCGCGCCGGCAAAGATAGCCCTGCGGACAAGTGGACTTGACATAACTGCCGTCGACGCAGACGGCGGCCATCGAGTCGCTCTCACAGTGGCGCGCATTGGCCTCGCACGCTTCGCCGGTATCGGGCGGGATCTGATGGCCCGTGTCGGGCTGGCCGCCGCCGGTGTCTGGGCCGGGCCCGGTGCTGGTGTCTTGATCGACGTCGCTGCCGCCGCCGGTATCGAGATTCCCGCCACCGCTGTTGGCATGGCAGGTGTTAAATATGGGATTCAAGGTCTGACCTGGCGGGCAGGTCACCTGCTTTGAACCGCGCTCAGAGTCATCACTGCAGCCGGCCAACATGGCGAGCACCGTCAAACACACACTCAAATACGAGAATAGACGCACCGTGAAACTCCAAATCGAGGTAATCAACGCTTTCAAGGGTGGATGCGCCGCTGGGCAGCGAGCTTGTAGTATTGTTCAATACCGTAGACGCGGTGAGCCAGCCAGCCGGCGATCGAGCTGAAGACGCGCCGATAGTCCTCTTCGCCAAGCGGCCCGGCAAGGCTCGGATCTGCGCGGTAGTAGTCGGCGACGAGCTCGACGATCACGCCCAACGGCGACAGCGCCTGGCCCTCACTGCGCAAGCCGCGGTGCAGCACTTCGAGGATCGTGCCCGGCGCGTCATAGGTGAGCATTTCGCGCGTAATCAGGGCCACATGCGAGGCCAGCGGCAGATCGGACAGCGGCGGCGCGTCCCAGCGACGGTCAGGATCGAGCAAGGTCGCCAAAAAGCGCGCAAACGGCGTCCAGAACTCGGTGTTGACCGCATGCAAAAACAGCGTGTAGAGCGCGAGCGTGGTTTGCTGATAGCCGGCTGGCGAGTTGGCGATGTGTTGGAGAAAGTCGCTCAGCAGCGCGCGCATCTCGGCCTCGGCGTGCAACTCGTTGCCAAAGCGCAGCATCGCGTAAAAGCCGCGCGAGCTCCAAAGCGAGGCGAGCTCGTCGATCAGCGTCTGGTCAAGCCATGTTGAGAGTTCGCCGCGCTCTTGCAAGGTGGCGGCGCGCTCACTGAGTTGGCGTATGGCGCGCGAGGTCAGCGCGAGGCCGCCAGGCTCGACGAATTTTGCCGGCTCGCCGTCGGCCTTCTCGACCTCGAGCAGCACGTTGGTGATCCCTTCGAGCGCGAGGTCAAGATGGCGGCGCGACGGCTCGCCTGGGGGCACGCGCTCGATGGCTTCTTCGATGCCGTTGAGCACGATGTGCAGCCGGCTGATCGGGCTCAGGTTGCGCCCATCGGCGACTTGCACTGCGCTCTTTCCGCTGCGGCTCTTGAAACCATCGTCGGTGCGCGTGGCCTGGAAGACCAGCCGGCGCATGTGCTCGTCGAAGTCGATCTCGCCCGGAGCCTTGATCTGCTTGGTGGCGTGGGCGAACTCGTAGAGCGCGTCAAAGAAGTGGCCTGCCTCGAACACCTCAATCAATATCGGCTCGAAGCTGACCAGATTGGAGCCCTTCATCGGCGTCGGTGAGCCCTGCGCGGTGCGGTAGAGATCCGTGCGACTCGAGTAGTGGGCATGCACGACGACGAAGAGCTGTGCGAGCAGGTCTTCGCGACCGTGATTGCTAAAGGCGCGCGCCAGCGGATAAATCGTGTCGATCAGCCCGCTGGCTTCGCCGGCATAAAGGCCATCGGCGTGGTGGTGGGACATGACAAAGCCGTCGCGGCAAACCGGATTGGAGACGGCTAACACGATCGAGCCGTCATCGCTCTCGAAGCGCAGATCGGGCTGGTTGAAAAGGCGCGTGATCTGATCCGGCGAAGGCACCGTATCAAGATGCACGCCGAACAGCCCGCTGGCGATGCTCAGCGCGCTGGCCACCGTCTCGTTACCCAGATCGAAGGGCAGTATCGCGTCGAGCAGACGGACGAGCTGGCCCAGATCGCTGTTGGTAAACTCCTCAGAGATGTAGTCGGCCAAGTTGAGGTTACCGGCGACGGCTGCAATGAAGGCCTCGGCCGCGCCCGGCAAGGTGACCATGGGCGGCAGATTGGCCGGCAACGTGATGCCGGGCACCCGCGCCTCGACAATATTCATCGTGTAGCTGACGCCGGCCGTATCGCGAAGCAGGTGGAACATGCGCTGCATCATGCTGCGATTGGTCTCGGCCTCGGCGCTGGCAAAGTCCATCGGCACCGAGAAGATCTCCTGATTGGGGCAGGCGCGGATGCAGTCAAAACGTCGGTCGGTGCCAATGGGCAGCGCCAGACAAGGCTGAAAGCAGGTGTCATACGGGCCGCCGACCGCCGGCACGGCCCGCACATTTTTGTGCTTGAGCAAGGTGAGCATCGCCTCGCCGGCTCGCCGGATGATCGGGTCGCGAAGCGCCTCCATGAAGTCCGCCCACAACGCAGGAGACTGGGCAATGTCGCGCAAGATCGGCAGCAAGTCGTAGAGTAGCGTCTGGTTGTCACGAAGTGTTGCCGCCGGATGGCGATCGATCGCCTCACTGGCGTGCTGCAAGGCCCAGAAGAGTTGCGCCAGTTGGGCGCTTGCGCGATCGAGAAAGCCTGCGACGGCGCCGAGTACCTCAGGCAAACTCTCGACGTTGAGCGTGGCGACCAGGGCGTCGAGCACGTCGAGCAGCGGATGATCTTCGGCCAGGGCGACATAGCTGCCTCGGGCATCTTCACCGACAGCCAGTGGGCCCATGACCACCGGGGCGGCGGCCAACAGATGGTAGAGCACCTCCTCGTTGGCCAGACGCGCACCGCTGCGCACCAAAAAGCCCAGGCCCGTGCGATTGAGATCGACATAGTCGAAGGCGAAGCCGCTTTGGCCACGCGTGGCGCGCCCAAAGGCGTCGCGCGAGACCGGCTCGCTCAAGTCGCCGCTGGAGAAGGCCAGAATTGAGGCCGCCGAGCCATCGGAGAGCACGAAGCGGCCAGCCTGATCGACGTCGGCCAGGCCGTCGCCGTCGTGATCGACAAAAGGAAACGCGATGCCCGTCGAGCTTAGCGCAGCTTTGGGAAATCCCCGCTCGTCGTAGCGCGCAACGAACAGCGGCGTGCCCGCAGCGGCACGCTCAAAACGTGCATCTTCGCTGAACAGCAAGGTCGAGAGCGCCATCGGCCAACGCTCCGAGGGCGCGCTGCTTGCCAAAGGCGCGTCAGTGGACAACTTCCAGGCGCGCAGCAGATCACTGACGCTGGTCGACTCCTCAAAGAAGACGCGTCCGTCCTCGTGCAAGCCGTCGGCCTTGACCACCCGATCGGTGGTGCGCAAGCTCAGTGCGCGCATTTGCCCAAAAGAGAGTGCGTGAACGGCAAAATCTGGATTTACCCTGTGCGTTATGAAGCTGCCAGCGGGTGGACGGCGTTGCCCGCTGATCGCTGCCAGGAGCCCTGGACTGGCGGCAGCCTCCTCCATCGAGACCGTCAACTTGCGCGTCAAACCCGGCATCAGCCCCGAATCGATCAAGGGAAGCGTGTCTTGCAAAAACGTGTCGAACTCGCCCAAGTGGTCGAGCGGGATCGTCGCATCGACCGCATCGACGAAGTCCTCGCCGCGCTCCTCCAACAGAGCCAGGCGCGCCTGGGGCGCCGTGGCACTGCGCGCGGTGTCCTTCTTCCAGATCGTGAAGAGCTCTTGTCCCAGCGTGCCGCGCGCTTGCTCGGGCCGCTCGAAGTCATATTCTTTGAGGCATCCAAGACCGAAAATCAGTCCGCACGCGACCAAAATGCTTACTCTCAAGCCCATCGAAGAAGACATAAACTCCATCACACATTTGCGCACTTGCCATGCCCATTGCCAAAGCTCAGGTCACGCTACCAGAATTCATCGCCAACATGAAACCCGTCGCGTGCGAGTCATAGTTGACCCGCCGATCAAGCGTTTGGTAGTCTCGGGCAGCGTTTTTCGGGAAATCGCCGCCCGGATTCGGTGCCAACCGCCCGCGGCAGCCATATTCGCTGTTGCCCTGGTTTTCGACGTACTTGAACCCAATCGCAGGTTTTGACCATGACGACTCCGTTTGGAGCGCGTATTTTCTACGTTTTGACCGTTTTAGCTTTGCTCGCCGCGCTTCCTGCCTGTGAAAAACCCCTCATCGCCGCAGCCGGGGAATCGGTGACCGTCGGTGGCATCAATTTTCAGGTCCAAGAGTACAGCGTTCGTTACCTGGAACTCTCTGGCGAAGGCAATACCTACGAGTACCCTCGCCCGGTGCTCGTGATCCCGGTGAGCATCAAGAACTCCGGCGAGGGCGACTTCGTCTACAACCCGACCTACAACGCCCAGCAGATGACCGAGGCGGCCACGCCCTTGCTCTACCCCGATCCGGGCGCCGAGGTCGATCTGGCCACGGCACAGAAAGCGCCGATCAATGGCGTCTTCTTACAAAAAGGTGTGATGAAGGAGCAGATCACCGAGCGACGCACGCTTAAAGCCGGTGAGAGCATCAACGATGTCTTTTTGTTCGAGGTTCCCGACGCCGCGAGCACAAACCTGATCTTCAGCTTGCCCCCGGCGATGCACCGCGGCGAGCTGCCGGTGATCTTTCGCATGGCCTTCAAGCCGACCAAGCCGCAGGGCCCGCCGGTTCACGAGATTGGTGAGGCTGTCACGATCGGCAACGTCGAATTCACGGTCAGCGCCGCCGAGACCACCTTTGTCAAGATCAACGACACGGCCCAGGGCGAGGGCTTCAGCACCGAGCCGGTCTTCAAGATCAGCTATACGATCACCAACAACTCCTCCGAGGCGCTGCGCTACGATCCCGGTCATCGCGAGCTGGCCGGTCGACGCGGCGCCGCACTCTTTGCCAGCAACGGCGCCTTTAGCCGCGTGCGCTTTCCGGCCACGAGCTCAGCCCAAGGCCAGGTCGAGCGCGCTGCAAGTGTCGACGCCGGCACGTCGGTCAAGGACTTCGTCATGTTCGAGCCGCCCGGCAAGGAGGTCGAGGCCGTCATGTTGGAGCTGCCCGCCGCCGTTTTCGAGGGCAACGGCCTGATCCGCGTCAACATCCCCTACCAGCACAAGACGCCGGACAAGCCCAAGGAAATGCAGAAGAAGGCGGAGAATTAAGCGCCTTGAGCAAAAAGAAGATCGACGCGCCCAAGCCCAAAGGAACCCTGGCCGATCAGCTCAAAAAGCTCGACAAGCCCGGGCCCGGGACGTTGGCCAACCGCGCGCCGGCTCCCAAAAAAAGCGCGCCGACAGCCCCCAAGACCCACGCCGCACAACCCCAACCACCTGCTCCTTTGGCGCCCAAGCCCCTCTCCGACGAGGAGCTCTTCGCGCTGGCGATCAACGACGTCGAGCGCGCCGATCTCTTTCGCGCCAAGTACGAGGGTAAGGCCAGCCCTTTGCCGCCCGAGCCCGAGCCCGAGCCAACCATCACCCCCGTGCTCAGCGAGCAGGAACAAACAGACGCACGCGATCTGGTCTTCGAGGAGCGTGAGCGCGCGCGCTTCGAGCGTGCCGTGGGCGCCGTCGAGCCGGTCGAGAACAAGCTGCGCCCGACCCTGGGACGCAAGCAAAAAAACGTCAGCGCAGCGCCCTTCACCTCGACCAAAGACGACGACTCCAAGATGATCACCCCGCGACTGCCTCGCAGCGGCGAAGGCCTGCATTCGGTCGCGCCGCTGGTCGGCTCCCAGCGCGCCATGCTCAATCGCTTTCGAAAGGCCACGATCGCAAATGACGCGCCCGAGCTCAACCTGCGCGGCGATTCGCTCGAGGACGCGCTTCGCCTGCTCGAGCTCTTTGTGCATCGCCACTGGAAGGAGCAGGCCGTCTTCGTTCGCATCATCCATGGTCGCGGTCTGCGCTCCGAGGACGCGCCTGTACTCAAGCCGGCTGTGCTTGCATGGCTCGAGGGCCCCGGCCTTCGCTACGTGCGCGGCTACATCCCCGAGCTGCAAGCCGGCGGCGACTACGGCAGCTTGATCGTCGAGCTTTTGGGTCGCGAACGCGGCGGCGCGTGAACGCGAGCGGGCCACAGAGCAAAAAAACCCCCGGGGATTGCCCGGGGGATTCTATCTGCTTCGGGGGAAACAGATAAGTGGTCGACTTAGTCGGGGGGAACCTTGTCGACCGATGATATTGAGCAGGCTCTCTGTTTGAGGGAGGAGCAACTTTTGGATGAATGAGGGGGGGACACCATCCAAAACACTCAATATCACGGCAAAATTACAGTAGGGCTGGAGCAGCGTCAAGTTTCTTTGCAAAAACTTTCCCGTTATAAGCTAAAACCCATATTTTTGTGCATTTTCAAGGACCTATCGGCCCCCAAGGACGTTGTATGCAATCGAGCATTCCCCTGGAAAAACGCGAATTCGAGCGCGCCTTGCGCGATCTCCAGCAACAAGCGCTGCAAGAGGCCGATCAGAATCCGGGCAGCTATCGCTGCGAGCGCTGCAAGGACTGCCGCCAGTGCATGTTCACCACCGACAGCACGGGCTGCTTTGGCTGCACCTATTGCGGCCACTGCACGGACTGCAGCCAGTGCACGCATTGCCACGGCTGCCAGGGCTGTCACCAGTCGAGCTACTGCGTCAACTCACGCAACTTGTCGGCATGCTCCTATGTGATCATGAGCGATCACTGCGACGAGTGCATCTTTTGCTTTGGCTGCGTGGGCCTGGTCAAAAAGGAGTTTCACATCCTCAACCAGAAGTTCTCGCGCGATGCCTATTTTCGCATGGTGGCCAAGTTGAAAACGGAGATGGGCATCGCCTGAGCCGTTCTTATATTGAGCGTTCATCCAGCAGCCAGATGGGGCCGCTCTGGCCACTGAGCAGTGCCAGATTGCGAGACGGTCGCCCGTATGCTGTATCCTTTACGACAGGGAGGCATCGGACGTGAACGATTTCAAACGGCTGTATTTCATCGGCATTGGCGGCATCGGCATGAGCGCGCTGGCGCGCTACTTTCACCACCGCGGCGCGCGCGTTTGCGGCTACGATCGTAGCCCCTCGGTGCTCACCGCCGAGCTCGAGGCGCAGGGCATCGGCGTGCAATTCGACGGGGCGCGCAGCCAGGCGCCCGCGGACGTCGATCTGGTCGTGATCACGCCGGCCATCCCCGAGCACCACCCGCAGCTGCGCTTTTACCGTGAGCAGGGCTATGCGATCAAAAAGCGCGCCGAGCTGCTCGGTGAGGTGACCGAGTCGATGTTCACGATCGCCGTGGCCGGCACCCACGGAAAGACCACCACCAGCGCCATGATCGCCCACATTCTCAAGCGCTCCCCTCTGGACTGCACGGCCTTCTTGGGCGGAATTTGCACCAACTACGCCAGCAACTTTCTGGCCGGCCCGGGCAACGTGGCCGTCGTCGAGGCCGACGAGTACGATCGCTCCTTTTTGCACCTGCGCCCCAACGTGGCGATCATCACCTCGACCGATGCCGACCACCTCGAGATCTATGGCGACGCGCAGGCCATGCAAGATGCTTTCGTCGAGTTCTGCGGGCGCATCGTCGACGGCGGCACGCTCTTTATGCGCCACGGCCTGCCGATCGCCTCCAGGATCGGCCTGCCGAATTCGCGCACTTACGCCTGGTGCCCGCGCGGCAGCGACTACCACGCCCGCGCGATCAGAATGGAGGGCGCGACGTGCTACTTCGACGTGAAAAGCCCGGTCGAATACATCAGCGATCTGGCCCTGCGCATGCCCGGCTACCACAACATCGAGAACGCCGTGGCCGCCGTGGCCGTGACCCAGGCGTTGGGCGTCTCAGCGCGCTTGATCCGCGATGCACTGGGCAGCTTTCGCGGCGTCAAGCGCCGCTTCGAGTTCGTCTGCGACAGCCCCGAGCTCGTCTTCATCGACGATTACGCCCACCACCCCACCGAGCTTCGTGCGCTGCTCGGCGGCGTGCGCGCGATCTATCCGCGCCGCAAGATTACCCTGGTCTTTCAACCCCATCTCTTCAGCCGCACGCGCGATCTGGCCGCCGGCTTTGCCGAGAGCCTCGCGCTTGCCGACGAGCTGATCTTGCTCGACATCTACGCCGCGCGCGAGGAGGCGATCGCCGGCATCGATGCGCGCTGGTTGCTCGATCAGATCCCGATGCGAAACCGCTCCCATTGCACCCTCGAGCAGCTCGCACAGCGGCTGCAATCGAGCGAGCTCGATGTGCTCGTCACCGCCGGCGCCGGAGATATCGGTCAGCAGATCGATTCGCTCAAGGCCGCGCTCACTCCATGCCAATTCGGCTCAAATAGCCCTTCTCACGCACCGTCTTGAGCGTCAGCCCCAGAAACAACGTGCCCAAAATCAGGTAGACGACGTTGAGCACAAAGGCCATGGCCAGCAGCGAGCCATCCAGCACGCCGCTGGCCAAGGCGGCGCGCATGCCCTCGAAGACGTAGGTCGATGGCAGCGACCAGGCCAGCGGCTGCAGCCAGACGGGCAGAATCGAGACCGGGTAGAACACGGCCGAAAAGGGCTGGATCAGAAACGGCACACCCCAGACCAGCGCCTCGGCCGCCTGCCCAAAGCGCAGCACAAGCGCCATCGTCACCAGGCCCACCGCCCAGCCAAACAGCAGCAAGCTCGCCACGAACGGCACCAGCGCAAAACCCACCGCCGTGATGTCGAAGGCATACAAGACGGCCGCCAGCACGCTGAGCAGCGTCAAACTGACCAACGCCCGGATCACCCCCACGCTTGCCGTGGCCAGCGGGATCTCGAAGGTGCGAAGCGGCGCGACGAAGAGGTTGAGCAGGTTTCGCACCCAGATCTCCTCGGTAAACGAGAGCGAAATCGCCATCTGCGCGCGGTAGAGCACATCCCACAAGATGATCGCTCCGAGCAGATAGGAGACGGTCATGCCCACGTCTTCGGACTCCAGATACATCGTCAAAAAGCCCCAAACCAACAGCTCCATGACCGGCCAGAAAAACACCTCGCCAAGTCGCGCCAGGCTGCGTCGGTAGAGATACATGTAGCGAAGCACCAGCGCACTGACCCGATTGATCACGGCGCCTCCCCTGGAAGGCCTCGATCGCGCGCGATCGCGATGAACAACTCCTCGAGCGAGGCTCGCCCCGATTGGGCCAAAAGCTCGGCCGTTGTGCCCTCGAGCACGAAGCGCCCCTGCGAGATGAAGGCGATGCGATCGCACATCTTCTCGATCTCGGCCATGTTGTGCGAGGTGTAAATCATCGCCATGTCGCGCTCGTTGCGGATGCGATTGAGCACCTGGTGCACCTTGTCGGCGATGTCCGGATCGAGGCTCGCTGTGGGCTCGTCGAGGATCAACAACTCCGGGTCGTTGAGAAAAGACTTGCACAGATTGACCCGCGTCTGTTGGCCCGAGGAGAGTCCGCCGGTGACACGGTTCAAGACGTGGGAGATCTCGAAGAGCTCGAGCAACTCCTCGATCTTCTTGCGCGGTTTTTTCAGTCCGTAGAGCCTGGAAAAAACGTTCAAGTTCTCCCAGACCGTCAGGTTGCTTGGCAGCGCGATGTAGGCCGACGAGAAATTCAGCCGCGAGAGCACCGCGACACGATTCGTGTCGAGCTCCATGCCGAAGAGGCGCACCCGGCCGGCCGTGGGCGTCACCAGGCCGAGCAGCATGTGGATCGTGGTCGTCTTGCCCGCACCGTTGGGCCCGAGCAGGCCGAGCACCTCGGTGGGCCCGACGGTGAAATTGAGCCCGCACACCGCCTCCACACCCCCAAACGACTTGGACAACCCTTCGACGACGACGACCGGCTCGCTCACACAAAGACCTTGGATGATTATGGAGTAGGGAGTGGAACCTCAATGGGAAGGGACTATACTCGCAGCCGGCCTCCTGGCAATCTGCGCATTGTGCATCGCCAGGCGATGGCCCTTGATTGCCGCGCGCTGCGCATCTTTTGCGAACTCTAAATTCAAGAAGTCCTCTATGTCTCAACGCTATTTTGCGATCAC
The DNA here is from genome assembly GCA_013697635.1 of Lujinxingiaceae bacterium. Classification (GTDB taxonomy): domain Bacteria; phylum Myxococcota_A; class Bradymonadia; order Bradymonadales; family Bradymonadaceae; genus JACCWM01. The sequence continues at coordinate 22,929 of JACCWM010000116.1, read as the reverse complement.
CTCGCCAGGGCTCGAAGCACCGCTTCTCACTGAGCTGCGCGCTCTTGGCGCGCGCAAGGCCGTCGTCGTCAACGGCGGCGTCGAGTTCGAGGGCACCAACGCCACCTTCTACCGGGCCAACTACGCGCTTCGCTGCGCCAACCGCGTGGTGCTTCGTGTCGACGATTTTCGCGCCCGTGATCCGATCGAGCTCTATCAGAAGTCGCGTCGCTACGCCTGGGAGCGTCTGCTCGGCGCCGACAACGCCGTCTTCGTGCGCGGCGCGGCGCGCCGCTCCAAGCTCATCCACACCGGGCGCATCGCCAAAGCCGTCGAAGACGGCCTGCGCGATCACTTCGTCGACGATCTGAAAAAGCCCGCGCCGGCCTTTGCCGCCGAGGAGCCCGCTGCCGATCAGCTTGTGCTCGCTCGCCTCGAGGACGACCGCTGCCAGCTCAGCCTCGACGGCTCCGGCGAGCTCTTGTATCGGCGTGGCTGGCGCATCCGCATTGGTGCGGCGCCGCTTCGCGAGACGATCGCTGCGGCATTGCTGCGCCTGGCCGAGTGGAAGCTCGACGAGCCGCTCTTCGATCCCATGTGCGGCAGCGGCACGTTTGTGATTGAGGCTGCACAGCGGGCGGCCAACATCGCTGCCGGCAAGGGGCGCTCCTTCGCCCTGTGGCGCTGGAAGAACTTTCAACCCGAGCTCTGGCAGGAGATCGTCGCCGCGGCCGCCGCCGAATACCGCGAGCCGGAAAAGCAATTCTTCGGGCGCGACATCGACCACGAGATGGTCGTCGCCTCGCGCGACAACGCCGCCGGCGCCGGCGTCGAGGCGTTTTGCCACTTTGCAAGCGGCGACGCCGCCCGAATCGTGCCTCCGACCAAAGACAAGGGCCTGATCATCTGCAATCCGCCCTACGGTGAGCGCATGGCGAGCGAAGGGATCGTCGACGCGCTCGTCGAGCGTGTCGCCTCGAACTTCGAGGGCTGGCGCATGGCCGCGTTGCTGCCCGCCGCCCAGCGTCTGCCCAAATCAACGCTTCGCTTCGAAGAGCGCGCTCACTTCAAAAATGGCGGCATTCCCGTGCGCTTCTGGGTCAGCATCTAAAGGCAAAAACGATGAATTCCGATCAGCGCGTGCCGATCTTCGATGGCCACAATGACCTGCTGCTGCGCCTGGCGCTGGCCGGCGAAGACTCCACCTGGTCGTTCTTCGAGGAGAATACGCTCGGCCACCTGGACTATCCGCGCGCAAAGCGCGGCGGTTTTGCCGGCGGCTTTTTTGCCGTCTTCGTACCCTCCCAAAGCGTTGACGATTCCCTGCTCGGTAGGGCCGAGGAGACCCGCGCTGGCGGCTACTTCTATCCCATGGCATCGCCGGTCGCGCGCGCCGAGGCCGTGCTGTTTGCCGCGCGCGCGATCGAGGCGCTGTTCAAGCTCGAGCGCGACTCCAAGGGTGGCTTCAAGGTGGTGCGCAGCGCGTCCGAGCTTGCCCAGGCCATCGCCCAAGAAACCATGGCCGCCGTATTGCATTTTGAGGGCGCCGAGCCGATCGACGAGGGTCTCGAAGCCCTCGATAGCTACTATGCGCAGGGGCTGCGCTCGCTTGGCATCGTCTGGAGCCGGCCCAACGCCTTTGGCCACGGCGTACCCTTTCGCTTTCCGCACTCGCCAGACACCGGAGCGGGGCTGAGCGATGCGGGCAAGCGCCTGGTGCGCCGCTGCAACGCGCTTGGGATCATGCTCGACTTGAGCCATCTCAACGAGCAGGGGTTTTGGGACGTTGAAAAGCTCTCGGATCGCCCGCTGGTCGCCACCCACAGTGCCTGCCACGCGATCTGTGCATCGGCCAGAAACCTCACCGACCGCCAGATCGACGCCGTCGGCGCTTCGGGCGGCATCATCGGGATCAACTTCGCTGTTCGCGATCTGCGCGAAGACGGCCGCTACGACGACGACGTCCCGCTCAGCCAACTCGTGCGCCACGTCGATTATGTGGTTCGGCGCATCGGCATCGATCACGTTGCCCTGGGATCGGACTTTGACGGCACGAAGATCTCTCGCCATATCCAGGACGCAAGCGGCCTGCCTCAACTCGTCGCCGCCCTGCGACAGCACGGCTACGACGACTCGGCGCTGGCAAAGCTCGGCCACCAGAATTGGCTGCGCGTGCTCGCGAGCACCTGGTAGCAGCACGGATTCACGCGATTACTTGATCGCTGCCGCTCGGGTGCTTCTTTTATAGAGGTGCCTGGGCTTCACCACGCACTTACACGAAGTCCCCGGCGGAGGCGTTTATGGAAGGTCAGCAACAAATACCCGAGAGCATCATCAATTTTATTCGCCAGCTCGACTTTCCCGCCGACAAGCGCGACATCGTCCACGCCGCTCGTAAGCGCGGCTTTGGCAGCGAGACCATGCGCGCGCTCAACGAGCTGCCCGGGCGCTCCTTCGACGACGCCGACGAGGTCAGCGGCCACCTGCTCCAGATCGTCGCCGGCGCATCCGACCCTTATGAAGAGGGCCTCGAGGGTATCGAGGGCCACGACGATCCCGATCGCCACCACGACTCCGGGCTGCAACCCGGCCTCGAAGATCGCGCCGGCATCGAGGCCCAGCACCGCGCACAACAGATCATCGATGCCGAGCATCTCGATCCCGAGCATCTGGGCCCTGACAGTCAGGACTGAGCCTGCAGTCGCGCATCGACTCCGGGCGAGCTGCTCGCACCTGGCAGCCCCGAGGAGGTCGAGCTTCGCGCTTGCCACAGGTTGAAGTGGATCTTGAGCCGTCGGGATGTATCATTAACCCAGTCTGACGACTCGATCGCCACGGCCGTCGCGCACGAAGGGACAAGATGGATTTTATCGCGGAGCTCCTCAAATTGATCGCGAGTTTGAACGACCATCAGGTCGACTACATTCTCATTGGAGGCGCCGCGCTCAATGTCCATGGATTGATTCGGGCCACCGAGGATGTGGACATCTTTGTTGCACCCATTGAGGCGAATATCGAGCGGCTCAAAGCAGCGTTACGCGGGGTCTGGGATGACCCTTGCATTGATGAAATCATGGCGAGCGATCTTTGCGGTGACTATCCTGTCATTCGCTACGGACCACCGCATGGCACGCTCTACGTCGACATTCTGACCAGAATCGGGGAATTGGCAACGTATGATGATTTGGCCTGGGAGTCCATACGGGTGCGCGATGTCGATATCCGCGTGGCGACGCCTCAAACGCTCTTCAAGTTGAAGCGTGGCACGGTCCGAGCCATCGATCGAGCCGATGCCCAGCGACTGGCGCTCTCGTTCGACATCAATGAGGAGGATTGAATGGGTATTCGCCGCTATCGTGACATCTCGGAGGTTCCGCCGCCCCAGCGCGTCGTAGACATCGAAGAGCGCATTGTCCGGATCGCGGCGGTGTGGGAAAGAGCGCACATTCGCGCTGCGGTGGACATCCCGCATGGGGTCGTGAAATTTCGCACCCTCGAAGAAGCCGGTAAGGCCCGAGAGCAGCGCGCGCAAATTCGAATCGAGCAGCTACGACAATAGCCGCGCCACAAAAAAAGCGCGGCCCGTTTTGCGGGCCGCGCTTTGTGATGCGTTCTACAACGAGCTCAGTGAATCTGAGGCTCCGTACCTGGCACCACCGGCGCATCGGCGGTCACCTCGGCGTCGGGGCTGAGCATGATGTCGGGCGGCAGCAGCGGGCGGCTGAGGCGCTCGCTAAAAGCCTTGGGATCGTCGAGGCGCAGGGCGTGCGCGAGCACCTCGTCCATGTGCTCGACCCAGACGATCTCGAGGGCCTTGCGCACGCTCTTGGGGATCTCGTTGTAATCCTTCTTGTTTTCCTTGGGGGCGATGACCTTGCGAATGCCACCGCGATGCGCCGCGATCACCTTCTCCTTGAGTCCGCCGATCGGCAGCACACGACCGCGCAGCGTGATCTCGCCGGTCATGGCGACATCGTGCATCACCGGAATACGGGTCAGGGCGCTGACAATGCTCGTCGCCATGGTGATGCCGGCCGAGGGGCCGTCCTTGGGCAGCGCGCCTTCTGGAAAGTGGACGTGCATGTCGACTTTCTGGTGAAAGTCCGGGCTCAGGCCCAGATTCATCGCCCGAGAGCGCACATAGCTCATCGCCGCCTGTGCCGACTCCTGCATGACGTCACCAAGCTTGCCGGTGATGATGAACTTGCCCTTGCCGGGCATCACGCTCACCTCGCTGACCAGCATCACGCCGCCAAACTGGGTCCAGGCAACGCCGTTGGTCATGCCGACCTCGTCGCGCTCCTCGATGCGGCCCTGCTCGTAGTGGTGGTTGCCCAGAAACTGGGGCACGGCCTTGGCGTTGATCTTGAAGGTGAGCTTGTGGTCCTTGCCCTCTTTGACCACCCGCTTGGCGATCTTGCGGCAAATCGTGCCCAGCTCGCGCTCGAGATTACGCACGCCGGCCTCGCGGGTGTAGTGATTGATCACCCGGTTGATCGCGCTCATCGTGAAGTGAACGTCGACATTGGCGATGCCGTTGTTCTCCATCTGCTTGGGCACCAGGTAGTGGCGCGCGATCTGCTGCTTTTCATGATCGGTGTAGCCGGGGATCTGGATGATCTCCATGCGGTCACGAAGCGGCGCCGGGATGCCGGCCAGGTTGTTGGCCGTGCACAAGAACATGACGTTGGACAGATCGTAGTCGAGATCGAGGTAGTGATCGTTGAACGCGGAGTTCTGCTCGGGGTCGAGCACCTCGAGCAGCGCGCTCGACGGATCGCCGCGAAAGTCCATGCTCATCTTGTCGACCTCGTCGAGCAAGAAGACCGGGTTGTTGCTGCCGGCCTTGCGCAGCGACTGCACGATCTTGCCCGGCAGCGCACCGATGTAGGTGCGCCTGTGGCCGCGGATCTCGGCCTCGTCGCGCACGCCACCGAGGCTCAGGCGCACGAACTTGCGGTTGATCGCCTTGGCGATCGAGCGCCCAAGTGAGGTCTTGCCGACGCCGGGCGGCCCGACGAAGCACAGGATCGGACCTTTGGGCTTTTCGACGAGCGCCTGTACAGCCAGGTACTCGAGAATGCGGTCCTTGGGTTTCTCCAGGCCGTAGTGGTCAGACTCCAGGGTGGCCTCGGCCTCGTTGATGTCGAGACGATCCTGGGTAACCTCGGTCCATGGAAGGCTCAAGATCCAGTCGATGTAGTTGCGCACCACGGTGGCTTCGGCACTCATCGGGCTCATCATCTTGAGCTTCTTGAGTTCCTTGGCGAGCCGCTCGGTGGCCTCCTTGGACATCTCCTTGTTGCTGATGCGATCTTCGAGCTCGTCGATTTCGTTTTTGAATTCGTTTTGTTCGTTCATCTCTTTCTGCAGAGGGTTCTGCGCATCAGTGAGATAGTAATCGTTCTGCGAGCGCTCCATTTGTTTTTTAACGCGAGAGCGAATCTTCTTTTCGACCTGCAGCAGCTCAATCTCCTCTTGCATCATATCGAGGAGTTGTTGGAGTCGTTGACCGACGTCGAGGGTCTCGAGCACCTTTTGTTTGTCGGCAAGCTTGAGGGCAAGCTGAGCAACGATGGTATCGGCGAGCAAGGAGATGTCTTCGATCTTGGCAACTTCTTCGAGCGTCTCGGCGGCGATGCGTTTGTTGAGCTTTACATACTCATCAAAGATGGAACGAACGTTTTGCACCAGCGATTCCAGCGCACTGGCTTCGAGCGAAGAAGCGCTGTCCTCGAGGTCTTCGACCTCGACGTGGAAAAACTGATCGTGGGGAAGGTATTTGTGGATACGCACACGGCGCTGGCCGATGACGCGCACCTTGACGGTGCCATCGGGCAGGCGAAAGAGCCGGTCGATCGTGGCCAGCGTGGCCACCGTATAGATGTCCTCTTCGCCAGGATCGTTGGTCTTGGCCTTTTTCTGGGCTGCGAGCACGATCTCCTTGTTGCGCTTCATCGCTTCATCGAGGGCGTGAATGCTCTTCTCGCGCCCGACAAACAGGGGAACTTGCATCGCCGGAAAGACGAGAATGTCGCGAAGAGGAAGCAAGGGTAAGGCGTAGAGCCGGCTTTTGGTGGGGCTATCGGGATCGTTTGAAAACGACATGGTCCTCTCTAAACGGGTGTACTGGCAATGACCGGCGAAAGAACTTCGCCGGGGTTCAAGCCGACTGGGCCAAGAATTGCGCCGACAGGCCGACGCTGGCCGTAACCATTTCTTCGGTAATGCGGATCTCCTTGATGTCGTCGCTATCAGGGATCTCGTACATCAGGTCGAGCATCACGCGCTCGAGAATCGAGCGCAGTCCACGCGCGCCGGTTTTGTGCTTGAGCGCCAAGCCGGCGACGGCGCGAAGCGCACCCTCGTCGAGCTCGAGCACGACACCGTCGATGCGAAAGAGCTTGCGGTATTGTTTGACCAGGGCGTTGCGTGGTTCGGTGAGGATGCGCACCAGCGCCTCCTCGTTGAGCTCCTCGAGCGTTGCGATCACCGGCACGCGGCCGACGAACTCGGGGATCATGCCAAAGCGCATCAAATCCTCGGGCTGCAGCTCGGCCAAGAGCTCGCCGGTGCTGCGCTCCTCGGGCTTGGCGATGTCGGCGCCAAAGCCCATGCGCCGATCGCCCACGCGCTGCGCGATGACGCTCTCGAGTCCCGAGAAGGCGCCGCCGCAGATAAAAAGGATATTCGTCGTATCGATCTGCAAAAAATCCTGTTGGGGATGTTTGCGACCGCCCTTGGGCGGGATCGAGGCCACGGTGCCCTCGATGATCTTGAGCAGCGCCTGCTGCACACCCTCACCGGAGACGTCGCGCGTGATCGAGGGATTCTCGCCTTTTCGCGCGATCTTGTCGATCTCGTCGATGTAGATGATGCCGCGGCTGGCGCGCTCGACATCGTTGTCGGCGGCCTGCAGCAAGTTGACGATGATGTTCTCGACGTCTTCGCCGACGTAGCCGGCCTCGGTGAGGCTGGTCGCATCGGCGATCGTGAAGGGCACATCGAGGATGCGCGCAAGCGTCTGCGCCAGCAGCGTCTTGCCGCTGCCGGTGGGCCCGATCAGCAAGATGTTGGACTTTTGAAGCTCAACCTCCTGGTTGTCGACGTGGCTGTCGATGCGCTTGTAGTGATTGTGCACGGCCACGGCCAAGATGCGCTTGGCGCGCTCCTGGCCGATCACGTACTTGTCCAAGGTCTGCTTGATATCCATCGGCTTGGGGATGTTCGCCCCACTGCCGGCGCGCACCTCCCGCTCGACTTCCTCATCGATGATGTTGCCGCAAAGCCCGATGCACTCGTCGCAGATGTAGACCGTCGGTCCGGCGATCAACTTCTGCACGTCGCGCTGGCTTTTGCCACAAAATGAGCAGCACAGGTTTGCGTGGCCTCCGCTGCTTCCCTTCTTGGTCATGAGGATTTCCTAAAACGGGTTGACGTTCACGGTGCAGATCATTTCCAGGCAAGGCTTTGGAACAGGGTGTGGCCATCGGTCTCAAGCATGCAACCATCCTACGCATTGGACAACGGAGGGCCTGGACATCTTATTTCAAACGGCCCCCCGGCGGCGACCCGCGATGCACTTACTTGGTGCGGTGCTCGATGACCTCATCGATCAGACCGTACTCCTTGGCCTGGGCCGGGCCCATGAAGAAGTCGCGGTCGGTGTCCTTCTCGATGCGCTCTTTGGTCTGGCCGGTATTGCGCATCAAGATCTGGTTGAGCGTTTCGCGCAGCTTCAAGATCTCGCGCGCCTGGATGTCAATGTCGGTGGCCTGGCCACTCAAGCCACCCATCAGGGGCTGGTGGATCAGGATGCGCGAGTTGGGAAGGCTCAGCCGCCGACCCTTGGCGCCAGCCGACAACAGCAGCGCGCCCATTGAGGCGGCCTGGCCCAGACAGATCGTCATCACCGGCGCGCGCACGTATTGCATGGTGTCGTAGATCGCCAGACCGGCGGTGACGCTGCCGCCCGGCGAGTTGATGTAGAGCGAGATCTCCTTTTCCGGGTCCTCACTCTCCAAGAAGAGCAGCTGGGCGATGATGGCGTTGGCCACCTGATCGTTGACCGGCGTGCCCAAAAAGATCACGCGATCCTTGAGCAGACGGCTGAAGATGTCCCAGCCACGTTCACCGCGGTGGGTCTGTTCGACGACGCTTGGTATGAAGGCCATGGATAAACTCGGCTAGCTAGTGGGTAAAATCACATACAACAGGCACTTGGCCAGGGCGCGCCGGCTTTTTGGAGGCCGGCGCGCCCTGGCCCCTGGCGTAAAGTAGTCGCTCAAGGCTTATTGGCTAAGTGCGCGTTGCGCAAGTTTCATTCCTGCTCGTCGCCAACCTCGGCCGGGGCATCGGCGCCGAGCTCGTCGAGCTCAGCGCTCTCGCTGGGCCACGCGACATTTTTGAGCGTAGCCTCCTTGAGCAAGAACTGGCGCGTCTTCTCGAGCAGGGCCAGCGCGGTCGCCTGGCGCCAGCGCTCGCGATCTTGGCGCATATAGCCCTCGATCTGGCGCGCCGGCACGTTGGCGTGAGCGGCGCGATGCTCGAAGTAGGCCTTCATGTCGGCGTCATCGAGCTTGAGCTGCTCTTTTTCGGCGATCGCCATCAACAAAAACTCCCCCTTGATCTGGGCGATGGTTTCCTCACGGATCGCCTCCTTGATCTGGGTGAGGTCGAGGCCAAGCGCCTCGAGGTCGACCTCCTGTTGTCCGAGCATCTGCTGGACGCGCTGGCGCGCGCCGTGCTCGAGCTGGGAGTCGACAAAGAGCGGGGGCAGCTCGAAGTCGTTTTGAGCGATCAGCCGATCCATCAGGCTCTCCTCGGCCAGGTGCATGGCCTGGTGCTCGCGCTGGGCTTCGAGCTCCTTGCGCAGCTTCGAGCGCAGATCGAGCAGGGTCTCGGCCTGGCCGCTGGCCTTGGCAAAGTCGTCGTTGATCTCGGGCAAAACGCGCTTCTTGACGGCCTTGACCGTCAGGCGCACGGCCACACTCTGGCCACGCAGATTCTCAACGGGGAAGTTGTCGTCGAGCGTGATCTCGGGCTCGAGCACGGCGCCAAACTCCGCGCCGATCAAGGCCTCGTTGATGCCGGGGAGCGCATTCTTGGAGCCGACCTCGAGCTGGGCATCGTCGCCCTTGAAATTCTCGAGCTCAGGGTTGTCGCCGACAAAGGCAAAGTCGACCACGACCGTATCACCCTCGAGGATCGTCGTGCGGTGCAAGACGGGCTCGAGGCTGGCGGCCTGCTCGCGCAGCTGCTCGAGCTGGGCGTCGATCGCGGCCGAATCCACCGCCGGCTCGGGCTTCTCGACCTCCAGGCCCATGTAGCCTATCGGATCGATGTTCGGGCGAAGCTCGAGGTCGATGTTGAATTGCAGCGCGCCCTTGTCTTCGACGGGCAATTCGTTGATCTGGGGCGTGCCCAAGAACAGCACGTTGTCGTGTTGCTTGACCAGATCGCTGACGTACTTTTGGACCAGCTCCTCGATCACCTCGCGGGTGACGGCGTCGCCGTAGCGCTGGCGCATCACCGAGAGTGGGATGTGGCCCTTGCGAAAGCCTTTGACTTTGACGCGTCCGGCGAGCTGCTTGAGCGACTTGTCGACCTCGCGGCGATACTCCGCGGCAGGTACGGTTACGGCAGCAAGGCGCGTCAAGGGGCCTGTTTCTTGTACCTCGATAGGCATCGATCATCTCCTTAGGTTCAGACCGGCGCCCGCTCGCAAGTGACGAGGCCGGCCAAAATATGGGTTCGGTTTGGGGTTCAAACGTTCAAAAAGCCTGCGCGATCACAAAATGCCGATCGGCCACGAAGATGCGAGAGGGGGGACTCGAACCCCCACGGGTAACCCCACTGGAACCTAAATCCAGCGCGTCTACCAATTCCGCCACTCTCGCAAAAGATCTCAACTTAAAAAAACGCCGAGTTCTTTCAAAACAACCTGGCGAACGCATCCACTTCAGATGCTGCGCACGCCTTCGGCCTGCCTGGAAACGACCGAGAGCCGAGTCGATACCCTCAACTCGGCTCTCCGGTTCACTCTTAACTTTCTTAACTGAAGGGTACGCGGTGTGAGTGTGTACGCACCGCCGCTCTTGCAAATGGGCCAGGAAGGAATCGAACCTTCAACCTCCGGATTAAGAGTCCGCTGCTCTGCCTGATTGAGCTACTGGCCCGAGGGCGGCGAAGATACAAGCGCCTACCTGGGATGAAACACACGTCTGAAGCGTCGATGCGCCCGGCAGGATTCGAACCTGCGACCTACGGATTCGAAGTCCGGCGCTCTATCCAGCTGAGCTACGAGCGCGCACAAAAACTGACGTGTCCTGCCATACCCCACACCGGCCCTGGTGGACCAGTGATACGGAGCAAGGGTGGATGACGGGAATTGAACCCGCGACCTCAGGTACCACAAACCTGCGCTCTAACCAACTGAGCTACACCCACCTTACCGGGCTGTTCATGCCTGACCTGCTCTCAAAAAGCAGGAGCAGACAGGCTGGGCAACATAATCGGCTAACCAGGGGCTGTCAAGCAACACGTGAGCAACTTTGAGGCAGACGCGCCGGCCGTTGGCCGTGCGCGACAATAATTGACGGGAAATTCCCGTGCCGATATTGACTTTAGACCCACAATCTTAGATTCGGAGTCGTAAGAAGCGCAGAACTTACAATGAGTTAGAAACTTGATGGAGCGCGTCGCCTTTGTGCCCTGGTGTGCCCTGGAGTCGAGGGCCGTCTGCTCTGCCAAAAGGGCCGCGTTGTGGCGACCTCTGGCATGAGCGCCTTGACTCCCGAATCCGCCGACGCCCCGTAAAATAGGAACACACAGGAGAACACTGGTATGTCTTTTAATCCAAATCGTGCCCTGCCCACCGCCCGCTCGCTTTCGCCAGGATTCCTGATCGCCTCGCCAAAGCTCGACGGTAGCCCCTTTGAGCGCGCCGTGGTGGTCATCGTTCACCACGACGAGGAAGGCGCGATGGGCTTTATCATCAATAAGCCGCTCGAGATCGACTTTGGCTCGCTGATCCAGAGCGTCAACGAGGACATTGCCCGAAAGGTGGTGCCGAACAGCTTCGATGTGCATGTCTATTTTGGGGGTCCGGTGCGCATCGAGCAACTCTGGTTGATCTTCCAGGAGCACCTGGCCCCGGGCGCCGGCTACACCACGCGCCACTCCAAGCAGTTTCTCAAGAGTTTGGAGGACAACTCCACGCTGGCCTTTGCCGAGGGTTGGTTTCTGGCCGCCTCGGGCGACGTGATCGAGGGTTTCGCGCTTGGTCTGCAGGAGGGCAACTACCGGCCCTTCATCGGCTACTCCGGTTGGGGCCCCGGCCAACTCGAGGCCGAGATCGAGGATGGCTCCTGGCTGATCCTCGACTTCGAAGAGGATCTCTTCTTCGACTCGATTCCCGCCTACAACTGGGATCAGGCCTTGAACCGCCTGGGCGTCGATCCGACGGCCTTCTTGATGATGGGCAAATCCGGCATCGCCTGATCGCCTGGCTGCCCACCCGATCGCATCGCCCAAGGTTTGCGGGCAGGGCGAGAGTTTCGATGGATTTCCACCACCTTGGCCATCTCTCGGCATGCCCAGGCTGTGCTGGCGAGCGATGCCAAGACCCTGGCCAACACCCTTGCGGCCAACTTCAACACATTTTTTAAGACGGCATTAAGTTGTTGAAAACACGGGACATTCACGGCGTTTTGCCGGCTTGCTGACGACGGTTCAACGAGAATCGACTTTTCATTGCGCGGGCGTTGATCGATAACTTCAGAGCTCGTCACCGCTCCAAGAACTTCCCCGAAAGTGCATTTTTTTTTGTAGTAGTAGTAGACTCGGCCCATGACAGACATCTGGCAGACAGCGCTTTGCGACCTCAAAGCCAAAGTCAGCGCTCACAACTTCGACGCCTGGTTTCGGAACATTCGCTTCCATCACCAGCAAGATCTGACGGTCTATCTGGAGGTCTCCGATGACTTCTTCAAGGCCTGGATCGAAGACAACTATCTCGATCTGATCGAGGATGCCTTGCGCAGCACGACCGGCGCGCGCATTGAAGTGGTCATCGATGTCGAGGGCGCCTTCGACGCGATCAGCGAGGCCTTCGACGCCGTGATTGATCTCGAAGAGCGCCCGGTCGCGGCCAGAATGGCGCGCATCGCGCGCGTATCGCAAGACGACACCCAGGGCAGCTTGTTTCCCGAGCGCGTCGAGCTTGTGCCCCTTGGCGGCGCCGAGATCGGCGCCAACCCCGTAATCCGGGCTACGCTCTCCCGTGAGGAGGAGCTTCAGCGGCGCATTCAAGCGGCCGGCCTCAACCCGCGCTACACCTTCGAGGAGTATGTCGTCGGGCCCTCCAACCAGTTCACCCACGCGGCCTGCGCCGCCGTGGCGAGCAAACCCGCCCAGAGCTACAATCCGCTGTTCGTCTTTGGCGGCGTCGGCCTTGGCAAGACCCATCTCTTGCAGGCCGTGGGCATCGAGATCTTGCGCAACAACCCGGCGGCGCGCGTGCTCAACTTGTCCTCCGAACACTTCATGAACCAGCTGATCACCTCGCTTCGCAACAAGGACATGAACTCGTTTCGCATGCAGTTTCGCAACAACTGCGACGTGCTGCTCGTCGACGACATCCAGTTCATCGGTGGCAAGGACTCCACCCAGGAGGAGTTCTTCCACACCTTCAATGCTCTGCACCAGGGGGGCAAGCAAATCGTGGTCACCTCGGACAAGCCGCCCAAGGAGCTTCCCGGCATCGAGGAGCGCCTGGCCAGCCGTTTTGCCTGGGGGCTGATCGCCGACATCCAGCCTCCCGAGATTGAGACACGCCTGGCGATCCTCGAGAAAAAAGCCGAGGCCGACGGCATCAGCCTCTCCAAAGAGGTCGGCATGCTGCTTGCCAGCAGCATCCGCACCAACGTGCGCGAGCTCGAAGGCACGCTGATTCGCCTGGGCGCGCAGGCCCTCTTGGTCGGTAGCCCGCTGACCCTGGATTTTGCGCGCCAGATGCTCAAGCGCATGCACGTCGAACAAGGACGCCAGGTCAACGTCGAGCAGATCATCCGAGTGGTCGCCGCGCACTTCGATCTCAAGGCAGCCGATATCAAGGGCGCGCGGCGCACGCGCAACATCAGCGAGCCGCGCCAGATCGCCATGTATCTGGCACGAAAGCACACCAGCGACTCCTTTCCCGAGCTCGGGCGCAAATTCGGCGGCAAGGACCACACCACCGTGCTCGCAGCCTGTCGCAAAATCGAGGGACTCGTGCAAGACGAGGACGACCAGCTGATCGCCTTGATCGACGAGCTCGAAGCGCTGCTTATTCGTTGAACAGCGGCGCCATCATTGCGCCCTTGTGAACTTGACTTCCCCGCCCCGATGATGTTTTATGGCGGCGCTCTGCCCCCTGGGAATAAGGGGACCGCCTTTGTGTTTTTGACGCTGAGGTTGGTCAACTGGGCTGCTTAGGCTTTTCGAAGTCTTTTTGGATGAATCATAGAACGCTAGTAAGGAACGGATCATGAGCAAAAGAACGTATCAACCAAGCAAAGTAAAACGTCGCCGCACGCACGGCTTTCGTGCCCGTATGAAGACCGTTGGTGGACGTCTCGTCCTCAAACGCCGTCGCGCCAAGGGTCGCAAGAGCCTTGCCGTGCCAAAGTACACCAAGTAACCAAAGATGTAGTGCCCATGCCGAGCGACGCGTGCCCCAGCCCATCGATTGAGCCAGAGGTGCTGGCGTCGTATCGCGACGACGAGCGTTTTCGCAAAGAAGAACGACTGCGAAAGCGCTCCGACTTTTTGAGGACCCAGCGAAGGGGTCAGCGGCGATCGGGCAAATTCCTGGTGGTGTACACGAGCAACAACGGGTTGGAGTGCTCGCGCATCGGATTGACCGTGGCGCGCAAGGTGGGCAATGCCGTGGTGCGAAACGTCTGGAAGCGGCACATTCGCGAGATCTTTCGCCAAAACAAGGCCCGTTTTCCCGCAGGCTTCGACATGGTCATCATCGTCAAGGCCGGCGCCCAATTGCCCTCGCTCACCGCTCTGAGCGAGGAGCTCGTGCGACTGTCGGCTTTCACGCCGACACGGCGTAAGGGAGATTGAGCAGTGCAAGTCGATGAGCCGCGCGTTGACAGCCAGCACGACGAGCAAACGGCGCTGAACACCAGCGACGAGCAGCCCGTCAGCTCACCTCGGCGCCTGGGCCCATTGACCTGGTGTGGGGTGCTCTTTGTGCTCTTCTACCAGCGCTTTATCTCCCCCTTGTTACCTCCCGCGTGCCGCTACCAGCCCAGTTGCTCGCAATACATGCTTGTCGCCCTACGCCGCTACGGCCTCTTTCGTGGGGGTTGGCTGGGAATCAAGCGCATCGGACGGTGTCACCCCTTCCATGATGGAGGCTACGATCCCGTCCCGTAGTTCGAATCCAAGAGGCGCCCTCGAGGGCGCCTCTTGGATTCGAAAAGATTGAGAATTATGGAGCAAAAGCGTTTCGTTCTCGCAATGGTCTTGAGTGGGCTCGTGCTGCTGGTCTGGCAAGTCTTTTTTGCTCCCAAGCCCGGCGAGCTGGTGCCAGCAACCACGCCCGAGCGTCGGGTGGAGAAGGTTGAGGTTACGCCTGAGCCGCGCCCCGACCAGCCTCCCGTGGTCGACAGGCAGCCCGACGAGCGCGAGACGCCGCCGAGCGCGCGCCAGATTGCGGTGCGCACCGACACGCTCGTCACGCCCCACTTTAAGGTCGAGCTGACCAACCGCGACGCTGCGGTTCAAAGCGTGCACATCATCGATCCGGAGCAGTACTCGCGCCGCGGAGATCTGCTCAACGCTTTTCCCGAAGACTCTCCCTACCGACCCTTTAGCATCGCCTTTCTCGACAGCACCGTGCTCTCCGTGCCCCAGGGCACGGTTTTTGAGCTTATCGACACCGAGAGCGTGCGCTCGGGCAATGGCTATTCGCGCATCACCTACCGCTATCAAGATCCGCGCAACCGCTACGACATCGACAAGATCTTCAGCATCGATGCCGAGCAGCCCTTCGTGATCAACATGGACGTGCGGATCAACAACCGCCACGTCGATACCCTCGGCGCCCGGCTCGCGGTCGACGTTTTCGGCACACCCGATCCCAGCGTTGAGCGCAACTTCCTCGACTTTCGACCCGATGAGCTCGAGGGCGTCTGCCGTCTGCTCGACGACACCGAGCGCTACCTGTTTCAAAAGGTCGAAGACAAGACGCAGCTCTTCACGGCCCAGACGATCTGGGGCGCGATCGATACGCGCTACTTTTTGTTGGCCAACGTGCCGGCCGATCGCGCTGCGCGCTGCGAGATCTCGCGCGTCGACTCGATGTACATGCGCACCCGCGTGACCAGCGAGAGCTTCACCGTCGCGCCGAGCATGACCTTGACCCAGAGCCACCTGCTCTACATGGGCCCCAAGGACTACGGCGTGCTCTCGGATATCGGACACCGCCTCGAGGAGAGCGTCGACTACGGCCTGCTCACCGTGCTCGCCCGCCCGTTGCGCTGGCTGCTCGTGCTTTTTAACGGCTGGGTGGGTAACTGGGGCCTGGCGATCATTTTGCTCACGCTGCTGATCAAGATCGTGACCTGGCCGATCACCGACAAGGCCTACGTCAACGCCGAGCGCATGAAGCTCATCCAGCCCAAGCTCCAAGAGGTCAAAAAGAAGTACGAGAACGATCAGCAGCGTATGACCGAAGAGACGATGAAGCTCTTCAAGGAGCACAACGTCAGCGCCTTGGGCTGCTTACCCATGCTCATCCAGATGCCCGTGCTTTACGGCCTCTTCGTGATGATCTACAACTCGGTCGAGCTCTATCAGGCGCACTTCGCCCTGTGGTATGTCGACCTGTCCGCGCCCGATCCGTACTTCGTGCTGCCGATCTTGATGGGCGCCATCATGGTGATCCAGCAGCGCATGACCACGATCGACACCGGCAACGCACAGATGGCCATGATGATGAAGATCATGCCCATCGTCTTTACGGCTTTCATGTTGTTTTTGCCCTCGGGCCTCGTACTCTACTACTTCGTCAACCTCGTGCTCGGCCTCGGCCAGCAGGTCTGGATCAAGCGCAAGTTTGCGCGTGCCGCCCAGGCCGGCGCGGCGATCTAAAGTACGGTTGCTCAAAACGCTTCGCTGAAAATTAGGATTTGGTCTTATGGCAGATGATAAGAAGAAAAAGACAGGCAAGGACGCCACAGAGGGTCGAAAATCGGCGCGCGCCGGCACAGCCAAGAAAGTAGAAGCCGCGCCCACAGTTGCTACGAAGGCCAAGGCCAAGCCCGCTCCCAAGCCCGCCGAGAAGGCTGCTGAAAAGGCCGCAGCGCCTGCCAAAGAAGCCGCCAAGCCCGCGCCCGAGCCAAAGAA
This sequence comes from Lujinxingiaceae bacterium, assembly GCA_013697635.1. GTDB lineage: Bacteria > Myxococcota_A > Bradymonadia > Bradymonadales > Bradymonadaceae > JACCWM01. Next base: position 6,546 of record JACCWM010000116.1, on the reverse strand, counting down.
GGCCCGAGGCAAGAAGGCCGAGCCGGTCGAGGCCGTCGTCGAGAAGCCCGCAGCCAAAGCCACAAAGGCCGCGCCCATCGCAAAGGCCAGCGCCGAGAAGCCAAAGGCTGCCGCGCCCAAAGCTGCCACGCCTGCGCCGAAAGCTGCCACGCCCGCTCCCAAAGCTGCCAAGCCCGTAGCGGCCGAGAAGCCCGCACCCAAGGCTGACAAGGCTGCGCCCGAGCCGAAAAAGGCCCAAAGCAAGAAGGCCGAGCCGGTTGCAGCCGTCGCCGACAAGCCCGCGCCCAAAGCAGCCAAGGAGACCAAGGCCAAAGCCCCCAAAGCCGAGAAGCCCGCACTCAAGGCCGCAGAGCCTGCAGTCGAGGCCGCGGCCGACAAGCCCGCTGCTCGCCGAACGCGCACGCCCAAAGCAGCTGTTGCGACGAGCGCTCCTGCGGCCAAGCCCGAGGCAAAGGCCGACAAGCCTGCTGCCAAGACCGGTGGCGCGACGCGTCGTGGCGAAAAGAAGGACGATGCCAAGGCCACAAAAGCTGCGCCCGCACCGGCGCCCGAGCAGGCCGCTGCGCCCGCACCGGCCGAGAAGCCCGAGACGGCCAGCCGTGGTCCACGAAGCCGCGGTGGCAAGGAGCAAAAGAGCTCGCCAATCGCTGCTAGCGGTGCTTCGAAGCCGTCCACCGATCCGCGCAGCGAACCGGCGACGAGCCCGGCCGTGCTGCTCGAGCGAGGAACGCGCTGGCTCGAGGGGCTCTTTGAGCGCATGAAGCTCGACGTCAAGATCGAGGCAAGCGAGCAAAAGGAAGATCTGCTCTTCAACGTCGGTGGCGACGATGCCGACGAGTCGATCAACAACGCCCTCTCGCCGACCACGCTCGAGTCGATCCAAACCGTGCTCGCTGAGGTGCTCTCCGAGAAGGGTACAGGCCGCGTCATCGTCGATATTGGCGGCTACCGCCAGCGTCGCCAGGAGCAGCTCGTCTCGATCGCTGGCCGCCTCGCGCAGACTGCCCGCAAGATCAACAAGGCGCTCACGATCGCCGGCTTCAACTCGTTTGAGCGTCGGGCGATCCACCAGAGCCTGGGCGAGGAGAAGGGTCTCAAGACCGAGAGCACCGACGTCGGCGTCTTCCGAAAGCTGCGGATCGATCCGCAGCCCTGAGCGCGGGGCGTCCTTGAGCACCTCGATCACGACCATCGCCGCGATCGCCACGCCCCCCGGCAAGGGAGGCGTGGGGATTGTGCGCGTCAGCGGCCCACGGGCCGCCGAGATCTTGCAAGCTCTGGTGGCGGACTTCCCCGCCGACTTTGCCAGCCACAAACTGCGCCACTCGCGCATCGTCGATGCCACCGGCGAGCTGATCGACGTCGCGCTCGCTGTATTGATGCGCGCTCCCCACAGCTATACCGGTGAGCCCGTCGTCGAGTTTCAGTGCCACGGCGGCCCGATCATCTTGCGCCGCGTGCTCGACGCCGTGCTCTTGGCCGGCGCCGAGGTGGCCGAGCCCGGCCAGTTCACCCAGCGCGCCTTCTTGAACGGGCGACTGGACTTGACCCAGGCCGAGGCCGTCGCCGATCTCGTCAATGCGACCACCGAGAGCGCCCACAAGTTGGCCGTCGAACACCTGCAGGGCCGTCTGGGTCAGGCAATCGGCGAGCTTGCTGAGTTGATCGCCCAGGCCGCGGTGCTCGTCGAGGCAGCGATCGATTTTAGCCACGAGGAGCACGTCTACCAGATCGAGCACGCCGAGGTGGCCGCGCGCATCGACCGTGTCTTAGCGGAGCTCACCGGCTTGCGCGCCCGCTTTGACGAGGGCCGCCGCCAGCGAGAGGGCGTGCACGCCGTGATTTTAGGCCCGACCAACGCCGGCAAGAGCACCCTCTTCAATCTGCTCCACGGTACCGAGCGCGCCATTGTGACCCCGGTCGCCGGCACCACCCGTGATTTTCTCGAAGAGGAGATCCACCTGGGCGGCGTTGCGCTTCGACTGGTCGATACGGCCGGCCTTCGTGTCACCGAGGACCAGGTCGAGGCGATCGGCATTGCCCGCAGCCGCGAGCTCGGCCAGCGCGCCGATCTGGTGATCTGGCTCGTCGACCGCAGCGTTGGCCTCGAGCCCGAGGAGCGCGACCAGCTCGAGAACCTGCTCGCCCAGGGCCGCCCCACGCTCGTCGTCACCAACAAGAGTGATCTGCCCGCCGCCCTGAGTCCCGAAGACGAGCGCCTGCTCAAAGAGTTCGAGCACGTCGTCGCCACTGCGCTCACCGCCCAGCCCCCCGAGGGCACCAGCGAGCTTCGCGCCACGCTGGCCGCCGTCTGCGCCCATCTCACGGCTGCCGAGGGCGTGCTGATCAGCCGCACGCGCCACCTCCAGGCCGTGCTGCGCGCGCTAGAAGCCCTGCAGCGCGCTCGCCAGGCGCTCGACGACGAGCTCCAACACGAGTTCATCGCCCTGGATTTGCGCGACGCGCTCGACGCGCTGGGCGACATCACGGGCCGCGTGACCAGCGACGATATACTCAACCGCATCTTCAGCGAGTTCTGCGTCGGCAAATAGGACTACCACACCCGGATGATTACGCCCATGGACACGGCCGAGGTGAAGATCCACGGCTCGATCACGTGGGTGTAGGTCGAGGCGCGGGCGCGAAAGTAGGCCGCGAGATCGGGGAGCAGCGCGATCTGCAGGTCGAGATCGAGCGAGACGATCCAGGAGTTGGTCGCCTGGTAGTTATCCAGCGCGAAGATGTCGCGCCCAATGCCGAGCGCCAGGTCATAGCGGGTGCGCGGAGCGTCGCTGCCGAGCGCGACGAAGGCGCCGGGGGCGAGGAAGAGCGGATCGTGCAGGCTGGGATCTTCAAAGGTCTCGATCGCGTCGATCAACAGGGAGTCGACCACGGCCCACTCGACGAGCACCATCATGCCCACGGAGAGGCGAAGCGGCATGCCGGCGACGCCCTCGTCGGGGTCATCGAAGACATGAAAGGAGAAGGTCTGGCCAAGGCGCAGATGGCCCACCTCGAAGTAGACCAGGTGCTCGATCGGGTTGAGGGCCTCAAAGACTGAGCGGGGATCGGCGCTGTCGAACAATTCGCGCTGCACGATGAACTGCAAGGCGTCGAGCAGGCCGAACCAGAAGGGAGCCTTGAGATCGACGTAGAAGTCGCCATGCTTATAGCGCAGACCGAAGTCGGGATAGACAAACGGGCGGCCCTGGCCGCTGCTGACCATGCCGTGAGCGAGCAGGCCCATGCGCCAGCCAAGGCCGTCGTGAATGCGGTTTGGATCGCGATCGCGAAGAGCGATCACGCCGGGCTCGCCCAGTGGCTGTACCACAGGCTGGGGCAGCGCGGGCGCCGCCGGCTTGAGCTGGGCCATGGCCGGCAGGCCCATCAGCATGAGCAGCCACCAGCAAAGCATCGCCAGGAATTTCGCGCGATCAACCCTCGTTGAAAATACCGAGCTCGCTGAGCTGATCGCGTCGACTTTTAGAGTGCGCTCAATCATAGGTTCGGGCGATGTGCTCGAAGAAGGGTTGAGCCTTGCAGTACGCCGCCATCGGGAGCTTAGGTGAGTTGGTCACTTGTCACAATGACCAAAGGTGCCTACTATGATGGGCGTGACACTGACTTGCTATTTGGAATTGGTTTTCTGCCGTGTTCGTGAGAGACAGTCCATTTGAAACCCCGTAATGTGAAACTTGGGAACGGTCCCTGAAGTGCGACGGTCAGGCTCTCTTTTGGGAGAGTAGGCCAACGAGCTTCATCTACTGTACCCACCTGGTGAACTCCAGGGTTTCATGCCTAGCCTCGATACCGGCACAGTGGTGGAAATCAACCCGAAAGGCAACGCTTGATGCGTTGCCTTTCGTTTTTTGAGAAATGACGTAGTTGGAAGCTGTTGAGCTGGTCCTACATCTGCTCGAAAAGGTCTCGGTGGTCGTCTCGGCGGCGCTGGTCTTGCTCTTGCTGCGCCCGGCCGAGGTGTGGCTTGGCGAGACCGGCTCGCGCGCCTCGGTGCGCCGTCGGGTGTTTCTGGTCGGGCTGCTCGGGGCGATGGCGATCTGGGGCACCTTTTTGGGCTTCGAGATCGACGGCATGCAGTTCAACATCCGCATGGTCGGCATCATCGTGGCCGGCTATTTGGGCGGCGTATGGGTCGGCCTGATCGTGGGCGCCGCCGCCGGGGTGCTCTACGCCGTGGAGGTGCCGCCGGAGCTGGCCTACTACGTCTTTGCCGCCAGCGTGCTCGACGGCGCGCTGGCCGGCTGGTGGAGCAAGCGCTTTGGTACGGGCCTGCTCGCGATCATGTTGGGTGCGCTCACGATCCAGGGCGTCCACCACGTCGGACTGGCCACGGTCATGGGCGCAGTGAACTTTGAGATGGCCGCCTTTCACGCCAGCAAGATCACCTTGCACTTCGCCAAGATCACGGCCAACGCCGTGGGCATCACCTTGTTCATGGGTCTGCTCAACTTGTTTCGCGAGCTCGAGCATGCGCGCCGCGAGGCCCAGAGCTCGCGCGACTTGGCGCGCTCGGCGCGCCTCGAAGCCCTGCAATACCAGCTCAAACCCCACTTTTTGTTCAATCTGCTCAACACGCTGGCCTACTTGATCCGCACCGATCCGGTGCGCGCGCGCGAGCTTACGCTCGATCTCTCGGAATTTCTTCGCTACACCCTTGCGCGCGAGAACGACGAGACCACCCTTCGCGACGAGCTCAAACAGATCGAGCGCTACGTCGATCTCGAGCGCGCCCGCTTTGGTGACGGCCTGAACTTCGAGATCACCGGCGAGCTCGACGAGCAGTGCGCGCAGCTGCTCGTGCCACCCTTGATCTTGCAGCCGCTCGTCGAGAATGCGATCCGACACGGATCGAAAGATGCGCGCGTGCGGGTGAGCATCGAGGTGGTTTGCAGCGCCGATTCGGCGCGCATCCGCGTGCTCGACGACGGCCCCGGCCCCGGCGCGCACAGCTCGGCTCGGCGTGCGCGCCCGACGCGAAGCGGCGTCGGTTTGCAAAACGTCCAGGAGCGCCTGGAGCGCTTTTATATCGGTCAGGCTACCCTGAAGCTGAGCGCGCGCGAGGACGCGCCAGGCGCTTGCGCCGAGTTCTGTGTTCCGCTTAGCTTTGGGCGCCAGCGCCGCTCAAAGCTGCTCGAGGTGATCAGCGACCAACGAAGGGAGAGAGCATGAGAGTCTATGTGGTCGACGATGAGCTTCCCGCGCGCGAGGAGCTGGCCTGGTTGCTGCGCCAATGCACCGATGTCGAGGTGGTCGGACAGGCAGCAAGCGCCGAGGCCGCCTTCGAGGCGCTCGACGGTGAGCACCGGTTGGCCGAGCTCGTCTTTCTCGACGTCGACATGCCCGGCATCGGTGGCATGCGCCTGGCCGAGCTGTGGCAAGATTTGCCGGCCGGGCGCCGCCCGCTGGTCGTGTTCGTGACGGCCTACGAGGCGCACGCCGTCGAGGCCTTCGGCGTTGACGCCGTCGACTATCTGCTCAAGCCCGTGCGCCTGGCTCGGCTGCAGGCCGCCCTGGAGAAGGCTCGCCTTCGCCTCGAGGCCAACGGCCCGCTCACCGCGGCCACCTTTGTCGGCGCGACGACACGGCCGCTGGCACGCATCTCGGTCGAAGATCGCGGCGTCTACCGCGTGATCGCGATCGAGGACATCCTCTTCTTCGAGGCCGTCGAGGGCATCGTGCTCGCACAAACAGCCAGCGAGCGGCTGATCACCGACTTCAGCTTGAAGTTCTTGGAACACAACCTCGACGCTCAGAGGTTCTTTCGCTCGCATCGCAGCTTCATCGTGCAGCTCGATGCGATCGAGAGTATCGCCCCCTGGGGCGCGGGCACCTACCGGCTGATTTTGTCGCGCGGGCGCGATCTAGGCGTACCGCTTGCCCGCAGCCGCGCCGGAGACTTGAAGAGCCTGATCCCCTGGTCGGCCAACGTCTTTGACGGCGAGTCTCCCTGAGCATTCGAGGCCCACATGCAGGACTTTTCGCAGTCGATCTTTCGCGTCGCCGAGCGTTTGCTCGTACTCAAGGGCATGCAAGGCCTGAGCGACAAACAGCGTGAGGAACTTCACTCCCAGATCGATCTGCTGCATGCCACACTGCTGAATCGTCGGCCCGCGCAAATCGCCATCTTCGGCGCCCCCGAGGCACCGCTTGGCCGCTTTGTAAGCGCCGTCATGGGTGAGGACATCAACGCCGCGCTCGAGGTCAAAGAGCAGCTCGGGCGCGGCCGCTGGTACGACTATCGAACGCCGCGCGGCGCGCTGCGTTTGCTCGACGCACGCACCCAAGACGACCAGGAGATCTCGTTCAAGGCGATCGAGCGTGAGATGCCCGACCAGCTCGTGGTCTTGTGCACGCTCGAGGAGTTCGAGAGCGCGCCTTTTGTGCGCCGAATCGCCGAAGTTGCCGAGCGCATTCAGGCGATCGAGGCCAAAGCGCCCGCGGTGCTCGTTGTGCTGTCCAACGCGGCCAATTTGCGCGCGCCTCGCGTGCGCGAAGCGATCGCACGCTGCTCGAAGACGTCGCAGC
>JACCWM010000134.1 GCA_013697635.1 Lujinxingiaceae bacterium | reverse complement strand
CCCAGAACATCATCTATACCGCATAAATTAAGGGCAGGGCGATGAAACCAGACGTGATCTACGACGGGGTCGTACACAACCTTGTCAACCAGTTCAGCTCGGCGCTCGATTGCTTTCGTGAGCTGGTGCAAAACTCGATCGATGCCGGCACGCCGCGCGTCGACGTCTGGATGGAGTTTACCCCGGGCACTGGCCACGAGGGCATCATCGCCATCCACGTCGACGATTATGGCGAGGGCATGGACGAGGCCGTGATCGACAACCAATTTACCCAGCTCTTTGCCTCGAGCAAGGAGAACGATCTCACCAAAATCGGCAAGTTCGGCATCGGCTTTGTCTCGGTCTTCGCCCTCTTGCCCCACGCCATCTTGGTGCACACGGGAAAAAACGGCGAGTATTGGGAGGTGTTCTTTCACACCGACCGCACCTTCACCAAGACGCGCCTCGAGCTGCCCGTCGAGGGCACCCAGCTCACCTTGTTTCTCTCGGGCGACTATGCCCGCTACATGGAGCTGGCCGTCGACATCCCCAAGACGCTGCGTCGTTGGTGCAACCACTCCGACATCGACGTCACCTTTGAGGATCGTCACAACAACCGCAACTTTGCGCCGCCCGAGTTGATCAACGAGCCCTTCGAGGTCGTCGGCGACTGCATGCAGCACATCATGCACCAGGGCAGCGAGATCGTCGTGGCCTACACCGAGCGCCCGATCTACGGCTATTACAACCGTGGACTGACGCTTGCCCTCACCGCCGTGGGCGACGATATCCTGGGCCATCGCAACCAGCGCTACGGGCGTATTGGCTTCAAGATCAAGTCGCGCTATCTCGAGCACACCCTGGCGCGCGAGAGCGTCATGCGCGACGAGCACTACGAGAAGGCCATGGCGCTCGTCGACGAGGCCGCCAACGGGCCGCTCTTTGAGGCCCTGGTCGCCAAGATCGAAGAGCTCGTCGCTCAGCCCCGCTGGGACGTGCGCGATATCGCGAGCTACGATCGGCTGCTGAGCTATCTCTTTGATGAGCCTGACCACAATCTGAGGCGCTGCAAGGGCCGCGCGATCATCCGGCTCGTCGACGGCACGGCCTGCTCGCTCGAGCGCGTCTACGAGGTGTTTCGCCGTGACGGGCGCGTGCTGATCTCCTCCGAGCAGAACAACTTGAGCGCGCGCCTGCAGGCCGGCGCGACGCCGGTTGTGCTCGGACAGCGCACCCGCGCCGAGGGGGCGCTCAGCGTGGTTCGCCCGCTGCTCGAGCGCGCCGTGATCCTTCAAAGCGATAGAACTGTCGTGGGCACCATGGCGCGCTATACGCGCATGTTTGGCGAGATCATTGGCTCGAGGATGGATTTCTTCGGACTCGACCAGACCAAGAGCGCGCAGTGGTTTGCCCTGCCCGAGAGCGTCTACATCGCCGTCGGCGTCGATGAGGAGGTACCCGAGTCGATCGCCGAGCTGCTCAAGGGTGCCGAGGCGTTGCTCAACCAATGCTCGACGGGCTACCGGCGCCTCTCGAGCGCCGTGATGCTCACGCCGATGGTCGATCCACCATTTTTTGTCGTCGCCTCCAAGCTCGGCCCGCTGATGGCCCAGCCGCCGGCCTCTGTGCAGCGCAAGGAGAACGAGCGCCTCGAGGCCGCCGTCAACCGCAATCATCCCAACTTCGAGGCGATTCGCATCGTCTACGAGCACGATGCGGCCATGGGCATCTACTTTCTGGCCAAGGCGCTGCTGCTTAAAGAAGATCGCCTGCTCGACCGAGATGCTCAGCTCATCGCTGCCGCGCTTTCTGAAACTGCCGCCAGCTTTCGGGCCAAATCCTAAGAGGTAGGTCATGACATCGATCGATGAAGTCATCGCGAGAAGTCGCCAGGCAGGCGGCTTCTCCGAGCATCGCCGCTTTACGCTGGCCAAGAGCCAGGCGATTCAGAAGATGCGCCAATTCGCCCTGGCCGATCCGCACTTCTACATCCTCGAGCTTATCCAATCGGCGGTGGCCAATGGGGCGAGCTTTATCGACATCAAGCTCGAGAACGCGCAGGTCGTGCTCTCCTATACCGGCGGCGGCTATGCCGAGGCCGAGCTCTCCCAGATCTTTGATTTCCTCTTCGCCTCGCGCGACAACGTCGCCCAGGGCGATCTGCGCCTGCTCGCCCTGGGCGTCAATGCGCTGATGTTGCTCGAGCCACGCGAGATCGTGATCGAGTCCGGCGACGGCACCGTCAAGGGCACCACGCGCCTGGTGATCCGCGGCCGTGAGGACGTCGTCGAGGTCGGCAAGTCCGAGCAACCGCTGCGCGGCACTTTTATCCGCGCCACGGATCTCAAGCGCTCCAAGATCACCGGGCGAAGCGCGCTGGCCCCACACGAGCTGGGCCCGCGCGAGTGCACCGCGATCGAGGATCGCTGCATCACCGCGCCCGTGCCGATCATCGTCAACAACCGTCCGCTCTTTGGCTATTCGAGTGAGCGATCGCCGGCCTCGCTCTTTGGTTTTTCGCGCACGATTCGCTTCGATGAGGGCGATCTCTACGGCACGATCGGCATCGCCGCGCGCCCGACCGGTGCGGTCTTTCGCCTGGTCACCCATGGGGCCTGGATCCAGTCGACGGCGCACAGTTTTGCCCCCGATCTGCAAATCGGGGGAGTGGTCGCCTTCGATCGCCTGCGAAAGACGGCCGACCACGCAGGCATCGTACAAGACGGGGTCTACGAGCAGATGTGGCTTCGCCTGTTGCCCTACGTGCAGCAGCTTCGCGCTGGAAACCAGGGCCTGGTCAACTACCAGTTGGCCCAGCTCGATGGCGAGCACCTCGCGCCGGCGGCGGCCATCGCTTTGATGCGCGAGTCCGGCGGCGCGGTGCTCGTGGCGCCGTCGCACGCGTCGGTGGGCACGCGCGCCGAGCATTCACGACGCCTGGGCCAGGCCCTCGAGCTGCCCGTGTTCATCGTTGCCGCCGACCAGCAAGTCTCCATGCGCGCGATCGCCGGCGAGGGCGCGCGCATCGTGATCCCCGACTTTGACAACCCCGACGAGCTACGCTTCTACGCCCAGCCTGTTTGCAGCCCACCGCCCAGGCCCTGGCTCCAAGAGCCCAGCGTGCTCGCGCCGATGCCCATTAGCCAGGTGATCGCCTGGATTGGCGCCGAGGAGCGAGTCGCAAAATACCTCGGATCGAACCCGCTGCAGGCTTTCGCCCAGAGCGTAGGCGCCGAGCGCACGATCGCGGCAACGCTCTACAGTCAGGCCCAGCCTGGCCACGGCGAGCCCACGCTTCGCGTGGAGGTGCGCCTGTGCGGGCGCCTGCTTCGCGAGGCGCACATCGAGACGGTCTATCCCGGTCATGTGCTCGTGCTCGAGATGCCCGAGGTTCGCCCCGCCTTGCTGATCGAGCCGATGACGCCCGGCACGCTGCCCGCCGTCGATCTCGTGGTCAGCGCCGTGGCGCGCCATCTCACCGGCGAGCTCGAGCGCAGCGCTCGGCGCGCGCTCGGTGGCATGGCGCACCAGGAGGTCGCTCCCGGCGGCGGCGCCGCGAGCATGATCGTCTCGACCATCGCGCGCGCGGCGATCAAGCGGCTTCGCAAGGGCCCGGGCGGCCAGGCGCGCGTGGCTTTCTCCGTGCTCGATCCCGACATCGACGCGGCGATTCTCCAGATCCCCGTGCTCGAGACGCTCACCGGTGAGACGCTCTCGATCGACGCGGTCGCCTCGATGATGGAGCGCCAGGGCGGCCTGCTCTACGGCGTCGTGCCCGAGGTCGCCCCCGATCTCGAAGGGCTCGACCAGGCGAACATCCTGGCCCTGGGATTGCACACCGAGCGCATGCTCACCGCGCTCGCTGGAGAGGCCTCTTATGTGCGCGTGGACAGCCGCGACCAGCTCGCAAGCTACCACGGCGCACTCTGTCGCGACGTCGCCGTTGGCCTCAAAACCTACACGTCGTTTCCCTTGCTGGTCGAAGGCGCCGATCCCACGCGCTGGGACGCGGCCGAGCAGCGCGCCTGCGCGCACGCGCTCGTCACCCAGCTCAAGGGCTTGGTCGAGGCCCGTGACAACGAGGTGACCCAGGAATTTCGCCGCCAGGCGCTGCGCCACCTGCAATGGTTCGTGGTCCATCGCGAGGACTACGCGCTGGCCATCGAGGATTTTGGCCTCAACGACTACCCGATGTTTTTGACGGCCCAGGGCCGAGGCGCAAGCTACAGGCAGATTCGCGAGGTGTTTGCCGGCGCCGGCAGGCTGCGCATGCTCGACGGCATGGCAAGCGACGTGGCCGCCCACTTCGATGCAGACGTCGCCCAGGCGCACACCGTGCAGCCATGGGCGGGCGGCATCGATCTGGCCATGAACCCCTACGTCTTCTGGTTGCTCAGCAAGGCCGGTCCGATCTCGGGGCTGGCTGACTTCGACTTCTTTGAGAGGGCACCCAGCGACGTCAATTTTCCGACTCCGCCGGAGTTCATCGAGCGCATCGTGGTTGAGAACGCGATGTTCCAGGCCGTGCTCGGCGTGCCGCTCGCGAGCGATAGCGACGGCGCCGTGCTGGTCGTCGCCGCGGATCTCAACTCGGTCTACACCGTCGAGCAGATCCGGCGCGCCTACGGCGTGGCCGGTCTGGTGCGCCTTCGCGCCGGTGAGGCTCGCTCGGAGTCGGTGGTCTCAGCCCTCGCTGTGGCCGCAAGCGAGCTGCTCGAGCGCATCGCCACGCGCATCGCGCGCGGCCTGCTCGATCGCAACGACGAGGCCTTTGAGCCGGCCGTGCTTTGTCTGCTCGGCTTTGCCGGCCAACACCTCAAGTTCAACACACGGCCCGACGGCGTGATCGTCGCCGAGGTCTGGAATACGGTGGCACAGACCATCTTCGATCTGCCGATCTTCGTTGGCAGCGGCGGCAATCCGATCTCGACCCAGCGCCTGATTCGCGAGTTCCAGGTCGCAGCCTACTCCCAACAAGCCTGCGACTGGGAGCAGCTCGAGTGGGCCACCGACGTGCTCGACGAGACGATCCCCGCCTATTGTCGAAGCTGGATTTTGGCCCATCTACACCCGCAGCGTATTCACCGCCCGGCCGCGTCCCAAGCGGCCATTGAGCTGGCCCAACCGCAAGCGGTGCAGCTCGGACCCCAGACGCCTCAAGACGTGCTCGCCCAATCGATCGGCCACTGGATCGAGCGCTTGCGCCCGGATTCCGGCGGCGTTGATTTTGGCCAGAATCTGAGCGTGCGCATCGAGGAGAACAACTATCCGCCCGATCACCGCGCGCCCGGTCGCCCCAGCGCGCTGATGATCATGCACGTCAATTCGGGCTACTATAACGACTTCGTCGCGGTCCATCCTGGCGACGCCACGCTTCAGACTTACCACCAGGTCGGCATCAACCCGGCGCACTGGATGACGCGATGGGCGCTCGATGCCGGCCCGTCCGATCCCAAGCCGCTGGCCTGGCTGTTGCTCGCAGTCTACGCCCAGCTCAACGACTTGCTCGTGGCCGTCACCAACGCCCACGAGTTGACCTTTCAGCAGCGTATCTACGAGGCGCTCGCCGCGGGCTCGCTGCACTGGATTGAGCAACCCTCGCCAGTTCCGGTTCACGCTGAGCACCAACATTGAGCATGAGGCACAATGAGCGACGACATATTGGCTAAGACGCCGGCGCTCTTGCTGCACGAGCGCTTCGAGATCGTGCAGCCGCTGGGCCACGGCGGCCAGGGTCAGACCTCACTTGCCATCGATCGCCAGAGCGGCGCCACCGTGGTCGTCAAAGAGCTTGGCGTCGAGCGCGTCGAGAGCTGGAAGGCCGTCGAGCTCTTCGAGCGTGAGGCCAAGACGCTGGCCCAGCTTCACCACGCGGCCATTCCCGCCTATGTCGATGCCTTTGTCGTCGAAGGGCAGGGCGGCGCGCGCTTTTTTCTCGTCCAGGAGTTCGTCGAAGGCCAGGATCTAGGCGCGCTGCTCGCTGCAAACCAGCTCTTCGACGAGGCCCAGGTCCGTGTCTTTCTGGCCGAGATGCTCGCGATTCTCGACTACCTCCATGCCCACAGCCCGCCGGTAATCCACCGCGACATCAAGCCGTCGAACATCGTGCGCCGCCCGAGCGGCGAGTATGTGCTGATCGACTTTGGGGCCGTACAGACCATGAACGCCAACACGATCGGCGGCTCGACGATCGTCGGCACCAGCGGCTACATGCCCCACGAGCAGCTCATGGGTCGGGCCGCGCCCGGCACCGACATCTACGCGCTGGCCGCGACCGCAGTCCATCTTTTGAGCGGCAAGCACCCTGGCGAGCTGCCCGAGCGCCAGATGCGGATCGATTTTTCCGGCGTCACCAACGTCTCAAAGCAGCTTGAGCGCGTTTTGCAAGGCATGCTCGAGCCGGATGTCGACGCTCGCTATGCCAGCGTCGCCCGGGTGCTCCACGACCTTCTGCATGGCCCGAGCAAAGCGATCGACCCAGGCCAGGCGCTGGTGGTCATCGAGAATGACCAGGCTAACATCGATGCCAGAAACGAGGCCGGCTTCGCCATGGTCGAGCAGTTTCGCAGCGGACGCGCGTTTGCCCGGCCTTCCTACTCCCGGATCACCGTCGAGCGCTCGGACCAAAAGTTGTTGATTCGCTTCCCTCGTCAATTCTTCATCCGAGAGATCCAGGCCGATCCCGATCTGAAGACTCCCTTCACCATGTGCACCCTCGGGCTGCTCATGTTCGCGCCTTTTTTTCTCATCAGGGGTGCGCCACTGTCAGTTTTCATGTTGATGGGCGGCATCGCCCTGTTCTTGATGGGCCTTCGCGCACTGCGCGGGGCCGTGGCGATGTTTCGCATGAGAGAGTTCGTGCTGCACGCCGACGCCGAGAACACCTGCATCGAGCACGACGGCTTGTTTGGTAAACGCTCAATCAGGCTTGCGACCACACAGTTCTCTGGCGTCGATATGGTCAAAGATGGCCAAGTCTATATCTATCGCGTCCACTTTGGCCTGGGCAAAAGGCGGCACCTGAAATTTTCGATGAACCACACCCACGCCGAGAAGCTCTGGCTGGCCAGCGAGCTGCGCCAGTTCATGGGAGATGCCCGCTCGTAGGTGCGGCTCAAACAAAAGTGGCGCGCCGGCTTGCTCTGCCGAAATTCATCTGCTAAAGCTGATCTCACCTTCAATCAGTTTGCGGCAGCAGTAGCCGCAAAAGGCCTACGCGAATCGTGGCGATCGCGTGCGTTAGATCCGGGGTAACCTTTGAGCAAGCGTCGGGAGCAGTGGCCGAGCATGCGATGTCGTAGGGGTTTGGCAAGGCATCGTGCCACGTGTCCTTGAACGCTGGTCACCGGCTTAAACTCTCACCTTGTGCACCGCCCGCCGGCGACCCCAGCAGGAGGCTTCCCCATGGAGCAGTTGCGTATATCGGATCTATTCGCCCACTACTACAAACCCACCGAAGGCAGCATGAAGTACAGCCTGGGCCAGCTCGATTTGATGCTGTCGCCGGGGCCGCGCAAGCTTATCGACGATTGGTCGCTGGCCGAGCGCGTCGCCGACGCCTTTGGCCTGGTCACCGTCGCCAGCGAGAAGCGCTTCGCCTGGCGCAACCGCCAGCGTGTGCAGCCGCTTCGTCGCGAAGGCGCCGTGCAGGCCGACAACGATCTCGATCATTCGATCTCCGGCTTCAACGACCAGCTGCTCAGCTTCGAGAAGCTGCCTGTCGGTCACCCACTTCGCCTATGCGCCCGGGAGCTTCGCCTGGCCGTTTTGCCGCTGGGTGTCTTTCCGATCACGTCGCTGCCATTTGAGGAGCAGCACGCGGCCACCAACGTGCTACTGGGCAAACTCGCCAGCGAGTTCGTAGACCAGGTTCAAACGCTCAATCTGGGGCCTTTTGTCGAGAACATCGCCATGAGGAATCAGGTTTACGGCGAGAGCCTCTCGAGTCTGGGTCAGCCCGGCGTCACCTACGATCAAGTCCAGATCGCCTACCGCGCCGCGCTCGACGGCTTCTTCACCGTCGTGCTGACCATCTGGCACAACCACCTCCATGATCCCGAGGCTCGCGCCAGCTTGCTCGCCCCGATCAACGAGCAGAACCTGCGCATCAGCCGGCACTATCGCCGGCGCAATACCGTCCCCAGAATCGATCCAAACACCGGCGAGATTGTCGACGACGCGGCCGACGAGTTCGACCCCATAGCCCACCAGCCGACGCTCACCGTCGACGAGCGTGTCCTCGAACAGGCCTGATTTCGATTCTGCGCCGCGCCGCACGGTCCAAGACCGTTACGCGCGCGACCTCACTCTGGCGCGGCGCGGTGTTTCAT
>JACCWM010000096.1 GCA_013697635.1 Lujinxingiaceae bacterium | reverse complement strand
AAGCGCGCCCACGCGTCGCTATACCTATGCATCGGCCGCCGACCGTGGGCGCCGTCGTAGAACCTGGGAAGAGCGACTCTCGTACAACCGTCTCAAAGCACCGGTCGACATCATAATAAAGCGTACTCCGATTGCAGCCGCCCTCTTCTCGACCGCATAAATACAGCCTGAGAGTGGATGCGGATCGAGTGGGCCTTCGCGCCTTCGCGCCTTCGCGCCTTCGCGCCTTCGCGCCTTCGCGCCTTCGCGCCTTCGCGCCTTCGCGCCTTCGCGCCTCTGCGGGAAAAGCCGCCCAGCGAATCACTGTGGCGTGGTAACTGTGGCGTGGTATCAGAGGCTAGGCCGCGCGACTCAACGATCCGTCAATACTTGATTATTTTTCCAGTGTATATATGTTCACTATTGCCGAATTCACGTTCCCGGCAATCTAGGTGTTCGAGTCAACCATCGGGCATGCTTGATGGGATGGAAGAACGCTTCCAAGAGGAGCATCGAAACTGGATGACGTTTCGCTCTCCTGAAGTCGCAACATCTTTCTAAAAACAAATCCAAGGAATTCTTATGTTGTGGACTATTGCGGTCATTCTCCTCGTCTTGTGGGCAGTCGGACTCGTCACGGCCTTTACCCTCAACGGTTTCATTCACATCCTCATCGTACTTGCGATCATCACCGTGCTCATCCGGGTCATTCAAGGCCGCCGCGTGGTTTGAGCGATCCCCCACTTCCACAAAACTCGCGCAGTCACTTTGTTGATTGTGATCCTTGCTTTTGGCAATTGAGACGTTGTCTACTGTGCTCGACATTGAGCCAATGGAGAAGTCGGCATGGATCATTACACCGAACATTTTGACTCGCCGGATCGGCTCGAGCTTCGCAACCGAGCAGGCCTTGCTTCCTTGAAGATGCGCTTTCTGGGAACGCTGGGCCTGCTCGGTATGTTCGCCCTGCTGATCTACGAGAGCACGCTGCGCCCAAAGCCCAGCACATTGTACGAGAGCGGCCTTCCCATGGCCGTTGAGCTCGCCCGCGCCCTCAACGTGCCCTGGTTCTGGGAGGAGTTTCACCCGCTGCCAGGCGACGACGACGACGGCCCGGCCACCCGATGCGCGAGGAGGTCATGGGGCAGCTTTCGCGCTTACGCGCTGAATTCAGCGCCCTCAACGCACGCGTGCGTAGCCACAACGAGAGCGCCACGGCGCCCCCATCTGGCCAGGAAAAGGCTATGCTCTACTTCGGCCAGACGGTGATCGCCGACGCTGGCCTTGACGTCGACTAGTACTCGAGCGCAGGGGTTTTGATGGGTTCCGTACCAGGGCGGGCTGGCATCGCGCGTCATCTGCGGCGCTCGACGAGCACGCCTGCGGCGTGGATGAGCAGGGTCGCGACGATCGTGGCGTAGGCCCATGTGCGGTCGTGGTCGAGGGGGGCGTTGGCGATCGCTTCCAGGCCGAAGTAGCGGGCAAATCCAGGGGTGGCGATGTTTTGCAGGATGAAATCGAAGCCGAGAAGGGCCAGCGCTGCGCTCAGAAAGGCCGCGAGGATGAGGCCTCCGAGCGGGGCAAAGATGGCCGGGGCGCCGGGTAGGGCCAGTTGGACGACGCCGGCCACCCGTGGCAGGAAGTTGCCGATGAGCCCGCCGAGCAAGATGAGAAGGGCCACGTGAAACAGGCCCGTGAGCGCGTACAAGGGGTTGGTATCCAGGGCGCTCACGACGCTGGTGTCGTCTAGGGCGACCTGCGAGAAGAGGCTGACGTAGCTGCCGCTGGTGAATCGGTCGAGGCGGTGGGAGTAGGAGTGGGCGTTGATCGCATCGATGAGCAGCGCGTTGATCGGCGGCTTATCAGCGAGCGCGACGCCAGAGACGAGCGCCTCGCGCTCGTTGTGCGCGATCGTTGCCAGGGCATCGCGGGCTTCGCTTGCGGTGAGCTTGTCGAGCCAGAGCTCGACCTCGGGGCTTGCCAGACCGTCCTCGAAGACGCCGGTGGGCATGGCCGCGATGACACCGATGGCCGCAACATGGGTGCTGGCCAGAAACGGCAACGGCGTCAAAATCGCCAGCACCAAGATCGGCGCGAGCACCTCGCGAAGTTTGAGCACGGGCATCCACCAGCGCCCGCCCGCTTCGGGCTGAGCTTCGCGCAACCGCCGTCTGGCGACGCCGCCGCGCATGCCCACGATCAACGCGATCAAGATCAGCGCAAGGCTCAGACCCGCGATCGCGTTCAAGAAGCGGTCGACCTGGGCGGCTTTGGTGCTCATCTCAAAGAAGGCACCACTCTCGGCCTGCGCGGCGTGCGCTCGCCACTTCTGGGCCAGATCCGCACGGCCCTGCTCCTGCATCCAATCCGCGAGCGCGCGCCAGGCGTGGGGGCCGCCTTCGACGAAAGGAAAGACGCGCTGCACCCGTGAAACGAGCAGGTCGACATGCGCGACGTCCCCGCGCTCGACGGCCTGCTCGATGACCTCACGGATCCCGAAGAAGGTCACCGCGTAGGCAATCAACGAGAGCAGACGCTCGGGCCGGATGCCGTCGGCCTCCATCGCCGCGAAACCGCGCTCGAAGGCCACATGGGCGGCAGCGCGCGCGCCTGCGCCCTCGAGCTTGACGCTGAGCATGTAGAGATCGGAAAAGCTCGCCCGGGGCGTATTGGCCGCGCGCTCGAAGGCCGCAAAAGCCTCCTCCTCGAGCTGCGCACGCTGATATTGTTCGCCGGCTAAAAACGCAAAGAAGGGGTTGGTCGTATCGGCGCGCTCGAGCTCGGCCAACATCTGCAAATAGTCTTCGGCCAACGCCTTGGAATCGGGCGTCTGGGCGCGAAACGAAGCATCTCGCCAGACGCTGAACGTCTCGGCCGGGCGCCCGCCCCAGCGCAGTTGCCCCGGCCCCCTGGCATCGAGGTGGTGGCGCACGACGAGCTCTCGGTCGGCGTCTGGCAGACTGTAGTTCTCGTGGCGAAGCGTCACCATCAACGACGACGCGTCACCCTCGACCACGTTCAACGCCGAAATCGTCGCCGGAAACCGCACCCTGCCCACGATCTGGCCTGCGCTGGGGTCGATCTCGAGCAAGCCGGCGTGCACGGCATAAAACGTGCGGCCGGCCAGGACCACCGGCCCCACCGGCGCGGCGCCGATCTTGCCCGCCGCGAAAGCCTGCTCGTCGTCATAGAGCGAGGCGTGCACGAGGCTCCACACCGCCTGACCAAAGCGCTCATCCTCGACGTCGTCGACCTCGCAGCGCACGCCTCCGATCGTTGCCACCGGCGTGCACTCGAGAGCCCAGGCGTGGCCCGCAACCAGCGTCGTCAACAGCGCGGCAACAACTCCAACTCTCCAGGCCATGGCGCGAGCTCCATAGTGACTTAAAATGCTTCGACGCGGATGCGGCCCATCATGATGCGGTTCTGGCCGTCGTGGGCCGAGCGCGGCTCGACGCTCATGCGGTTGGCGCCGCGAAAGAAGCCGAAGTTCATGCTGTAGACGCCGACCGAGGAGTAGCGCTCGATCGCGACGCTGAACTCGTCTTTGACGATGTCGCCGGGCAACCAGTGGTTGGTCGGGAACTCGCCATTGACCGGGTCGTGATCGCCGTTGATGCGGTTGCCGGGAAAATCGATGTGCATGAAGATCTTTTGCGAGCCCGGCACCTTGCGCAGCACGCGGTAGTAGGTCGTCAAGACCATCGTCTCGCCCCAGCGGTAGGTGCCAATGCCATCGGCGTCCATGGGCTTGTTGAGGCTGTAGCCCAAGAACTCGAGTTGCTTGTCGAAGGTGGCGTAGCTCTGGGCGCCTTCGTCGCCAAAGCGTACGTGGCGTTGAACCTCGCTGTCGTCTTCGACGATCGCTGCGGCCACGAAGTTCTGGTCCTCCTCGCCAGCTTTGATCTGGTTGCTGACGAGCAGCAGGCGGCTGGAGCGGGCGTCGAGCACGGTGAGGTTTCGCTTGTGGGCGGCGCGCACCTCGGTGTTGACCGGGGCGAGCTTGTCGCGGGCGATCACGGCGAAAAAGCGCGGCTCGGCGGCAAAGCGGGTCAGAAAATCGGCGCTCGCCGAGATCGTCGCCGTGTTGTCGAGATAGACCGACTTTTGGGTCGCGGGCACCTGGTAGCGAAACAGCTCTTCGCCCGATTGGGCGCGGTCGAGATAGGTCTGGTAGACGCCGCGCTGAGAGAGGTGATGGCTCAACTTGGGCGCAAAATCAAAGGCGACGACCGTGGCAAAGACCACAAAGGAGGCCGCAAGCAGCACGCTGTAGCCCTGGGGCTTTTCGACCAGGCTGGCGAGCTTGGAGAGCAGTCCGCCCTCGTCGCGATACGCCTCACGAGCCTGGGCGCGTCGCGCCGCAGGCGATGGATGCTCGGTGGTGCCATCGACGCCCGGTGTCAACGCGGCTTCGCTGGGCGCGCGCCGGCTCTTCCACCAGGATTTGGCCGCCGAGGGCAGGCCCTTGACGTCGCGCAAGGT
This sequence comes from Lujinxingiaceae bacterium, assembly GCA_013697635.1. Taxonomy (GTDB): domain Bacteria; phylum Myxococcota_A; class Bradymonadia; order Bradymonadales; family Bradymonadaceae; genus JACCWM01. The sequence goes on along the minus strand of JACCWM010000096.1, from coordinate 18,036 downwards.
GAGCATGAACCAGGAGACAAGACCGCCAAAATAGGCCATCAGGAGCAGCATCGAGGCGTATTTGAGCGCTTTGAGCGTCGAGCCGTAGCTGTAGGTCTCGGGCAGCGTAAAATCGCGCTGCAGGTGCACGAAGAGCTCGATCAGGCGCGTCGGATAGCGCTCCAGATCTTTGCCGAGCATCATGATCGTCGCCACTGCGGTAAAGCCCATCGCGCCGAGCAAAAACGGGCGCAAACGCACGCTCTTCCAGAACTTCGCGTCCGTCATCAGCAGCCCGACGCCGGCCATCAGCGGAAAGTAGGCCGGATAGTAGTAGTGGTTCTGGCTGGCGGCGATCGCAACGATCACGAAGGCGGCAAAGATCCACACGAGCAACAGGCGCTGAATCGCCAGCTGGGGGCTGAGCAAGTCGGTGATCGGCTCGCCGTCCTCGTCCTCCAGACGCGTCGAGCGCGCCAGGTAGCCAAGCGCCAGTGGCACGAGCGCCACCCAGGGCAGCATGGCAAAGCCCACCTGGCGCAGCCACATCGCAAAATGGATGTGATCGCTGGCAAGACTTGACGAGAACAGGTGGTTCTCGAGCAGATAGGTGAATACGGGGATCTTGCCGATCACCTCGCCATCTTGGAGCAAGACGGGATTTGCATCACCGTAAGCGATGCTGACCGCGATCAGCGGCACGGCCACGATCGCCCCCGCCACGGCGCCCGGCAGGCTGACCAGGCTCTTTACCACCGAGGTCTGTCGCGCAAACAACAAGCCCGCGGCGATCACGAAGATCGGCACGAGCGCGGCGACCCACTGCCCGACATGGGGCAAAAACACCACACTGTCGGGCGCATCGCTGCTTCGCACCAGACCCCAGATCAAGGTGGCCACAGCAGCGAGCAGCGCGCCCGTTCCCAGGCCGATCTCAAGCGCGCCGACGTGCTTGGGCGCGCCGGGATCGCCTCGAAGACGCATCGCCTCCAGGTAGGGGAGCTGTGAGAGCGCAAAGGCTGCAACGATGCCAAGCGGCAAGTACAGGCCGAGCAGACGCTGGTCGAGAAAGGCCAGCGCCAGCGCCAGGCCGAAGAGCGCGCCCCAGAGGAGTTTCTTCGAGTCGGCGAAGACGAGCTGTGCAAAGGCCATGATCGCAAGCGAGGTGGTCACCATGAACAGCATCTCGCTTGTCGCAAGCTGCGCGCCCAGATACACCGCCGGCAAGCTCGCTGTGGCAAGCCCGGTCATCAGCGCCGTCCAGCCGCCAAAGTAGCGGCGCATCCACAGGTAGCCGAGCAGGACCATGAGCAGGGCGGCAAACGCCAGCGGAAAGCGCGCGGAGAACTCCAGCGCACCGATCTTGGGCGCGTCATCGACGCCGGCGATCATGAGCGAGGCGCCCATCAGCCAGGTCTTGAGCAGCGGGCGCGCCACGGGCTGACCGTCGTAGGTCGGCACGGCCCAGTTGTAGCCAGGCTTGCTCAAATCCTCGGGGTTGGCCACGAAATCGGCGCGGTTGACGTATTGCTGGGCGACCTGGATTTCGCTGGCCTCCCAGGGCTCCCAGATACCGATGCGCGACAGGTTGCCAAACAGCAACACGACGGCTACGACCACCAGCACGGCAGCCGATACGACAAAGCCTCGCGGCGTCGCGAACCACGCCACCAGAGGAGCGCTTGCCTCCTCTTCATCTCTTTGCTGCATATCACTCTCTCCAGGCGGCCCGTTTGGCCGGCAGGTTGGTGTCCAAATTTTGCCTCGCTAAAAAGGCCAAATCACCGCCTTTTATTGCCCCCGTCTCTAACACAGCTCGGTTTAGGATAAAAGCGCGCGACGAGGCCAGGGTTTGCTTTCACAGGCCGCGGCGCGCATAATAGCGCCGTTTCATCACTGGCGGACCTACCCATCACCCTCGATCGCGACTTCATCGGGAGCCCCACTATGAATCAGGTACAAGAAGCGAAGCCGTTTCGAGCCATTGCGAGGCCGCCTGGCAGCCTCATTTTGGGCAATCTGGCCGAGTTCCGAGACGACATCCTCACCATGCTCTTGAAGGCCCAGCAAGAGTACGGCGACGTGGTGCGCTTTCGCTTCGCCCACCAGCCGGGCGCGCTCTTCAGCGAGCCCGAGGACATTGCCCACCTGTTGATCAAGAATCATCGCAATTATCGCAAGAAGACACGGGGTTATGCCGCCATGAGCGCGCTGATCGGCAATGGGCTGGTCACCAGCGAAGGCGATTTCTGGCTGCGCCAGCGCCGCATCGCCCAGCCCTCCTTTCACAAAAAGCGCATCGCCGGCTTTGCCACCTCGATGGCCGCCGCGGCTGAGCGCATGGCCAAGGACTGGGCGCCCAGGGCAAAAAACCAGGAGGCCTTCGACGTCGCCGACGAGATGATGAAGCTCACCTTGCAGATTGTCGGCGAGACGCTACTCAGCGCCGATGTCAGCAGCAATGCAAGCGAGGTCTCCGGCGCGCTCGACATCGCGCTGCACTACGTACTCGATCGCATACGTTTTCCGTTCATGTTGCCTCAGGGTTTTCCCACGGCGCGAAATCGCGAGCTCAAGCGCGCGATTGCCATCCTCAATCAGATCGTGATGCGCATCATCGCCGAGCGCCGTGCTGCGCCCGAGGGCGCCGAGGCGCCGGCCGACCTGCTCACCATGCTCATGGAAGCGCGCGACGAAGAGAGCGGCGAGGGCATGACCGACGTCCAGCTTCGCGACGAGGTGATGACGATGTTTTTGGCCGGCCACGAGACCACGGCCAACGCCCTGAGCTGGACCTGGCATCTGCTGGGCCAAAATCCCGATTGCGAGGCGCGCCTGCACGCCGAGCTCGACGAGGTGCTCGCTGGCCGCACGCCCACGTTCGAGGATCTGCCAAAGCTCGTCTACACGCGCATGGTGATCGACGAGTCGATGCGCCTGTATCCGCCGGTTCCGCTGGTCGCGCGCATGTCGCACGAGGCCGATGTGATCTCCGGCTACCAGATCCCGCCCAATCTGTTCATCTTCATCTGCCCCTATGTCACCCACCGCCATCCCAAGTACTGGCCTGATGCCGAGCGCTTCGATCCCGAGCGCTTCGATCCGCAAAACCCCATTGAGCGGCCGCGTTTTGCCTATTTTCCCTTCCTGGGCGGCCCGCGCCAGTGCATCGGCAACACGTTTGCAATCATGGAGGCGCAGCTGTGTCTGGCCACGATCGCCAGCCGCTACCGTCTGCGTCCGGTCGCCGGCCACCCGGTCGAGCCAGAGCTCACGATCACGCAGCGCCCGCGCTACGGCCTCAAGATGACGATCGAACCCAGAAGCTGAGACGTTCATGAAGTATATCGATCTGCAGAGCTGGCCGCGTCGCAGCCACTTTGAGTTCTTTCGCAGCTTTCACGACCCCTTCCTCGACATCTGCGTGCGCGTCGAGGTCACGGGCCTTCGCAATCGCGCTCGGGCTGCGGGCGAGTCGATCTTTGCGGCCATGCTCTACGAGTCGATGGCCGCGATCAACGCCGTGCCCGAGCTGCGACAGCGCATCCGCGGCGATCAGGTCGTCGAGCACGCCCGCGTGCATCCGACCTTCACCGTGCTCAACGAGGCCGAGATCTTCAACTTTTGCACCGGCGAGTTCCAGGAGGACCGCGCGGCATTTTTCGCCGACACGGCCACGCGCGCCGCGGCCACCAAGGCCTTGAGCGCGCTCGATGCCGGCCACGACGACGCGCGCGACGACCTCGTCTACGTCACCAGCCTGCCCTGGCTGGACTTTCAATCGATAGGCCACGCGTATGCCGCGCGCGCCGGCGACTCCAATGTACGCCTGGCCTGGGGGCGTATCGTCGTCGACGATGCCCGGCGCGCCTCGGTCAGCGTGCAGCTCACCGCCCACCACGGGCTCGTCGACGGGCTGCATGCCGCGCGCTTCTTCAAAGCCCTCGAAGAGCGCTGCACTTGAGCGCGCGGGCGCGAATTACCAATTGCTAATTGGTGATCGCTCGTTCTACCTTGGCGACGTTTCGTAAATCCCAATCAGCAACCAAGCAGTGGAGTCGGATCGCGTGAGCAGCTCAGCATGGGTAGTCCATAAATTCGGTGGCACGAGCGTGGCCAATGCCGAGCGCTATCGCCAGGTCGCTCAGGTGCTCTTCGAGCAAGGCGGTGGTGCGCGCCAGGCGGTCGTCGTCTCGGCGATGTCGGGCGTGACCAACGCGCTCATCGAGCTCGTGGCCTTGGCCAGCGGGCGCGACTTGATCTACAAGCAGCGCCTGGCCGAGTTGCACAAGCGCCACGTCGATACGGTCATGGCGCTTGTGCCCGCCGAGCGCGCCGAGGCGCTCTTGGGCAGGCTCGCCACCGACTTCTCCGACATCGAAGACATCTTGCACGCGCTGTGGCTGCTTCGCGGCCAATCCGAAGGCGCGCTCGATCTGATCTCGGGTTTTGGCGAGCTTTGGTCGGCACAGATGCTGGCCGAGAGCATGTTGGCAGGCGGCGCGCGCGCACAGTGGCTGGACGCGCGCCAGGTGCTCATCGTCGTGCCCGGCGAGCTTGGCCCGGTGATCGACTGGCAGGTCTCGCGCCTTCGCCTGGAGCGCTGGCTGGAAGAGCGCGAGCTCGACACGCTGGTCATCACCGGCTTTGTCGCCTCGACGATCGAGGGCATCCCGACCACGCTGGGACGCAACGGCAGCGATTACTCGGCCTCGATCTTCGGGGCCTGCCTGGACGCCGCCTCGATCACGATCTGGACCGATGTCGACGGCGTGATGAGCGCCGATCCGCGCCAGGTGCCCGACGCCCAGGTGCTCAGCGAACTCTCCTATCACGAGGCCATGGAGCTGGCCTACTTTGGCGCCAAGGTCGTGCACCCGAGCACGATGGCGCCGGCCGTCGAGCGCGCGATCCCGATCTTTATCCGTAACACCTTCAACCCGAGCTTTGCCGGCACGCGCATCCACCTGCACGGCTCGACCGAGTCGACGATCAAGGGCTTTGCCACGATCGACACCATGGCCCTGTTCAACGTCGAGGGCACGGGCATGATCGGCGTGCCCGGTATCGCAAGCCGGCTCTTTGGCGCGCTGCGCGAGGCCGGCGTCTCGGTGGTCATGATCTCCCAGGGCAGCTCCGAGCACTCGATCTGTTTTGCGATCCCGCGCGGCCACGTGCAGATGGCGCGAACGGCCGTGGAGCGCGCGTTTTACGCCGAGCTGCACCAGGGCCAGATCCAAACCATCGATGTCGAGGAGGACTGCAGCATCCTGGCCGTGGTCGGCGATCAGATGGCCGGCATCCCGGGCGTGGCCGCCAAGTTCTTCGGCGCGCTGGGCAAGGCCAACGTCAACATCCGCGCGATCGCTCAGGGCTCCTCGGAGCGCAACATCTCGGTCGTGATCAGCGGGCGCGATACCACCCGCGCGCTTCGCGCCGTGCACTCGGGTTTTTATCTCTCCAACCAGACGATCTCGATCGGGCTGATCGGCCCGGGCAACGTCGGCGCCACCTTGCTAGCCCAGCTCCACGAGCAGCTCGAGCGGCTGCGCGCCGAGTTCAAGATCGACCTGCGCGTTCGCGCGATCGCCACCTCGAGCAAAATGCACCTTGGCGAGCGCCCGATCGATCTGCACAGCTGGCAGCAGACCTTTGAGAGCGAGGCCGAGGCGCTCGATCTCGAGGCCTTTGTCGGCCACGTGCACGCCGATTATCTGCCCCACGCCGTGATCATCGACTGCACCTCGAGCGACGAGCTCGCCGGCCACTACGCGGCCTGGCTCGAGCGCGGCATCCACGTGATCACCCCCAACAAAAAAGCCAACAGCGGCGCCTTCGAGACCTACGCCGAGCTTCGCCGACTGGGGCGCAGCCTGCGCCGCCACTATCTCTACGAGACGACGGTGGGCGCCGGGCTGCCGATCATTCAGACGCTCAACGACCTGATCCAGACCGGCGACGAGATTATTGCGATCGAAGGCATCTTGTCGGGCACGCTCTCCTATTTGTTCAACGCCTTCGACGGCTCCAAACCCTTCTCCGAGATCGTGATCGAGGCGCGCGCTTTGGGCTACACCGAACCCGACCCGCGAGACGATCTCTCGGGCATGGACGTCGCCCGAAAGCTGGTCATCCTGGCCCGCGAGATGGGTCTTCGCCTCGAGCTTGGCGACGTCGCGATCGAGAGTCTGGTGCCCGCGGCCTTGCAAGCGGGCTCAGTCGACACCTTCTTGCGCGAGCTGCCCGCTCACGACGCCGCGATGAGCGGGCTGCTCGAGCGCGCCCGAGAGCGCGGCGAGGTGCTGCGCTTTGTGGGCCGCGTCGACCGCGAAGGTAAGGCCTCGGTGAGCTTGAGCTCGTATGCCACCGACCACGCCTTTGCCCGCATCCGTCTGACCGACAACATCGTGCAGTTTCGCACTCGCCGCTATGACCAGAACCCGCTGATCGTGCAAGGGCCCGGCGCCGGACCCGAGGTCACCGCCGGCGGCGTCTTTGGCGACTTGCTGCGCCTGGCCACCTACCTTGGGGCAACGCTATGATCATCGACATCGGACTCAATCAGGCCACGGCCTTCGCCCCGGCCACGGTCGGCAACGTGGCCGTGGGCTTTGACATTTTGGGATTTGCGCTCGACCACATCGGTGATCGCGTCACCGTCACCCGCAGCGCGCGCCCCGAGGTGCGCATCCTGGCGATCAACGGCGCCGACGTCGCGCTGCCCGAGGACCCGTCCAAGAACACCGCCACGGCAGGGCTGGTGCGCCTGATCGCCGATCGCAAGCTCGATTTTGGCTTTGACGTCACCATCGACAAGGGCATCCCGCTCGGCTCCGGCATGGGCGGCTCGGCGGCCTCGGCGGTCGCAGCGATCGTCGCCGCCTCGGCCCTGCTCGAGGAGCGCCTGCCCTTGCCCGATCGCTTCACCTACGCCCTGATTGGCGAGGCGGTCGCCAGCGGCGCAGCCCACGGCGACAACATCGCGCCCTGCCTGCTCGGCGGCCTCACGCTCGTGCGCTCGATGGATCCGCCCGACGTGATCCGCATCCCCGTGCCGCCCGCGATCAACTGCGTACTCGTCCACCCCCACATGCGCATCGACACCCGCACCTCACGCGGCGTGCTCGCCGCCCACGTCGAGCGCGCGGCCTTCATCGAGCAGACCAGCAACATCGCCGGCTTCATCGCCGGCTGCTTCACCGACGACCGCGACCTGATCGCCCGCTCGCTACGCGACGTCGTGATCGAACCCCAACGCGCCCACCTGATCCCCGGCTTTGCCGCCGTCCAAAAGGCCGCCTTTGCCGCCGGCGCCATGGGCTGCTCGATCTCCGGCGCCGGCCCCAGCCTCTTTGCCTGGCACGGCCCCGACATCGACCCCGCCGAGCTCAGCGCCGCCATGGTCAAAGCTTTTGCCACTGTCGAGCTCAAAGCCGACGCCTGGCACTCCTCGGTCAACGGCCTCGCGGCCCACCTCGTCGAGCGCTAATTTCGGGGGTGTAGGTGCTTAGTCGTCAATAACCGTGTGTGTTTCCCGAGTTGGAAGCCTGGCTTCACCCGGCCCTAGGCCCACAGAAACGCGATCTTCCCAGGACACACGATGAACCCACAATCAAGACCCGTCGGATTGGTCTTACTCCACGGCGCCGGCCTGGGTGCCTGGATCTGGCGCGACGTAGAACCCTTGCTCGAGCGCCCGGCCTTCGCCGTGGACTTTCCCTTTCGTGATGGCACCGACGCGCAGCGAAAGCATCTGGGCTTGTCGGACTATGTCGACCACGTCCAGGCGCAAATCGAGGCCGGCCCGCTCGAGCACGTGATCTTGGTGGCCCACTCGATCAGCGGCATCGTCGCCGTCGAGCTTGCCGCGCGTTTGCCAGAGCGCGTCGTCGGCATCGTCGGCGTCGGCGCCGTGATTCCCAAGGGGGCCAACTCGTTTGTCTCCTGTCTGCCCCAGCCACAGCGTACGTTGATCCGCGTGCTGATGCGCCTGCTTGGTACCCGGCCCCCGGACGGCGCGATTCGCACGAGCCTTTGCAGCGGGCTCTCCGACACATTGGCCAGCGAAGTGATTGAGCGCTTCGTTCCGGAGTCGCGCGCCCTGTATCTCGACCGCCCCAGCGCCCCGCTGCCCGCCCTGGCCACCGGGTACGTCAAGCTCACCGAGGATCCCGAGTTTGCGCTCGCCCTGCAAGAAAAAATGGCCGCCAACCTTGCGGCTCAAGAGGTTTTCAGTATCGCCTCCGGCCATTTGCCCATGCTCAGCCACCCCCAAGCGCTCGCCGCGCACTTAGACGCCGTACTCACCTCGGTCAACGGCCTCGCGCCCCACCTCGTCGAGCCTTAATTTCGGGGGTGTGGGTGCTTATTCGTCAATAACCGTGTGTGTTTCCCGAGTTGGAAGCCTGCCTGCATCCCCCGTCAGGGTGACCAGGTTGCGTGTTGTGGATGCTCTCGCTACGATGGCCGCGTGCAACCATGCTCGAGCCAACCTGCCAGGTTTTAGTCTCTGAGGACGTTCTGTGAAAACCGCCTATAAACTCTGCGCCTTGTTCGTCGTTGCCGTGATGCTAAGTGGGTGTGCCGAGAGCGCGCTTCCAGTTCAGCACGGGGATTCGGACGCAGCGCTCGACGGTGCGCATCATGGCGAGCGTGACAGCGCCGCCGCAGACGTTAACACCTCCAATAATCAGCCAGGCGACAGCGGTCGTGACACTGAAGGCGGTGCGGATACCAGCACCGGGGCCGACACCAGCAGTGGAGCTGATGCGCTGGGCGACGATGTGCCGGGCAACGGCCAGGATACGGCCAGCGACCGATGTGCGGCCGTGACTTGTTCAAGCGGCGTTTGCAACCCGGCCGACGGCCAATGCGTCGAGTGCCTTGCCCACGGCGATTGTGCTGGCGAGGCGACGTGCCAGCCGGGTTTGAACGTGTGCATCGCGCCTTGTTGTACCTTTACCGCCTCCGACATCTTCAGTGACGTCGGCTACGTGCATGATCGCTTCGACATCGCGGTGACAGCCGATGGGGCGCAGGCCGTGGCCTTCATCGACCCCAAGACCAACCGTCTGCGCTATGCACGCATGGTCGCCAATCAGTGGTTTTCCCAGGACGTCGCCGTGCTCACCAACGGCGACGGTGACGTTCGCCTCGCTCTCGAGGCTGACGGCACGCCGCACATGATTTTGAGCCGCTACCAGACGCTCAAGCATTACTGGCAGGATGCTTCAGGTTGGCATGATTTCGATATTCCGCTCGAAGGCAGAAACGGCCAGGTCGACATCGTCATCGATTCGGCCAACACCGTGCACATGGTCGTGCTGGTCGATTATGGCGAGAAGGTGCTTTATGCGCGCCGCGATGCCCAGGGCCAGCGAAGCTCGGAGTATCTGACGGTGCCCGACGCCCGCCGGCCGTCCTGGACGAACATCGACGCCACGCGCGACGGCCGTCCGATCATTTCCTTTCAAATCGGCGCCGAGCAGATCGCCGTCGTCGCCGAGCGCAGCGCCCAGGGCGCCTGGAGCTATCAGACGGTGAACGAGTCGATCTCATCGGTGCACGGCATGGCGCTCGATCCTGACGACAGCCCGGTGATCGTCTACTACCGCGAGCCCGGCGACGGACTGCGGATCATTCGCCGCCTGGGCACGGACTGGAACACCGAGCGAGTCGTCGCCGAAGATGGTCTGTGGCCCGACATCACGATCGACCGCTTCGGCGGCGTGCATCTGGTCTACATGCTGCGAAATCCAGCAGACCAATTCGACAACCCGATGCACTACGCGCGCTGGAACGGCTCGGCCTGGCAGAGCTGGCACATCACCAGCGTCGTTCGTGGCTTCTTTCCACGCGTCACCACAGACGATCTGGGCGTGATGCACGCCGTCGTCTATGACACGAATCAAAAGACCGTCAGCTACGTACGCGGACAATAGAGCGGCTGTAACGCCGATCTTTGCAGGAAGTGAAATGAACAGATGGGTCTCCTATCAAAAATCTTGACCTTCCATGTTCTGGGGTCGGTGGCGCTATCCAGTGATTTGAGTGTGGCCGATGTCGAGACGCTCAATGGGGCTGAGGCAGCGATTACGACAGAGGACGGCAAATGGTTTTATGCGGGGGCGCAGATTACCGTAACCGACATCGAAACGACGAACGGTGTGATTCACGTCCTTGACGCCGTCGTGCTTCCTCCTGTCTTCGCTCCCACGGATGCGGCCTTTGCCGCCGTCGATCAGACTGAGCTCGCTCGTCTGCTCGAGCCCGCCAATCAGGCCGAGCTCGCTGGTATCCTCGCCCCTTACTTACAGTGAGGGGCAGGCAAAGATTGGGAGTTGTCATGGGTGCTTGTGGACCGACGTTTTGCAATCATGTCGGGCATTTTGACTCCGCACAGCGAGGGCATTTATCTTATCCATCGATTTTGACAGAACCATTGAAAGCTCCTTGCCCCCTGAGGAATTATGGCGTCTGATCAAAGAAGCCTTCCAGGAGCCTTCTCGCAGCCCGATCTGGCCCGTCGACGTCGATGAGGTCGAGCCCGTGGAACTAATGGAAGGGGCCATGGTGCAAGCAACCTATAAACTCGGCCCGCTCAAGGCCCGCCCATCTTACTCCATTACTCGCTTTGAGCCGGGACGGTCCTTCTCCTACGAAAGCAACCCATCCCATCCTCTTCAGGGAGGAGCCACGGTCGTTGTCGAACCTCGGGAGGCTATGGCGAGCGCCCTTCGATGGTATGGCTCCTATCGGCCTCGCCTCCACCCCATGGCCCCGGGAGCCCTCCTCTTCGTTCGCCTCTACTTCCTTCGCACCTTCTTCGCCGGGCTCGAGGAGAAGCTCCGTGTTTATGAGCAGATCTTTGGAGGAGAGGAACGACAAGCAGTGAGTCAGCCTCGTTAAATTTTCTCCTTTCGGGAGGCGATGGCCTTGTTGATCACGACCTCGGCACCATGGCCGAGGTCGACAATCTTTGCTCCACCGAGGGCTCGAGCATCGCCTCGCGTACTGCAGGATCACGCCGGCGCGACGCCCGCAAGAAACCTCTCCTGGGCCGTGTTTTCGACAGCGCCCGGGCGAGCGTTTCGGACGAGGGCGATGGCCTGCTCGGAAGAGTATCCGAGGCCGATGATGCAGGCCGCGGCGACGAGCCCGCTTCGTCCGAGGCCGCCCATGCAGTGCACGACGACGCGGCGGCCATCGGCGAGCCGCTCGGTGATCTGAGCGCACAATTCGGCGAACGCGCCCGGATCGGAGGGGATGCCCTGGTCCGGGATTGGGAAGTAGAGGCTCTCGATTCCGGCCGCAACGGCGCGCTCACAGAGCGTCGGGATGCGCAGCCTCTCGAGCTCGTGTCCCTCGTTCAGCGTGACGAGGCAGTCGGTAGTCCAAGCGTCGCGAAGGCGGGTGAGATCGGCCTCGAGATCGCGATCCCAGAATGCGGTGTGGCCCTCGGGTTGCCACTTGCCCGGAGCAAACGTCAGCCCGAGCCGGCCGGCGAACTGGGGGACGTCTTCGGGCCGAATCCAGTCCACGCGAAGGGGATGGGTCACGGAGGTTCTGCGGCTGTTCATCGTTCACTCCTGTCTAGCGTCATTGTCGGTTGGTCGGGGGGGCAGGGGCGTCGGGGGGGCAGGGGAGCCGACACCGGCGCCAACTCAGCACCGGCAAGCGTAATCCATGATCGTCAGCCTCGTTGCCTGCTTGTAGTTCTCCCCCTGGCGGCGGTAGATCATCTCCTGGCCATCGTGGTCGCTGCCAACGAAGACCGGGTGGCCGCTGGCGTCGAGATCGATCGCCGTAGCGGGGTGGAAGTAGCTCTGGCGCGCGGCCGTATCGCTGACGACTTTCCAGCTTGCGTCGGCCTGGCGCTCGAAGAGGATCCAGAGCAAGCCCTCGTAACCGCCGCAGCCCTGGCCAGCGTGGGCAACGACGTTGGCGAAGGTGTGGCCGCTGGGACTTCGAAAGGCCGTAACCACGGGCTTGGCGCCGTCGTAATACATCCATTTTTGCTTGAGCGCGGGAAGCTCCGCTTTGAAGGCGCGCTGCTCCTCGCGCCACGGCGTCAGCCCTTCGAAGCTCGCCAGCACGGCCTCGCGCACGGCCTTGGAGAGTGCCAGCGGCTCATACACCACCACGGGTGTCGCCACCGCCTGGCTGCGCGCCCAGATCGCCCCTTTGTCCGCACAGTCCGTGCCCTCCACGCGCGCCACGACGATGGGCACGCCCATCTCGAAGGTCCACCTGGCAATCTCGGCCTCTTCGGTCGGCGGGTTGCCCTCATGTCCTTGTCCTTCCCAGTCCGCCTGGGCACCAAACGTGGGGCTAGCTCGCGAGTGCAAGAAGATTTGGCCAAGCTGGGCCTGGCAACTGACGCCGTGCGCCCCATAGAGCGTCACCGCGCTGCCCTGGTAAGCGCGCAGCCGCTCCGGCACTCTCGCGTAGACTACCTCGGCCAGCGCCGTCGTCTCGAAGCGCACGATCTCGGGCGCGGCCCAATCCCACGCCATCGTGCCCGGCTGAGCGTCGAGCACGACGTAGCGGTGCGCACCGGCTTGCAGCAAGAAGGCCACATCGCTCAACCCGTAGCCGCCAGTCTCCTCGCTCGGTGCGACGACGACCGAATCGAGCATCTCTTCGCGCGCGAGGCGAAGGCTCGCCACATCGCGCACCACAACGAGCTGCTTTCGCCCCACATCCTGATAAGTGCCCGATCCCCAAGTCTGCTCAAAGATCACCACCGCCATGTGCGGCGAACTCGTGATCTGGACGTCTTTGGCCTCGACCTGCATGGGCATCTGAAACATCCGCTGCCGATCCGCGAGCCACCCCTCCCGGTCGAAGCGCCGAATGCGCTCGCCACTTCGACGAATGCCGTAGAAGCGCTCCGCATAAAGCTCAGCATAGCCCTCAAAGTCCCCCTCGTTTTGCGCCTCGAGCCAGCTCGCGAGCAGCTCCCGTACCCTCGCCTCCTCAATGTCCGACATCACCTCGGCCTTCTCTGCCACCGGACTTCTCGGCGCACCCGGCACCTCAGTCACTTGCGGCACCGACGCCTCGGCCGCGACGGGCGCGGCCGTATTCGAGGGGCTGTTCTGACAGCCGATAAGGACCAGCATGGCGCACACGAGCAAACTCCAAACATTCATCGGGAACCTCCACACAATCTGTAACGCGACTGCCCGGGGCGTAAGGGCGTTTTCCTGAGCAATTACGGTTATTTCCAGCGTTGGAAGCCTGGCTTGCCCTGGGCTCAATGTCGATTTCTGGGTCCTGCTCGGGGTGACCTACCGGCGCCAGAGCCTCAAATCGGCCGCCCTCAAAGCCTTGCAGCGCGCCGTCGAGCTCGACCAGTACGACTACAACGCCCTGATCAATCTTGGCGAAGCGCTGTGCGAAGCCGGTCAGCTACGCGAAGGCGTCGATCTATTGCGCTGCGTCTTCGATCTGGGCTACGACGAAGCCAGTGGCCCGGACGAACAAGACTACTTTACTCGCCGCGCCGGTATGCAACTGGCCGTCATCAAAGGCGTCATCGACGGCTTTGTCGCCTCGAAGAGTTAGCGCACCGCCCTCAGCGGAGGTGACGCACAAAGTTACTTGTTGCTATGACAAAACGCGCTGCTATCATTTCGATACGATCTTGCAATACCCTGACTCTGACATTGCCACGGCAGGACGCGAATGTATCGACGGGTCATCGTTGGTGTTGCTGGCCACCGGCTGGCTGGGCTGCCTCAATGTGGGCGAGCTGAATCTGCTCTCGACCGGCCAGGATGGCGTCGACGCTGTCCATCGCGATGGGACCACACCGGACGACACGTACTCCAAACAAGACGTTGGCGAGCAGACCGACACGGACTCCAAACGAGACGTTGGCGGGCACGCCGACACGGACTCCACACGAGACGTTGGCGAGCAGGCCGACACGGACTCCACACGAGATGTTGGCGAGCAGGCCGACACGGACGATCTGCCCGGTGACACGGCCAGCGCTCCCGACGTCATTGCGGACATCTCAGATGGAGATGTCGAGCCGGAGCCGCCGCGTTGTGGAGACAGCACCATCGATCCCAACGAGACCTGTGATCCTCCCGGCTCCTGTCCGACCAGCTGCAATGATGGCAACTCCTGTACGGTGGACACCCTCGTCGGTAGCGCGCAAGACTGCACGGCAGCCTGCTCTAATGCTCCCATTACCCAGTGCAGTAACAACGATGGCTGTTGCCCGACCGGGTGCAGTCCGGCTCAGGACAGCGACTGCGCGTACGACTGTCGTAATCTGGCCACTTGGCCGGCCGGCTGGCAGAGCTTCGAGGCGCAGGTCGTGCCTCTGTTTAACGAGCGGCGGGCTCAGGGGGCGACCTGTGGTACGGTCAACTACCCGGCCGTGGGTCCATTGCAGGTGCAGACGCTCGTCTACCAGTCGGCGCGCTGTCACTCCCTAGACCAGGCCAACCACGGCGTGATGAGCCATGCCGGCTCCGACGGCAGCTCGCTTGGCCAACGTTTGACGCGCGAAGGTTATAATTGGAGCACCGCTGGCGAGAACGTCGCCCGTGGCCAGACCTCGGCTGCGGGCGTCGTCACTTCCTGGATGAACTCACCGGGCCACTGCAGCATCATCATGAGTTCAAACTTCGTCCACGTCGGTATTGGCTACGTCAAGCTCGACTCTGGCTCCCATCACTGGACGGCGGTGTTCGCCAAACCACGCTGAGAGCTGGCCGGCAACGCGCCGCCACCTCAGCAGATACGCTACGGATTGATCGTTTTCGACCATGATAACTCGCGATCAGGAACGCCGATGACTGTCAATGGCACGAGCGTGACGTGACCTCCGCAGGGAAGACCGGCAAATACTTTACGCCCTGCCGGCCTCTGCCAGTTTCACGCCCCAATTTGATTTGTCCAGCTGGAATTGCTATGGTGGCTGCCTGTTGATGTTAGGTCAATTACCCTGGTTGCCCTACTTAATTTGCGCTTGTAGTCCGCTCTCATTTTGCTCGCCCTCTCGATTCGAGCATTGTCATGCGATACCTGTTTTTGCTAGCCGCGTTGGGCCTTGGCGCCTGCATCGTTCAAGGCGAGCTCGATGTTTCGATATCTGGCAAAGACGTCGGGATCGATCGGGGGCTGGATTCCGCGACTTTGCCGGATGGGCGCCTGTCCGAGACCGATGGGCGCCTGCCCGAGACCGATGGGCGCCTGCCCGAGACCGATGGGCGCCTGCCCGAGAACGATGGGCGCCTGCCCGAGAACGATGGGCGCCTGCCCGAGAACGATGCGCCGACGGATCCGCCGCTCATCACGCTGCAGATCGATCACGCCCCGCAGTCTCCCCACGAGCTTGAGGCGGTGACCTTTACGGTCTTGAGCAACACCGAGGTCGCGCTCGCGGCGATCGAGATCTGGGTGGATTCCATACGCATTCACACCTGCCAGGATGCCACCGCGTGCGTCTTCAAAGCGCCGCCCTTCGCCCTGGGAGAGCACGACTACCATGCCGTGGGCGTGGCTGGCGCTGAGGCCACCTCTGGGGTCTCAACCAGCCCTGCCGCCTTCACCGTCACAGCCTCCGGGGTGGTGTTTGACTGCGGTGCCGAGGCCGGCTCGCCGGTGCTTCCGCAATTTGCCGACTACCAGGCGACACTGCGAAACTACATGGCCTGCTTCTCCGAGAGCGACTTTGACATCGATCGCAGTCCTTTTACCTACGAGCCGGCCTTCCTTGGCCACGTTGACGAGGTCACCAGGGCCTGGTTGGTCATGGAGAACCGCGGCTATACGTTTCCCAATCCGGTGGGATTTCTCACCCATTCGCAATACTTCACGCTCCAGAGCATCGAGAGCATCGCCGGCATCAAGATGACCGTCGGCCGTGGCCAGTTCTTCGATCCCATCGGGGCGAGCTTCTGGATCGAGTGGGATTATCCGGGCAATCCCCAGTTCCAGTCCACGGCGTTACAACGTCGCCTCTTTGTGGCATCAGCCGTTTATCTGATGATGTGGCACAAGGACCTGGCAGCCGGAAGCGGCACGCGCAGCGACTTCACCGGGGGCGCGCTGCTCATGGCAGGCAAAGCCTACCACGCCTTCAAGCATGTGGTTCCGCACAGCGTTCGCCAGGCCTATCTGAGCGGCTTAAAAGAGATCTTTGACCGCAACGACGGCTACACGCCTCATGGCCAGGGTGGTGGAGACATGGAGTTTTTCCAGATCCCGGGCATCTACTATACCGCCCAGGCGCTCGAGGAGGGTGGCCATGCTGGCAGCATGGAGCGCGCCCGGGCCCGCGCTCACTACGTGCTCGAAGAGCTCATTCAACCTGGTGGACTCGAGCATCACGGCGCCAAGAGCGGTATTGATGGCTCTTATTCCGGCCTCGGGCTCTACTTTCTGAGTTGGGGGGCACTGCTCTTCAAAGACGCCGTCATCGATCGCGCCCTGGAGGGGGTGGCTCGCGCGCAGGCCTACATGAGCCTGCGCGAGCCCGACGCCCTCTTTCTAAGCCCCACCCACTTCAACTGTTGCACCGGCTATGGGCTAGCCAACGATCAGTGGGCTCCCCACTTCAAAGATTGGGCCGTGAGCATGCGAACCGATGAGGCGCTGTTTCGCATCAAAACCCGCTCGGACATCTTGGACGAGAGCCAAATGCGGGCCTACATCGCCACGCATCTACCTCAGCGCTCCCCGACCTTGGTCACACCCCTTGCGAGCGAGCCCGGGCCTTGGAGCAGGATTCATTGGATTGAGCACATCAATCACGCCGCGACGCATTACGAGCCCGGCTTTTACGCGCGCCTCATCGCGCTCCAGCAGCAAGACGCGGAGCTCTTTAGCGCCCCGTATCAGCGCAGCGAAGACTTCATCATCGATCTCAACGACGGAGGGCGCTTCTTAGTCTTCCGGTTGGGTGGTTTCGGCGGCGTCTTATATACGGGCACGCTCTTTCACGAATGGTCCGGCAGGCTCGCTGGCTTTGGCGGTGGCAACCTCTCCTCGTTTTGGACCCCCAGCACCGGATCGGCCATCCTGGGTAGGGCCTTTGGCACCCAGAACAACGCTCCGGGCGGCGCGATCTACCCGGACGTCTGGAGCAACGCGCGCAACTGGGCGGTGCATGCCATCACAGGCTATGACCAGAGCGGAGCTCCCTTCTCCAGCGCCCGGCAACGCTCGCCGGTGGCCGTCTACGACATCAACGCCCATCAGACATCGGCCACCGTCACCGTGAGCGGCGTGCTCAGCGATCCAAACGCCTCCTGCACCGATGCTATGCGCTGCCCGGCGGCCAACACTAGCCTGCAAGGCAGCGTGCACTACGAGCGCGTCTTTCGCGTCGACGCGCGCGGCGTGCACGTGACCTCCACGCTTACATCCGACGGCACCGACTCGGTCAGCGAGCTGTTCGACGTCATTCCCATCCAGCTCAAGCACCCCGACAACCAGGAGCCCAACGCCCGCGTCGAGCTCAGCACCAATGGGGGAGCGAGCTATGGGCCCCTGACCCAGGGCTGGACCAGCGGCGTGACTCACCTTCGCATCGATCGTTTTGGTGGCTCGGTGACCGTGAGCTTCGACAACGCGCGCCGGATTCGTCCCGGCAGCCTCTGGCCGAATCCCGCGCTGCCCTTTGCCGATCGGGCCACCGCCGGCGTTTTGCCGATCCACATCGATCTGCTCACCCAACCGGGCAGCATGCCCACCTCGACCAGTGTGGGCTACTTGATCCGATAGCCCGGATCAGCCTCATCAGGGGACACGACTTGGGAGCGCCGCCACCTCAGGGGACACGACTCTCCACCTCAGGGGACGCGACTCTGGCGGTGATAGCACCCGTCGAGCACGCCGAACAAATCCTCCAGATAGAAGGGCTTCGCCAAAAAAGCGTCGAAGCCTTTGAGGATGTACTCCGTGCTCAGCGACAATTACTTCGCCTCAGTGACGACAATTAGAATTCCCCATTCTGGACACGGCGTCAGCAACTAAGGCACAGCGTCTGAGTTCACCCATACCAAGGAGGTGCTCAGATGGTGACCGACACCC
>JACCWM010000086.1 GCA_013697635.1 Lujinxingiaceae bacterium | reverse complement strand
CGTCGGTATAGGCCTGCCACAGCGCCTCGAGCTTGTGGCGAGTGAAGGCGGCGTCGGCGGCAGTGTGGGCGGCCTGGGTCGAGGGGCTGGCGTGGGCGGCGCCGTGGCGCATCGCCATCGCCCGCACGGCCAGTGCCCAGAGCTCGCTCTTGTTAGTGAGCATGAGGCGCTCGGCCTCCTCGAACTCGAGCAGGGGGATTTCACGCCCCGCAGCGATGCGCTTTCGAAAGTGATCCCACATCAACCAGGCGACGAGCTCGTTGTCATGGGCGTTCGAGGCGATCTCGGGCAGCCGCGAGGCCAGCGCCATATACTCGCCTTGCAGTCCGAGGGCGGCCAGGGCCGCAGCCATACCAACATTGTAGAGCGTGTCGTTCTCGCGGTTCCAGGCGTTGCGCGTTCCTTTGAAACCCTGGCGAAGCGCGGCCTCGGGCCGGCCCGCCGTGGCCGTGAGCTGCATGGCCTGCACGGCCAGATCGTGAGCCCACCGCTGCTCGGGTTGGCCTTGGAGCACGATCTCGAGGGCGAAATCAGCCAGCGCGAAGTCGCCGCGCGCGCTGCTCGCTGCCGCCTGAGCGAGCAGCGAGCGCTCAAGCGCCGAAATCGCGGGCAGGCGCACAGGGCGAAGGCCCAAAATTGAGCTGCCGAGCACGAACTGGCCGCCGGCAACAAGCATGGGCCGGTGGATGGCCGGCGTGACGATCGTTGCACCAGCGGACGTGCAATAAACCAGCGCGTCAACACCCTGGTTAAAGGCCGCCGATTCGACCTCGAGCGGGTGGCTGGTAGGGGCGCTGTTGGCCACGATCACGTGCTCAGTGCGCAGTCCAGTCAGTCCTGATGCGCGTTCACACTCCGGCGAGGACGCGATCGCGACTGGCGAGGTTGGCACGCTCGCCCGCGGCGTGCTGATCGCGATCCAGCGAGCAGGCAGGCCGCTGCTGCGGGGACTGGAAAACACGCTACGCGCACCATCGGAGCCAATGTGGACGTGGGCTGCTCGCACCGCAGGCATGGTCAGGCTCTCAGAGTCCGCATCATTGGTGAGAAGCAGGCGTCCGGAGCCGTCGCCCGTGAGCGCGTAGACATTGAAGCGCGTGGATGCGTGACGTGCAAAGCAGCCGTCATCGAACTCGTCCTGGGTGCCCGTGCACAGCCCGGCTGGCAGCGCGCCCACAGCCGAGAGCTTTACGGGTACGAGCGCGCCTCGAAAGTCACGATTGATCGGCTGGGCGTCGAGGCGCTGAAGAAGCAGACCCCAGGAGCGCGTCATGACGACCGTGAAAATATGGCCCGCGGCCTCCTTTGCGACCGGATCAAAAGCCACGATGGCGCCGGGAAGGGCGCTGTCGAGCGCGTGAGTCTGCTCGTCGGGCAGGTAGGCCCAGAGCCCTTCAGGGAGCAAGAAGACCTTGCCCGTCGAACGCGCAAACAGCGGGTCTTGAACGCTCAAAATGGGCGCTAAGGCGTCCTTTTCGCGGGGCGGCTGCGTCCAGGAGCAGGCCATGCACGCAAGCGCGGTCAGCAGGGCGACGCCAATGACTCTGGGAGGTGCCTCGATCACGGGTAGGAGATGCTCAGGCGAGTGCGACCGATCATGAAACAGTCGCCGTCGATCACCTCCACGGCGCCTCGCACCCGGATGAAGGTGCCATTTTGGCTTCCCATGTCGTGGAGAAAATATTGATCACCGCGCCGATGGATCGCCGCGTGCTGTTTGGAGAGTAGATCGTCTTGGGGTGGAACCACGTCAGCGTTTTGTCGGCCGATGGTGATGCGATCGCCGACGGGATAGATCGCGCCGATGTGGCCATCTTCGAGCGCAAGGATCAGGCGCGGCGTGTTGTGCATCGGCGCACCCAGGCTGGGCACGCCACGTGGAGCGTCGGGGGATTCGTCGTGGCGTGTGCGAAAGATCAGACGTTGACATCCGACGATGATCTCGTCGCGATCCTCGAGGGCAAAGTCATCGGCGACGCGCAGGTAAATGCCGTTGTGGCTGCCCAGATCCTCGAGCATCAGGCCACCATTTTCGATGAAGATCTGGGCGTGCCAGCGCGATACGAAGCGATCATTTAGCGCGAGGTCGGCGCGCTCGCGGCCGATGAGAAAACGGCTGCCTCGGATCTCGACGCGCTGAGGTGGGCCGCCGCCGATGGTATGGACGCTGATCCAGGGCCGGCTCGTGTTGTTCTCGCTTTTCAGCGAGGCGATCGAGGGGCTCGAAGTACTCGAAGATATCGCCGGCAGCGCAGCGGTGTTCGGCGAAGAGCTCCAGGGCGCATAGTCGTCGGCACCAACCGAGGACAGCACCTCTTCTTCTGCTTCTTCCTCGGGAGAGCGCGCGCTTGAAAAGACGTCGGCGTCCTCCTCCTCTTCGCCGGGAAGTGCGAAGGGCAGTGTGGTCGAGCTGCCGGTTCGCTCGGTGGGCGCGCGCGGTATCTGGTCGTAGCGATTGTTGTTGTCTGGCATGACGTGAGAATCCCGCGCGAAAGAGCTTGAATTGGGAGAAGATCCAACCCGTTCTCAGACTAACACATCGGTCGCGCGACCTACAACGCGCTTGGGGCACTCATCGGCCACGAACGCCAGCTTGTTCGGCGTCTTCGCGCTCATGTTGTTGGTCAAGCACGTCGTAGGCGTTGATGATCTTCTGAACCAGCGGGTGGCGAACGACGTCGGTGTCGTTGAAGGTGCAAAAACCAATGCCGGGAATGCCATGTAGGATGTCGAGCGCCTCGACCAAGCCGCTCATCTTTCGCGAGGGCAGGTCGATCTGGGTAATGTCGCCGGTGATCACGGTCTGTGAATTGAAGCCGATGCGCGTGAGAAACATCTTGATCTGGGCCGACGTCGCGTTCTGGGCCTCGTCGAAGATGATGAAGGCGTCGTTGAGCGTGCGCCCGCGCATGAAGGCAAGTGGAGCGACCTCGACGATTCCGCGCTCGAGCATCTTCTCAGCGCGCTCGAGCTCAACCATGTCGTGTAAGGCGTCGTAGAGGGGGCGCAGGTAAGGGTTGACCTTCTCGGCCAAATCACCGGGCAAGAAGCCGAGCTTCTCGCCGGCCTCCACGGCCGGGCGTGTCAAGATGATGCGCTTGACGCGCTTGTCGAAGTAGGCGGCCAGCGCCATGGCCATCGCCATGTAGGTCTTGCCCGTGCCGGCCGGACCAATCCCAAAGACAATGTCGTTTCGGCGGATCGAATCGACGTAGATCTTTTGATTGAGACCCTTGGGCACGATCGCCTTGGAGTGCTTCGTGGCAAAGACCTGATCGGAGAAGATGTCCTTGAGTGAGATCTGCGGGTCGGCGGCCAAGATGCTCACGGCGCGGGCGACCTCGGCCGGTGTGAGCGGATGGCCCTTTCGTGCAAGCACGTAGAGCTGGCTGAGCACGAGCTCGGCCAGCCTGACGTCGGGCGGGCTACCGGCGATATGCAACTCGGTGCCACGCGCGCCGATCTCGACATCGAGGGCTGCCTCGAGGGCCTTGAGGTGTTCATCGCGTTGGCCATAGAGGTAGCGGGCGACTTCATCCTCCTCAAAAACCATGGTCTGGGTCACACGCTCGCTCAAAGTGCTCCTCGACGGCTTCAAATTGCCGTTTTAGTCGGTGATGATTTCGATTTCCGGCTCGGAGGCATCGATGACCCGCAGCCGATAGGATTTTTGATCGCGGGCGTAGTCATAGCCCTGGATTCCCAGCGGATAATACAAATCAGAGGGCAGCAACAATCCCATTTCCACGAGTTCATCGAGCTGGGCCGGGTAGCGCTCCTGGACGACGTAGGCGACCTCGAGAGCCGTGCTGATGCGGTAAAGCTGCGCCTCGACCAGGTGGGCGTGGTAGGTGGCGGCGCGCGCGTTGACCGCGCCGGTCGTGAAGAAGCTCGACTTGTTGAAGGTCAGATACGACCAGGTGCCCACGCCAAGCAGCAAGAGCAGCAAGAAGATCGTGATGCTGTGATGGAAAACGACAACGCCGGCGTTGGAGTGCTTGGTCTTTTTCTTCTTGGTGGTCTGGCCTTGATCGTCGCCGGCGAAGCCAAGCAGCGGCTCCGGCGTGGGTTCGGGCTCAGGTGGCGGTGGCTCCGGCTCGATGAGCGAAGATGGCACCGTGAGGTCTTCGGGCAGATTGGAAAAATCGAGCTTGAATTCGCTCATGGGGATTTCCTGGCGCGGGGTGATTCGATACGCGTGGGCACAATGTCGCGCCAGGCCGCGTTCAGTCCAATACAAGCACAGATGCTGAGCGCGGCCCAGGCCAGGGCGCGCTGTCCCAGCCAATCGCCGGTGAACAGCTCAAAGGGTGAGCGCCAGATGCCCATGGGTTGCCACAGGGCCAGGGCGGCAAAGATCAGGGTGAACGTTACGCCAAAGCCCAACAAGGCGTGACCTGCCAGCGCGTGGCCCGTGCCGGGAACGATC
This sequence comes from Lujinxingiaceae bacterium, assembly GCA_013697635.1. Lineage (GTDB taxonomy): Bacteria > Myxococcota_A > Bradymonadia > Bradymonadales > Bradymonadaceae > JACCWM01. Next base: position 44,533 of record JACCWM010000086.1, on the reverse strand, counting down.
AGCGAGAGCGTGCGCCTCAAAAACGCCTGCATGCGGTCGCGTCGACCGAGCACGGTCTCGTTGTGGACGCGGGCCTCATAGCTCAGCGATGCGCCGGCGAGAAAGGTGCGATAGCAGGGCAGACAGTAGTGATGGCCGGCCATCTTGTGGGCATCGTTTGGATCGCGGGCGAGCCCACATTTTGGGCACGGTGTGCTGGTGCGATGCATGCGTCGCAGTGGGGCGCACAAAATCACGATGAGCAAGCCCAACCCGCCCAAATAGGGTGCCCAGTCCAAGACAAGGCGCTCGCCTGCAAGTGAGTTCCAAATCGGGCCGATCATCGAGATGTCTTCGCGTTGCTGGTCGGTGTGATGTTTCCAGAAGTGGCCAAGGCCAAGCGGCGGGACCATCAACTGGTTGTTCACGTCGCGGCGATCCTGTTCGATGAAGGCGCCGACCGCAGCCATGTCGCGAGCGCTGGCTTCTTGGAGTGCGCTGTTGGCCTCCGCTTCCTGGGCGGCCAGTTGGTAGGCGCGCATCATGTTGAAAGATGGCGCCGCGCTCGTTGGTAGCGCTGTGCGGGCAGCCACCAGGTAGGGTGCAGCGTCTTCGGGCTTGCCCAGGGCCACATGGATCGCGCCGCGCAGGTTGTCGACCTCGCCGCGAATCGCGACCGGCCAGGCGGGCTCGCCGTCGAGCATCGTGAGGAGCGCCTGGAAGCGGGCGGTGTCGCCCGTGCGGTAGATTGCGAGGGCATGGGTAAATCGAGTTAGAGCGTCGCCTTGCGGTCCGCCGGCTTGGTCTGCGAGCGCCTGGGTGCAGGCCGGATCACAGACGAAGTATTGGGCGTGCATCAACGCTTGGGCCCGGCTACCTGGAAAGCTGACGAGATCGCCCATGTGATGATCGACAAAGGGCAGCAGGGCCAGCGCGGAGAAGATCACAGCCGTGACGATGCGCTCGTTGAGCTGTTGGAAGACGGCGACCAGCGCAAGCAAGATGATCAGTGAAAGCAGGGGAGAGCGCAGCAGCAGGCCCGGCATGACGACAAGCACGATGGTTAGAAGGACCGTCTGGCCGCTGGAGAAGCCGCGCGGCAAAACGCGGGTTGCGTCGTAGGCGGCAATGCCGAAGTAGCGCACGAGCTGAGTGAAGAGAAAGACAAATGACGCGCCAAGTAGCGCGATCAGCGCCAGGACGATGATCTTGAGCTGCCAGGCCAGCCGCGTATCGAGCCAGCGAACGCCGCGCTCGATGCCTTTGAAATAGGATGCGGCCATCGAGGGCACCTCGGCGGTCTGTTTGCGAAACAAGTACGAGGCATGGGCCAGATACGGATAGGGCAAGTCGGGAGCGAGGCGCTGCGCCTGGCGGTAAAGCTGGATGATCATTGTCGGCTCGCCACCTTGCTGCTCGGCGCGACGCGCCAGCGTGACGATGGCCATCGCCTGGGTGGGCATGTTGTGGTAGCCGAGGCTTCGAGCGTCATTTCGAAACGCTGTGAGTTCACTGACGCCGGCCTGGCCCGCGTTGGCGACGCGCTTCCAAAGTCGCCAGTGCACGTCCATGTTGACCGGCGTTACGCTCGGCGGCGCGAGCGGACCCTGCTGGACTTTGCGCGTGCTGGTGCCTGCCTGCTTGAGCAAGGCTTCCATCTCGGCGTTGCCACCCTGGGCGGCGGCCTGGGGCGCCATCAACCAGGACGAGGCAACCACGGCCACGAGGATGAGCAAATTGAGCAGGGCGGAAAACGGGCTTTCGCCCGTCGCTTTGGAGCGAAAGGACATGAGATGGGTACTCTCTGGGTGGACGAGTGCGCTGCAATTTGAAACAAGATGAACCGTCGCTATTCTAGACGTCTGATCCTGCTCGGTACAACCGAAATCGGCCGCTGGTCGATGTCCACTGGATAGGGAGCCCTGTTGTGAACAAGAGCCCAAAGAGTTCGCCTTGTGCGCTGGTTCGCGCCCAACGCATTGGACGAGAGGCCGGCGCGCTTGGCTTTGATTGGCCAACGGTCGTCGGTGCGCTGGAGAAGGTCGACGAGGAGGTCGGCGAGCTGCGCGCCTTGCTCGATCGCGCTGAAAGCGCCGATGAGCGTGTAGCCGAAGAGCTGGGCGATTTGCTGTTCGCCGTGGTCAACGTCGCGCGAAAGCTCGACATCGACGCCGAGCAGGCCCTGCAATCGGCCAGCGTCAAGTTCGAGCGCCGCTTTGCCTACGTGCTCAACGGACTGCTGGCGAGCGGTCGCTCGCCGCAGAGCGCTTCGCTCGACGAGATGGAGGCGCTTTGGCAGCAGGCCAAGGCAATCGAGTGAGCACGGGGGTGGGCTGCGTTGGTGTTGGATGCGTCGGGCTTGATATGTGAAGGGCTCATTTCTATAGTAGGCCGCTCGGGGGCGCTCCTCATGGGCGCCAAGACTTTTGCGTTCGTTTTACAAGAGCCATGTCATGCGTATTATGTCAGATCGCACAATGAATAGTAGATGGCCAGTTCTTGGCCGGGTGGCGTTGTTGGTGGCCGTGCTTGGCGCTGCGGCTTGTTCCGATGATGGGCGTACAAAGAGCGGCGGCAGCTGCGAGAACGCCAGCGAGTGCAAGGACGACCTGGTCTGCCAGGGTAATGTCTGCGTCGAGCCCACGCCCAACAATAACGAAGTGGATGCCGGCCCCGACGCCGTCGAGCAACCGATCGAGCCTGAAGACTATCGCATTTCCTACTCGCTTGAGAAGATTACCACGCCGAAGACCTACGAGCTTCGTCTGCTCTCGGGCGACAGCGACATCAAGCTCAATCCAGACAATGTTTCCTGTGGTCCGCCCCAAGAGTGCATGGTCTCGCTCGACCTCAAGCACTTTGTCTACACGCGCGACAACGCAGATTCTGTGGGCACGCTTGATGTTTACGTCGCGACGATCACCGATGAGATGGTCGTCGATGGTGACGGTGAGCTGTTGGTCTCGAGCGTGCGTGGCCCTCGTCTGGTCGACAACCACCTCACCTACAGTCGCACCGAGAACAACTTGATCAAGGCCTTCTACCGCGTGCTGGGCACCGCCGATGAGGTGTTCATCGCCAATTTGGCTGCGGTCGGTTCGTCCGAGGGAACCTGGTTCATCGATCCTAAGGTCAACAAGGGCGTGGTCTATCTGCACGACCTTCAGACCATGGACGTCTTCGTCGGCGATCTTGGTCGCCCGATCACGAACAAGGTCTTTACGGTCAACTCCGAGAATTTCCAGGACATCAGCGGCAGCTACTTCGGTGGCTACGTGCCGACGGCTTTCTCGGCAGATGGCAAGTACTTGTCGTTTTTGACCACCGCGCCCAACGACTATGCGCGCTGCCAGATGCCCAACTCCTATGATGCGCCGGAGTGCACGGGACCGGGGCAGAAGTGCGGGCGCTTCAAGCGCTGCACGGCCCAGGAAGTGACGCTGCATTTCATCGAGATCGCGCGCATGGCTGAGCTCGACGACGAGTGCATTGATGCCACTGCCTGTGGCAGCGTCCACCACTGTGATGCAGCCTCGGACACCGAGTACGACACCGCCCGCTGTATCGCGGGGCGTACGGTTTTTGGCCTTCCCAAATCACCCTACCAGGGCAGCCCGGCGACGGAAGGCTGCGTGCTCACCCATGAAAATCCGGCCTATCAGTACACTGACCTGCGCGGCCCGCTGGGCTTTGGACCGGACGGCAAGCTCTACGCCGTTGCCGCACGACGTTGCGACGAACTCAATATCGAGAAGACCGACATCATTCGCGTCGATCCGGTCACCCGGGCCTACGAGGTGGTCTGGGGCAATGATTGGAAGGACTATGCCGACGGCAATTGCTACGACGACCAAAACCGTCGCGTCGACGTGACCAACTGCGTCGTTCAAGTGCGCAATGCTCAGCTCTCGCCGCAGGGCAAGGAACTGGTGTTTTTGGCGACCAATCCCAACGTCACCGACCCCGGTCTGGCCGGCAGCACGATGGATCTTTGGAGCGTGCGCCGCAACGGCTTGGCCCACGATTGGATCGGAAAGCACAGCATCATCAATACCGTTCAGGCCTATACAATCCATCCGCAATGAAGTTCATGTGCAGGCTGTAGGCATGAAAACAAAAAAACCGCGCGGCGTTGGCCGCGCGGTTTTTTATGTGTTCAATCTCCAGGCTTCAAAGGCGATCAGCTCAGGAGCGGTCGCGCTCGTCCTCGGCGCTGTCGTCGTCAGGCAGGTAGTCGTTGGCCGATGGGAAGTTTCGGATCGTCTCTCGCGAGAGCTCCCAGGCCTTTTGGACGACCCAGGACATTGAACGGTCCTGGCGCAGGGACTCAGCTCGGATTTCGTCGAGGTACTCATCGGGGAAGTACAAACTTTGTTTGCGCTTATCGCTCATGACAACTCTTCCTTCAATTGGTCGTGGCAGGGGTCAATGAATTGATGTCGTGCGGAGAAGCCTACTCTACTACATTATGCGACAACCCTTCAATGATTTGGTGAAAGTTGTCAATTCCCCTGTACTGGAATGCAATGATTGAGAGAGCGCCGGTGGACAATCGGGCGAGGCAAGAATATGCCCGATTGTCCGGATGTTGGCGTGTTTACTGAGCTGCCGACGGTTGATCGATCTTGATTTCGTCGACGCGGCGCTTGAGCTGCTCGACGGCTTCTGGCGAGAGCTTGGGCGCGGCGACGGCGCCGCCCTGGCCAGCGAAGCGAAACTGGCCAAATTGCTCGATGCGGTGGAAATCGCCGCGTGGCTCGGTCGACCAGCCATAGGCGTGGCTGACCTTGTCCTGCGGGCGATCGAAGCGGTAAAGGTTGACGCTCCACACCGCACCGGCTTCGGGCTTCTCTTTGAGCGCCGGGAGCTGATCGAGGGGAATCTTCATCTCGATGCTCCACGACTTGTCTTCGACGCTCTTGTCGTTGACGGTGCCATCGACATGAACGCCAACTTCGAGGCCCTCCATGTTCCATGCACGTGCGCGGTCGATTTGCTCCTGGCGTGAGCCTTCACCGCGGCCAAGGCGAGCCTTGAAGTGAGCGTCGAAGATCGTGCCAAGCGGGCTGACCTGCAGCTCGACGTATTCGCCCTCGGCACCATGGGGCGCAAGGAACACCTCGAAGACCTCCTCATTCCAGAGGCTGGCGTCGCGCTCGGTGAGCGTGCCCCAGATGTGCGTGTCGGTCAGCGTGGCGCCGATGTAGAGGTGACTCTCGGTCCAAAACGCCTTGACAACAGTCTCGAGCGCGGGCGCATTGCCCATCGGCGAGAGCTTGAGCGTGGGGATGCCCGCCCAGAGTGCCTCGTCGAGCTTGCCGTCGAGGGTCAGTGTGGCGGCCTGTTCGGCATCGGTCAGCTGCACGGCGTAGCGCGGGCTGGCTGCAGCGGGCGCAGCGGCGTTGCCTTGGATGGTCAAAGTCGGTCCGATCACGCGGTTGTCATTGGACTTGCGCACGTCGTTCTTGATCGGCAAGCGCGACTCACCGCGAAAGAAGCCGATGTAGGGAACGGCCGGCCCGCCAGGATAATTGGCCCGGATGTTGACCTTTTGCACGTCGCGTACGATCTGGCCCTTCTTCCAGCGGCTGGTCTGATAGAGCCCGTTGACCGGATGATGGTCGAGGTTCTGGCGAAAGGCGCGCGCCGTGGAGTCGAAGTGCACAAAAATCTGCCAGTTCTGGCTGCCATCCTTGAGCGCCTTCCAATACCAGGTAAAGGTGGCCGGCTTGCCCGCAACGATCGGCTCCTCGACGTCAAAGCCGATCAGCTCGATCTCGTCGTTGAAGTTTGCCCCAATCTTGTAGCGCGGGCTGGGATCCTTATCGAGGATGTGCTGTTTGACCTCGCGCCATTGTTCCTGGGTCAGGACCGTGGTCGGCTCCTCGACTTCCTGGCAGCCCATCTGAGCCGCGGAAAGCGTGAGCGCGCCAGCGAGGGCGAAGGCGGTTACTGAGAGTGTCTTAAATCGCATAGTTTTTGGGAGTGTGAGGGGTATCAAAGCCAATAAAACGAGGTTGAATCAGACGAGGCCCTGAGGCGGGAAGCACCTTACCGCCCAAATTTGTGGAATGCAACCCGTTGGCGAGCCCTTGGCGTGACGTGCAGCGCCTTGGAGCCGCCCGGTCGCCATGCTATTTGAACGGGGTGTCGCGCCAGGTTGTCTGGCGAGCGCCACACCCTCTGGAGTGCCCATGGATTCAGCTTCGGCGATGGCGATTTTTGTGGAGGTCGTACGAGAGCAGGGGTTTACGGCTGCGGCCCGAAAGCTCCAGCTCTCCAAGTCCCATGTCAGCAAGCAGATCGACCGGCTCGAGGAGCGCCTCGGCGTGCGCCTCTTGCAGCGCACGACGCGAAACGTCACGGTCACCGAGCTTGGGGCCGTCTATTTTGAGCGCTGTCTGATGATCCTGGCCGACATCAGCGAGGCAGAGCGTGCGCTCTCCCAACAGCAGCTCGCGCCCAAAGGCGTGCTGCGCGTGACGGCGCCGATGACGTTTGGGTTGCACTACCTCAATCCGGCCGTGTGCGACTTCATGCGCCGCTATCCCGATCTCGACGTCGACATTCAATTCTCCGATCCCCGTGTCGATATCGTCGAGCAGGGATTTGACGTCGCCGTGCGTGTCGGTGCGCTGAGCGATTCGAGCCTGTTCGCCCGACACTTGGCCCCGGTGGCCCTGGGTCTCGTGGCAAGCCCTGAGTATCTGGAGCGCTTTGGTCGGCCCGCTCATCCGCGCGATCTCAAGGACCATTCTTGCCTGCTCTACAGCTATCAAGCCATGGGCGCGAGCTGGAGGTTTAACGGGCCCGATGGCGAAACGCTCGTGCGCGTCGAGGGCCGCATGGTGGCCAACAATGGCCAGGCGCTCGTCGAGGCCGCGCGACAAGGCCTGGGCATTGTGCTCTCTCCGGACTTCATCGCCGTCGACGCGATTCGTGCCGGGGAGCTCGAGTTTATCCTCACACCCTGGACCACCGAGCGCCTCGATGTCTGGGCGGTCTATCCTCATCGGCGCTACCTCTCCCAGAAGGTGCGCCTCTTCATCGACTTTCTGGTCGAGCGTTTCGCTGGCGCGCCTCCGTGGGCTTGCTTGGATGACGAATAGACTCTAATTGGAAACAATGAGTTCTCATTTTGCCGTCTTATCATATCCTGGAGACAGTCTAAGCTCTGTTCATCACCGAGGGATTCGCTCTCGGTACATAACCAACGGAGATGAACGATGAATACGAAGCTGACGACGGTGTTGCTAGTTCTCGGAATGGCTTTTGCGATCGGCTGCAGGAGCGAGTTGGACAACAAGCCCGCGGCGCTGGTGTCGTCGGCCCAGGCGGCCGAGCCTGCAGCCCAAAAGCTCGCACCTGCGGCTCGCGTCACGGCGATCGCGGTCGATAAATCGAGCATCGGTTGGGTCGGCGCCAAGCTCACGGGCGATCACAAGGGCGGCTTCAACGCCTGGAGCGGCAAGGTCCATCGGGTCGGCGCCCAGGTCAACAAGGTCGAGTTCGAGGTCGATACGACCAGCGTCTTCTCGGACAACGAGAAGCTCACCGGGCACTTGAAGTCTGAGGACTTCTTTGACGTCGAGAACCACCCGAAGGCAAACTTTGTCTCCCGGCGCATCGAAGCAAAGGCCGGCCAGGGCAGCACCCACGTGGTCACCGGCGATTTGACGCTTCGCGGCATCACGCGTGAGCTGAGCTTTCCAGCAACGATCAAGACCTCAGCCGACCAGTCGCTTCGCGCCTCGGCCGAGTTCACCTTCAATCGGCTGGACTTTGACATCAAATACGCCGGCATGCCCGACGACTTGATCAAAAAGGAGGTCTTGCTCAAGCTCGACTTCGTGGCCCCTTGATCGCGCCCAGTTTCAATTTCAATCTCACGAGAGATACTAGCCATGAGTGAAAACAACGCCATGAACGACGTCACTCGCCGCGCATTTCTGCAGGCCGCCGCCGCCGGCGCCACGCTGGCCGGCGGGCTGTTGGCCACGGCAACCTGGGGCAGCGGGTGTGCGCCGCGCGGACCAGCCGCTGAAGCCGGTGTGGCGAGCGACGCGCCCAAGACGGCCGGCGGCGATCGGATGCCGGTGGGCTTTGTCGCCCACGGCGCGCCCACGCTGGCGATCGATCCCGGCAAGGGCGGCGACCTGGCGCGTTGGGCCGTCGATCTGCCGCGACCGCGCGCGATCCTCGTGATCTCGGCGCACTGGGAGGAGAGCCCGGCCACGGCCGGCACCACCCGCATGCAAGAGCTGCTCTACGATTTTTACGGATTTCCCCGCGAGCTCTACGCGCTGCGCTACCCCTCACCCGGTGCCCCCGAGCTTGCCGCGCGTCTGGCCTCGCTTGTCAATGGTCCACTCAAACAAGAAGACCGCCCGCTCGATCACGGCGTCTGGGTGCCGCTGCTGCACATGGCGCCCGAGGCCGACGTGCCCGTGCTCCAGCTCTCCTTGCCCTCTCACGAGGGGCCAAAAGGTCTCTTCGATCTCGGTCGCGCGCTCGCCCCACTGCGCGACGAGGGGATCTTCATCCTGGGCAGCGGCAACATCGTCCACAATCTGCGCCAGATCGACTGGTCCGGCGGCGCGCCCCCGGCCTGGGCCGACGAGTTCGACCAGTGGGCCGCCGAGAGCCTGCTCGCCAACGACTTGGATGCGCTGATCGACTACCGCACCCGCGCGCCCGGCTTGCACGCTGCCCACCCCACCGAGGAGCACTTCCAGCCGCTGCTCGTCGCCGCCGGCGCCGCCAGCGTGCACGGCGGCACCAGCACCTTTCCCGTCGAAGGCTTCGAGTTCGGCAGCATCAGCCGGCGCAGTGTGCAGTTTGGTTGAAGGTTTATGGCGCCTTGCGCGCGCTTGTTCTACGAGGCAATGTTGTGCGGGCAAAGGCTGCAATACTTTGAGACCAATGTGAGCTTTGCCAGTTAGCCGGTTGCAGCAGAGGAAATCGTGAGCGAGCGAAAACCAATCGATCTACTGACAATCAGGGGATTCAGGTCGATTCAGGACCAGGGACCGCTCAAGCTCGGCAAATTGAATGTGCTCATCGGCGCCAATGGTGCCGGAAAGAGCAATTTCGTCGCCTTGTTTCAGATGCTCAGCGAGTTGGTTGAAGGACGTCTACAGAGCTGGACCAGGCATCAGGGCTCGGCCGACCGAATCGTGTCCTTTGGTGTCAAGGAAACCCCCCAAATATCGGCGACTTTCGAGTTTGGACTTAACGGCTATCATTTCACGTTGGAGCCTACCGTGGACGGCGGTTTCACGTTTGCGGGGGAGTGGACGTTGTTTAGAGGACGCGACGACAAAGCTGACAGCTTGGGCTCCGGTCATTTGGAAGCCAAGCTTAAGCGCTTGGCGGCCAAAGGTGGCAACATTGCCAGCCATTGTTATAAGGCGATCGCCAGCTGGAAGGTCTATCACTTCCATGACACGAGCGAGACGGCTGGTGTCAAGCGGCTCGGCGCCTTGCACGACAACGACTACCTGCGACCCGATGCCTCCAACCTGGCGGCTTTTCTGTTCCGTATCGCAAACGAGCAGCCCGGGGTTTACGAGCAAATCCGCAAGAGCGTTCGGCTGGCGATCCCGTTTTTCGACGACTTTGTGCTCAAGCCGCAGAAGTTGGCGACCGAAGAAGAGCAGATTCGCCTGCTCTGGCGTCAGGTAGACAGCGATTATCCTTTCTGGCCAAGCCAGCTCTCCGATGGCTCGATTCGCTTCATTTGTTTGGTCACGGCGCTTTTGCAGCCCAATCCGCCAACGACGATCATCATCGACGAGCCAGAACTCGGTCTGCATCCCTACGCGCTTACGCTGTTGGGGGCATTGATTCGTTCGGCTTCCGAGCGCATGCAGGTCATCGTGTCGACCCAGTCTGTTCCGCTGGTCAATGAGTTTTCAATTGATGATTTGTTGGTCGTCGAGCGCGACAACAATGCCACGGTGTTCAAGCGCCACAGCGCGGACGACTTCGCTTCGTGGCTGGAGGATTACAGCGTCGGCGAGCTTTGGGAGAAGAATGTTCTGGGTGGGAGACCGCCACGATGATTCGGGTCCATGTGATTTGTGAGGGTCAGACCGAGGAGATGTTCGTCAACGAGGTGCTGTCACATCACTTTGTTTCCTGGAAAAGGTGAGGCCATCAAGCAAACCACGTCGACCGCTCGGTCGGCCTGTGTCACTGCCGCGCTGGTGGAGGCACTGATGCCCGCCATCGGTGACCAGGCGTTGCGCCGCTTCATACCTTACGTACAGATGCACGAGTTCGAAGGTCTGCTCTTTAGTGACGCAGATGCTTTTGCAAAAGGGCTCAATCAAACTGGGCTGGAGTTGTCGTTTCGTCAGATCCGAGACCAGTTTGCAACGCCTGAGGACATCAATGACAGTCCGATTACAGCGCCCAGCAAGCGAATCAAGGCGGCCTTCTCGCAGTATGACAAGGTGCTGCATGGCTCTTTGGCCGCTCTCGAGATAGGGCTGCCTTCGATACGACAACAGTGTCCGCTGTTTAACGGCTGGCTGACGACGCTCGAGGTCCTGGCCACAACATCTTATGCGGTCGAGATCTGACGCTCGACGCTAATTGAATTCGTTGATCATGTAGGGGTCGGGGCACGGGCATTCCAGCGACGGTGTCGCCGCCGCCAGTGGGTTGGGGAATGGGAGAGCGGGGCAGCTCGCTTCATCTAGACGAGCCTCGCGACGAGTGGCGAGGGCTGGCAAAGTGTGCTAGCTGCACAGGGCGTATTTGAGGGTCACGGTGAGCAATCGATCAAGCGGTTTGAAGGAGGTTGGCGGATGTTGGATGGAGTGAAGAAGATCCACTTGTTGGGAATCGGCGGAATCGGGGTCTCGGGTGTGGCGCGCATTCTGGCCGGGCGCGGCTTTGAGGTCTCGGGCTCGGACGTGCGCGAGAGCGTGCTCACCGAGGCGCTGCGCGAGATCGGCGTCAAGGTGACGATCGGGCACAAGGCCGAAAACATCGAGGGTGTCGAGATGGTCGTGATCTCCACGGCGATTCCTTCGACCAACATCGAGCTGCTCGCTGCCCGCGAGCGCGGCATCGCGGTGGTGCATCGCTCCGACGTGCTCAACGAGATCATCAAGGGCTATCGCACGATCGGTGTCACCGGCACCCACGGCAAGGGCACCGTCTCGAGCATGATCGCCTGGATCATGGAGTGTGCCGGCCTCGAGCCGGGCTTTATCATCGGCGGCATGCTCAACAACTTCTCGACCAACGCACGCGACTCCGGTGGCAAGTGGATGGTCGTCGAGATCGACGAGAGCGACGGCTCACACCACAACGTCAAGGTCGACTACGTGCTGTGCAACTTTCTCGAGCTCGACCACCTCAACTACTACGGCGGACTCGACGACATCATCGGGGCGATGGCGCGCTTTTTGGAAGGAAACGAGCGGCTCAAGGAGGCCTTCGTCAACCTCGACTGCGCGGGCAACCGACAGCTCGTCGAGATGGTCGCGCTGCGTCCCACCGGCTATGCGATCGAGCACAAGGCCGAGTTTCGCGGTGAGCTCACCGGGCTTGGCCAGTTGCCGATTCGCTTTCAGGGATTTCATCGAAACGAGCTCTTGGGCGACTACGAGCTCAACCTGCCCGGGCGCTACAACGTGGTCAACGCCATGGGTGCCGTGGCCGTGGCCCGGCGCATCGGCATCGAGCCCGACGTCATTGGCAAGGCGCTCGCCACTTATAAAGGCGTCGAGAATCGCTTCACGATCGCGCGCGGCGGCGGCGTCACGATCGTCAAGGACTACATCAGCCACCCCACCGGCATTCGCAAGGTGCTCGAATCAGCCCAGGACCTGGTCGACGGGCGGCTGATCAGCGTGTTCAAGCCCTATCGCTACACGCTGATCAAGTACCTGCAAGACGAATACGGCACGGCCTTTCAGGGCAGCGACGAGGTGATCATCACCACGATGTACGCGGCCAACGAGGATCCGATCGAGGGCATTGACACGGCGACCGTGGTCGAAAAAATTCGCGAGAACGGGCTTAACGTGACCTTCATTCCGGAGCAGCTCGCGATCAGCGACTATCTGCTCGAGACGCTGGTGCCCGGCGACAAGGTGATCTTCTTTGGCGGCGACGACTTCTTTCGCCAGGCCGACGCCCTGACCGCCGAGCTTGCCCGCCGAGCGGCGCGCACCTCGCCGCAGGACGCCCAGCCGCTGATGGACGGTCCGCTGACCGACGGGCCGCTGGCCGAGAACGTCGAGAGTGAGGAGCGATGAGGTCACCGCTGGATTTGAAGCGATTCGCCGTCTTTGGGCTTGGGCGAAGCGGCGTCGCGGCGGCGAACTTGCTCGCGGGCCAGGAAAAGCAGGTCGTGGCCAGCGATACGCGGCCCAAAGAGGCGCTGCAAGCCGAGCTCGCCACGCTCGACGCACGTGTCGAGGTCGTCTATGGACGAAACGAGGCCGCCAATGCCGAGGTCGTCGTGCTCTCGCCAGGGCTGCCGCCCAGGCTGCCTGTGCTCGCCGAGTTGAGAAGCCTGGGAATCCCGGCGATCTCCGAGATTGAGCTGGCGTTTTTTGCTAGCCGTGCGCCCTTTGTCGCGATTACTGGCACCGACGGCAAGACGACGACCACCCAGCTCACCGGCGAGATTTTTGAAGCCTCCGGGCGCCCGACAGTGATCGCGGGCAACATCGGCACACCGCTTTGCGAGGTGGTCGAGGCCGTGCCGGAGAACGGCATCGTCGTCGCCGAGGTCAGCGCCTTCCAGCTCTGGTCGACCTTTCGTTTCTATCCCGTGGTCGCCGGCTTCACCAACATCGCCGCCGACCATCTCGATTATTTCGACGACTTTGCCGACTATGTGAAGAGCAAGCATCGCCTGCTGCGCAACCTGCGAAACCCCGACGACTGGGCTGTGTTCAACTACGACGACCCGACGATTCGCGCCTGGGCCGCGGAGTTTGGCGGCAAGAAAGTCGGATACGGCTCGGATGTAAGCCTGCTCACCGAGTGCGACATCGCGCTCTGGACCGATGGCAGCGCGCTTCATGCGCGCGTCGACGGCCAGGAGATTACCTGGCTAGCCAGGCTGGCTGATGCCCCGCTCAAGGGCCACCATAATGCCTTGAACATGATGTGTGCGGCCGGCCTCGCGCTGAGCTGTGGCGTCTCCTTTGAGACGATCGTGGGCGCGATCGAGCGCTTCAAGCCGCTCGCCCACCGCATCGAGTTTTGCGCCGAGCGCGCTGGCATCAAGTTCTACGACGACTCGAAGGCGACCAACGCTCACGCCGCGCTGGCCGGGCTGCGCACGATGCCCACAGGCTTCGTCGCGATCGTCGGCGGCGTCGACAAGGGCCTGGATCTTGGCGAGTTGGCCGCGTATCTGGCGAGCCACGCCGGCGGCGTCGTCGTGATTGGCGAGATTCGCGAGCGTTTGCTCAAAGCGCTGGCGGGAGCGGGCATGGATTCAAGCTTTTTGGGCGAAGCCATCACGATGGAGGAGGCTGTCACCGAGGCTTTCGTGCGTGCCCAAAAGGGCGGGGCAGCCGCCGTGATCTTGAGCCCAGCCTGCTCGAGCTTCGACATGTTCAAGAGCTACGCCCAGCGCGGCGAGGTCTTTCAGGCAGCCGTTCTGGCTTTGAGCGGGCTCAGCGCCGTGCACTAGCCACGATTGGCGAGCGTCTCAGAGCAGGCCGAGCACGACGTAGCCGAGGCCGGAGATGATGAAGTCGAGGATGACCACGGCGAGGCTGGCGTTGACGACGGCCTGGGTGGTGGCGCGGCCGACGCCTTCGCTGCCGCCGAAGACGTTGAGGCCGGCGTGGCAGGCGATGATCGGGATCGCCATGCCGTAGGCGAAGGCTTTGACGAGGCCGATGATCGGGTCGAACCAGGTGATGAAGCCCAGATCGATGAAGGTGCGCGGATTAAGGTTGAAGGCCATGTAGGCGGTGAAGGCGCCGCAGACATAAGCCACGAGCACGGCGAAGATCGTGAGGATCACCATCATGATGGTGCAGGCAATGAAGCGGGGAACGACGAGATAGTCGACGGGTTGGGCGGCGCACATCTGGAGGGCGTCGACCTGCTCGGTGACGACCATCGAGCCAATCTGGGCGGCCATGCCGGTGGCCACGCGGGTGGCGATCATCATGGCGGCGATCGTCGGGGCGAACTCGCGCAGCAAGAGCTGAAGGAAGAGGCCGCCGAGCACCTGAAGATCGCCGGTGATCTGGAGAGCCTGGTTGCCGGCCTGAAAGATCAGGATCATGCCCAAAAAGCCCAGCGTTACGGCGATGAAGAGGATCGAGCGGTTGCCCACGTCGTACATCTGCTCGAAGATCGCCGGCCAACGCTTTCGCCCGCGCACCACGTAGTAGAGCGTGAGCGAGAACATCTCGAAGATCTCACGCACGGTGCGCGCGATCATCAAGATCGGCTCGCCCACGCTTGCGAGCAAGTTGTGGGCAGCGCTCGTGGTCTGGGGTTGTTCGATGTGTGGTTCTGCAGACATGGGCTACATCGAGGCAAAAGTGATGATGTAATCGAGCACAAAGATCGCGATGGCGCTGCCGACGACGCTGGCGTTGACCGCGCGCCCGACGCCGACCGCGCCGCCCTGCGTGTTCAGTCCGAAGTGGCAAGAAATGATAGCGATCGCAAAACCAAAGGCGACGGCCTTGATCAGGCCGTGGAACAAGTCATCGAGAAAGACGTAGGTGATCACGCTCCAGGCGAAGAGCTTCATGTTGACGCCGAGCAGCAACTGGCTGGTGATCGCGCCGCCCACGAGGGCGGTGAAGTTGCCGACGACGACGAGCAAGAACATCATGATGATCATGGCCAAAAAGCGCGGCATGACCAGATAACCAATCGGGTCGATCGCCAGCGCGCGCAGCGCGTCGATCTGGTCGGTGACCTTCATCGTGCCGAGCTCGGCGGTGTTGTTTGCGCCCACGCGCCCGGAGAACATCAGCCCGATCATGATCGGGCCAATCTCTCGCAAGATCGTGTAGCCCGCCCCCCAGCCGAGCAGGCCGTAGGCGCCGTATTGCTCGATGTACAAGCCGCTCTGGATCACCATGATCGCGCCGGTCAAGAGCGCGGTGACCGCAACGATCGGGAAGCTCTTGACGCCGACGCGGTAGAGGTTTCGCCAGGTCTCTGGGCCGTCGAACTGCCAGCGCCAGGGCAGCATGTTGACCATGATCCGGGCCATCAAGATGCACAAACCACCGATCTGAAACGCCCAGTAGTTGAAGCTCTGGCCCACCCCGTGCAGTGGGCGTATTAATTTTGCGGCTATGCTTTGCATCGCTTAATCGTCAGCCGTCGAGGTCATCATCGCTAAATCCGCGCCAGAATTGCATTACGAGGGGAATCTCGCAACGTTCGATGGCGTCGCGGTTGCCGTGGAAGATTATTTGTCCTCGGTCGATCATCGCAAAGAAGTCGCAAATCTCCTTGATGCCCCCGATATCGTGGCTGATCGTCACGGCCGTGGTGCCGCGCTCTTGTTGCATGGTGCGCAGCAAGATGAAGATCTTGGAGCTGATCACCGGATCGAGGCCGGCCGTGGGATCGTCGTAAAAGAGGATCGGCGGCTGGCGGATCACGGCACGCGCAAAACTGACGCGCTTCTTCATGCCGCCGGAGAGCTCGTTGGGAAAACGGTTGCCGATGGTCGATAGGCTGATGTCATGCAGCGCCTTTTTGACGCGCTCGGCGATCTCAAGCTCGCCGAGCGTGCCCTCTTGGCGAAGCGGAAAGGCGATGTTGTCAGCGACGTTCATGAAGTCAAAAAGCGCGTAGTTTTGAAACAGCATGCCAATGCGAAAGCGCAAATCGGCCAGCTGTGTGGCGCCGAGCTTGTGCACGTCGATGCCGCCGATGGTCACCTTGCCCGAGTCAGGCTTGACCAGACCACAGATGATCTTGAGCAAGAGCGTCTTGCCGGCGCCGCCCGGGCCGATCAGTCCCAGGTTGGTGCCCTCCGGGATCTCGATGCTCACATTCTCGAGCACGGGGCGCCCGAGGTGGCTCTTGCTGATGTTGTCGACGACGATCATGGACGGCTTCCAAGGCGGGCGCGGGCTGTGGCGACGTGACGGCTGTCGGGATAGTGCTTCTCGAATGCGAGCAGGCCCTGCTGGTAGGCGTTTGTCTGGCCGCGCAAGCGCTCAATTTGGACGAGATGCCAGGCCGCGTCGTCGGTCTCGACATTGTGGGGAAAGGTCTTGATGTAAAGCTCGAAGTGCTCGCTTGCGCGGTCGTAGTCGTTGCGATGAAGCATGCAGATCATGCCAAGCTGGTAGCGCGAATCGCCGGCGCGCGGCGAATTGTAAGTGCCAACGAACCAGCTCGTCTCCACCCGCGCCGCGAGGGCTTCGAGGATCGTGATGGCCGGTTGCCAATGCTGGCGGCGCACATAGATCTGGGCCATCTGCCAGAGCGCCTCATCGCCGAGCGAGCAACCATCGCAGCCCCGGTAGAGGCGCGTGTAGGTCTCGAGCGCACCATCTTCGTCGCGAAGCTCGGTCTCGAGCAGCACGGCGCGGGTGAACAAAATGTGATTTGCGATGCTCGATGGCGCAACGACGGCGTAGAGTGCGTCGAGAAGTTCAAGCAGCACATGATGTTCTTTGGTGCGGCCATAATGGATTCGAAGCACGCTCAGCGAGAAGTCTGCGGCGACGTGTTCAGGGTACTCGGTGATGACCGTGCGGTGAAGGAGCAGGGCGCGCTCGAGGTCTTTCTCGGCAACGATGCGCGCGCTCTCATGCAGGGCGCGACCTCCCACGCTGTCCTTGACGGGCGAATCCCAAATCGCCTTGTAGGCGGCAAGCGCCCCATCTTTGTCGCCACGGCGAAGGGTAATGTTGGCGAGCTCAAAATCGATCTGGCGGCGCTGGCCGTCGGTGGTGGCGCGGGCGCGAAGCGCAACGTAGTGTTGCTCGGCCTCGTCGAATTGGCGTTGGTCCTGCAAGCGCGCGGCTTGCAAAAAGTCCTCGTTCCAGCGCTGGACCGGACGCCCCGCGCTGCAGGCGAGCAGGCCGAACACAAGGGTACACAGGCCCAGAGCACCGATCAGCGAGCGGTAGACGGGATGTGCGCTTGTTTTTGAAAGTGTTTGTTGAGCTTTTTGAGGCGTCATGGACCTGCTGCGCGGAAACTTTGGACGACACCGGGCTTTGAGGTAACCTGTGAGCGGTGTAACCTTACTCCCAAATCCGTGTTTCGGCCAACAGCGATCTTGGTCCTGACGCTGCTGGCCGTAGAAAGAAGTGAAGTGGATGCGAAAGTTCGAACGACTGATTTGGGCGGCATGCGCGAATTTTCTCATCTGCGTATTCTGTGCGGCCAGCCTCCAGGCTCAGACGCCAGCGCGCGAAGCTGACCTTTTAGACCAGGCGATTGGCGCCGTCGAGTCCGAGCTTGGACTCAACGACCCTGCAGCGGAGGCGGCGCCCGACGAGCGCGCGCTCACCGAGGTGCTGCTGGTCGATTACGCCATTGATCCGGCCGCTCTCGAGAGCATCGAGGGCATTGAGAAACTGCGCGCTGAGGCGCTGCGCGCGGCCGAGGAGCTCTTCGCGCTGCAGGCGGTGATTGCTCAGGAGCGCGAGAATCTGTTGCACCTCGAGCGTATCTTCACGCGCCAGCTTGGCAACGAAGACTTGAGCGACGTGGCGCGCACGATCATCGGCGCCGAGCTTGTCAGCCACGTTTTTCAGCGTGCGGTGGTGGTAGGCCGCAGTGAGGCAGCAAAATCGGGCGAGGCGCGCGCGCGCGGCCTCGCTGAGAAACTCGGGCTTCAGCGCGAGGCGCTCGCTGCAGTTCATGTCATCGACGGTGACAGTCAGCGCCGTGTCGAGAAGGCCGAGCTGGCTGAGAAGGCGGCCCTGCAGACCCTCGAAGACGCGCGTGCTCGTGAGACGCGCGAGCAAAACCAACAGATTCGCGCGATCCTCGTGCGCGAGCGCGAGTTGGCCGAGCAGCTCGTCGCGCTCACGCGCGAGGAGGCCGACCAGTTGCGCCGTGTGGGCGACAAACGCCGCGAGCGCGCCGAGGTGTTTGCCGAGCGGCGCGCCGTGCTCAACGATCGGATCGACGCGCTGCCCGATACTCCCAGCGATTCGATCGCGCGTGAGCGCGCCGATCCACTTTTTGACGAGCTCTTGAGCCTTCGGCGCACGGCGCGTGTGGAGCGACGCGCTGCTCGCCATGCCTTCGACGGGGCCAGGCGACAACTGGCCAGCGTCGAGCAAGCGCTGAGCTTGGCCACAGCGGAGCAGGCCCGCGCCCAGAGCGAGCTCTCGACGCTCAATGAAACCGAGCTTGCTCGCCGCCAGGTCGCGCTGGCCGATCTTCGCGTTCAGCTCGAGGAGCGAAAGCTGCAGATCGCGGGCGACTTCGCCGCGGCACTCGAGCAGCATTACAGCCTGGATGTGGAGCGGTCGACGTTTTTCCACACCGCCTTGGAGCGTATCGTCTTCCAGACGAGCAGCGAGCGGCGCTCGCGTTTTTTCAGTCCGCTGCGCGATGAGAGCTGGCACGACGCGGTGGACAGCGTGCGCGACGCAGTGGAGCGATTCCTGGTCGCCGGGCGCGAGCGCGTCGAGCAGGCGTTGAGCCTTCCGGAGAAGCTGTTTTCGATTGCCTTTTGGGGTTGGGTGGTCGGCCTGGCGATGCGCTTGCTGCTTTTTCCGTTGTCCTTCTATCTGGGCCGAGAGTACGGCCCGCAGATGGTGCGCCGACTCACCGATTATTTGCTCAAGAAGCACACCTTTCGCCAGCGAGCGGGCGCCACGATCAAGTTTGCCGAGATATTGCGCGCGCTGCTTCGGCCGTTGCTGATCTACATCGCGGTCATCGTAGTGGTCGATTACGTCGCGCTGATGTTGCCTGAGGTGCGCGTAGGGCGCTGGGTGATCGACGTGATGTTCTTCTACTTCGTGACGATGACCGTGCTCAAGGTGCTGGTGCTGCCGCGCGGTTATCGGGAGCGTTCCGGGCTGAGTCCGTCGCCGGATTTGTCCAGCCTGTCGAGCGACTCGCGCTCGCTCGACGAGATGGTCGACGTGGTCAAGCTCGAGATCTCGCGCGCGCAGAAGCTCGTGCTCAGCGTGCGCTTTGTGCTGATCTTCGGCATGTTGGCCAGGTACGTGCCCACGGCCGTCGTTGGCCTGATGGGTCACTCGGTGATCTGGTGGACCATCGATCTGGTGTTCATGCTGGGTTTTCTGGCCGTTTTCTATCTGGTACTGAGCGCCTGGAAAGACGACATTGCCCACGTCTTTGGCAAGCTGGCGCGCGAGCGAATGCCCCGCGCGGTTGCGGTCATCAACACCCACAAGGACCGACCTTACGGCGTGCTGCTGATTGCGGTGGCGTCGGTCTATGTTGCCGGTCGCGAGATCGCGCGCGTTGCCCGGGCCTGGTTTGTCGACACGGCCTGGAGCCGACAGGCCAGCAACTTCATCTTTCGAAAGAAGATCGAGCTGCAACGCCGCGAGCGCGAGGAAGAGACCTCGGCCGTTGGCCACTCACCGATTCCCGAGGACTACTGCGCATATTTTGTGGACCATCCGTTGACCGACGAGCGCTTTCACGTCGAGCGAGCGGCGCTCAACGATGCGGTCGAGGCGGCCGTGACCTCCTGGCGAGCGAGCAAGCGGCGCGGTTCGGTGGCGCTCACCGGCGAGGCGGGCATGGGCAAGACGACCTTGCTCAACCAGACCTACACGCGATGGGTCGACAGCTCCGAGCACGAAGTTGTCTATCTGCAGCTTTGTGAGAAGTTCAAATCCGCCGCCGACGTCATCAAGTTGTTGACGAGCTTGTTCGACCTGGACAAGACGCCGGCCAACAAGAGCGAGCTCGTCGCGGCGCTGCGCGCTCAGCCCGCGCGCACTGTGCTGGTTGACGATTGCCATCATCTGTTCATGCGCCAGATTGGCGGCTTCGATGCCGTCGATTTGTTCTTGGACGTGGTCAACCTGTGCGATTCGCGCCACTTCTGGGTGCTCTCGTTCAACTCCTTTGCCTGGTCGTATTTGAACCGAGTGCGCAGCCGCCAGCACTATTTTGGGTCGGTGATCCCGGTTGTTAGCTGGAGCGAGGCTGAGATTCAACAGTTGATCAATGCGCGCGACGCGCTCATTGACCTGCCAATTAGCTTCGACGATTTGGTGGTCACCCACGAGACCGACAATCATCAGTACGAGGTCGTCAAGACGAGCAATGGCTATTTTCGCCTGCTCCACGAATTTTGTAAGGGTAATCCGCGCGTGGCGCTGACCTTCTGGCTTCGCAGCCTCAAGCACGACAGGGCGCGAAATCATCTGCAGGTCAGTCTGTTTCATCGGCCCTCGCAGGCCGTGCTGGTCAATGTCTCGCGCGACTACTGGTTTGCCCTGGCAGCGATCGCGCAACATGGCTGTCTGCGCGCCGACGAGATCGCTGAGATCATTCGCCTGGAGCCGGGGTTTTGCGAGATGATCTTGGATTACTTCATCGACAACGACATCGTCAGCCTTGATCGGCGCACCCAGCGCGTGAGCCTGACTCCGCTGTATTTTCGCTCCGTGATCAAACATTTGGGCGACTCGAACTTTCTCTACGAATAGCATCCAGCTCGAGCGAGGGCTTTTGTGGCAAACGTAGGTTTCATACAGTTTCCGGTCTCCATCCTGGCCCAGGCGGCGCCGGATGTCAGCGAGCTTGCCGAGCGCTTCGAGGGCATCGATTTTGGCAAGATATTTGCTGCCTTGATCATCGTGTTCGTGGCCTTCATGGCCAATCGGCTGGCCAGCGCCGCGCTCGATCGCATCGGCGAGGGACAGGCCAAGCGCCGGTTGATGTTCAAGAAGGTGCAGAGCTTTACCCGGCTGGGCATCTTCATGATCGCCTCCTACATGGTGCTGGCCACCTTCTTGGACTTTCAGGAGGACCGCGCGGCCTTGATCGGTCTGGGTGGAACGCTAGCTGTCGCGATAGGCTTTGCGCTCAAGGATACGGCCTCGAGTTTGATGGCAGGCATTTTGATCCTGATCGACCAGCCATTTCAGGTCGGTGACCGGGTGCAGTTTCAAGACATCTATGGCGAGGTCAAAGAGATCGGGCTGCGCTCGGTGCGCATCGTCACCCTCGATGACAGCGAGGTCTCGATCCCGAACAACAAGTTCTTGACCGAGGCGGTGTCCTCGTCCAACGCCGGCGCGCTCGACATGATGGTCGTGCTGCGCTTTCATATCGCGATGTCGGCCGACTTCGAGTTGGCCCGGCGCATCGTCTACGAGGCGTGCATCACCTCGAAGTTCGTCTTTTTGAAGAAGCCGGTGGTCACCGGGGTTCATGAGAAGTTTCTTCAGCCCGTGTTTGCCACCGTGATCGTGTGTCGGGCCTATGTGATCGATGCCCGCTATGAGATGGCCTTCGACTCCGACGTCACCCAGCAGGTGCGCCGCGCCTTTCGCGAGCACAAGATCTACGCGCCTTATGTACGACAGTACTCGGTGCGCGACGATCAGTGGGACGATTTCGACAACCAGGTAGATGACGCACAGCCCAGCCCTGGCGAGCGTGTGGCGCTCGGGCCCCGGGAGCGCGCGCGGAATGCGGCGATCGCGGCCGACGTTGAGTGAGACCGAGCGTCTCTCGGGCACACCGTTTTGCTTGACACTGTGCGCCGGGTTGGCTATCAACACCGGTCCCGACCATCCGGTTTCGGGAGAACAACCATGCTTCGCCCTCGAGTCGTGCGCCTTCGCGCGCAAAGCTCACGTTCCGCTGCCAATGAGGTAAGAACGGTGCAGGGTGATCGAACACGCAAAGAGGCAAGAGTATGAGCAAGGGAATTTTGGCACGCAAAGTCGGCATGACGCAGATCTTCGACGAGCTCGGCAACCGAATCTCGGTGACCGTGGTCGATGTCAGTGGCAACGTCGTGATCGAGAAGAAGAGCGTCCACGGCAAGGCTGGCTATTCGGCCGTCAAGCTGGGCTTTGGCGACGTTCACAAGCACGAAAAAGAGGGCACCGAGCCGATCTGGCGTCTGGCCAAGCCGCGCGTCGGCGTCTTCTTGAAGGCCGGCATCGAAGCGCCGCGCCGCCACGTGATCGAGATCCGTTTGCCCGAGTCCGATCTCGATCAGTACGAGGTCGGTAAGGAGCTCACCGCCGAGTTTTTCTCCGCCGGTGAGTGGGTTGACGTCGTCGGCACGAGCAAGGGCAGCGGCTTCTCCGGCGTCATGAAGCGCCACAACTTCCGCGGCGCCAAGGCCAGCCACGGTGCCCACGAGGTCTACCGTCACGGTGGCTCGATCGGCACCTCCGCCACGCCCAGCCGCGTCATGCCCGGCAAGAAGATGGCCGGCCAGCACGGTAACGCCCGCGTCACGATCCAGAACCTGCGCATCTTTCGCGTGCTCGCTGACGACAACGCCCTGATCATCCGCGGCGCGATCCCCGGCCCCAATGGCGGCGTGGTCACGATCAAGACGGCCGTCAAGAAGACCGTCGCCTGATCCAGAAAACGCGATAGATCGATGAAAGAGGCCGTCTGGCACCGCGTGAGGTGTCGGACGGCCTTTTTTTGTTTGATGATGGCTGACCGGGGCTGGCGTGCGCGACAGGGTGAGACTATGATGGCTCATCATGCTAATGTCTCAGGCGTGGTTGTCGCGTCCAGGTTGGCTTCGAGCGGGTCATGGCGTCTCAAAAAATTAAAAAATACCTGGTTTACTACCAGAAGACGCTCAAGGAAGATCCGGGCAATATCGAGGCCCGGCTTCGGCTTGCGGCCATTTTTCGTGAGATGGGCCGCATCTCACACGCGGTCGACGAGTACGTGACGGCGGCCAAGCTGCTGGCCAGCCAGGGGCTTCCGCTCGAAGCGTTGGCGGCATGCAAGGCAATCCTCGAGCTCGAGCCCACGCACACCGAAACCCAATTCTTCTTGGCCAGGCTCTACGCCCAGGTACCCGAGATCAGCGGCGACGCGGTGCGGGTGGCGCGCCCGCTCGATGATGGCACTGCCGGACGAGCGTCGAGCCCGTCGGCGGCGGCCGTGCTCGACGTGAGCACGCTTCGCGTGCAAGCCATGTCGGTGCGCGATCTGGCCGACATCGAGGATGGAACCGGGCGCGCGATCACGCTCAATCAGCCCAAGACGGTCGCTCGCCACCCGAGCGTGGCTGCAACGAGCGCGCAGGCTGCCACGGTCGTGGCCGGGCTCGATGAGTTCTCCGACATGATGATGCCTGCCGAGACCGAACGCAGCGACTTGATCACGTTCACCATCGACGAGGATGAAGACGATGACGGCGCTGACGAGGTCGAGGAGAGCACCTCGCCGAGGCTGCCAGCGCTTGCCGAGGGAGACGGGGTCGTCTCGCGCCAGGAGATGTTGACGATGCCCGCGTTGCCGTCGATACGGCGTGATTCAAAGGCTGTTCAGGCGACCAGCGAGCTTCGTGCCACGGTGGACATTGGCGTCGAGGACATCCTCGACGAGTGGCAGGGCGAAGCGCAGCCTGAGGATGCAACGGTCATGCTGAGTTCGCCTGTGATGCCGGCTGATTTTTACGATCAGGAGCACACCTTTGAGCTGGGCGTGTTCGATATCGACAGTCTGGGGCTCGATGAGAGCTCCAACGAGAAGTGGAAGTCGATGTCGTTTTATGACGAGATCGACGAGCCCGACTCCACCGAGCTCTCGGTGGCCGATCTGAGCAGCGGGACGCATCCGGCGATCTTGAGCGTGACGCGCGCCAAGCTGCCCGAGATTCCGCTCTTCAGCCAACTCAACGCCAACGCCTTTATGAAGCTGCTCAAGGTCATCGACATTCGTCGCGTGCCGGCACAGGCGGTGATCACCAATCCCAACGACGACTCGGCCAGCCTGTTTGTGATTATCAAGGGGCGAGTGCGCGTGGAGAAGAACTTGAGTGATGGGCGCACCGTGCCGCTGGCGCTTTTGGCCGAAGGGGAGTTTTTCGGAGAGTTTCGCCTGCTCACCGGCCGCGATGGTCTGGCCCAGGTCGTCGCCGAGAGCGACGTCGAGCTGCTCGAGATCCGCGACGAAGTGCTCTTCGAGCTTGCCGCAACCCATCCCGAGGTCTGGGACGCGCTTTGGAACTTCTACTATGCGCGCATGCTCAACAATCTGCTGGCCTCGAGCCGCATGTTCAATCGCCTCACGCTCGGCGAGCGCGAGGCGCTGGCCTCGCGCTTCGTGCTCGAGGAGGTGCTGGCCGGCCAGATCATCTTGGACCAGGGCCAAAGCTCTGCGGGTGTGTACCTGATCGTCATCGGCGAGGTGCTCTTCAAGCAGCCCGCCAGCCAAGAGCGCGCCGAGCAGTTGGATTCGCTGTGTGAGGGTGACTTCTTTGGCGTGACGCCAACGGCCACCAATTCGCCATCAACAGCAACGGTGCGCGCTCAGGTCGACACGGTCGTGCTTCGCCTGCCGGCGGACGAGTTTCGAAAGGCCCTGCGCCAGCACGATTCGGTGGCCCGAGAGGTCGACAAGGTCGTGCGTGAGCTTCGAAACATGAACGCGCAGTTCACGCGCGGGACGACTCCCTACGGCGCATCGAGCATGGTCAAGCCGGAATAGGGAAGGGGCCAAATTCGCTAATCGTACTCGTCGAATGCCACGTACTCGCAGGTGATGGCATTGATCTGGGTATCGCCGGCTTTGAGTGACGCAAAATCCACGGTCCACTTGCCCCGCGACTTGGACATGGAGAAGTCGTAGCGCCCGCGCGCCTTGGTGCCAGAAACCGGCATTGACCATCGCGAGATGCCCGAGCTGCCGTTGGTCTTGCTCTCGCCCCAGGCACAGCCGACGGCCTTGCCGATATCGGTGCCCAGCATCTCTTCGGCCAGCGGGCAGGCCCGCAGCACGTTGAGCACCTGCTCGTCGTGGCCAAAAATCTTGTTGGAAACGATCGGGAAGAACAACACAACGACGGTGATCATGACCAACACGGCGGCCGTGGAGATTTTGGCAACGGGCGAGGTTTTGGCCGCCGGCTGCTGGGCCGGCCCCTGTCCTTCGAGGCGAGCTTTGGTGATTGCGCGGGCCTGTATCAGGGCCGCAGTAATGCGCTCGTCCTGGTTTACCTGGCTGACGAGTTGGACGGGTGGGCCCTCGAGGTAGCGAAGCGCCTCTTTGGCCGTGCGAAAGCGCTTCTCGACGTGAGGCTCGAGCATGCGGTCGAGGAAGCTGGCAAAGTGCTCGGAGACGTTGACAAAGGGGCGAAACGACAGCCGCATGAACTCGACGGGCAGATCGGCCGGGTGGCGATGGCTGAGCAGGTGGGCGAGCGTGGCGCCCAGTGCGTAGAGGTCGGTGGCGGCCACGGCGCGGCCCATGAGCTGCTCGACGGGCATGTAGCCGCTGGTGCCCACGATCGTCGATCCGCCGTAGGCGTCGGGCACGATCGCCTGCACGGCGCCAAAGTCGATGAGCGCGATGCTGCCATCGGGGCGGCGAATCATGTTCGAGGGCTTGATGTCGCGGTGCACCACGGGCGGGCTGCGCTCGTGCAGATAGTCGAGCACGTGGAGCGTTTGCACGGCAAAATCGCGCGCGTCGGCCTCGGTCATGCTCAGCCCGCCCGCGAGCAGTTTTTCGTAGTTGTCGCCTTCGACGAACTCTTGGACGAGAAAGAAGCGCTCCTGGCCGCTGGCATCGGCGATGTGGAAGGTGTCGACGTAGGCCGGGATGCAGGGGTGATCGAGGTTCGCCAGGGCGCGGCCCTCGCGCTCGAAGAGCTCGACGCCTTTCCAACTCGAGACGCGATCGAGCAAGAGCTCCTTGACGGCGACCTGGCGCCCGCTCGTGCGGTCACGGCCAAGCGAGGTGATGCCCTGCGCGCCGCGCCCGATCTCGGCGTAGATATCAAAGCGGCCGTTGAGCGTCTCGAGCACAGGCCGGTCGGACTGCCCGATCGCCTGCAGGGTCAGCGCGGCCATCGGTTGGGTGTGCTCGCGCTGCCAGGCGGTGTGCACCTCGGCCGTGACGACGCGGCGCACCTCGTCCCACTCGACGCCATCGATGATGCCGTCGGCGTTGATGTCGTAGCGGCGAAGGGCCTCGGGATCGCGGCTGATCTGCTCGAGGCGGCGCTCGATCTCGGCTTGGACGTCGGGTTTGTCGCTCATCGGACCTGCTCGCTGCCTTACATCATCGTCAAATCAGGGATCGAAGAGGCCGATGGTAGGCAGCAGACGGGCGCGATGTCAATTCAGCGGTCTGAAACCCCGTCCGGTTGGGCCGGTTGGTCAGCTGGCGGTTTGGGAGGTGAAGAACATCACCGCGCCGTGGGTGCTGAAGCGCACGTCGTTGAAGGGCACGGTGGCCATCTCCTGGACGAGGAACTGGGGGCTTCGAAGCATCGGATAGATGCCGTAGCGCTCGTAGCGCTCCAAAAAGACGTCGGCGACGTCCTCCTGCGAGCGCACCAGGGCGGAGCCGGAGATGTGGCCGCCGGGTTCGATGCAGCGGTTGAACTCCTTGAGCGTGATGACGCGGTCGGTGAAGACATGCAGGCCGTTGATGCTCTGCAGGCTCTGCACCGAGCCGGTCTTGAGCGGCAGGCGCTCGTAGTCGGCGCGGATGAGTTGCACGCGGGCGTTGACGTCTTTGAAGCGTTTGGCGGCCTGGTGGAGCATCTTCCAGCTCTTGTCGATGCCCAGGATCTGCACGTCGTGGTAAGGCGCGACGACCGGCGAGAGGGTGACACCGGTGCCAATGGGGGCTTCCAAAAAGACGCCGCCGTTGGCGCGGCCGAGCGCGCGGTTCTCCAGATCGACGTAGAGCAGCGGGCTGCAGCGCCAGATCGCCATGCTGAGCACGGGCGCCACGTAGTCGAAGATGCCGGCGATGGCGTTGGAGAGCGTTTCGGTGCGGTAATTGCCCGGCATGGGCGTGGGTTGACGAGCGACCAGATCGGGGATGCCGTCGACGATGGGGTACTGGGTCTCACAGGCCTCGCAGACCAACTCGGGTCGGCGCGCGGCGCCGATGAACAGCGCGCCCTGGCAGCCAGGGCATTGCAGTACGTCGAGCACTTCGGTCGAGATCATTGAAACTCCGGCTTGTTCCAGGTGAAACCAGCGGGGCACGCGCGGCCCCGCCAACTACGCAGGAAATCTCATACAATGGTCAGTCTGGCAAGAGGGTTGCTCAGAGCGCGCGCTGAGCGATGCAGGCCAGATCCATGGTGAAACCCACGCCGAAGTGGAGCAGGGCGCCGGGCAGAAACGACTTGCTCTTGATCGCCAGGTAGCCGAGCAGCAGCCCGGCAACGATCGCGCCCAGGGTCTCGGGCATCGGCTTTGCGAAGTGGATCATGCAATAGGGGATCGTCATGATCACGACCGAATAGTAGCCGAAGCGCTTGAAGAGCGCGAAGATCAAGAAGCCGCGAAAGAAGGCCTCGAGCGACAAGAATTGTATGCCGTAGGCCGACTGAAAGAGCACGAACTGCACCACCGAGTCGCCGGCCAGCTCATAGAACGGGTACTTGTTTTGAAAGCTGGTAAAAAAGCTCGCGCCGATCAGCACGGGCAGCATCACCACGTACATCAGCGCGTAAATCAGGCCGTGGCCGGGCTCCCAGAGGCGAAAACCATAGTCGCGCGGGCTTTCGCGAAACCACCACACGATCATCGCCAGCGGGATCGCCACGCGGATGACCAGGCTTGCGATCGCCCAGTAGCCGTAGCGAAGCAGCCCGCGGTACTCACTGTTTTCGAGATTGAGCAGGGCGGAGAGCGGCGCATCGAACTGGCTTTGGAAAAAGCCCGGGCGGCCCCAGTAGTAGAACAGGGTGAGCAGCACGCAGGTTACGAGCATCACGGCCACGGTGCGCACGTCGAGCGGCACGGGCGCACCGCCGTTGGTGGCGATGTCCTCTTTGGCCGTGGCCACCATCGCTTTGAGCGAGGTGAGCATCGCTTAGCGCTGCTGCCAGGCGTCGGCGCGCCCGTCACCGGACATGTCACGGCCAACGCGTGTGAGCACGCCCTCCTCGTAGTACTCCCAGTAGTCGATCTTATTGTTGCCGTTGGTGTCCTTTTCGACGCGAAAGATCTGGCCGCGCAGATAAAAACGCGTGGCCACGACGCGGTCCTGCTCGACATCAAGGATCTCTTTTCGCGCCAGTTGGCCGGCGTCATAGTGGTTGATCGTCTCGATGCGGGTGTCGAGATCGACGTCGAGCTCCTCTCGCGCGAGGTTGCCGATCTTGTCGTAGAAGCGACGGATGTTGACATGGCCGTCACCATTGACGTCGATCTCGACCTTGCGAAGCGAGCGCTTGGTGATCGCCGGGTTGTTCGGGTCGGGCGCCTCTTCAAAGTACTTGATCACGTCGGGCCGACCGTTGCCGTTGGCGTCGAACTTTTGCACGAGGAAACCCTCGGCATTTCGGCTGGTGCTAAAGAGCGCTCCGGCATTGTGGGCGGAGCTGTTCTTCTTGGCGCCTTCATCGGAGCTACAGCCGGCTGCGACGAGCAGCGCCATCAGGCCCACCAGGGCGAAGCGTGCAATAACACTCTCAAACATGGTGCGTCTCCAAATCGCGAAAAGTGCGCATCGGCGCCGCCCACACAAAACCAGGGGCGCGATCGCTGGGATAGTACACGGCCTTTCACAAAAGTTAAACCCGCGGCTGGCGGAGTCTTTGGCCATAGAACCACGACGTTGGTCAACGCGGCTTTGGATCATTTGCTCTTCAGCCGGTGTGCCCGTGCTGGCGCTCGGAAATGCCTTAAAATTTGTCGTGGGGCCGGGTGAAGTGTTCGATCGTGGCCACAAGCACCAGGAGCGTGGTGATCGTAAAGCCCGCCAGCTCCGGAGAGAGCGGGCCCCAAAGGCCCTGGGAGGCGTAGACCAGGAGCATGACGCCGATCATGCCCAGGGCGAAGAGCGTGGTGGCCTGGTCGCTGAGCGAGGCTGCGAGCTCGCGGATCGAGAGGCGGCTGATCACAAAGGGCAGGCCAGTGAGCTCGGAGCCGAGGATGAAGTGGCGGCCGTCGTCGCTGGCCTCGAGATAGCCGACGGCTTCGATCCTGTCGCCGATCTCGAGCCACGACTCCCGGTGGCGCTGGTTGTCCTCGTCGGTCGCGGTGGTCTCGTGCTGGCCGAGCAGCGTCGCCGTGCCAATCTGCACATGGACCGCGTCGTGCTCCCGCACGAGCAAAAAGTTCACGTAGTCAATGACGGGAGCCTGACGAATGTTCTTATGATCAATGCGCACGTAGTGAAAGTGCACGCAGGCCTTTTTCGTGTACGGGGTCTCGAGTTGCTCGCCGTCGAGCGCCTCGACGTGGCCCGAGAGGCGCATAAAACCGGTCGCGAGCTGCGCGGGCTCGTTGGCGCGCGCCAACCAGCGGGCTTTGCGAATGTGATAGAGGGCCGAGGGCAGGCACAGGGCGAAGAGAAAGCCCACGAACCCGACGGCCAAAGCCCATGAGAGCGGCAGGGGACCAACGGGCACGTCGGGCGCGATGTTCACGTTCAGATAACCCAGAGCCGCTAAAAAGGCGGCGCACAGCATGGTGATCACGGTCGCGACGGGCCAGGGATTGGGCAGGCGATTGGAGCCGATCAGGCAGACAAACCCGATAGAGCAGGCCAGGGCGAACCAGAGCAGCAAGAGGGCCCATGCCATCGCGCTCGGGTCGGTGATCGACAGGTTGGGCTGCACGATGTCGGTGCTCGTTTCGCTCGGATCAAAGCGCACGACGCGCTGGCCGTCGACCACGCTGAGCAGGCCCGTGACGATCACCTGGTCGCCGGGCTCGATGCGAGAGGTGAAGACCGAGTACGACGAGCCGAAGCCCCTGGCCACCTGCTCGAGGCCGGGACTGGATCCGATGCGCCGCGAGAGGCGAGCGCGCACCTCCAAGTCAGCCTCGATGAGCACCGATCCGGAAGCGTCCTCCAACAAAAAAGGCACGGCGCTGACCACGTCTTGGTAGAGGTGGCTGAACGTGCGTTTGTTGTTCTTCGAGGTGGTCCATACCTCGAGGTGATCGTAGACCACGGGCTTGAGGGCAAACCGAGATTCGAAAGGTTGAACGGCCACGACCGTGCCCTCGAAGCGCACCAGACCGGGCGTGGCTTCGGCGATCGGGCTGACCGGCAGTCCCCACCAGCGTTGCAGCTCATGGAATTGGCCGGCGCCGAGGACGCCGAGGTAGATGCCGAGAATGGCCACACCGATGGCCACAGTGAGGCGGATCAGGCTCTTTTGGGTCACACGTAGCACGGCTGTCTCAGCGCTCGGAGCTTGCGAGGAAGTGACAGATCGCCTGAACGATCGAGGCGGTGCGAATGGCCTCGTCGATCTGGTCGGGGGCGACGTCGTGATGAGCGGCCGTTTCGATGTGGCTCGAGACGCAGCTTGCGCAGCCGTTGGCCGAGCTTGTGACGAGGCTTATCAGCTCGGCCAAAGGCTTGCCGAGCGAGGATTTCATCGCCAGGCTCGCGCGGATGCCGGTATTGAAGCCCTGGAAGTGATCGCAGCCTGAGAGGCCGCGAAACTTGTAGTAGTGATTGAACGAGGTGCTCGTCGCCGCGATGGCCAGGCCCTCGTGCACCTGATCCCAGCTAAAGCCCGCCGCCACGGCGCGCTCGCCGAAGAAAAGCGCGAGGTCGCGATGGCCGCCGTGGGAGGCGCTGATGGCCGCGATCAACAGCTTGGCCTTGGCCGCGAGCTTGGCGTCGGCGAAGACCGCGCGCTCGAGGTTCATGAAGACGTCTCTCAAAAACTCCGGCGAGTTGGCGAGCACGCGCAGCCAGCTCGGGGCCAAGGCCTCGATGCCAAGCTTGGTCTTGGCGCGCTCAAAGGTCTTGAGCTGCTCGGGGTTCATCGCGTCGTCGGTCAGGGCCAACAGCCAGGGCATGTCTTCTTCCTCGGTATGAGAGTGCCCCCGGCTGGCGCTTTGGGCCGAGCCGAAGGGCGCGTGCTGTTTTGTGCTGCGATGGTATCAAGGCAAAGCGTTTTGCGGAAATTCCACCGATGGCCTCCCGGCGCTTAGATTGAAAGGCACCTCGGCGGCATTGGCGCTCATCTCTGACCAGGCCACGGATCATGTTCTTCGAGAGCTGGACGAAGCTCGCATATGTTGGCTTGTTGGCCCTCCTCGTCTACCTGGCGCTGATCGTTTTGTTGCGTGTCACGGGCAAGCGCACGACCTCCAAGATGAACGCTTTTGACTGGGTGGTGACGGTGGCCTTGGGATCGATGGTCTCCACGGTGATTCTCGTTGATGAGGTGCCGCTTTTGGAGGGGTTGACGGGCATCGCCGTTTTGGTCCTCTTGCAATTCATCGTGGCCAAAGTGGCCGCACGCTCTGGGCGCTTTCAATCGGCGATCAAGGCCACCCCGACGATGCTGCTCTACGAGGGAGAATTTCTGGAAGAGGCGATGCGAAAGGAGCGCGTCTCGCGTGAGGAGATTATTGCGGCCATGCGTGCGCAGGGTTTCACGTCGCCAGAGGAGGTCTACGTGGTCGTGCTCGAGACCAACGCCGAAATGAGCATCCTGGGTCAGGACAAGGGTGGGGCCGAGGCGATCTTAGAGAACGTGCGGCGCATCTGAAGCTCGGGCGTGCGCAACAGGGCGGCCATGCTTGCCATGGCCCGCACCGTAGGTTATGTATCCCCGGGCTCCACTTGTCGGAAGAATGGCCCGGTGCGCGTTGTTCAACCCCCGGCAAATCCGGGCCGATCAAACGCACGCGCGTTGCACGCGAGAATTTTTGAGTTACTCAGGTCACGCCAGGCGGTTAAGTTAACTCCATGTCCAAACGCATTGTCGATCAAAGCAAAATCCGAAACTTCTCAATCATCGCCCATATCGACCATGGTAAGTCGACCTTGGCCGATCGCATCCTCGACGTCACGGGGGCGATCACGGATCGCGAGAAGAAAGCACAGTTCTTGGACAACATGGAGCTCGAGCGCGAGCGCGGGATCACGATCAAGGCCCAGACCGTGCGCCTCGATTACACCGCCGACGACGGGGTGACCTACATCCTCAACTTGATCGATACGCCGGGCCATGTGGATTTTAGCTACGAAGTCTCGCGCAGCCTTGCTTGTTGCGAGGGCGCGGTGCTCGTGGTCGATGCCGCCCAGGGCGTCGAGGCGCAGACGGTGGCCAACGTGTATCTGGCGTTGGACAACAATCTGGAGATTGTGCCGGTTTTGAACAAGATCGACCTGCCGGCGGCCGATCCCGAGCGCGTCAAGCAGGACATCGAGGACACGATCGGACTGGATGCCTCGGATGCGGTCTTGTGCAGCGCGAAATCGGGTGTGGGCGTTCGCGACATCCTCGAGGCCGTCGTGCATCTGGTGCCACCGCCCAAGGGTGATTTCGACGCGCCGCTCAAGGCGCTGGTCTTCGATAGCTGGTTCGACGCCTACCGCGGTGTGGTCAACATGGTGCGGGTCATGGAGGGCGAGCTTCGCCCGAAGATGAAGATCCACTGGATGGCGACCGGTGCCACCAGCGAGATCACCGAGCTCGGCGTCTACGGGCCTCACGCGCGCCCGGTCAAGTCGCTTGGGCCCGGCGAGGTCGGCTTCGTGATCTCGATGATCAAGGACGTCTCGATGGCCCGCGTCGGTGACACGATCACCACGGTGGAAAACGGTGCCAAAGAAGCGCTGCCGGGCTTCAAAGACGTCAAGCCGATGGTCTTTTGCGGCATCTTCCCCACCGAATCCCACGATTACGAGGAGCTTCGCGACGCGCTCGACAAGCTCGTGCTCAACGACGCCAGCCTCACCTACGAGCCCGAGACCAGCCTGGCGCTGGGTTTTGGTTTTCGTTGCGGCTTTTTGGGGCTCTTGCACATGGAGATCGTCCAGGAGCGCCTCGAGCGCGAATATGATCTCGACCTGATCACCACGGCTCCCTCGGTGGTCTATCGCGTGGTCAAGACCGATGGCGAGATCTTGATGATCGATAATCCCAGCCATTTGCCGGTGGTGACGCTGATCGATCGCATCGAGGAGCCCTACATCACGGCGACGATCCATGTGCCGCCCGAGCACATCGGCCCGGTGATCGGGCTGTGCGAGGAGCGCCGGGGCAGCCAGATCGATCTGAGTTATGCGGGCACCAACCGGATCATCTTGACGTACGAGATCCCGATGAACGAGGTGGTCTTCGATTTCTTCGACCGGCTCAAGTCGGTGTCGCGCGGCTATGCCAGCCTCGACTACGAGTTCATCGGCTTTCGCCCGGGCGCGCTGGTCAAGCTCGACGTGCTCGTCAACGACGAGCCGGTCGACGCGCTGAGCATCATCGTGCATCGCGACTTCGCCTACGAGCGCGGCCGCTCGCTGGTCAAGCGCCTGCGCGAGGTGATCCCGCGCCAGATGTACGAGGTCGCGCTGCAGGCGGCCATCGGCACCCGGATTATCTCGCGTGAGACGATCAAGGCCTTTCGCAAGAACGTCACGGCGAAGTGTTACGGCGGCGACATCTCGCGAAAGCGCAAGTTGCTCGAGAAGCAAAAAGCGGGCAAGAAACGCATGAAACAGGTCGGAAACATCGAGATCCCACAGGAAGCCTTTCTCGCGGTTTTGCGCACTGATCAATGAGGCAAGACGTGAGTGAATCACATCAAAAAACCACGGTGTTCAGCGAGGCCAAGGACTTCATAAAGGCCACGCAAGAGCAGCTCGACCGGGCCAAGGGCCTGAGCGACGAGGTGCGCCAGCAGATGCAGGCCCACCTCAACGATTTACGCCACCTGGTCGAGGAAGAGGACGCCGCCACCGCGGCGCGCCTCGAGAAGGCGCGCGTGTTTGTCGCCCAGCACCTGCCCACCAACACCAAGAGCGCCTGGCGCGAGTACTTTGAGAGCATCGGCCTTGCGGTGTTGTGCGCTCTGATTCTGCGCGGCTTCGTGATCGAGGCCTTCAAGATCCCGACCGGCTCGATGATCCCGACCTTGCTCGTGGGCGACCACCTCTTCGTCAACAAGTTCGTCTACGGGCTGCGCGTGCCCTTCACCAAAAAGTATTTGCTCGAGTTCAGCGAGGCCAAGCCTGGCGAGGTCGTCGTCTTTAGCTTTCCAAGCGCCCAGGCGCGCGCCCACATCGCGCAGCAGCCTGCCTCCAAACGCGACTGCATCGATCGCGGCAGCCTGGAAAACGAGAAGGATTTCATCAAGCGCATCGTGGGCGTCGAGGGTGACACCGTCGAGGTGCGCGACAATCAGCTGATCATCAACGGCAAGGCCACCGAGCGCACCTTTTTGCGCAAAGAGGCCACGGGCAACTTTCTCTACCCCCATGAAGTGCACGAGTCCGAGACGCTCAACGGCTTTACCTACACGATTCAGTTCGTGGGCAGCGACGTAAACTTTGGGCCGATCACGGTCGAGCCGGGGCGCTTCTTCGTGATGGGCGACAACCGCGACAAGTCCTCCGACAGCCGCTGTTGGGGTCAGGTGCCCGTGGAGAACATCAAGGGCCGAGCCATGATCATCTGGTGGTCGATCGGCCCTGATTCGATGCGCTGGGAGCGGATCGGTCGTTTCATTCACTGAACACGAAAGACGAAAGGTTTCATGCACCTGATTGGGCTCGAGCACATGAACGCCACCGAGTTGAGCGGCTACCTCGACTTTGCCGAGGAATTTCTCGACGAACGTGGTCGCGTCTGCACGCCTGGCCGCTGGCGCCAATCGCTGGCCGATGTGAGCGTGGCGCTGCTCTTTCTCGAACCGAGCACGCGCACCCGGGTGAGTTTTGAGCTGGCTGCCCAGCGCCTGGGAGCCAGCTCGGTCTATCTGAGCGCCGATGGCACCAGCCTGGAGAAGGGCGAGAGCGTGCTCGACACCTGCAGAAACCTCGAGGCCATGGGCGTGGGCGCCTTCATCGTGCGCCATAACCAGCGTGAGCTCGCCCATCAGTTGACCAGGGAGCTCGAGACGCCGATTATCAACGCCGGCAATGGCAGCGGCGAGCACCCCACCCAGGGCATGCTCGACGCCTTGACGCTTCGCCGCCATTTTGGCTCGCTTCAGGGGCTGAAAGTCTCGATCGTCGGTGATGTCGTGCACAGCCGTGTGGCCCGCAGCGACGCCTATGCCCTGACCAAGCTTGGCGCCGAGGTCACGCTGGCCGGACCGGCGATGCTCTTGCCCGCGGGCAAGAATTGGGGCGAGAAGCGCCGGGTTTACAACCTCGACGAGGCGCTCGAGGGGGCCGACGCGGTCATTGTCTTGCGCATCCAGCGTGAGCGCTTCGTGGGCGAGGTCGTCGAGGTCGATGCTTACATCCGTGACTGGAGCATCGACGAGGAGGTCGTGGCGCGCGCCATGACCCCCAACGCCGTGATCATGCATCCCGGCCCGGTGATGCGTGGCGTCGAGCTCCAAGACACCATCGCCGATGGGCCACGCAGTTTGATTCTTCACCAGGTCGCCAACGGTGTGGCCATACGCCAGGCCATTTTGGCGCGCCTTTTAGTGCGTTGAGGAGTAGAAAGTGGTAGTCGATTCAACACGTTCCAACGATCGAAAGCAGCCTGCTATCCTCGTTCTCGAGGATGGCAGCCATTTCGAGGGGATCGCCGCCGGCGCCCCGGGAAAGACCATCGGTGAGGCGGTCTTCAATACCAGCATGAGCGGCTACCAGGAGATCCTCACCGATCCGTCCTACCGCGGTCAGCTGCTCACCTTCACCATGCCTCACATCGGCAACTACGGCGTCAGCGGCGCCGATCGCGAGTCGATGGCGATTCAGGCCTCGGGGCTGATCGTGCGCAGCATCTCGCGCATGGCGAGCAACTACCGCTCCGAGATAAGCTTTATAAAGTGGCTCGAGGACAACGGCACGGTGGCGATAAGTGAGGTCGACACACGCGCCTTGACGCGCCACATCCGTGACAAGGGCGTGATGATGGGCGCGATCGTGCACGGCGCCGGTGCAGCGGACGTGGCGGCGATTGTGGCCGAGCTGCGCGATTATCCCGATTATGGAAACGAGGACATGATCGCGCGCGTGGCCTGCGAGCAGCCGATGAGCGTGGTGGTCTCACAAGACGCGCTTTGCGAGACCCAGTTGGCCACGGGGCTTCGCGCCGCCGAGGTTCGCCTCGTGGCGCTTGGCAGTGAGCCGGTGGCCACCGAGCGCCCGCACGTGGTCGTGGTCGATTTTGGTGTCAAGCAGAGCATCCTGCGCTGTCTGGACCGCAGTGGTTTTCGCATGACGCTCGTGCCGGCAAGCTATGGCGCCGAGCAGATCGCCGCGCTTAAGCCCGACGGCGTGCTCTACTCCAACGGCCCCGGTGATCCGGCCGTGCTCGATCATCATCTGGCCAGCATCCGCCAGACCAGCATGAGCCATCCCACGCTGGGCATCTGTCTTGGGCACCAACTGCTCGCGCGCGCCCACGGTGCGAGCACCTTTAAGCTGCCCTTTGGCCACCGCGGTCCCAACCAGCCGGTGATGAACCTGGCACGAAAGACCGTGTGCATGACCAGCCAGAATCATGGCTACGCCGTGGACCCGACGAGCTTCTCGCAGGACGTGGTGATCACGCACGTCAACCTCAACGACCAGACGATTGAAGGCTTTCGCCACCGAACATTGCCGATTTTTGCGGTTCAGTACCACCCTGAGGCTGGACCCGGGCCTCATGACGCTGATGACTGTTTTGACGATTTCGCTGCGGCGGTACGCGCCAATTTGTAGAATCCATCGTTCTAGATCCCCTGAGTCGCATGAGTGAATCTGCATCGTTAGAGTCGGATTTGTCCGAGGAGAACGAGACGCTTACGCCCGCCAAGGGCGCCGATGGGGCCACCGGCCAGCCCGACGCCGGGGCCAGCGAGGCGCAGTCTGAAGCCCAGGTGAGCGCGCCACCTGCTGAAGCGGCACCGCCGGCGCCGGCTCCGCGCATCCTGGCGCGGCGCTTTATCGTGCCGTTGCTCACGCTTGCGCTGCTCAGCGTGGTTTTGCTGACGTTTCGAACGGTCCTGCTGCCGTTTATCTTTGCCTGCATCATCGTTTACCTGATGGAGCCTATCGTCAGCCGCATGTCGATGCCGGTCGAAGGCATGCGGCGCATGCCACGCTGGATGGCCGTGGTGCTCGTCTACATCAGCTTTTTGGCGATTGTTGCCACCTCGCTGCTGCTGATCGTGCCACGTTTTGTCGGTGAGATCGCGCGTTTCGTGGAGACGACGCCGGAGGTGGTGCAGGAGTTTCGAAAGGAGCGCTTGCCGGGCATCAATAGCGACCTTCAGATCTTTCTGCGAAGCTACGTCACGCTCGCCCCGGAGGTGGTCGATCTGGACGTGGTCAAGGCCCAGGTCAGCCACGCGCGCCAGCAGGCGGCCAGCGCGGCTGCGGCGATGTCCAGCGCGCAGGCGCGCGTGGCTGCTGCCTCGCAGGTCAGGATCCAATGGGATCTGGTCGGATCGCCAGGCGATCTGCAGCGCCGCTATGTCGGGCGCGTGCCAAACGATGTACTGCTCGCTGTGCCAGCCGACGACCAACTCGTTCGCCACGGTGTCTGGACCACCGAAGATTCGCCCGAGACGCCGACCTTTCGCATCGTGCCCGACGCCGACGGGGGCTTCTCCTTTTTCCTGGGTGAGCGAGGCGTCGAGTTCTCCGCTGTCGATGAAGATGTCTGGATGCTTCGCCGAGAGGGCAGCGAGGCGCTCGCTTTCGAAGCCGCGGCCAGCGATCTCAACGTGCACACGATGTTCGATCTCGAGCGCGGCTTCGATGAGGTGGTCGAGAGCATCACGACGATCTCGAGCGCTCGGATAAGCTCGTTGGTGGAGTACACGCAGAGTTTTCTGGTCGGCTTGATCAAGGTCTTCTTGGCCGTCGCGCTCACGCTGATGGTTGCTGCCTTCATGTCGATCGATCTGCCGCGCATCAAGCGGCTGTGCCGTGAGGTGGTGCCGCGTGAGTATCGCGAGAGCTATGACGAGATTGGGCGAAGGCTCGATATACGTCTGGGCGGGGTGGTGCGCGGTCAGCTCATGATTTGCGTGGTAAACGGGGTGTTAACCTACTTCGGTCTTGCCATCTTGGGCGTAAAGTATAGCGTACTACTTGCAGTGATCGCGGCCATTCTATCCATTATTCCAATTTTCGGTGCGGTCTTGTCGACGATACCGATCGTGGCGATGGCATTGACGCAAAGCTTTACCCTGGGAATGTTGGCGTTGGGCTGGATATTGATGATCAACTTTGTCGAAGCCAACATTCTCAACCCCAAGATCATCGGCACAGCTGCCCTGATCCATCCGGTGATCGTAATTTTTGCGCTGTTGGCAGGGCAGAGTGCCTTCGGGTTGGTCGGTGCGATTTTGGCGATTCCGGCGGCGTCGATCGTTTTGACGCTCTTTGGTTTTGTCCGCGACAAATACGCCGGCACGCCAGATGAGGACCTGGTTCCTGGCATTTAGGAGAGTGCATGGAACTCCAGTTCTGGGCATCGACCAACGTTGGTCGTGTCCGAGAACATAACGAGGATAATTTTCTCGTCGACAAGCGCTTGCAGCTCTTTGTCGTATGCGACGGCATGGGTGGCCACGCCGCCGGTGAGGTCGCAAGCGCCGTGTGCGTGCGTACCGTGCGCGATATCGTCGCCGCCGAGCGCGAGGTGCTCACGGCCTTGGAGAACGATCCCGACGACTTCGACACACGCCAGGCGATGCTCTCCTTGCTCGAGCGAGCGATCAAGCAAGCCTGCGCGCAAATCTTCAAGATGTCGGCCGAAGACGCCACGCGTCGCGGCATGGGCACGACGTGCTCGATGCTGCTGATTAGCGGCGATCGCGCCTTCATCGGCCATGTCGGCGACTCGCGCGTCTACGTTGTGCGCGAGGGCGTGGTCAGCCAGATCACCGAGGACCACTCGCTGCTCAACGAAATGATTCGCCAGGGCAAGCTCAAGCCCGGTGACAATCACGACTTTCCGCACAAAAATGCCGTCACGCGCGCGGTCGGCGTCAAAGAGTTTGTCGAGGTGGACACGCTCGAGATCGAGCTCGAGGATCACGATCGCTTCCTGCTCTGCAGCGACGGCTTGAGCGGCTATTTCAATCGCGACGAGGAGATCCTCGACTTGACCGCGGGCGACGATCTCAAGGACATCACGCAGCGTTGTATTGCCTTTGCCAACGAAGGCGGCGGCAAGGACAACATCACGGTGATCTTGATCGACACCTTGCTCGCCGAAGGCGCGGCTCAGGCCGACGACAGCGCGCGTGTCATCGAGATTCTTCAACACACGCCGTACTTTCACTATTTGAACAACAAGGAGTTGCTCAAGATCGTCAGTCTGGCCGAGCGGCGCGAGTACGAGGCGGAGAGCCTGGCGCTGGGTCCGCAGGAGACGGCCGAGCGGCTCAACATCTTGTTGCAAGGATCGATTGCGCTCTACTTGAACGGGCGCCAGATTGGTGTGCTCAACCCCGGCGACCACTTCGGTGAACTGAGCTTCATTGACGAGCAGCCCGAATCGGTCACCGTGCGCGCGCTCGAGGCGACCGTGCTGATGAGCGTTGGGCGCGATCAGTTCATGGGGCTTTTGCGCAGCGACCCGCAGCTTGCGATCAAGCTCTTGTGGAATTTTTTGCAGGTGTTCTCGGGCAAGCTTCGCCAGGTGCCCTACGACTTTTTGCGGGATCCGGATTTGTGGTGGGCGCGCATGGAGCAAAACATCGAGGAGGCCACGCCACCCTCGGGGCGCCTGGTGTTCATCGAGGATGCTCGACCCGTCGGAAATCCGAGCCAGGCCGAGCAAGCCCTCGCCAACGAAGCAACCCGCCCGCTCAGTCGCCAACACGTCGCCAAGATCGCCGCCAACGTCTATGACTCGGGCAAGTCAGCGCCTTTTTCGCTGGCCGAGAGCACCGAGGCACCCTGGGAAGATGGCAAGCTGGTCGACGACATGGGTGATATCGAAGATCTTCGCGCGACGATTCAGCTCGACTGGAGCTCGGCACAGTCTGGCAAGTTGAGCGAAGCGGCCGCGATCGCCGCGCAGGCCGCGGCCGCTCGCCAGCCCCAACGTTCGACACCACCACCGAAGCCGCCACCGACACCGCCGGCAGCGCTTCCGGGCCGCGCGCCGGTGTCGCTGTCGAATGTGCCGACCTCTCCCATGCCTCCGTCGATACCGGAGCCGACCACGGAGCGACCCATCAGCAAAGGGGTCAGCGGCGTCTCGGTCGTCCAAAAGACCAAAGTGCCCAAGGACGCAGGCCCTCCGCGCTCCGCCGTACTCAAGCGAGGCGGCGAGTCTGTTGCCCCGGCAAGCGTCTCCAAAATCGAGATATCGAGCGATCTGCTAGGTGACGACGAAGGTGCGCCGACCAAGTCCATGGCGCGCCCCTCGATCAAGACCCAGAGAGGGGATAACAAGAGCGATGGAAAACCGGATGATTTCAGTTAAGAAGCCAGCCGTGCGCTTTGCGCTGTTGGTAATCGCAGTTTGCCTGCTTGCCGGGTGCAAGAGCCGCGAGATCGGCTCGAGTGCCTCCAGCTCGCCGGCCTCGCCTGCAGCCCAGACCCAGGTCGAAGCCGATTCGGGCGTTGGCCTGACCGGCGGCAAGCTCGTTTTTGAGGATGACTTCGGGCGCGAGGAGCTTGGCGAGCGCTGGAAGCGCGGCAGCGGTGAGGGCGGCAGCGGCCAGTGGCGCATCGAGGAGGCGCGCGTGGCCGGCAACGCCATTCGAAACGATCCTCTCTGGTTGCAGAGCGCGCTTCCCGACAAGGTGCGCGTCGAGTTCGAAGCCCAAGCGCTGACCAACGTGGGCGATCTCAAGATCGAGATTTTTGGCGACGGCGAGCGCCACGAGTCCGGCTATATCCTGATCTTTGGCGGCTGGAACAACAAGCTCGACGTCATTGCACGCCAAGACGAGCACGGCCAGGATCGAAAGGCCCGCAACAGCGTAGGTGTCAAGCCCCTGCACGTCTACAAGATGGCGGTCGTACGCACGGACTCTACGCTGCACTGGTACGTCGACGGCGAGCATTTCATGCGCTACGAAGACCAGGCGCCGCTTGTCGGCGAGGGTCATCGCCACTTCGCCTTCGCCAATTGGGACGCGCCGGTGCGCTTTGGAAAAGTGCGCGTCTTCGATCTGGGCGGGCTTTGATTTCGCCACAGCGCGCGCCATTGTTCGCAGCCCGATCCATTTGCTATAGTGGCGCCGGAGCTGCTCACACTGATTTTTCTGCCCTGGAAAGTGTTAACTGATGGATACCCGTAGAATTCTTCAAATCGTGCTCGGATTCATCGTCGTGCTCGTCGTGGTCATGGGCGCGGTGACTGTCTACCAGGTCACGCGCGAGGCTGAGACGATCATCGTCAAGAAGGTGACCCGGGCAAGCGATGAGAAGGCCGAGGTGGTCAATCCATGGTCGGACAAGGGAGACGCCGCGATCGCGCTGGTCAAGCGCGTGCGCGTCGCACAACCCGCGCCGACCCCGACCAAAAAGGGCGCAGCAGCTGAGGAAGCCCCGGCAAACGTCGGCGATATGCTCGAGAGCGAGGAGTTCATTCGCAGCAAGCTCAAGATCGCCTCGGCAACCAATCTCGGTTGGCAGGCGACCTGGTGGGGCGAGACGCAGTATGGCCCGTCGTACTTTCTGGTGCGCTTTGCCTTCCAGGACGAGAACATCACGGTCGGTCCAGCTTGGCTGGTCGACATCCGTTCGCAAAAGGTCATCCCCAAGAACGTGCTCGCCCAGGTGGTCGAGGATCCCCAGCAGGGCGTCAACTCGGATTACTATGACAAGGCCCAGCAGGTGGTGTCGGCGATCACCAATCATCGCTTCGAATCGAAGATGAACCTGGCCGGCGCCTTGTTGCTCTACTTCGAGCAGCGTGACGAGGTCGCCGAGAGCGACACGATCCTGGGTTGGACGATCGACCATGACCGCGGAAACTTGTTCAAAGCCTACTTTCAGTGGGTCGAGAACAATGAGCGCACCTATGCCGAGTTCGACTTCGATTTCGACGCCAAGGCCCTCAAGTCGGTCAATCTTCAGGCCGCTCAGATCATGCGCGTCGGTGAAGAGTTCGAGGTCGACTCGCGTGTGAGCATCATGCCCGGCACCTACAATCCTAGCGAGCCACGCGCGGCCAATCGTTGGACGGGCGCGGCGCGCCAGCAGTGCCAGCGGCCCCAGCACCGTGACGGCTGCAAGGCCTTGTCGATGTTGCTCGATCAGTCGGAGTTGATCGAAACGCTCGAGTGGTTGCTCACGGCGCGAGCCAATACGGCCGAAGACTTCGAGGCTTGCAAGCAGGCCCGAAAGTGCCACTGGAGCCCGGGAACCGAAGAAAACGGCATTGTTCGGGTCAATTATAGCTTCAACCTGGGAGAGTCCGCGCAGACCATCACCTGGGAAGTCTCATTGCAGAAAGGCTCCGTCGAGCCGGTCGACCGCGTCAGCCAGCTAGCCTTTCGCGCGATTCATCCGCGTAGCTGAAGGGCTCACTTATGCAAGACAAAGATCGCGCGCAGCTTGGCGCAGAGTTACTCAAGTCACTGGTCCAGACGGCGCCGACATCGAACGAGAGTCTGAGCGTGCGTGCCTTTGGTCAGGCCGACGCGCAAAATGTGCGCTTCTTTTTGTATCAGGACGTGCTCGAAGAGCTGGCCTTTGCCTCGGCCTACCGTGATGAGCCTTGCTTTGCCGTGTTGCTCGGCCATTTTGCCATGGACGAGTTGGGCGCCTTCATCGAGGTCACCGGATTCGACGGTTTGGAGTACCGCGACGAGGTGGGCGAGATGTACCGCCCGCTGCGCGCAACGCTCGAGCAGACCATGCGAGAGCTCTCGCGCGGCGAGACGGGCAGCGGGCGCCATATTGTCGGGCTCTTCGTGGGACTGCCTGGCTGCGAGGCCGCGCTCGATGCCGAGATCGCTCGCGTGCACTTGAGTCTGTTCAATATGCCGTATCAGATGGCCGTGGTCGTCGATCCAAAGGCGCGAAAGTTGGGCGTGTACGCCAGGGCGCCGCGCGCGAAGTTTTTCGATGCACCGTTTTTTGTCGTTCGCGCCAACGCTGCCCCGAAGAGTGAGGCGGTGGCAAAGCCCAGCAAGGCCGAGGTGCTCTCCGAGTCGGCGCCGGCCCAAGTGCACGAGAATGTTACGAGTTAAGTGATGTTAATTTTATACAAAGGGAACCAAAAATGAGTGAAATTATTGAGATCATTGCACGAGAGATTCTGGACAGCCGCGGCAACCCGACCGTCGAGTGTGACGTGATCTTGGACAGCGGCGTGGTCGGGCGGGCCGCCGTGCCCAGCGGCGCATCGACCGGCGAGCACGAGGCCGTCGAGCTTCGCGATGGCAACGCCTCGCGCTACCTTGGCAAAGGCGTCCAGCAGGCGATCACCAATATTCACGAAGTGCTCGGGCCGGATCTGCTTGGCGAGGACGCGACCAACCAGACGTTGATCGACCAGATCATGATCGATTTGGACGGCACGCCCAACAAGTCCAAGCTCGGGGCCAACGCGCTGTTGGCCGTCAGCCTGGCCACCGCCCACGCGGCAGCGAGCGAGCTCGGCCTCTCGCTGTTTCGCTATATCGGCGGGGTTCGCGCCAACACTCTGCCCGTGCCGATGATGAACATCATCAACGGTGGCTCGCATGCCGACAACAACGTCGACATGCAGGAGTTCATGGTCATGCCCGTGGGCGCCTCATCGATCACCGAGGCGGTTCGCTGCGGCGCCGAGATTTATCACGCGCTCAAGAGCGTGCTCAAGAAGAAGGGCTACAGCACCGCCGGCGGCGACGAGGGCGGCTTTGCGCCCAACTTAAAGAGCAACCGCGAGGCGCTCGACTTGATCGTCGAGGCGATCGGCCAGGCGGGCTACAAAGCCGGCAGCGACGTGCGCCTGGCCATGGACTGTGCGGCCAGTGAGTTCTTTGACAAGGCCAGCGGCCGCTACAACCTGGCCGGCGAGGGCCGCATGTTGAGCTCGAGCGAGCTGACCGATTACTACGCTGAGCTTTGCGCGGCCTATCCGATCGTGAGCATCGAAGACGGCCACGATGAGAACGACTGGGACGGCTGGAAGGAGATGACCGATCGCCTGGGCGACCGCCTCCAGATTGTCGGTGACGACCTCTTCGTGACCAACACCGAGCGGCTCACGCGTGGCATCGAGGCGGGCATCGCCAACTCGATTCTCATCAAGGTCAACCAGATTGGCACCTTGACCGAGACGCTCGAGGCCATCGACCTGGCCCATCGCAACGGCTACACCACGGTGATCAGCCATCGCTCCGGCGAGACCGAGGACACCACGATCGCTCACCTCGCGGTCGCCGTGGGCAGCGGCCAGATCAAGACCGGCAGCCTCTCGCGCTCCGACCGTGTTGCCAAGTACAACGAGCTCATCCGCATCGCCGAAGAGCTCGACGGCATGGCCTACTATCCGGGCATGCGCGCGCTTCGCGTGCGCTGAGCATTGGCAGCGCTGCCTGTCCGTCGTACGCTGGCGGAC
>JACCWM010000030.1 GCA_013697635.1 Lujinxingiaceae bacterium | reverse complement strand
AGCTTGGCCGCCGCCTGGTTGGGCTGGGTGGAAGGCAAACGTTTGCTGAGCATGGCGTGCAGTTGCAAGATGGTCGTGTCCAGGGCGAGCAGCTGGCGAAACTGCCCGATGGCCTCGGTCAGCTTGGGTGTAGCCGCCTCGCGCTTCTCATCGAGCAAATACAACATCAGGCGCCTGATCAAAGCGGTAAAACTGGGCGTGAGGCGCCCCTGGAAAGAGCTTGCGCTCAAGGTATGGCCAGCCATCTGTTCATAGGTGCGCCGAAGCGAGGTCAATGTCCGACGCGACCCGCCAGAGAAGCCGTGCACGACAGTCCAAA
This sequence comes from Lujinxingiaceae bacterium, assembly GCA_013697635.1. GTDB lineage: Bacteria > Myxococcota_A > Bradymonadia > Bradymonadales > Bradymonadaceae > JACCWM01. The sequence continues at coordinate 1,765 of JACCWM010000030.1, read as the reverse complement.
CCAGGACGACCATGTCGACCTTGCGCTGACGGGCCACGACGCCCTCAAGTTTTGCAAAACCATCAATCAGGGCTTAGATGAAGTGTGGCTTTCAAAGCGTTGAATATGGGACTATCAAGTCGAAGGGTCATCGCAAGATCCTGTTGTTGTTGAGGTTTTCGAGAACCTCAATAACAGGTGCGATGGCCCTTTTTTATGCCGATGGCGCCGGTTTTTCGATCCTTAAACGATCACGAATGGCCGCTGTGTATGAGACCGCAGCTCAGGGCAAGATTGGGGTATGGTATGGTCAAGGAAAGGACGGTTGGTATCAATATTATCCAGACAATGCCGGAAGCGTTCATTTTGCCGGGATTGTTCCGGACCATAAAGTTCCCGTTGCCTTACGACGAGGTAATTAATGCCAATTTTTGGTGACTCGTTTCGATTCGCCGTCGAATTTGAGTTGGATGAGGATTATTTCGGAGTCTGGATGTACGGACGGTTCTGCTATTGGTGTGCTGGCCGGCGGATAGGTGATTTTGATCTGAGCACATCACTGCGGGACGTACTCTTTCAACTTGACCGCATCGCATTCTTTTCAGGAGAGAGAAACAGCAATCGTTTCAGTCACATCCCAGCATCTGAGGTTTTTCGTCTCCTTTTCAATGTTTTATATGATGATGGGGAATTGGTTGCCGAAGGGATCGCAGAGGAAGAGCAATGGGCACGCCACGAGATCGTGCCCGCAGTTGACATCTTCGGTGGGTTGATTGGATTTCTTGTTGAAAATCAATCAATTGCCCGTGTCGTTTTTTCACTGGATCCGTTTCAAGAGATTATCGAAGCCATACTCGAACCGGGCGAGGTAGACGCGATTCTTGATGCTGTCCGTTTGGCCCTTGATGAAATTTATGAGCGTGAGCGGAAGCTCGAAGACGAGCCATCGAGGTGAATGGGCCTGCTGGCCGACGCACCCGCGAGGCCATCGGCACGAGCAACGGTCTGCTGTATGAGACGTACTCTATTTATGAGGTCAGCGGTCCCGACTAGACCTTTTCACGCATTGTTGTCTATCCTGCCGCGGTGGGTTGGCAAGGCGCCGGCACGATCGTCGCTCGCCAAAGCGACCGGGCTGGTCGCCTGGCCCGCGTCACTGGCCAGATGGACAACCATCCCGTGGCCGTCGACTTGCACTGGCTCGGTGGCCAAAACGCCGGCTGCGATCAAGTGTGGACGGCACAGGCCGGCGTCGATCCACTTCGCGAGTTCGCCGACTTCGATGCCCTGGGCCAACGCTCTTCGTGGAGCTACCAAGCCAACGAGCCGCTGTATCAAAGCGACGTCGTTCGCGACGTGGTGGGCCGCATCGAAAACCTCTCCTGGCACTTCGGTGCGCTTGCGTACGTAAACCGGCCCGATCACCGCCGCGCCTACGCGTACGACAAGCGCGGCGCGCTGGTGGCCGTCACCGAGCATGATCCCGGCCGCGCCGTGCCCAGGACCTGGGACTGGGCGCGCGAGGCGGCCGTGGGCGGATTGATCTCCATCGAAGATCGCGCCAACCCCGAGCACACGCTCTGGAGAACGAATCGAAACGCCCTGTCCGGCCCCGACGGCCAGGCCCGCGCCAGGGGCCACCGGCGCGACGAAGTCCATGTCGACAACGCCACCTTCAGCGTCGTCCACGACCACTCGGCGAGCATCACAAGCGCGCTCGATTATGACTTCGTCTACGACCCTTACGGCCGCCTCGTCGCCGCCTTCGACGCCCTGGGCCAGCCCC
>JACCWM010000020.1 GCA_013697635.1 Lujinxingiaceae bacterium | reverse complement strand
TTGACAGGTTTCGTGCGTCCGAAGGGCCCCCAAAAAAGGATAAAAAAAAGGCTTGCGCTGCTTACAACAGCCGTAGGTGAAGCCGAGCGAGGCGGCGCCAGCCGACGAGGAGGCGGAGCCTACGGCGATCGTCGCCTTCCGGCTCGCCGTGGTCCAAAACACTTTGGTGCTCATGTTTTTGTCCGTGAATTGGCGAGGTCATAACATGGAGCAGTAAATGGGCGAACATGACGTGAATGGCCAGGCGGAGGGCGAGGAGTTGCGCCAGTTTATGAAGCGGCTGCTGCGCGACGTGCGTGCCATGGAGTACATGCTCGACAACGACGTGTTTGAGACGGGTATCCGGCGCATTGGGGCTGAGCAGGAGCTGTTTTTGGTGGACGGGGCCTTTCGGCCGGCGCCGCTGGCGCTCAAGGTGCTCGAGACGCTTGACGATGCGCACTTCACGACCGAACTTGGGATCTTCAATCTGGAGTTCAATCTCGAGCCCAAGGTGTTTGGGGGTTGCTGCCTTCGGGAGATGGAGCGCGAGGTCGCGGAATTTACGCAGCGCGCGCGCGAGGCGGCCAGGGAGCACGGTGGGTCGGTGGTGCTCACGGGGATCTTGCCCACGCTGCAGAAGTCCGATCTCGGGTTGGACAACATGACGCCTATCGCTCGCTACCGTGCGCTCAACGATGCGATGACGCGGCTGCGAGGGGGCGACTACGAGTTCTACATCCAGGGCGCAGACGAGTTCATCGTCAAGCACGACTCGGTGATGCTCGAGTCGTGCAACACCAGCTTCCAGGTCCATTTTCAGGTCGCGCCCAACGAGTTCTCGCGCCTGTACAACATCGCCCAGGCGATCGCTGCGCCGGTGATGGCCGTGGCGTCGAACTCACCGCTGCTGTTTGGAAAGCGTCTGTGGCACGAGACGCGCATTCCGCTGCTCGAGCAGTCGGTGGACACGCGCGCCTCGACCCATCACATGCGCGAGCTCAATCCGCGCGTGATGTTTGGCAACCGCTGGGTCGATAACTCCGTGCTCGAGATCTTTCGCGAGGACATCTCGCGCTTTCGGCTGCTGTTCGCGACCCAGCTCGACGAAGATCCTTTTGAGGCGCTCGATGCCGGGCGCATCCCCTCGCTCAAGGCCTTGTGTTTGCACAATGGCACGGTCTATCGCTGGAACCGGCCGTGCTACGGCATCCTCGACGGTGTGCCGCATCTGCGCATCGAAAACCGGGTGTTTCCCGCCGGCCCAACGCCGATCGACGAGATGGCCAACGCGGCGTTTTGGTTCGGGTTGATGAGCGGCGTTGCCGAGGAGTACGGCGACATCACCCGGGTGATGGACTTCGATGTCGCGCGCCACAACTTCTATGCGGCGGCGCGCCTGGGGCTCGAGGCGCCGGTGACGGCCTTTGACGGCTCGAGCCTGACCGTGCGCGAGCTCACCTTGCAATCGCTGCTTCCCCTGGCCCGCCAGGGCTTGCGCGATCGGGACATCGACTCCTCCGATGTCGATCGCTACATGGGCGTCATCGAGGAGCGCGTCACCAGCCGCCAGACCGGCGCCAGCTGGTTGTTGCAGTCCTTTGGCGGCATGAAGGGCGCGGCGAGCCTGCCGGAGAAGCTCAGCGTCTTGACCTCGGCCACGGCGCGCCGCCAGGTCGATAACCAGCCCGTGCACACCTGGCCGCTGGCCACCAGCCTCGAGCGCACCAGTTGGAGGGACAACTATCTGCGCGTCGAGCAGTACATGACCACCGATCTATTTACAGTCAACGAGGACGAGCTGATCGATCTGGTCGCCTGCGTGATGGACTGGCAGCACCTGCGCCACGTGCCCGTCGAAGACAACGAGCACCGCCTCGTCGGCCTCGTCACCCACCGCACCCTGCTTCGGCTGCTCGCCAACGGCAAATTCCAGGACAAGGACTCGGTGCCGGTGGGCCAGATCATGCAGCGCGAGCTGGTGGTGATCTCGCCACAGACGCGCACCGTCGACGCGATCGCGCTGCTGCGCGAGCGTCGCATCTCGTGCTTGCCTGTGGTCAACGAGGGCAAGCTCGTGGGCATCGTCACCGAGCGCGATTTTATGGATTTGGCCCGCGACCTGCTCGAGGAGCGCCTGCGCGAGGAAGGTCAGTAGGCGCGCATTGTTGTCTTCGCAACCGGCCGACCATTCTTGTACGATGCACCACGATGACGATTGCTGATGAGGCTGATTGATGCCGCCACACGCTTGCACCCATGCGACAAATCGATGGCTGGGCCCTGTGCTCGCCGCGCTGCTTGCGAGCGCGTGCGGCGCAGGCTCGGTCGATGACGGCGAACTGTTTGCGCTGCAATTCGAGGCCCGCGTGGGCGCCGAGCCCTTTGTGTGCGGGCGCACTTTTGATGGTCTGGGGGCGAGCGCCTCGAGCTTGACCCCCTCGGATTTTCGCCTCTACGTGCACGACGTTCACTTGATCGGCCTCGGCGGCGAGCTGGTTGCTGTGACCCTGGAAGACGACGGCAAGTGGCAGCGCAGCGGCGTGGCGCTGCTCGACTTCGAAGATCGCAGCGGGCCGTGCGCCAACGGCACCACGGACACGAACCGGGTCGTTCGGGGGCGCGCGCCGGCGGGCGATTATCGCGGCGTGCAGTTTACGCTGGGCGTGCCCTTCGCCCTCAATCACGCCGACGCCTCGACGGCAGACTCGCCGCTCAACCTGAGCGCGATGTTTTGGGGTTGGAACGCCGGCTACAAGTTCTTGCGCATCGACGCGGCAAGCCCGGCGCTGCCGGGCTATCGCATTCATCTGGGAAGCACCGGCTGCGAGGGCTCGGGGAGCCAGCGCGTCAGCCAATGCCGCCACCCCAATCGCGCCCAGGTTACACTCGAGCGCTTCGATGTGCGCGAGGACGTGATCGTCGCTGATTTGGCCGAGCTGCTCGCGGGCGTCGATCTCGATACTTTTAGCGAGGGCACGGCTCAGGGCTGCATGTCGGACGCAAACGATCCCGATTGCACGCGTATCTACGAGAATTTGGGCTTGGTGCCAGGGGTAGTGACAGGGGAGGGGGATGAATCGTCGACGACGCAGCGCTTTTTTCGCCGCCGCTAGCACGCTCATCGCGCTTTTAGTGCTCACCACCGCGACGGGCTGCACAGAGGGCGAGCCGGCGAGCGAGCCCGAGCCGTATGTATGGAAGCTGCCGGCGGGCTTTCCCGTGCCCAACGTGCCGGCGGACAGCCCGATGAGCGAGGCGGCCGTCGAGCTCGGCCGCCACCTCTTTTACGATACGCGCATGTCGGCCAACCAGAGTTTTTCGTGCGCGAGCTGCCACAGACAGGAGTTGGCCTTCACCGATGGGCTGGCGCGCTCCGAGGGCTCGACTGGCGAGGTGCATCCACGAGGCGCGATGAGCCTGACCAACGTCGCCTACAACGCGGCGTTCAACTGGGCCAACCCGCTGATCGGCGGTCTCGAGGCGCAGGCGTTGCTGCCGATGTTTGGGGAGACGCCGGTCGAGCTCGGCCTGGCGGGCAAAGAAGACGAGCTATTCGCCAGGCTTCGCGCCGCGCCCGATTACCCGGCGATGTTTGCGCGCGCCTATCCGCCGTCTGCGGGCGAAGATCCGGTCAACCTGGCCAACCTCGTGCGGGCGCTGGGCGCCTTTCAGCGAACGTTGATCTCGGGCAACTCGGCCTTTGACCGCGCCATCTATGCCGACCCACCCGAGGCGCTCTCAGAATCGGCCGCTCGCGGCATGGAGCTGTTTTTCTCCGAGCGCCTCGAGTGTTTTCACTGCCACGGTGGCTTTAACTTCAGCGACTCGGTCGACCACCAGGGCCAGGTCTTGGCCGAGATGAGCTTTCACAACACCGGGCTGTACAACTACGACTTTCTGGGCGCCTATCCTGCCGACAACACGGGCATCCACGAGTTTAGCGGGCGCGCCGAAGACATGGGCCGCTTCAAGGCTCCGACGCTTCGAAACATCGCGCTGACCGCCCCCTACATGCACGATGGCAGCATCGCGAGCTTGAGCGAGGTGCTCGATCACTACGCCGTCGGCGGCCGCACGCTGGCGAGCGGGCCCTATGCCGGCGATGGCAGCCGCAGCCCGTTGAAGAGCGCGTTTCTGGTAGGCTTTAGCCTCAGCGACCAGGAAAAAGCGGACGTGCTCAACTTTCTCGAAGCCCTGAGCGACGAAGAGTTTGTGAGCACCCCTCGTTTTGCCTCGCCGTTTTGACGAAACGTTAACGAAATAGCGCATTTCTGGTCGCCAGGCGCAGCGCAATTAGCTTTGAGACGATGAAACCATCGACTCTACTGCTCGCCATGACCTCGCTGCTGTTCGTGCTCGGCTGCAGTCCGGCACACACGCCGCCTGCGCCAACCGACACGATCGTCGACGCCGGCCACGATCTGAACCAGGAGACGCCCGACGCGCCGGCCGGTGACTCGGCGTCGCCTCCAGACAGCTCCACGGACGCCAGGCCGGCCGACGAAGACACCGCTGCCGACGCCGACGTCCACGCCGACGCCGACGCCGCTGTGGCCGGCCTCTTTGGCGATCCGTGCGATTCTGAGCGCGCGTGTGGCCCGGAATTCTACTGTTTTTATCTCGAGCAGGGCGCGACAAGTGGCTATTGCACCCAGGACTGCTATCAGCCCGGCGAGCTGTGCCCTGGTGAGGTTCCGCCGCGAAGCCGAGCGTTTTGCACGGTGCCTCCAGGCAACGGCCCGCTGACATGCATCTTCTACTGCCTGCTCGAGCACCCCGACCACGACCACCTGCACACCTACGCGTGCCCCCAGACGCTGCGCTGCGGCGCGATTCGCCCCACGGGCGATCACTACTGCGAGCCGTGAGAGGGCCAGATTAGGGCTTGAATCCAGGCGTAAAGCGGCTCATGATGGTTGGCCCAAATGGCTTGGGTGCATGCGCGAACGGAGGCAACATGGTGGCCAAGATCAAGCTCAGCGAGTCGATGCGGTTTTTGCCCACGAGCGAGGAGCCCTGGAATGAGCAAGCCGGTGGCGAAGCCAGATTGTGGGTGGAGATCGATGACAAGCAAGAGGGCGTGCCCGGCGAGTATTTGCGGGCACAGGTGCACCTGGGGCTGGCCGAGGCGGGCGTACACCGGATCGATTACGTGGCGATAGCGCTCGACGGTGTGATCGGCGACGTGAGCGGCGATCTTGGCGATCCTGGCGAGCAGCGCACGCACTATGTGCACGCGGTCGAGATCGCGCACGACAAGCGCATGGCCGGCCAAACGCGGCTGACCCTGCCGATCTTCGTGTGCATCCCCGAGAACGCCGTTTCCAGCGCGCAGGGCGCGCACTGGCGGTTGGAAGCGCGCGCCGTGGTCGCAGGAGAGCTCGTGGCCACGGGCCAAGCGTCGCTGATCGTTGGCGAGGCTACTCGCGATGCTTGATGTTGAGGTATTTGGTCTCGGCCAGCTCGAGGCGAGGAATCTCGCCGTATTCCAGGCGGAAAAAGCTCAGCTCGGGCATCGCCCGGATGCGCCAGGGCCAGGAGGCCGAGCCCAATCCGCGGTTGATGTACAGATAGCTGTTGTCGATGCGATAGGCGCCCGCGTAGAATTCGGTGCCGAACTTGCGGGCGATGCGATGGGTGACACCTGGGATGTTGAATTGAAAGCCATGGGTGTGGCCACTCAAAATCAAGTCCGCGCCGCGCACTGCCAACTGCGGGGCGATCGACGGCACGTGATTGAGCGTCAAACAAAAGTTCTCGCCGCCCACGTTGCCAAAGGCCGCCTCAATGTCGGACTTTTTGGTGACGTGATCGTCGACGCCCACCAGATCGATCATGCCCTGGCCGTAGGAGAAGGGCACCGACTCATTGCTCAGAACCGGAATCTTAAGTTCGCGAAAGGCGTTGACCGACTGCTCTGTACTGGTCCAGTGGTCATGGTTTCCCAACACGGCGTAGGTAGGATGGCGCAACCCACTCAAAGTTTCGACGCAAGGCAAGATATCGCGGCTGCTGTATCCGACGTAGTCCCCGGTCAGCGCGACCAATTGCGGCTCCTGAAAATTGACGAACTCCACGATCTGGCGCATATGACGCGGCTTGACCCAGCGACCCAGATGGACGTCGCTGATCTGGGCAATTTGAAAGTTCTCCAGATTGCGCGGAACTTTTGGGTGTCGAAATATGAAAGTGTTGATTTCGACGGTCTTCAAAGGATTGATCATCGCGCTGTCTCGTCTTGGCTTCGTAGTTTGGCCCGTGTGTGGGCATCTTGGGGTCGCGTCGAACCTGCCTGCTGATTTCATCAATAACGCAATGCTATACTCTCACTGGAAAGTTAAGGCGTGACACCGAGGGGTTATTTCCCGGTACACGCTGAACACCCAACGGGCCAACCGCAGGCGCGTGGTACTTGCAGCATCCACAACTTTGAAGGGTTTTCTTGATGTCGTACAACCCGAGCAATCCCCTGATCGTCCAGTCCGATCGCACCATCTTGTTGGAGACGGCCAGCGAGAAGTTCGAGGAGGCGCGTGACGCCTTGTCGATCTTTGCCGAGCTGGTCAAGTCTCCCGAACACATTCACACCTACCGCGTCACACCGCTCTCGCTTTGGAACGCCGCAGCTTTGGGTCATACCCCCGAGCAGATCAAGGCTCAGCTCGAAGCCTACACCAAATACGCGCTGCCATCGAATCTGCTCGTCGACATCGACGACTTCGTCTCGCGCTACGGCCGACTCAAGCTTGTGGCCGAGGACGACGTACTCTACCTGGTCTCCGAGGACGAGGCCTTGCTCGAGGAGGTCGCTCGCCAGCGCCAGGTCCAGCGCTATTTGCTCGAGCGCGTCGGCCCCAGGCGCTTTCGCGTCGACCGCGAGCAACGCGGCTTCATCAAGCATGCGCTCATTCGCGTGGGCTTTCCAGTCGAAGATCTGGCCGGCTACGTGCCCGGCGCGCCGCTTGAGATCGCGGTCCGCAACCCGACCCTTGGCGGCAAAGAGTTTGGGCTGCGTGAGTATCAAAAAGAGGCCGTCGGCGCGTTTTGGGCCGGCGGCACGACCCAGGGCGGCAGCGGCACGATCGTGCTGCCCTGCGGCGCGGGCAAGACGATCGTCGCCATCGGCACGATGGACGTGGTCAAGAGCCACACCCTGATCTTGACGACCAACATCACCGCGCTTCGCCAGTGGCGAGACGAGATCATCGACAAGACCGACATCGATCCCGACATGATCGGCGAGTACTCCGGCGAGCGAAAGGAGATCAAGCCGATCACGATCACGACCTATCAGATCTTGACCTACCGCAAGAACAAGAACTCGGAGTTCGTACACTTCGACGTCTTCAACCGCGGCGCCTGGGGCCTGATCATCTACGACGAGGTCCACCTTTTGCCGGCGCCGGTCTTTCGCGCCGTGGCCAACCTGCAGAGCCGGCGCCGCCTGGGCCTCACCGCCACCCTGGTGCGCGAGGACGGCAAAGAGGAGGAGGTCTTCAGCCTGATCGGGCCCAAGAAATACGACGTGCCCTGGCGCGTGCTCGAGAAACAGGGCTTTATTGCCACGGCCACCTGCTCCGAGATTCGCGTGCCCTTTGCCGACGAGGATCTGCGCCTGGAATACGCGCTCTCCGAGCAGCGCCAGAAGTACCGCGTCGCCGCGACCAATCCGCGAAAGCTCGAGGTCTTGACCCGGCTTTTGGAGACCCACAAAAACGACCAGGTTTTGGTGATCGGCCAGTATCTCGATCAGCTCGACGAGATCGCCGCTTTGGTTCAGGCGCCGATCATCACCGGGCGCACCCCCCAGGCCGAGCGCGAGGTGCTCTACGAGAAGTTTCGCCGCGGTGAGGTGCCCGTGCTCGTCGTCAGCAAAGTGGCCAACTTCGCCGTCGACTTGCCCGATGCCAACGTCGCCATCCAGGTCTCGGGCACCTTTGGCAGCCGCCAGGAAGAGGCCCAGCGCCTGGGCCGCATCCTGCGCCCCAAAAAGGAGTGCAACGAGGCTCATTTCTACAGCATCGTCACGCGCGACACGACCGAGCAGGAGTACTCCAACAAGCGCCAGCTCTTCTTGACCGAGCAGGGCTACCGCTACCAGATCGAGACCGTCATCTGACGGCTCAGGCGTCACAATAGCGCGCCAGCAACTCGAAGAGGCGCGCCAGATCGACGGGCTTGTTCAAACAATGGGCCACGCCATACTCCTCGATCAGCCCGTAGCAATTGTGGATGGCCGAGATCGTGACCACGGGCACCGCGCGCAGCTCCTGGTCACGGCACTGGATCGTGAGAAACTCGCGCCCGTCCATCACCGGCATCGTCATGTCCAACAAGATCACCTGCGGCAGCGCCTGGCAAGCGCGCAGATAGTCCAGGGCCTGCTGGCCGTTTTCGGCCGTGGCAAGCGAATAGCCGTAGTACTGGAGCAGCGTGCTCATGGCTTCGAGCGTCTCCCGGTCATCCTCGACGAGCAAGACGTCTTTTCCAATCTTGAGATCAATGTTCATCGTTTCGCTCCTGGGTTGGACCGCTGCGTGGTAACTCGACGGCAAAGCTCGAGCCTTCTCCGGGGGCGCTGGTGAGCGTGATCGTGCCATCATGCATTTCGACGATGCGGCGCACGATCCAAAGACCCAGACCCAACCCGCTCACCTGGCGGCGTGAGACCAGGCGCTCGAAGCGCTCAAAGATGCGCTCCCTGTTGGCCTCGTCGATGCCCATGCCATGATCGCGCACGGTGAGGCGCGCCATGGCGCCTGCGGCGCTGACCTCGATCTCGATCGGTTTGCCCGCGCCGTATTTGATCGCGTTGGAAAGCAAATTGGTGACCACCTGATCAATGCGGTCGCGGTCCCAGTGCCCGATTTGCGTGGTCTCCAGGTGCAGGCGCAGCGCACAATTGGCGCGGTTGAGCTCGAGCGCGAAGCGCCGGGCCACCTCGCGCACCACCAGGCCCAGATCCGTGAGGGCAAGCTCGGGCGCCAGGCCACCGCTGTCCATCACCGAGACGTCGAGCAGCTGAGAGACCAGCCGGTTGAGCCGGTCGATCTGGGTGTTGATCGAGCCCAGACCGCCAGCCAGAGGATTGGGCTTGCCGCTCTGGGAATCGTGGGCATCGTCGCTCTGGTGCATGAGCATGTGAACCTGCAGCTTCATCGCCGTCAGCGGCGTGCGAAGCTCATGGGCCGCCATCGAGATGAACACGTCGCGCGCTTTGAGCGCCTGATCGAGGCGAGCATTGGTCGCCCTCAGGTTCTGGTACAGCCGGGCCGTGTCGAGCTGCATCGCCGCGTGCGAGGCGATCCACTGCGCCAGCGCCAGATCGCGCGCCAGAAACGAGGCCGTCGTCGTGTGACGCATCACGGCGATCGCCCCCAGCACCTGGCCCTCGCTGGTCACCAGCGGGACCACGATCAAGCCGTGCACCTTCAGCGCCAGGACCATGCTCACAAAGGGGGCCTGGGCCTCGCGCTCGATCTCTGCGCGGCTCCAACGCTCCCGAAAATACGGCTGCTGGGTGGCGATCACCCCGCCGACGATCCCCTCACCCACGCGCAGCTCATGGGCATCGTAGGTGCGCTCCAGAGTGCTCAGCGCATGGGCATTGGGGTGGTAGACGCCCGCAAGTTCGATCGCCGGCCCGTCGTCGACCACCCGGTAGACCAGGCAGGCATCGAACATCACGTCGGCCACCGCCCGAGCAAGCTCCGGGAGCAACTTCTCGTATTGAATGCCCGTCTGAGCCATCGCCCGATAAAAGCGGATCTGGGCGTCCTCCGCCGAGCGCTCACTGAGCTCTTCGGAGCGGTCATCGAGACCCTCGCAATAAGCTTCACTCTCGATCATCATGCGCTCTAGTTCATCTATCATCACAGCTCTCCAATCACCGCCTCGCGTCCAAGGCCATCGCACTTATAAGAGCAAGAAGGATGCCGCCGCGATCAAGCCTTCTGCCTGCCGCCGGCATTGTGCTCGCGGTCGAGCTCAGCCGTGAGATGGCACTGCAGTTATTGCAGCAAATCCTCGACAGCATCTCCAATTGCGCAACTCTTGCAGTGCAGGTGCTGCTCCTTGGCCTCGATCGCTAAGCGCACACGGCGATGGCACAACCCTTGAAGAACACTTTTTCAGGCTGTCATTTGTACAGCGTTGTCATTCGTCAATTCAAGGAGGTCTGAGATGCTTGATCAAGACGAAGCACCACAACTTTCGTCCCAGCCCTGGGACATCGCCAATGAGATCACGATCGTGCGCTCCTGGAACCGCTGGCTGACGCGCCTGCTCGGGCGCGCCCCACGCATCGTCGTCGCCGAGGACGAGGCGCCGATCCTCGAGAGCATCGTCTCCTGGTTTAACTATGCCGGATTCGAAGTCCACGGGGTCAGCGATGGCTCCGAGCTGTGCACGATCCTCGAGCCCCTGCTCTGCGCCGATCAGCGTGGCTGGGGACCGGACATCTTGCTCTCCGATCTGCGCATGCCCGGCATCGATGCGCTGGGCGTGGTCGAGGGCCTGCGCTATGCCGGCCACCGTCTGCCGATCGTCGTCGTCTCGGCCTGCACCGATCCGCTGATCTGGGCGCGCGTCACACGGCTTCAGGATACGGTCTTCGTCGCCAAGCCTTTTGACGTCATGAAATTGCACGAGATCGCCTGTCAGGCGATCGTGCGCGTGCGATCCAACCCGGACTCGCCACCGTTTCCGGCCCCTTTGCCGCTTGTGTTGTAATGTAAACCGAGCTGTGGTTCGGGTGATCGTGGTTGCAAGTTGACCGGTCAGCGGCGATCGTCGTGGCGAGCTTCGCGAAGCCGGCCTCGGCCAGCTCGATGGCTCTGTGGCGCTTTGTCCTCTTCCTTGTCCCTGGTGCGCTATGGGTTGCGACGAATTCGAGCCACACGTCAGACCCTGGTCGGGCAAACTGCGGGCGCTGCTCGTGGCCTCGCCTCATGGGGGCAGGCTCCTGTACGCCAAACTCGCAGGGCACGCACAGATAGCGATCACCATGGCGGCGTTCGATCAGGTTGAATCATGCCTCGAGCGCCTCTCGCCCCAGGTCGTGATCTTCGATCACAGCCTGCTCGAGGTACCCAACGCCGGCGAGCTCTGTCGCGATCTGTCACGCGAGCGCATGGTCCGCCTCATGCTCGTCGAGCAATACACACCGGCCGCCCTTCGCCAGGCTGTGCGATGGAGCGTCGACACGGTCGTGGACGCCGAGATCGCCGCCGACGATCTGGTGCGCATCGTCGAGCAAGAGCTTCGACGAAGCAACGATTCGCCGCAGCCACACGGGCGCATCGACCAGCTCGATATCATCGGCGAGTGTGTGCCGATGATGGAGGTTTGCCGCCTGATCGCCGCTTCGGCGCCTTCCAATGCCTCCATTCTCATCAGCGGAGAGAGCGGCACGGGCAAGGAGGTCGTCGCCCAGGCGATCCACCGCTTCTCGCCGCGGCGCGATGCCCCCTTCATCGCGATCAACTGTGGCGCGATCCCTGAAAACCTGCTTGAGGCCGAGCTCTTCGGCCATGAAAAGGGCGCCTTTACAGGGGCCACCAGCCTGCGCAAGGGCCGCTTTGAGCTGGCCCACGGCGGAACGCTCTTTCTCGACGAGATAGGCGAGCTGCCCCAAGCCATGCAGGTCAAGCTGCTGCGTGTGCTCCAGGAGCGAAGCTTCGAGCGTGTCGGCTCCTCGCAATCGATCACGGCCGACGTGCGCCTGCTCGCCGCGACCAACTCCGATCTGCAGGCCGGCCGCGGCCACTTCCGAGCGGATCTCTTCTACCGGCTCAACGTGCTCGGCATCGAGTTGCCGCCGCTTCGCGAGCGCGGCCAGGACATCGCACTTTTGTGGGATCATTTCGTGCGTCTGTGGGCGAGCGAGGAGGGCTGCGCGCCTCGCACGACCGACCCGGACGTGATCCGCTCGCTGCTGCGCCACCAGTGGCCCGGCAATGTGCGCGAGCTTGCCAACCTTGCGCGCCGGGCCATGACCATGCGCTCGGCTGCGCGCATTACGCCTCGAGCGCTGCCGGCCGTGGTGCGCGAAGATACCATGCCCAAAAACCGGGAGCTGCGCGTGCCTGGAATGACCCTCGAGGAGCTCGAACGCGAGGCGATCTTGCGCACCTATCAGGCCGTTGGAAACGCCCGTGACGCCGCGCAGATCTTGGGGATTTCTGAGCGCAAGCTCTACTACAAGCTCAAGCAATACCGCGAGCAAGACGTGCTCGACCAAGCGTGAGCACTGCAATAAATGCAGTCACGCCCCCGCGATCACTTTTGCAGCGCCACGCAGGCGCGCTCCTCGCCGCCTGCACAAGCTCGCTGATAGTAGCCAGTCGAGCGGGCGGCGTCGAGCTCGACGCCGTGACCACCGCCGTAGAGCCAGCCGAGATTCATGCAGGCCGGCATGATGTTGGACGCGCAGGCCGGCTCGAAGAGCGTCCTGGCGCGCACGAAATCGATCGCGACGCCATGACCGTTGGTGTAGAGCCATCCCAGGCTCGTGCACGATGACAAGTCTTCACCGGCGCAGCCGCGCTCGAACCAGGCGTGGGCACGGGCAAAGTTGTGTTCGATCCATTCGCTCTGGGAGTAGATCCAGCCCAGGTTATTGCAGGCGCTCATGTAATTGCCATTGCAGGATTGCTCGAGCAGGGCAATGCCGCGACTTAGGTCGCGCGCGACGTGTTTGCCGGCGGCATAAAACCAGCCGAGATTGCTGCAGCCGGTCATCTGCAGCCCGTTGCAAGCGCGCTCATAGAGGCTCAAGGCCTGGGCCACGTCTTGGGCGCCGCCCATGCCATTTTCGAGCAGCCAGCCCTGCGCGGTGCAAGCCTCCAGATCGCCGCCTGAGCAGGCCTTCTGGTACATACGCCGCGTAAAATCCAGATCCTGGGTGATGTCGTCCCTGACCTGAGCATACAGCCAGCCGACGCGGTAGCAGGCCGAGGCGTCGTCGGCCTGACAGGCTTTTTGAAGCAGCCGCAGGCCTTTGTCGAGATCGGGCGAGCCGCCGATGCCCTGGGCGTACATCCAGCCCAGGTTGGTGCAGGCTCTGGTCTGATGGCGCTCGCAGGCGCTCTCGTACATCTCACGCGCACGCTGGACATCGACGGCTCCACCCAGGCCGCTCTCATAGAGCCAAGCCAAACTCACACAGCCGTCGACGAAATGTCCCTGGCACGACCTGTCGAACAGCAGGCGTGCGCTGGCATAATCGAGCTCTGGCGCCGCCATTTTGTGGTGGCCGAGGTAGTGACAGCCTTGGGCATCGCCGCCTTCGCACGCCATCTCATAATAGGTTGCGGCCGACTCGCTGCTGGCCAAACCACCGAGCCCCTGAGCATGCAGCCACCCCAGCGAGTTGCAGGCCGGCATTTGTTTATCGACCACGCATAGGCGCAAGAAATTAATGCGTTGCGCCGCGTGAAAATCAACGACATCTT
The DNA here is from genome assembly GCA_013697635.1 of Lujinxingiaceae bacterium. Classification (GTDB taxonomy): domain Bacteria; phylum Myxococcota_A; class Bradymonadia; order Bradymonadales; family Bradymonadaceae; genus JACCWM01. Next base: position 48,852 of record JACCWM010000020.1, on the reverse strand, counting down.
CCACGGGATTCTCGGAGTCGGTCGTCGACATGGCCAAGACCCCGCCGATCAGCACCGCGAGGCCCATGACACCGATCATCACAAACAAGGCCGCGTTGTTGGCCTTGGCTGGCACGCGCGCGTAGTCCGGCAGCAGCGAGGGGTGGCGCTTTCGCGGCGGACCGAGTGGGCGCTCGCCAAGCAGGGCATCGAGCTCGAGCACAGCGGCGCGCGCGCTGATTCGCTCGCCAGGCTCATCGGCGACCATGCGCGCGATCAGCGCGCTCGCTGGCGCCGAGAGGTTGACACGGCCTCGCCAGTCCAGGTTCATCCGGTCATCGCGCCCCAGCGCGCCGCCATGGATCAGCGCCAGGGCCGTCGCTCCGATCCCAAACACGTCGCTGGCCTCGCCAGCCGGCTCACCGCGAAGCTGCTCGGGCGCGATGAAGGCCGACTGCAGGCGGCGCCCCGGCCCTAAAAGCGCGGCGCGCACACACTCGAAATCGATGAGCATGAATCCATGGTCGCTGCGCCGGCGCATGACATTGGCCGGCTCGATCGCCCCGTGAACGAGCGCCGGATGCAAGCCGTGCAGATAGGCCGCGATGCGCAGCAGCTCACGCGCCATGATCAACGCCTCGAGCTCGGCGTAGTGATGGCCGGCAAGCTCCTCGGCCAGGCTTTGGCCCTGCACGAACTCTTCGACAATATAAAATGTGGGCTCGGTGCCCCGCTCGACCGCAAAGCTGTTCACGTGGGCGGCAATGCCGCCATGGCGAAGCTGGCGCAACGAGCGCGCCTCGCGCAAGAAACGCGAGCGCGCCCCCTGGGCGTGCTCACTGTTGGCGGTCATCGCCTTGACCGTGACCACCAGCCCGTCGATGACATCGGTCGCCCGGTACGTGGCGCTGGTGGCACTTTGGCCGACGATCTCTTCGAGCCGGTAGCGACCCTCGAGCACCGGATTGGATCCACAATCACTGCAAAACGTCACCTGATCGTTGACCAGGGCTCCACATCGCGCACAAATCATCGTCGTACCCTGTGCAAAAGTTCTCGCAAAACATGCACTCAAAAGTGAGCATAGTCTTCCACACTGTTGTATGTGTCACAAGCCAGATGGAATTTGCCCGCCGCCGTCTCGTCGGTACATTTTCAAGAGCACCATACCCTCCTGAGGAGAGAGCCATGCATCTGCGATTGTTGCTCAACGGAAAGTCCTGCGATCGCGACGACGTGCGCGAGGCTGTGGCGCTCGCGCGCGAACAGGGGGTCGTGATCGAAGTGCGTGTCCTCTGGGAGGATGGCGATACCCTGCGCTATACACAGGAAGCCGCCGCCGCTGGCGTCCAACGCCTCGTCGCCGCCGGTGGCGACGGCACGCTCAACGAGGTTGTCAACGCCTTGATGCAGCTCGACGACGCCCAGCGCCCGATCCTCGGTGTCTTGCCCCTGGGCACAGCCAACGACTTCGCAACGGCCTGCGCTGTTCCCGCCTCGCTCTTTGCGGCCTTGATGATCGCCGCAAAGTCTCCACCACGGCCGATCGACGTTTTACAGATCAACGAGCGCTACTGCCTCAATGTCGCCTCCATTGGCTTTGGCGCCGAAGTCACCGCCAACACTCCGGCCGAGCTCAAGGCCGCCTTCGGCGGCGCAGCGTACGCTCTGATGGCCGCCGCGATGGCGCTCAACTTCCAGCCCAAGCGCGTCGCCGTCTCCATGGACGCCTTCTGCGAGCCCGTGATCGCCGTTGTTCCCTGCATCGCCAACGGCCGGCTCGCCGGCGGCGGCAAGCTCGTCGCACCCAATGCCTTGCTCGACGACGGGCTGCTCGACGTCTTCGTCGTGCATCGCTTTGAGCTGCAAGACGTCGCCGGCTTGATCCAAGACCTGCGTGACCTCTCGAGCGAGGGTGAGTTCGTCAGCTACCATCAAGCGCCCTGGATCGAGATCGACAGTGCCGAGCTGTTTGCCGTCAATCTCGACGGCGAGCCGATCTGTGAGCAAACACTGCGGGCGCAGGTCGTCGGCCATGCGATTCGCTTTGCGGCGCCACCGGATTGTCCGCTGCTCAGCCCAACCACTTGACGAGACCCTGGAGCAAGCTACACGAGTGCTCGACGACCTGGTCGGAGATCGAGCAGCTCGCCCAGCCGGCAGAAGAGAGCGCCACGCGCGAGGCGAAATAACAAAAGAGGCGACCTCATCATTTGATGAGGTCGCCTCTTTTGTAAGTGTCCCCGACGGGATTTGAACCCGTGTCGTCGGCGTGAAAGGCCGATGTCCTGGACCTGGCTAGACGACGGGGACACATGAGCCGTGAGGGACCCGAACCCTCGACCCGCAGATTAAAAGTCTGCTGCTCTACCAACTGAGCTAACGGCCCGATTAATCCAACTTCTCGTGCTGGTCACAAACTGAATCATCCCCCCTCAAGCAAGTTCGCCTCGAAAAGGGACGCTTCTTCTACAAGTCCATGTGCCACTTGTCAACCCATAATGCCACAGCAGGCCGGCGTGGGCGGCGGCCCGCTCTCAGGTGCCTTGTCGGCCGGATTGTTATGCAAAATCAGGTGTTTAGGTTTGACTTGGCCTGGGTGCAAGCCTTCTTTGTGCACCCCTTACTTCTCTCCGCACGGCGGCCCTGGCGCTGAATTTTGAAGCGCAAGGCCTCGTCTGGTAACCTCGACGGTAGATCATGTTCTCGGACATGTCCCCCATAATCTATGCCCTGTCGACGACCACCGACAAAGACGATCCCAATTCTATGCGCCGTACACGTACCCGACGATGGAGAGAGACACGCGACACGTTGCCCTCGCGGCGAAAAAAGCGTCGCAGCCATCGCCGTGACATGCCCGCCAGTCGCCACTACCTGCCCATGGTCGTGGGCTCCGACACCGCGCTTCGCGGCGTGCAGTCGCGTCTGGCCGGCGGCGTCGTTGCCGCGCTGATCACGCTCGCCTGCATCGTCTTTGCCCTGACCGCCTCGGCGGCCTCGATGAGCATCACGCTGGCCTTTAGTATCGGCACCTGCTCGCTCGTCGCCGCGGTCGCCCTGTTGATGAGCGCGCGCCGCGAGGAGCTTGTCCACCAACTCGCCACCGAACTCGGCGCGCCCGAGCCGCGCGAGCAGCTTGAGCTCGACGGCCCCAAGAGTTTGCTGCTGGCCCAACTCGAAGACGGCTTCACCGAGCACGGCAGTCAGCTACGCGCCGAGCGCAAATTTTTCGCCACGCCGCGCGCTACCGATGGCCTCCCCTGAATGGCCTCCCCTGAATAAACGACAAACTCGCCAGGGAGTTTACTCCCCGCGGTACACACAACCCGACGTACAGGTCTCGTGCACCGTGATCGCGCTCAGCAAGGGCAGGGCAGGCTTGAGCCGCACCCAGATCCAGCGCGAGAGAATCTCCGAGGTGGGATTTTCCAGCCCTTCGATCTCGTTGAGATAGCGGTGATCGAGCGCGGCATGCAGAGGCTCAAAGGCCTCCTTGATCGCGGCATAATCGATCAGCCAACCCATCGCCTCATCGATCTCGCCGCTGACCTCGACGGTGATGCGAAACGAATGCCCGTGCAGCCGACTGCACTTGTGGCCCGCAGGCACGTGGGGCAGGCTGTGGGCGGATTCGAAGCTAAACTGCTTGGTCAACTCGACTTTCATTGTAGCCGTTTCCCGTCTTGGTGGAAGATGACCTGGATCATTGCATTCTGGCAGGGCCACCGATATGGATGTGCAGGGCGAAAGCCGCCTTGTAAGATCCAAGGCGGTCACAGCGCCCGCGCTGAAGTTCGTGACTAACCCAGCCCAGCCACATGAGTCAAACCCAGATGCGCCAATCGTTTCTCGATGCTGTAAGAAAGGGACCGATCGTCTTTGATGGAGCCGTAGGCACCCAGCTTTACGAGCGCGGTATCTACATCAACAAGAGTTTTGACGACGCGAACATCTCCAACCCCGACCTGGTGGCCAGCGTGCACGCCGAGTACGCCGCGGCCGGAGCCAACGTCATTACGACCAACACCTTCTCCTCGAATCGCATCAAGCTTCGCCGCCACGGCCTCGAGGACCGGCTGCGCGACATCGTCACCGCCGGCGTGCGCCTGGCCCGCGAGGCGGCCGGCGACGACCACTTCGTGGCCGGCTCGATCGGGCCCACCGGTCTGACGCCGACGATGCTCACCGATGAGGAACTTCGCGACATCCACGACGCGTTTTGTGAACAGGCGACGCTTTTGGCCGATTCCGGAGCCGATGTGATCGCGCTGGAGACCTTTCGCCAGCTCTCCGAGATCAAGATCGCGATCGCCGCGGTGCGCGAGGTCTGCCGGCTGCCGATCGTGGCTCAGATGTCCTTTGACACCGAGCACAAGACCGGCGACGGGGCCAGCCCCGAGCGCGTCGCGCTGCTGCTCAAACAATGGGGCGCCGACGTCGTGGGCGCCAACTGCATGGAAGGCCCCAACGTCATCTACGACGTGATCCTCGAGATGATCGGATGCGGGGCGCCGGTGATCGCCCAGCCCAACGCCGGCTACCCCAGAAAGGTCGACGAGCGCCTGGTCTATATGGCCACCCCGGAGTACTTCGGCGTCTACGCGCGCCGCTTTTTCCAGGCCGGCTGCGCCATCGTTGGCGGCTGCTGTGGCACCGGCCCCGAGCATGTGCGCCAGATTGCTGCGGCCGCGCGCATGATGGGCGGCGGACGCATCCACGTCGAGCAGTCCAACGAGGTGCGCGTCATCGTGCCCGACGCCGACAGCTCGACCGAGATCCCGGCCTACGATCGCAGCGCTCTCTCCTCGAAGATCATGCGCGTCTACAAGGAGCGCGTCAAAGCCGCGCCCGGCACGGCCACAGCGCTCTCGCCGGATTCATTCGTCGTCAGCGTCGAGGTCAACCCGCCGGCCGGTCTCGACCCGAGCCGCGCGATCGAGGCCGCGCGTATGCTGCGAGCGGGAGGCGTCGACGTCATCAACATCGCCGACGGCCCGCGCGCCTCGGTGCGTATGGCCAACTGGGCACTGGGCGGGCTGATGGCCCGCGAGCTCGGCACCGAGGTGATCTTGCATCTTTGCGGGCGAGACCGAAACCTGCTCGGCCTGCAATCCGACGTGCTGGCCTTTCACCTGCTCGGTCTTCATAACCTGGTCGTCGTCACCGGAGATCCACCCAAGGTCGGTGACTATCCGCACGCTACGGCGGTCTTCGATCTCGACAGCATCGGCATGTTGCGCATGATCCAGGGCTTCAACCGTGGCATCGACCCGGCCGGCAAGCCCGTGGGCGACGTCACCCGCTTCTTTTGCGCCTGCGGCGCCGAGCCGGCCGCCCGCGACTATGAGCGCGAGCTTCGCCGCCTCGAGGCAAAAAAGACCGCCGGCGCACAGTTCGTCATGACCCAGCCCGTCTACGACCCCGACGTGCTCGATCGCTTCCTTCGCGACACCGAGCACCTCGACATGCCCGTGCTCGTCGGACTGTTGCCGCTGGCCAGCTATCGAAACGCCGAGTTCCTCCACAACGAGGTGCCAGGTATGGCCGTTCCCGAGGAAATTCGCCGGCGCATGCAGCTCGCCAAGGGTGCCAGCGGCGCGCGCCGCGAGGGCGTGCAGATCGCCCAGGAGACGCTCGACGCCGTCAAAGACCGCGTCGTCGGCTCCTACATCATGCCACCCTTTGGCCGCTACGAGGCGGCCCTCGAGGTGCTCGAGTGCATCGACGGCTACGGCTCCACGCCATCTGACCAGGAGTAAAATCAATGCCGATTTACGACAGCATCGTCGATCTGGTCGGGCGAACGCCGCTCATTCGCCTCAACCGCGTCGTCGGCGATTGCCCGGCCGAGATCTTGGGCAAGGCCGAGTATTTCAACCCGCTGGGTAGCGTCAAAGATCGCATCGGCGCAGCGATGATCGCTGACGCCGAGGCCCGCGGCATCCTCGACGCCACCACCGTGATCGTCGAGCCGACCAGCGGCAACACCGGCATCGCGCTGGCCTTTGTCTGCGCCGCCAAGGGCTACAAGCTGATCTTGACCATGCCCGATACCATGAGCCTCGAGCGGCGCACGCTGCTCAAAGCGCTTGGCGCTCAACTGATCCTGACCCCCGGTGCGTTGGGCATGCAGGGCGCCGTCGAGCACGCCCGCCAGATCGTCAGCCAGCAAGAAAACGCCCTGATGCTCCAGCAGTTTCAAAACCCGGCCAACCCCGCCATCCACGCGCAGACCACCGCCCTCGAGCTGTGGGAGGACACCGACGGGCGCATCGACGCGATCGTCACCGGCGTGGGCACCGGCGGCACGATCACCGGCGTCGCTCGCGTGCTCAAAGAGAAGAACCCCAACTTCAAGGCGATCATCATCGAGCCTGCCGGCAGTCCCGTGATCTCCGGCGGCGCCCCGGGACCCCACAAGATCCAGGGCGTCGGCGCCGGATTCATCCCCGACGTGCTCGACATGTCGCTGATCGACGACATCATCACCGTCACCGACGACGAGGCTTTCGACATGGCGCGCCGCCTGGCGCGCGAAGAGGGCATTCTCGTGGGGATCAGCGCCGGCGCCAACGTCGTCGGCGCCATCAAGATCGGCCACCGTCCCGAGTTCCACGGCAAACGCATCGTCACGACCTTGTGCGACACCGGCGAAAGATATTTGTCCACGCCGTTGTTTCGGGAATGCTAGTAGATCGAAGCCAAAGAGAAGTTGATGACGGACACTCGAAAACACATTGAGCTCACCCCTCCCACCGCCCAGCGCTCGGGCAAGCGAGGCTTTGTCGACGACGCCCTCGAGGACATCGAGGCCGTGCGCCGAGGCGATCCGGCTGCGCGAACGCTGGCCGAGGTCATCACCACCTATCCCGGTCTGCACGCGCTGTGGCTGCATCGCATCGCCCACGAGCTGTGGCTCAACGAGCGCCACCTTCTGGCCCGCATGCTCAGCCACTACAGCCGCCACATCACAGGCATCGAGATCCATCCCGGCGCGGTGATCGGCCGGCGCGTCTTCATCGATCACGGCATGGGCGTGGTGATCGGCGAGACGGCCGTCGTCGGCGATGACTGCCTGATCTACAAAGGCGTGGTCCTTGGCGGCACGACCTTGCAGCGTGCCAAACGCCATCCCACGCTGGGCAAGGGCGTGACCGTGGGCTCCAACGCCTGCATCCTGGGCGCAGTCAGCATCGGCGATGGCGCACGCATCGGCAGCGGCTCGGTCGTGATCAAAGACGTCGTCGAGCTTGCCACCGTCGTCGGCATTCCTGGTCGCGTCGTCTCCACCGACCCGGCTGTCGCCCTGGGCGCGCCCAATCTCGAGCATGCCGCGCTGCCCGATCCACTCCAGCGCATCGTCAAGGACCTGCTCGGCCACATCGAGCGGCTCTCGAGTCGCCTGCACACGCTCGAGTCGATCGTCGAGCTTAGCCCCGAGGAGCTCGCCGAAAAGCTCCAGCGCCACGAACTCCAAGACGAGCTCGAACAAGAATTTTTGCGCGTTTACGAACAAAAAGACGACGCCGACGTCAAAGAGCGTGGCATCGCCTCGGCCAAGCCCGCCACCAAAAAGGCCAAGTCCAAGAGCCACAGCGCCCGTTGATCGTCGCGCGCCGATGCTTAAATGATGCCCCTGAATTGTCCGACCCTCACGGAGATACGTCATGCGCCGATTGCCCCAAGCTGTGTTGCTCATCGTCACCCTCGCCCTCTTCGCCATCTCCTCGGTGGCCAGCGCCGAGGAGCTGACGGGCCAACAGATCGTGGACAAGGCGCTCGAGGCCGACACGATGGGCTTTCAATCCGGCCATGCGCAGATGACCCTGATCGTCTACGATCGCGCCGGCGAGCGACGCGAGCGCAAGCTTGACGTCAAGAGCAAGAGTGGCGAGCAGGCCGGCCGCTCGCTTGCGACCCTGACGCACCCGCCGGAGGTGCGCGGGCAGTCCTTCTTGTTCGTCGAGAACAAGGACAAAGAAGACGACGTCTGGATGTACGTGCCGGCCTTCAAGGTCACCCGCCGCGTCGAAGGCAGTCAGAAGCGCGGCGCATTTTTGGGAACGCACTTCACCTACGCCGATCTCGAAACGCGCGACATCAAGGACAGCAACTACAAGCGCCTCAAGGATGAGACGATCGGGAGCACGCCGGTCTACGTGATCGAGGCCACGCCCAAGAATGCCGCCCAGAGCGATTATGCCAAGCTCGTGCTCTACGTGCGAAAAGACGACCATATCCCGCTTCGCGTGCGCTTTTTTGGCAAGGGCGGCGAGCTCGACAAGACCTTGTTCATGGAGAAGCTCGACAAGACCGAGAGCGGCGCGACCTTTGCGCGTCAGATGACCTTGCGCTCGGAGAAGGGAGGCTATACCACAATCATCGTCGACGCGCTCGACACCAAGGCTGACCTGCCCGACTCGCTTTTCTCCCGCGAGCAACTCGGAAAATAGAGAAGTTTCCATGCGAATAGTCGTCCTCGCGCCTCTGCTCATCGCGGCTGGTGTGGCCCTTAGCGCCACATTCGTCGCAGCCCAAGAGACGATCTTCGATCCCGAAAACCCCGCCTACGACGCGCCCGCCGAGCCCGATGCGAAAGAGCAGGGCGGCGAAACGATCTTCGACCCCGAAAACCCCGCCTCCGAGGACATCCCTCAGCGCCCTCACAGCGCCGAGCCCGTCGCCTTCGAGGCGCCAAGCTTCACCAGCGCACGATTTCTGGGCAGCTATGCCATCGCGCTCTTTGTGGATACCGCCTTCAACGGCCCCGAGGAGGACATCGTCGAGCTGACCAACGAGCTCAGCCTGCGCCTCGAATTCGACCTCTCGCTGCGCACGCGCGCGGTGGTCAGCGGGCGTTTTACGCATTGGCTGGGCGGGCGCGAGAACCCCGCGCAAACCGACCTGTTGATCAATGCCACGGATGTGCGAACCCACTACGAGGCGCGCCTTGACGAGGCCTATTTGCTGCACCGTCCGGGCCGCTGGAGCCTCGCGATCGGTAATATGCGCACGCCCTGGGGCAGCACCGACCTGCTGCGCCCGGGCGACGTCATCAACCCCACCGACATGGGCGCGAGCGGGGGCGCTGCGGCCACCGGCGCGCTCATGCCCCAGCTTACGGCGTCGGCCAGCTATGCCGCAGACGGTTGGTCGCTGAGCGCGCTGATCGTGCCTTTCTTCGTACCCAATCGCGTCACCGTCTTTGGCCGCGATACGGCCCTGGCCTCGAGCCAGAACACCATGCTCTCCGAGCAGATGGGCATCCTCACCCTCTTGCAGCGCGTGATCGACCCCAGCCTGCACGGCGACGTGCAACCCCTGTTGCTCGCCACGCGCGTGCCCTCCGATACCCCTCGAAACGCCAGTGCCGGGCTGCGTGCGACGACGACCGCTGCGAACACAGATCTCGGACTTGGCATCTTCTACGGCTGGGATCGCACGCCCTGGATCTATGTAGACGAGGACATGCGCGAGCTGCTCGCGCTCGTGGTCACCGACGCACAGGTGCTCGAAGACTTCGACTTCATGGGCTTTGTACGGCGAAATCCTAGCGCGCTTGGCATCTCCAACCGCATCAGCGCCAAGCGCGCAGACGGCGAGGAGATCTTCTTCTCGGAATACCGCAGGCGCACAACGCTGCTCGTCGATCTCGCCCGCTACATGGGTCCGATCGGCGTTCGTGCCGACATCGCCTTCTCGCCGTCGCGTACGCTTTACACCTCGGGCTTTGAGGCCACCCGGCGCGCCAGCGTCTTCTCCGCGCTCGGGCTCTCCTACGAGCGCCTCGACGACAACGATGCGCTGGCGCTCACCGTTGAGGGCTTCTGGCTGCATCCTTTCGCCCGCGACTGCGCGATCAACCGCGCCTTCGTCTCCGAGAGCGATCGCGGACCCGAAGACGCCAAGCTCGCCTTGATAGGCGATGGCCTCTACGGCCTGGCCGGCGCCTTGATGTGGTCTGTCCCCATGCTGGATAACGTGGAACTACAGCTTGGCGGGCTCTACAACATCTCAAACCGCGACTGGCTGAGCAGCGGCGCACTCTCCAAGCGCTGGCAGAGCTGGCTGCGCGCCACCGTGGGCGTGGCACTCTTTGGCGGCCCAGATCCCGCCGAGCGTCTCAGCCTCGGCGGTCTCTGGGCCAACAATGACCATCTCTTCTTCGCAATCGACGGCGACTTCTGAAAGCACCTTCCCAAACGTCGCAGCGGGCGAAAGGCAACTCTACTCGTCTAGCGAGGGCATCTCAATGCGGTCGACCGAGAAGGCCGCGGCGAACTCTTGGAGCAACGCGCGCTCCTCTTTGCCGATCGGGTTGGTCAATCCGAAAAAACCGCCGGACGCCTGAGCGACAGCAACGCAGAGGTCGAGCAGGTTGCTGTTGATCGAATCGTCGGGATTATCCTTGACGATGCGCTGCATCAGCGTGGTGACGCGGGCAAAAAATGCAGCCGATGGGCGCTCCGAGATCAAAAGCTTAAGAAAATTGTGGGCCGGCGAGCCCTCGGCCAGGCCGTACTGGCCAGCCAGTTCGAGCACCTTGCGGTTCTCGGCGTTGCTCACATTGCCATCGGCCCATGCCACCTGAATGATCGGCACGAAGGGCAGCACCGGCGCCGTATCCGCGTCAAAGCCCAGGCTCATCGCTTCGTTGGCGATCTCGTCGTTGGTATGCAGCGCCTCGGCGATTCCCTTACGTTCTTGGAGACGGATCGCGGCGAGCTGCTGCTCCTGGCGCAACCGCTCGCGAGCTTCCCGCTCTTCTTTTTGGAAGTATTGCTCTTCTTCGCCGCTTGGCTTGAGCTTGTCAGACATCGTTTCCACTCCACTTGATGTTGGGTAAGGCGCGCAGGCCCAAATTCGACCCACGCCGCGCGCCCCGAATATAGGAACGCATGCCCGACAAAGCAATCTACAAATTCTAGCCAACTTGCCTTGGCCTGGGCGGCGCGAGGCCACCAACAGCCGGCCGATGCGTTGCTTGGGATCGACGCTTTACTTGAGGGCCTCGCGCGCGTTTTGTCGAAGCGTGTTTGCGCGGCTTCGAAGCTCGCTGGCCTGTTTCTCCAGGCGGCGGCGCTCCTGCTCGAGGTCTTGTAGGCTGCGGTCGAGACCGGCCTCACCGAAGCCGGCGACCTCGACCGAGCGAGACGGATCGACGCTGCTCTCAAAAACCACACGTTCGCGACGATCTTCGTAGCTTGGCGTTGCAGTGGGGCCCACCTCCGGCTCGAAGTATTGCCCGGGCTCGGGCGCGCCGACGACCATATCGCTGTCATCGTTGCCACGCTCGGCCTCAGCAACACCTTCGCTCAACGGCGGTGAAGGTGCATAGGGTGTGTCGCCGTCAAAATCGCTGGAGGCATTGTTTTGGCCCGCCTTGGACTGGCCGTCATGCTCGTTGACGACGACCCGTGTGTCGCGCTGGTAGCGGGCAATCAAACGACTGCGGTCGCCCTCCTCGAAAAAGCTCTCCTCGCGCCGAAAGCTCTGGGCGCGTCGTGAAAGCCTGCGGGCGGCCTGAAGCTCGCCGATGCGCACCTCCACGGCGGCAAGCCGGCGGCGCACCTGATCTTCGCTGTCTTCGAGCTCGTCGGCCGCAGCCAGCATCTCGGCCGGATGCGCCTGGCCGAACTCGTCGGCCATGGCCAGCGCCTGGCGCAGCCGCCCGTGATCGGGCAGCGCCGGCATCGGCGCCGTGTACTGCTGACGCTCGGCACGCAGGGCGTTGAGCTGTGCGACAGCCTGCGAGCGCTCCTGCGGCGTGGCCTTGGCCAGCGAGCGCTCCAGGCGGCGAAGCTCGCTGTCGAGCTCACCGACCAAGCGGGTGCGCTGCCCGTCGAGGCGCCCGTCCACCTTACGAATGCGCTGCTGCAATTCGTCGAGCTCGTCGGAGATCTGGCGGCTTTGGCGAAGCAGATTCTCCAAATCACGGCGTGTCTTGAGCCCGTCCTGGCCGCTTCGCTTCAGTTTTTCGATGTCCGTGACGAATTTTTGATAACGCTGCTCCAAACTGCGCAACTCCCCCACCAGATCGCCGCGCTCGCTCATCGTCGCCATGTATTGGCTGCGATTATCGGCTAACTCCGCGCCCAAAAGCCCCGAGAGCCCTGGGAAAATCAGGTGCATCGTCAAGAGGGCTTGCATGAGCAGATTGATGAGGGTGTAAGACATTTTCGACCTCGACCGTGAGACACTGGCGACCATGGCCCGGCTGCGGCCATCGTCAACGAGGATAAATTGCAAACACCGATCCACGCCTTGATCTTTTTGTGATCTTTTTAGCCGCGATCGTCGTGTCAGCCACGTTTTGAAAGCGCGATCATGGGTTCAAATAAATCGCCGCCGTCTCATGCATGGCCCGCAACCGGCCCTTGTTGGGCGCCAGCGCATCAAAATTCTGATTGCGTCGCCCTCGGCAATGCTCAAAGAGCAGGGGGCAGAGTCGGCTAAATGCCCGCATTTTCAGCATCCCTGCTCTCTTTAATAGCGGCTTACATCTTGATGCTCCTAAATACCCCGTGGTATGGACAGTAAACATCGACGCTACGGCTTCGGGTTTCAACATGCACTCGAGGAATTTCATGGATTTGACAATGGGGATCGAGCAGCCCTACGTGGGCCATCTGGGCCGTACGGCGCAAACGTCCGTGCTGATCAGCAGCGCCAGCGGGCCGGTCTTTCCGGCCAACGTGTACACGTGCGTCAACGCGACGCAAAATCCTGAGTTGCGCGAAGCGCTGCTCGCCGGCACGCTCAATCACGTGGCTTGCCCCTTCTCCGATCAGGTCTACAAATTGGCGATCCCGCTGCGCTATCACAACGAGGCGCTGCGTCTCTATGTGCTGCTCATCCCCGAGGAGCTTCGCCACGAGGAGTTCAAGCGACGTAGTGAGCTGCTCGAAGAGCTCGCCCGTGAGCGCGAGCTCTTGCCCAGCTACCTGGCAGGCTTTCACACGGTCTTTACCTTCGCCCAGCTCGAAGCCCTGGAGGCCAATCCCCCACGCATCGAGCCTGCGCAGCCCGAGGAGGCCACGACCATCGGCGCCGCGCCCGGCCAGGCCGCCGACGCCGGCGAGCATGAGGCCCGCAACCGCGAGGCTCAGGCGCGTCTCGACGAGCAACGCCGCCAACTCGAGCAGGAGCGCCACAACATCGGCATCACCCGCGAGCAACTCGACGAAGTCTCCACACGCCTCGAGCGTGAGAGCGCGCGCCTCGACGAGGCCCTCGAGGGCGTCGCCGCCGAGCGTGCGACCCTTCATGCGCTGCGCGAGCAGCTCGAGGAGCAGCGCCGCGAACTCGATTTCCAGAAACTCAGCGCCGAACAAGCTCAACTGCGCCTCTCCCAGGGCGGACACGACGAGCCCGTCGAGAGCACCCAGGTCGTCACCGACGACCAGTTCATTGAGGTCGTGCGCGCCCCGCTGGCGAGCGAGAGGCTCGTCGAGGAAGTCGATGACTACGACATCGAAGAGATTGACGAGCCCGCCGACCGGCTCGCCGACGACGAGGAAGACTTCGCCGCTGAAGCCACGCAAATCACCACAGGTTTGCTGCGAGCCTCCAAATCGAGCAAGCCCACCCAGGTCCGCGTCACCGAAATCGACTACGACCAGGTGCCTGCCACCTTTGACCCCAAAATATCGGCGGGGCGCCACTACGCCCTCGACCCGGCCGGCGATCTCGTGCTCGGAATCTGGCGACTGCCCAACGCGCGCGCCGAGCAATTCGTCGGCGCCGCGCGCCGCGTCTTCATCCAGTACCGCGAGGTTGACTCCTTTCCCATGCTCGCCCTGGTCTTGGCCGCCGTCGACGCCAAAGAGCAAGCCATCGAGTCGATCGCCTGGCCGATCAACGTCAATTACAAGCAAGACCAACTCGTGCTCGACAAGCTTGCAAGCGAGCAGCGCGCTCGCATCGCCATCTACGGCGACAGCGGCGGTTTGGCCGCGGCCTTTGAGCTGGCCTTGCCACTGGCGGAAAACATCGCCTGGGCGCGCGAGCGCGCCGAGCGCTATCTGACCACCAACAAAGTCGACGCCACAGCCTTCTCGACGGCCTCGCGTACCTACGTTGCCGACGACTTCGAGCGCCTGGGCACGATGCGCCACAACTTCGACAAGGACAGCTTTGCCCAGGCCACCAAGGCCTCTCAGGCCAAGCTCGCCGCCGGAATCGTCGGCTACTGGTCGCTTGGCGATATCTACGACTACTTGATCGGCATTCGCTGCTTTCCCATCATGGACTTTCGCGCCATCCAGAGGCGCGTCGTCCAACAGGCGATCGAGTGGGGCATCTTCATCAACATGGCGCTTCAAAGCGTTGCCCTGGAAGAAGGCCTCGCGTCCGACTCACGCACGCTCGCTGAGCGTTTGATCGCGAACTTCGCCGAAGTCACCGTCGGCATCCGCTCCAACGATCTCGATCCGATTCAGCAGTGGGAGAACTGGGACGCGCTGCTCGAGCTCGCGAGCCTCGTGGGCATCTCCCCCGACCCCAGCGTCATCGAGCTCGCCGAGATCAGCCTCAAGCGCGCTCAAGAGCACCAGGAGAACATCGACGCAGGCGAGATCTCCGAGGCCGTTGAAGACGACGACGAAGTCGAACTCGACGCGGGCCAGTTCCAGGCGATGGCTGACGCGGTCGATTTCGATGAACTCGTCGTCGCCCGCAAGTCCGAGAGCACCGGTGTCACCTATTTTCTGCCCGATTCGGCGCTCATCGATGCCTTCGATGACATGGCGACCATGCCCCGAGAAGACCTCGAGCTGATGCTCGAGGACGGAAACGGCCGCCTGGAGGCCGCACAAGTTTTAATCGAGCGCTTCGGTTCGGCGGCGACCTCCGCCGTACTCGAGGCCTCCGAGACCATGAACGCCACCGAGATCGCCGCCCTGGCCAAATTCTTTGAAACCAAGGCCGACGGTTTAGAAACCGAGTTGGTTCGCTGCGTTGAGACCAGCGGCCCCAGCGCCACCTACATCGCCGCGCGCGCGCTGGTCGCCCTTCGCAGCACCACGGCCATCCCGGTGCTGCTCGAAGCGCTCATCGATCCCGCTCGCCAGGGCAACAAGCAGCAGCTAGCCCAGGCCCTGGCACGCTACGGCGAGCGTTTGATGGCGCCTCTGACCCGCGCGATCAAGCGAGACAATGGAGGTGACAGCCTGATTATCCTGTTGACCTATCTCGAGCACGCCCGACCCGGAACGCTCACCGAGCTCTCTCGCGATCGCAGCAAGCCGCTGCGCGAAGCGGCACGTGTCGCCCGAACCCAGCTTCAACCCCACGGCAACTAACCGACCGGGGCAGTCTTCGTTTGAGTTTACAATCGGTTAAACCAGCGCCATAGTGGGTTCAAGTTGACTTCAACCAAAACCCTGACGGCGCGCCCTCGACTCCTGGGCTTTCAATGCACATCGGAATATTCAGCGACGTTCACGCCAACCTCGAAGCCCTCACACCGGTGGTCGAGGCCTACAACAAACTCGAGCCCGCGATCGACATGTTCGTCTGTCTGGGCGATGTCGTTGGCTACGGTGCCGACCCCAATGCCTGCTGTGATATCGTTCGCGAGGTTGCCCACACCACTATTTTGGGCAACCATGACGCCGCGGTTTGTGGTCGCATGAACTATGCTTTCTACTACGACGCGGCCCGAAACGCGCTGGACTGGCATGCCGGCCAGCTTCGCGAAGAGCACCACGATTGGCTTCGCACGCTGCCCTATCGCCACGACTGGGAGCATGTCACCTTCTGTCACGGCTCTCCGGTCAACCTCGAGGACTTCGAGTACGTCTTCAACCTGCATCAGGCAACCCAGCTCATCCAACACTGGGACACCCTGCAGCACATCACCTTCATCGGGCACTCGCATCTGACCAAGTCCTTTAGCTTGCATCCCGAGCAGGGCGCCGTCGAGCTCGTCGGCCCGGTGCTCAAGTTCGAAGACGACAAGAAATACATCGTCACCGTGGGCAGCGTCGGACAGCCCCGCGACAACGACAACCGCGCCTGCTACGGCATCTTCCAGCCCGAAGAGAAGATGTTCACCTACAACCGCCTCGACTACGACATTCGAAACGCGGCCCGTAAGATCTTCGAGTCCGATCTCTCCAGTGACTTTGCCAAGCGATTGTTCTTCGGCATCTAAGCCCGGTTTACAGCCTGCTCATCCGCCCTGGCGCGAGACCAACGCCAGGAAGTGGCCCAAGGTCAGCCCGGTCAGGGTGTCGACGTCGTCGAGGTGCGCCCCTTGCTCGCCGACCACGATCGAGAGGCCACCGGACGCGCTGACGAACTCGGGGGCCTCGACCGGATAGAAGCTGTGTAAGAGCTGACCGGTGTCCAGCGCGTGCAAATCGAGGCTGTCGTTGACCACGAGCACGGTGTCATCGATCAGGATCAGCGGCAGATTGCCATAGAGAAGCAGCGTCTCAGTGGCCGGCATGATTTGCCAGCGCACGAAGCCATCACGCAGTCGAAAGCAGGTCAACTCCGCACGGTCGGTCTTGACCACGCCGTGCGACTCCCCATCGATGTGGACGTGCTGGATCGCGGTGGGTTGGTAGAGGCCGGCGCTCGATACCTCGAGTTGCCAATTGCTATGGGGATGGTTGGCCTCGATATCGATTCCTTCGATCACGATCCGCCCATGGCGCTCCATCGGTAGGACCAACCATTGGTCCATGAAGCATGGACGCCCGACGACCGCGCCGGCCAGGCGCATCTGCCAGACCGAGCGACCCGTAAACGGATAAAAGGCGTGCACGGTCACGGTGCGATGGTGAAGATCGTGGGTAAAGCAGTACAGACGCCCCTGATGGTACTGCGGCGCCACGTCGGGCAGGCCGCCCAGGCGGACCTTCCACAAGATTTCGCCCGTCACCGGGTTGAGCGTCGAGACATAACTCTCCGTCGAGATGACGCTGACGAGCGGCCCGCAGATGGCGATGCTGCTGAAGCGGCCGCCGCCGGTGGTGTGCTCCCAAAGCGAGCGGGCGTCCTCGCTGGCGATGCCCACGATGCGCCCGCTCAAATCGGCGACGACGACCACGCCTTCTGCGGCAAAATGCGCAGCGCCCAACAAGCCTGACCAGCGCGTCAGCGTGGCACTGGCGGCCTGCTCTTGGCCGTTGCGCCAGTCGATCAGGCGAAGACCACGGCCGCTCTCGGCAACGACGGCAAAGTCACCGGCCATCGCAAAGCGCGCGGCCTGCTCGGAATCGGGCGCCCAGGTGTGACTCCAGCGCGCGATGCCCGTAGCGCGCTCCACACTGACCAATGCCTGCACGCTGGCCACGATCAACGTGTCCTCGGCCGTGACGATGTGTTCGAACTCGATCTGATTGGCCTCGTACTGCCAGGCGATGCGCGGAAAAAGCGCGCGCACCGATGCCAGAGGCCAGGCAAAGCTCGGCTTGACCGCACCCGTATGCACGCGGGGCTCGAGATGGCCCTGACGGCGTAGATAGTCCTCGGGCTTATCGAGGTACAAATTGTTGCCACAAAGCTCTTGCTGCCAGCCGCGCAGATTGCGCACCTCCTCGTCGAGGTCAACCAGACGCTGGTTGAGCTCGAGATGGGCATTGAGATTGAGCAAGTCCTTGACGAAGAGCTCCGCGAGCGTCAACAAACTGTCCAGGCAATCGTGGGGGTGGGCATCGACATCGAGCGCCGCGTCGCAGGCCTGATCACTCTCGATGTGAATGCTCCACAGATTGCCCCTGCCATAGACGTCGAAGTGGCCATAAGGCATGGCCTCGACGCAGTCGAAGACCTCCTCTTTGACCTCGAGAAAATTGAGCAATTCGCGCGCCCGGCCCAACATGCTCACCACGCACAGGTAGGGGTAGACCCTGGTCAAGGTGACGCTTCGGCCATCGACTTCGGCCTCGACCGTGCCAGGAAAAAGCAGCGTGTGCAGGTCGAAGACGTGTTCACCGCAATAGCCCGACAGGTGGGGCCAGTCGCCATCAAATGCGTAACCAAGCGTCAAGCCACTGCCGCAAGAGGTGCTCGCCGCGCGCTCGCCATGACCCTGGCCATGCCCCTTGGCCGCCGGCGCAAAGAGCATCGAGCGCTGGCGTTTGAGCTGGGCCAACTGGGAGCTGAACCGGCGAACGAAGCTGTCTGCGGAGAAACGCTCCGAGATGCGAAACAAGTCGGTGAGCATCGTCTCGGCCGCTTCGGTGACCGCCTCGACAAAGGCCTCGGCGCCGATCGCCATGTTGTCGGCCACCACGCGGTGGTGGCGGTCGACGCTGTAGACCGATACCAGCAAATCACGTCCCTGAGGCACGAGCACAAGCTCCCAGGGCTCGCAATGAAACTCGATGATCGCCTTTTGGCTCTGACCGTTGACCAGACGATAGAGCGCGTCGAGCAGCTCACCAAACACGCCGAAGATGCTCTCCTCAGCGATATTCGAGGTGATGTTGTTGCCATCGACGACGATGTCGATGATGTCTCGGATTTCGATGAGATTGACCGAGGATTCAATCGGGCGGTACAGACGCGCATCGCTCAAGAAGCGAACGTCCTCCTTCCAACTGTGTCCGACGATGATCTCCACGGAGGTCATGTACCCTCACTGCCTCGAATCGCGGCCTGGCCGGCCGTCGTCAGCTCTCGCCAGAGCACCTTGCCCACCGGCAATACCGCATTGAGTTGATCACGGTCGGCGCGGTCGATGTAGATGCGCTCGAGATGCTGGGCGTCGAGCACGCGCGACAGCACGCTCTTTTCGAGTTGCTCACGCTCGATCACCGAGATGTTGCTGTAAATCTCGCCGGTGACCACGACATGGATATGATTGGTCGGCATCTCCACAGTCTTCTCGGGCAGGTTGACCGCCGTCTCCACCCGATGAAGGGGTTGGGTCTTATGGCGAGCAGGCGCATCGGCGTCGGCATCGCTGCCCTCGCCCTGGGCGCCGCCGCCAAGGGTCAGCTCGAAGCGATCCATGATCACCCCACGTATGGCCTGATAAGCCTCGACCACATACGTGCGATCACCGGAGAGCTCCAGATCGAGAGACTTGGCTTGGATCTTCATGCGGTTGATTCCCATCACATCCCTCAGCATTGCACGCTTGATCAAAATCTAGGGCGAGTCGACCCCTGGTACAGGTTGCACAGCTTTGGTCGCCTGAAACAACGGGCTGCGACCCGATCGCATTCCAGCGCGCCCTAAGCTCCACTATACGTAAGCGCGCTCGTGGCAACAAGTCAGTCGACCAGCGCCTATTCTCAGCGTGGACTCCAACGCCGTTAAAAAACACGCGAAGTGTTCTTCGGATCAAAAAAAACAAAATAGTACGCAACAAAACCCACGGATTTGCCGAAAACATATCAGGGCCATTCGACACCTGGTCCCATGGCTCTCGAGGTTTCCATCCTACGGAGAATGCGATGAACAACATTGGCAATGTGGGCCGCAGCCCAAACACGGCAGTCGACGCTTCAGCTGCCGGCAAAGCCGCTGAGCCGGGAAGATTCAGTCAGTTCATGGGGCGCGTGGCCGACGGCGCCCTGACGGCGGCGGCCGTCGTTGCGCCTCTCGTGCCGGGCGGCCAGCTCATCCAGGCCGCCGTCGGTGGATTGCGCGAGCTGCGAAGCGCGAGCCCACAGAACATGGGTGCTCCTGGCGATCAAATGGACAAGATGTGGGCCATGCAGCGTGAGAACCAGGTCTTCAACCTGCAGTACATGCAGCTGCAAGAGGCCGTGCAGTCCGATAACCGGCGCTTCTCCACGATGTCCAACCTGATGAAAGTGCGCCATGACACCGCCAAAGCGGCGATCAACAACATGCACGTCTGATATGGAGACGACGATGAATGCTTCGACAGATCACGACGCCGCGCACCTGGCCTGCGCCCAGGCAGCGCTCAAGCGCGCCTACCTGCTGCTTGGCTACGGACACTTCGAGCAGGCCATCGCCGCCTGCGAGGAGGCCATTGCCCACTGTCCAAATCACCCCCTTGCTCCCGCGCTGCAGGGCGCGATCTTGTGCGCCTCGGGGCGCACAAGCGAGGCGCTCCAGCATCTGGCACGCGTCATGCGCCGCTTTCCCGACGAGATCGTGGCCCGCATCTACTTTTGTGAGGCCTGCTTTCTCGGAGGTCGCACTCAACGCGGCTTCAAAGAGCTCGACAAGCTCGACGACGAACTAAGTGACGACGATCCATGGACGCCCTTTGTCGACAGTCTGCGCGAGAGCTTCGAAGGCCTCGACCCAAAACAAATACCCCCAGCGCTCGTCGTGCCGCAAATGCCGATCGAGCAAACGAGCGCTTGAACACAACCCTCATGCTCCTATTTTTCGACTTGCGTCTGGCCCGTGAAACTCTATCGTGTGCCTACACGTCGCCCACGTCCCGGCGCGCCCCGACCCGTGTAGTCTTTTCAGGATCCGGCTGCGCCAATCCAGACCCGATACCCCGGCTCCTCTTTGAGGCTTGAGTGTTCATGAAGATTGGCAACAACCCCCCCAACATCACCGAGATCTCCGATAACCTTCTCGAGCGCATGCAAGATGCTCATCAGGAGGCCAAAGCGTCCACAAGCCCCCACAGTTGCGCCACCAAGATCGACCTCGAATGTTTACCCGACATCGAAGCCGTGCCGACCGAATCCGGTGAACAGGCCCAAATCGAAGCGAAACTGCTCATGGTCGCTCAAAGCTTGCTCACCGACGACTACTCCATGACGCCCACTGAAGTGCGCGAATCAGTCGTCGAAATCATCGTCGACCAGAAATTTGGTGACATGCTCGATGCCGTCGAACGCCGCCGTGTTGCCGATACCCTCAAAGAGGCGCTCGTCGATGACCCGGGCTTTAGCGCCGAAGTCGACGACATGCTCATCCTCGCCGCACGCAAGCTGGGCATGGAGCACACGGCCAACTGAGCCGTGCCGAGAAGGCCTGCGCTCAATCCTTGGGCAATCGCGCCTGGCAGGGCCAATGGGACTTGCCGAAGCCCGTTTATCCAGTTTATGTTAGCGCCTGGCACGCAACGCACCGGCTTGTGTTTTGGCAAGCGTGGATCTGCCTTGCGTTTGCCTGTCCCCCATTTTTTGCAAACCAGGTCTTGTCCATGTCCGCAAATCCGCTCCATGAAGCTGAAGAGCGCAACGAGCTCGAGTTTGGGTCCTTTCTGGTCGTCGATTGCCCAACCTGCAAGCGCGCGGTGCTGACTGCCCGCGATCTCGATGCCGATGGCGAGTTTATCGACATTTGTCTGCACTGCGAGCACGTCCTGTTGGCCGACGCGCCCAGTGCGCGCTGGATGGACGCCCGCACCGTGCTCGAGCTGGGCTACTTCGTCGATGGCGTCGAGGAAGATGAGGGCTGCGGAAGCGAAGAAGGTGGATGCAAGGGCGGCACCTGTGGCGTTCGTCAACCGCGCTAAATGATTCCAAATACCGATTCGCAGTCCTCAAAGGAGGCGTTGATGCATTACGAAGTCTTTATTCCTGCAACGGACACCGATGGTTTTGATGTCACCATCACCGTTGAAGCCGGCAACTGGATGATGGCTCTCAAATCCGGTCTGGAGCGGATTGGCGAGGGGCCCGACATCGTGCGCAACGTGATGTGCGACATCAAGAGCGACAACAGTATCCACGTCACCGACGCCACCAGCCGGCGCGTCTTTGTCCTGCGCGAGATCGCTGATCCCGAAACCGCAGCACCAACCCCTGACCCGCAATCGCCCGAGGATGCCACCGAGTTTGCGACGATTCGCACCGAGGCGCTCGTTCGCGAAACGCCCGTGGCCGTCGTGCAGGAGTTGGAACCACAGCCTGAGCCACCTGCGCCGGTCGCCCAACCTGAGCCACCTGCGCCGGTTGCCCAACCGGTCGCTCAACCGGTCGTCGCAGCCCAACCCGTTGTGCACGAACAATCTGCGCCCGAGGAGTGGGCCGTCGACTCCGGTCGCCTGCGCATCGGCTCGTCAACACAAAAGGCCCTGCGCAGTGAGGAGCCCAAAGCGCGCGTGCTCAAGGAGACCCGTCAGAAGACCGACGAGCGCAACGCCGCCAACATTGGCCGAGTCGAGGAAAAAGTCTCCGAGAGCTTGATCGAGGATGTCTTTCTGGAGATTCAGGACATCCACGAGGGGAGCATGGCCATGGAGGACGTGATCAACTTCGTGATGGACATGGCCGTCAACAAGGTCGGCGCCGAGAGCGGCTCAATCCTCTTTGCCGACGTCAACGGCCGCGAACTCTATTTTGCCACCGCCCGCGGCCCCAAGGCCGAGGAGATCATGGACTTTCGTGTGCCGATGGGTAAGGGCCTTGTCGGCTTTTGCGCGCGCGAAGGTGTCAGCCTGGCGATCAGCGATGCGGAGCGTGATCCGCGCTTCTACAAGGAGATCTCCGAGGCCCTCGGCTACGAGACGCGCGCCCTGCTTTGCGCGCCCATCCAACACGAGGGGCGCGTCTATGGGGCGATCGAGCTGATCAACAAGAAGGCCAACAGCAACTTCTCGAGCAACGAGATGAGCGCGCTCTCCTACATCGGTCGCCAGCTCGCCCAATACGTCAACGACGTGATCATGAGCCGCGAGAAGATCGACTGAGCTTGATCCGCCAAGCCGGCCAAGACAAGCCGGCCAAGAAACGCAATGCGGGCCCCGAGGCAATTCTGCTCGGGGCCCGCATTGCGTTTCTTGGCTAGAATACCCGCTCGATCACATTCCGAAAACGGACATGCCGCTCAACTTCAGCCCGAAGATCGAGAGGATCAGCCCGATCGCGATCTTGACGACGATCTGCAAGACGGCCACAGCCAGGCCGCGTACGAAGCCGATGTGGTAGACGCCCATCACCACGGCCAACCACAAGATCGCGTAGATGAACCAGCCAAAGAAGGGCACAAAGCCCAGCAAAAGACCGGAAAAGTTCAACAAGGCCGCGACGCTCAGCGCAGTCGAATACTTGTTTTGTGCCGAAGGCTGGCCCAAAACGCCCAGCGCTACCTTCAGGGCCAGTGCTTGAACAAAAAAACCGATGATCGCAAATAAGATGGCGGACATGATCGCTCCTTGCGTGTGTTCTCAAAAGTGCCTGACGGCGAACCGGTTGAGCTGCATTCTCATCTACAACCACACCACGGCGGCGAAGTGTTCCCGGCTCATCAAAATCCCCGTCCATGGTCCCTGAGTATAACCACCCAGGCAGGAATTTCACTGCTTAAATTGTGCTTTCAACTTGGATGGCGAAGCTGCAGGTCACGTGTTACAAAGAGCAAACGTCGAAGTATCACGCAGAGTCCAAGCGCGCACCCACAACTCTTCGTCCCACGCTCTGGCGGCCATGGGCTCGAAGCGCGGTTTATTGGCGATAGAACATGCTGGTCGATCAGACACTGCTCAAGAAAACGTCTGGCAGGCGGCCCGAACCCGGCCACCACAGCCTCTTTGCGATGTTCGAGCATACCGCGCGCGCGCAACCCACGCGTGGCATGTACATGCTCGACGAGCGAGGCGGCCAGGAGTTTCGCTCCTACGCGCAGGTGCTCGAGGGCGCGTTGCGCGTTGGCGCGGCGCTTCGCGACAGCGGCCTGGTGGCCGGCGATCGTTTGTTCTTGTCCCAGCGCACAAGCTTCGAATTTCTCACCAGCCTCTTTGGCGCCATGGCGATCGGCGTATTGCCGATTCCATTGCCGATGCCACGCGCCGAGACGGCCGGAAATGTCATCTCGGTGGCTGCACGCTGGGCTCGCCTCTCCAGGCGTCTTGACGCCCATGCCGTGCTCTTTTCGTCGAGCGTGGACGCCGCCCTTCGCCCAAAGACCATTCCGAGCAGCGTCTTTCACCTGGTCACCGACCTGCCGACGCTGCTCGAGCGCGCACCGGCATCGCCCACGCTCGAGGCGCTTCGCCCTGGCGCCAACGATGTCGCCTACATTCAGCTCACTTCGGGCACGACCACGGCGCGGCGCGGCGTGATGCTCACTCATCGCAACATCTTGGAGAACGTGGACGCGGTCGGCGCGATGCTCGCCGTCAACTCCGAGGATGTCGTCGTCTCATGGCTGCCGCTCGACAACATCATGGGCTTGGTCGCAGTCGTCTTTTTTTCGATTTACTGGGGCGTCGATGTCGTGCTCATGGAGCCTGAGCGCTTTCTCAAGCACCCGGCGGACTGGTTTTGGGCGCTCTCCAATCACCGCGGCTCGCTCACCCTGGCGCCCAATTTTGCCTACCACTACGGTGTGCGTCGCTGCAAAGAGTCCGATCTTGAGGGGCTCGATCTCTCGCGCTGGCGCATCGCGATGAACGGATCGGAGCCGGTACGCGCCCAACACATGGAGGCCTTTGCCCGGCGTTTTCGGCCCTACGGCCTGCGCGACAATGTCTTTGTGCCCGTCTACGGACTCTCCGAGGCGACGCTGGCGGTCTCGATCTGCGAGCCACAAAAACCCCTGATCATCGACGGCATCAACCGCGCTGTGCTCGAGCGCGACGCCGTCGCTCGTCCGTTGCCCCCCGAGGGCGCGCCCTCGCCAGCCGAGCGCATGCACTGCGTCTCGATCGGCCGGCCTGTCGAAGGCATTGAGGTGCAGATCCGCGACGACACCGGCCAAGCCATGGCCGAGCGCGTCTGCGGCGAGATCGTGCTGCGCGGTGCAAACGTCATGGCCGGCTATGTACAGGCCACGATCAACGCCGAAGATTCACGTCAGGGCTTGACCCGACTGATCGACGGCTGGCTCTACACCGGTGATGTCGGCTACCTGGCCGATGGCAATCTGTTCTTCGTCGGCCGTCGCTGCGAGGCGATCATCACGGCCTCCGGCCGCCAGATCTTTCCCGATGAGGTCGAGCTCTTCGTCAACTCGGTCGATGGTGTGCGCTCGGGAACGGCGACGATCTTCGACATTCCTCACCAACATCAAAAGCTCAAAGTTGCGCTCGCTGGCGCGGCACTCGTGATCGCCTACGAGACCCAATCAGGCGTCGACAGCGCCGAGGTCGAGGTCCCGCTGCGTGCACTGCTCAAGCGACATCTCGACCTCGAGCCCGACGTACTCATCGCCCTCTCGCCTCGCTCGATCCCCAAGACCCGCAGCGGCAAGGTGCGCCGCTTCCTCGCCCGCCAGCTTTACCTCGACAACAAGCTCGACCGGCGCTATCGAAATGCCCTCGATCTCGTCACCGTCGTGCGCGGGCTGCGCAAAGTCCGCCGCGAGGCCACGCTCTCGACCAAAACGGCGCTTGAGCGCCTCGAGGCGCTTGTTAGACGCCGCTTCGACGGCGATTGAGCCGCAAATGCGATTTCTTTCAAGGTCGCGATCGGGCCACACGCCGCGATCAGACAGGCCGCGCCAATTGAGAGCTCGGCCCAAACTCCTAGCTGCGACACGCCTTGCCGTCTTCGACCTGGCGCGCACGACACAGCGTGGGCGCTGAGCACTCCTGATGGGTGGCACAGGCGCGCATGCAACCATCGGGCTCGCAGACCTGATCGGACTCGCAGTCGAAGTCATTGCCGCACTTGTCATCACCACTGCAGCCTGTGCTTACAACACAAGTGGCCACCAGGGCGGCGCCAAACAAGAACTTTGAGAGCCTGCTGATCATCTCTGGCGTGTCCATGAAAAATGCCGCCT
This sequence comes from Lujinxingiaceae bacterium, assembly GCA_013697635.1. GTDB lineage: Bacteria > Myxococcota_A > Bradymonadia > Bradymonadales > Bradymonadaceae > JACCWM01. The sequence continues at coordinate 23,241 of JACCWM010000020.1, read as the reverse complement.
CCCGCAGTTGCGGAAGGCGGCATCATTATGACCTGCTCATCGAGCGAAGCCTTGCAGCTTCACTCAAGTTGCAATTGCGTTACGGAAGCGAAACGGCAACCGTGCCAATGCCCGTGAGCGAAGCGGTGTTGAGCTTGTGGGTGCACGTTGCATTGGTGATGACATCCTCACCGAGAGCGCCGCACAGGTAGATGTCGTAGAAGTCATCGCCGTATGCAGCATTGCAGGACTTGCCATACTCGCCAACCTTGACGGCGTGGCTGGTCTCAAGGGGGATGCGCGTACCGCCGGTCTTGAAGGTCAGGAAAACCGAGCCGCCGCAACCAAGGACAACGGCCGAGTCGTCGCGAAAGCCCGTGTTGACGCTGGTGCCATTGGCACGCGTGAAGGGAGCCTCCACGACACAATTGTCAGCGCCCAGGGTCGGCGGAGAGCCGTCGAACACGCCGCTCCAATCGCGGAACTGCTCGACGTCATCCTTGATCGCTTCGCCAGCAGCCGAGGCGTAGGCGAGCACGGCGCCGCTGGTGCCGTTTTCAAGGCGAGCGTACATGACCTTCGCGCCCGGCGTCTTGTAGCCATGGCTGACATCCGCGCAACGCGAGACAGGGGAGCTGTCGCGGATCTCGATGGTGTAGAAGGTCGGCGGGGGATCGCCGCCACCGATGCACTCGCCATCGGAGCAAAATGCATCACTATCGTTCAATGCCGCCTGGCACTGCTCGTTGGTCGTGCAACCTTGAGGGTTGTTGTCGTTGTTGCTGGTCGCCGGCGTCTGGCAGACCTTGCCGACGGACTCTTCGTTCTCACGGTTGAGGCACAGGTCGCCCTCAAACTCGCAGTCATCGTCGGTCTCGCAAAGCGCCGCGCAAACCGTCAGATAACAGACTTCGCCTTCTTGACAGTCGGCGTCGAAGGTACAGGTCTCGCCGGTGACGGGACCACAGGCGACGAGCAATCCCGCGCTGCCAAGGACGAGCAGTAGAGCACCAGCCAATTTACGTTTCACATTCATGATTACTTCCTTTCGATTGGGTTAATCTTTTTGGGCCATTACGAAATTACGAGTTGATAAATCCGTCCACGTACCTGGTGAGCCAAGAGTGCAAACTTCACGCCAGTCCATTACATCATTAATCAACAACACTGAAAAAATTTTCTCTCAGGGACACTTCAGCTCTTCTAGCTGAACTGCCCACAATCTTCAAGAGTCTGTGCAAAACTGTCAAAGGTTGCATTGGCGCATATATACACGAGGATCAATTCAATGTCACCAAAAATTCTGAATAGCCCGATGATCGACCGTTGAGCGCGTGGCAATGCGCGTCGAAATCGAGCACTTCATCGGAAGCTGAGACGCACAGCGAGACCTCGTATTCATTGGGCGGATCGCGCTCCTCACCACAGTTTGGGCCCCAGGCAATGACTACCACCTTCCAGCCCTGCTCGAGCTGCAGACCTGCGCCGCGGTTGTCGACAAAGCCGATGACATAATGGCCGCCCAACCCACCCAACGCGCTCAACACCGGCTCCTCACCGGCGACACACTGGCCCGACTCGTCGAGTTTGGGTGGTGAGCCGTCGAGATGGCCTGGCTGCTCGCTCTGGTCAGCTGGCACAAAGGCCAGGGTGTCTGCAAAGCCGACCACGTTGCCCTCCGTGTCGCGCACGAAGACCGCAGCGAGCATGGTGCCCAGGACGTCGTCGGTGCTCGAGCTCAGATCACGGATATAAATGGCATGCACGGGGCGGTCGTCTTCGGGGATCGGCACGACACAGCGACGATTTATCCCGCAGATAGCAGCCGGATCGGCCATCAGCGCCTGACACTGCGCGGCATCTGCGCACTGGCCTGGATCATTGTTGTAGACGTCCTCGGGCATGCATACGTGCACAGGGTCCGATTCGCCCTTGCGCAAGAAAGCCTGGCAGCCCTGTACGCTCTGGCAGTCGAGATCCGTGGCACAGGTGTTGGTGCAGGTGAATTCGACGCAAAGATTACCGTTGCCGCAATCCGAGTCGAATTCGCAGGCCATGCCCAGGCTCGAACAGGCCGCGAGCAACGAAACAATTGCGATGAGGGCCCCCACGGCTGTCAAAATCACACGGTCCATGGATACTCTTTTGGGGCGAAGATGGTTTTGCAGGACATTGCTGTCATCTATGGTGTAATCTTGCTCCACCTGTGGCCAATCCTTACTCGCAGATCACACCAAAGTCGCCTATACGACGTGGCGGAGAGGGCCGACAGGGGCCAACACCATGCATTTTGCAGGCCATGCTCGGTATATGGTGGAAATGAAAAAGCGGCTATTTACTGTTAGCTGTGCGAGCACTATGGTCCCCGGCGCGAGCAGTCGGACACTCTACGAGCCAATTCATGAAGCACAAAAACAACTTTCTTCGCCCCCTTGCGCCCCTTGGGCTGATTCTTTCGCTGGGCCTGTCTGTGCCCGGGTGCGCCACGACCTCGGCCGAGGCAACCGGCGCCACCTACAGCGATCAGGTGGAAGCGGCCTATGGGCGCGCCGAGCAGTCGCTGGCCAGAAAAGACTACATCGAGGCCGTGCGCCGCTACAACACGGTGCGAAACCAATTTCCGTACAGCCAGTACGCCGCGCTTGCCGAGCTGCGCATCGGCGACGCCTACTACGCTCAGGAGCAATACGCGACCGCGATCGAGCAGTACCGAAGCTTCGTGCAACTGCACCCCAATCATGATCAGGTCGTCTACGCCTACTACCGCATCGCGCTGGGCTTCTACGAGCAGATGCCCGGTGACTGGTGGTTGATCCCGCCCTCCTACGAGAAGGATCTTACCCGCGCGCGTGACGCGGCGCGTGAGCTTCGCCAGTTCCTGCGACACTTTCCCGAATCCGAGTACGCCGCCGACGCCAACCGCAAGCTTGGCGAGGTGCGACGGCGCATGGCCGATCACGAATTCTACGTGGCATCGTTCTATCTCAAACGCGACAACGCGCGCGCGGCCGCCGGGCGTCTCACCTATTTGCTCACCCACTATAGTGGCGTCGGCCTTGACCCTCAGGCGCTCTTTTTGCTCGGTCGCGCCTATCTCGAGCTCGGCGAGGTCGACAAAGCGATCACGGCACTCGAAGATCTGGTCGAGGTCCATCCCAACTCCGATCTGGCCGACGAGGCGCGCAAGTTCCTCGAGCGCCATCGCAGTTGAGTGGAGGGAATCACTGACCGGCTCGCCTGTTTGATCCGATGGCGAAGCCGCTCTGCAGGATCGCGTTGCAAGCCGACGCATGCAAAACTGTTTGACACGTCGATTTGCAGAGGCTATATCAAGCCCCCTTCGTTTTACGTCAAATCAGACGTGAGGCGGGCAAAGAAAGCCCCTGAGATAACGAGTTTTTCATCACGAAACACGAGATAACCTGGTCTTCGGCGCATCAAGCGTGAGAGACCATCCGGTGGAATTGCTATGAAGACCTTTAGCGCCAAGAAAGAAGAAGTCAGTCGTGAATGGTTCGTCGTCGACCTCAAGGGTCAGACGGTTGGCCGCGCGGCTGCCCAGATCGCCACTATCCTTCGGGGTAAGCACAAGCCCATCTACACGCCGCACGTCGACACCGGTGACTTTGTCATCTGTATCAACGCCAAGGACGTGGTCTTTACGGGCGACAAGTTGAACAAGAAGACCTACCACCGCCACTCCGGTTTTCCCGGTGGCCTGAAGTCGATCACGGCCGGCAAGCTGCTCGCGCTCAAGCCCGAGGCGATCATGGAGACTGCCATCCAAGGCATGTTGCCCAAGACCAAGCTCGGACGCGCCATGATCACCAAGCTCAAGGTCTATGCTGGCCCCGAGCACCCGCACGAGGCTCAGCAGCCCAAGCTGCTCGAACTGTAAAACACCTACGAATAGACGATTTAAAAGGTACGAACGGAGAGCTACCCTCATGGCTAAAGCGGAACAGTTTCATGCAATCGGTCGTCGCAAGAGCGCCAGCGCGCGCGTCTTTTTGCGCCCGGGCAACGGCACCATCACCGTCAACAAGCAGGATGCCGACGCGTATTTTCAGCGTGACACCCTGATGATGATCTTGCGCCAACCTCTGCTGCAGACCGAGACGGCAGCACGCTTCGACGTCTACTGCACCGTGCGCGGCGGCGGCAAGAGCGGCCAGGCCGATGCCGTCAAGCTCGGCATCGCTCGCGCCCTAACGCTGTTCGATCCTGAGCTGCGCCCCGGCCTCAAGAAGACGGGCTTTCTGACCCGCGATGCACGCATCAAAGAGCGCAAGAAGTACGGTCAGCGCGGCGCCCGCGCCCGCTTCCAGTTCTCCAAGCGCTAATCGGATCCGATCGATCTGTAACAACAAGCCCGCTGTTCATCGCAGCGGGCTTGTCGTGTTTGGACCTGCCGATGACCAAGCCCAGCATCACCCTCAAACAAAACAAATCGCGCCCTGTCCTCTCGGGCCATCCCTGGATATTTTCCGGCGCGATCGATCGCGTCGAGGGTGTCAGCGACCAGGACGATCTGGTGCGCGTGCTCGATCACGACGGATCGCCGCTGGCTTTTGGACTCTACTCGCCGAACAGCCAGATCCGCGTTCGCGTGCTTCGCTGCCCTGAGGACTTCGACGGCCTGTTCGACGCGGCGTTTTTGGCCGCGCGCCTGGGCGAAGCGCGCGCGCGCCGTACGCTGCTCGCGCTGCCTTCAAAAATGACCACGGGTTTTCGTCTGATCAACAGCGAAGGCGACGGTTTGCCGGGCCTGATCGTCGATGTGTTCGATAACCTGGTCGTCATGCAGCTCACGACCATGCCGATGGTTCGACGGCGCCAGGCGCTGGTCGAGGCGCTCGAGATGGTATTTGCCGACGTCGATGGGCTGGCGATCTTGGAGGCCGACGCGCCCATCAGCATCGCGCGCCTCGAGGGCTTCGAGCTCCAGGGTGGCTGGCGCACGCCCAACGCGCCCGAGGCGACCCTGTTCAAAGAAAACGGACTGGTGTTTGAGCTCTCCACAGCAAATTTCCAGAAGACCGGACATTTTGCCGACATGCGCATCCACCGGCGCTGGGTGGCCGAGAACGCCGCCGGCCGGCGCGTGCTCGACGCCTTCAGCTACACCGGCGGCTTTGGCCTGCTCGCGGCCGCTCACGGCGCCGAGGCTGTGGTCTGCGTCGACAGTTCGGCCCCTGCGCTCGAAACGCTTCGCCACAACGCCGCCCTCAACGGGCTCGAACAGGTTGAAGCCGTGCAAAGCAAGGTCGACAATTACCTGCGCTCAGCCTTTGACCGGGGCCTGCGCTTTGACATCGTCGTGCTCGATCCGCCCAAGCTCGCGCCCAGCGTGCACGACGTCAAAAAAGCGCTCAAGCTCTACGAATCAAACTGCATCGAGGCGCTGCGCGTTCTCTCGCCAGGCGGCCTGCTCTGCGTGGGATCGTGCAGCAAAGCGATCGGCCTGCCTGAGCTCGAGCGCGTCTTTGCCATCTGCACGGCGCGCAGCGCACGCCCGCTCTCGGTGGTCTACCACGGCACACAGTCGCCCGATCATCCTTATCCTGCCGCGATGGTCGAAGGCCGCTACATCACCTTCATTGCCGCCATGGCCTGAGCAGTTTCAGCTGCCCAGCATCAAGATGAACATGAAGGGGATCAAAACCACGCCCATCGATTTCCAAAACCCCAGGTTGTAGAACCAGCGCACGGCGTTGACCTCGAGGTTGAAGAGCCAGATGATCATCAGGAAGTGGCCGATACCAAAGGTGCCGATCGGTGGAATGAGCAAGAAGAGGTAGGCTGCGGCCGCATAACCGACGATACGGATCGTCTGGGGTAGGGTGGCGTTGGCGCCAAAGATCTTGAGCGCCGAGAAGAGCAGAAAAACGTGCATGAGCATGCTGACGAAGGCGGCCAGCGGGATCGAGGCGAAGACATACAGGCGCGCCGTTTCCAACGTGATGTCGAACTTATCGGCGTAGCCCTGCAAGGTGGTCATGAACTCGGGGCGGAAGGTGTATTGATGCAGCGTGGAGAAGAACATCCCCACGCCCATGCAAATCCCGCCAAAGACCGCGGCAGGCGCCCAATCCGCGCTGGGTCCGGTCCGCGTAAAGAAGCTTCGCGGCGCGCAGATCACGTCGATCAGCGTGCGCACGAAGCCCACAAACGTCCAGCGCCACTCGGCCATCTCCCAGAAGATCTCCGGCGGCGCGTACTGGGCGCGACAGGGCGTGCACATGGCAAAGCCGCGCAAATCCATGCCGTGGCAGGGCGCACAGATGTCCTGGTCGCACTCGGTGCAGATCGCGATGGCCGGAGCGGCCAAGTGATGCGCGCAGAATCGGTCGATGGTAGTCACGACGCCTACTTTTTGTTGGTCTTGCGGGCCTGCTTGACGGCCTTGCGCTTGCGTTTGCGCTTATCGGTCGTCATCGACTTGGACTTGGTGCTCTTGCCTGAGGCGACCATCTTGCCGCCAGGCGGTGAGTAGCCGGGAGGAAGCTGTGGTCCGCCGAAGCCGGGCAGGCCACCCATGCCGCCGCCGGGGCCGCCCATACCGCTCAACATGCCGCCGAGCCCGCCACCGCCACCGCCGCCGCCGCCGCCCATCATATCTTGGAACAACGAACCGATGTCCATGTCCTTGAGCTGGCGAAGCTGGTTGAGCTGCTTGAAGCCGGGGATCTTGCCCAGCATGCCGCCGCCGCCCATCGAGCCGAACTGCTGCATCATGCCGCGCATCATGTTGAACTGCTGGATGACCTGCTCAACCTTCTCCTGGGCCGTGCCCGAGCCCTTGGCGATACGCCGCACACGGCCGGGCTGGCGGGTGAGGTAATCGGGTTGGGTGCGCTCCTTGAGCGTCATCGACTGGATGATCGCGCGGATCTTGCCCAACTCGGAGTCGTCAATGCTCACGCCCTGGGGCAGGCCGCCACCAAAGAAGGGCATCATCTCGAGCAACTCGCTCATCGAGCCCAACTTCGAGATCTGCTCGAGCTGATTGTAAAAGTCGTTGAAGTCGAACTCGCCCGAGAGCATGCGCATCGCGTCGGTCTCGGCTTTCTGGGCGTCCTCCTCGGTGAGCGAGCGCTCGAACTTGTTCATCAGGCCCATGACGTCGCCAAAACCCAGGATGCGGTTGGCCAGGCCCTCGGGGCGAAACTCCTCGAGATCGTCGAGCTTCTCGCCGACGCCGATGAACTTGATCGGCTTGCCAGTGACCTCTTTGATCGAGAGCGCGGCGCCGCCGCGCGCATCGCCGTCGAGCTTGGTCATGATGAAGCCGTCGATCTCCAGGCGGCTGTTGAACTCTTTGGCCGTGTTGACGGCGTCCTGGCCGATCATGGCGTCGGCGACCAGAAAGATGTTCTCCGGCTTGGTCGCCTGCACGATCTGCTCGAGCTCGTCCATCAAGACATCGTCAACGGCCAGGCGCCCGGCCGTATCGAAGATGATCACGTCGAGACCCTGGGCCTCGGCTATCGCCAGCGCATCGCGACAGACCGCGATCGGATCGCCGCCCTCGACGGCATGCACCGGAATGTTGAGCTTTTGGCCGAGTACGCGAAGCTGCTCGATGGCGGCCGGGCGGTAGACGTCGGCGCCCACGAGCAGAGGCTTCTTGCCGTGGCGATCGATCAGGTACTTGGCGAGCTTGGCGGTCGTGGTCGTCTTACCCGAGCCCTGAAGGCCGACCATCATGATCTTGGTCGGTCCGATGCGCGGGTTGGCAAAGACGACGCTGGTGTCGACCGGGCCCATGAGGTTTTCCAGCTCGTCATGGCAGATGCGGATGAAGTGATCGCCGGGGCTGACCTCGACCTTGCCATCCTTGCCCTTGGCCTTGACGCGAACGACCTCGCCCAATGCCTTTTCTTTGACGCGCGTGATGAAGTTCTTGGCGATTCGAAAATTGACGTCCGCCTCGAGCATGCTCATGCGGATGTCTTTGAGAGCCTCGTCGATATTCTCTTCGGTGATCTCCCTCTTGCCCTCGAAACGCATTCGAACGTCACGAAATCCTTTCGCAACAACATCGAACATAGCCATATGACTTAACCCTCAAAACGTGATGGATATGAATGGGCGAAAACCGTGCGAATTCTATTGAGCTAACCGCAAAAGTCGCATGGTCACGGCGGCTTTGAAATACACACAAGCATCGCCTGTCGCCTTGAGCGGGCGGTACGAAGGGAGGGAGGATGTTCGGCCCACCTGGCGCCGTGTGCGCGTACTTAGTACGTGCCGCGCAGGTGAGACCCGGTCAGACAAGGGACAAGGTAGCCACCGGCGGCGTCGATGTCAACGGGCGAGTGGGGGCGGAAATTTCTGTGCGCGCGCCGTGTTTGGGTTGATCACTGTGGCCCTCGAAGCGAGCCAGACGCCAACCTCCAAGCCAGATCAGTAACTTGCACGGGGGCGATTGCCACTATATAAAAGGTTGAGCCGTCGCCTGCGCGGCGCGAATGCCGATCACGACGCTCAAGCGCCGAAGATCACCGATGAGACAAATCCCAAAAGGAGTTCGATAAATGCACCTGACCACGCGCATCCCATGGCACAGATCTTTGTGCATCGCATGGATGACGATCATTCTGGCATTGGCCATCGGTTGCAAAGAGGCGCCCAAAGACAAGTTGCGCGAAGGCCGCGCAGCCCTTGCGGCCCAAAACGCCGATCTGGCCGAGACGCGCCTGAGCGAGGCGCTCAAGGCCGATCCCAGCATGGTCGAGGCGCGCCGTTTGATGGTCGACGTACACCTGCTGCGCGACGATCACGCCAAGGCCGAAGAAGCGCTCTTTGCGCTGTGGAAGGATCTGGGCTTCGATCAAGACGCCGCCCAGATCGCCGTTCAAGATCGCCCACATCGCCAATTGATGAGCGAGCAGTTCAATGAGCTGTACCGGCGCTGGGCCGAGAAGATCGACGTCAAGGAGCAGCCCGAGAAGTTCGAAGAGGTCGCTCAAAAGGGCCTGGAGCGTAATCCGCGCAGCACACGCTTGAACACCTTGCTCGTCGACTTCTACAAGGAGCGCGCCGAGAAGATGCTCGAGCGTGGCGAGAAGCTCAAGGCGGCCGAAGAACTCGAGAAGGTCATCGCCATGCGCACGCTCTCCACCATTCGCCAGGAGGCCACCCAGCGCGCCGCCAATCTGCGCAAGGAGGCCTTTCACGAGGCGGCGATCGCGCGCTTCGAGGCCGATATCAAGCCCGGCCTGGTCGCCGCCGGGCGCTACGACACCGAGCGCGATGCCGTGCTGATCGTCGTCGACCAGGAGATCGATCGGCGTTTGATGCCGGGCAAAGAGCAGGATCACGCGCAAGCCCGTCAGCTGGCCAGTCGCACCCTGGGCCCAGAGATCGGGCGCGTCGTCATCCAGGTCGGCGGCTTTCCCGAGGGCGCCGACTTGAGCAAGCTCGGCTCGCCGGAGGTGGGCATCGTGAGCGAGGACTTCGTGCGCGCCAAATTTACACTGGTCGCCGCCGTTCCGGTGGCCAGTGTTCTGGAACTGGCGTATCGCTTCCACGAGGAGGCCCGCAAGGCGGCTGTTGAGAAGAGCGGCGCCGGCGCCAAAGACGCCGCTGAGCCTGCTCAAGACGACGGTGCTGAGCCGGGCGAGGAGCCCGTCGTCGGTGAGGCCGGCGAGCAGCCCGCAGGCGAGTAGCGTCATCGAGGTTGACAACGATTATTCGGCGTCAATTGTCCTTGACTTATGCAAACGCGCGTTTGATATACGGCGCGCAAGAAATTCCGGACCTACGCGGACATTCTTTGAACCTGAGGACTCAATGACGAACGATATAGAAGACGATTTCGACGACGCCTTCGAGGCTGACCTCGACGATAATTTCGAGGCCGAACTCGATGGAGACATCGAGATCGACGACTTCGAAGAGGAGTCGGAGTTTCCCGAAGAGAAGCAAGAGACAACCCTGGTCGACACGCACTTCGAAGGTGCTGTGCGCGCCAATCCCAAGCGCATGATGGTGGCTCAGCGGCGAAAAGCCTCCAGCATCATCGAAGGCATTATCAGCGATGCCGAGCTGGTCTCGCCAGATGGCCAGTCCAAGGCCTGGAAGAAGCTCAACAAGAAGTCCGACGTCTCACTGGCCCGTCCCTATGACATCCATGCCGCGCTCACCGAGAATGACATTGTCGATCACCCGCGCTTTGGCGTGGGCTTTGTGATTCAGCTCTTGTCGCCGAGCAAGGTCGAGGTGCTCTTCGAGTCGGGCACCAAGCGTCTGGCCTGCAATCAGGCTGCCCGTCAGGCCTGAGCGCGCCTCAAAATGCTCGACCACGCGATCAGCCGCGCCCCGCACGCACAAAGCGGGACGCGGCTTTTTTCGTCGCTGAAATAGCCCTCGGCACCCAGGGGTTGGTATAGTAGCGCCGACCACCATGAATGGATGTTTGCCACCGGAGAGTGGAAGCCATGAGCGATACGCCCCCCATCATCAAATCGATCACGCGAAACCGAAAGGCCTACCACAATTACTTCGTCGACGAGGAGTACGAGGCCGGCATGGTCTTGTTGGGTACCGAGGTCAAGAGTTTGCGTGAGGGCAAGATCCAGCTCAATGACGCGTATGCCCGCTTTGTAGGCAACGAACTCTACCTGATCAACGCCCACATCAGCGCCTACTCGCACGGCACCCATGAGAACCATGAGCCGGAGCGCCCGCGAAAGCTCTTGCTGCACAAGCGCGAGCTCAAGCGGCTTCGCAACAAGGTCGATCTGGCCGGCAACACCTTGATCCCGCTGGCTTTGTACTTCAAGGGCAGTCACGTCAAATGCGTGATCGGGCTTTGTCGGGGCAAGAAGCTCTTCGACAAGCGCGAGGTCAGCCGCAAGCGCGACCACGCTCGCGAAATGGCCCGCGAGCACGCCAGCGTGCGTCGGAAATAATAGTGCCCATTGGGCCGTTGATCTGCTTGACTCTTACACAGGAAGGTTCATATTCCTGGATTCATCTTCCATCCCTTGCTGAAGGGGGTGTAAGGCAATTCGTTTCACCCGTACGGGGGCGCAAAGGCTTCGACGTGGGCACGGAAGCGGATGTGGCGTGTCGGAGGTGTTCTGGTGACTCCGTAATAACCACTAGGAATGCTATAATTGCCAACGATAACGTTGAGCTTGCTCTGGCTGCATAAAGTAGCACGAGCGGCAGATGGTTCCTTGCGAACCCCGTCATATTGAGCTTTGCCTATGGGCTTTCTATGGCGACACACAGTAGGCTTGGCTTGAGGCCCTTCGTACTTCGACCTCCGGCGACATTAAGAAGAGCACTCTCCAATCGTGGCCTGTCCGTGGACAGCGAGGAAGGGAGTCTAAACACTAATCACGGTCTACACACGTAGAAGCGTTCAGCGGAAGGTTTGCGGACGCGGGTTCGATTCCCGCCGCCTCCATCCAAAGAAAAGCCGGCCATCTCACAAGATGGCCGGCTTTTTTGCGACTTGTTTTTCGTCTCAAATCCTTGCATGATCGCACCAATCGCCCCCATACCGGCTACCTTTGTGGCCCGGCCAAGGACGCACCTTCGTTTGGCTAACTTGTTGCGTCTAAGACGTACGGGTCAGCTTTGTGCTCATCCTTTCTGTTGGAAGTCATCGCCATGGCCGGAACCAGTTTGCTCACCTTGATCGATGACATTGCCATCATTCTCGATGATGTGGCGATCATGACCAAGGTGGCCGCCAAGAAGACCGCCGGGGTGCTCGGCGACGACCTGGCGCTCAACGCCGAGCAGGTCACGGGCGTGCGCGCCGAGCGTGAGCTGCCCGTGGTCTGGGCCGTGGCCAAGGGTTCGGCCGTCAACAAGGTGATCCTCGTGCCGGCTGCGCTGGCGATCAGCGCCTTGATCCCCTGGGCTATCATTCCGCTGCTTATGCTCGGGGGTGCATTTCTCTGCTACGAGGGCTTTGAGAAGATTGCGCATAAGCTCCTGCACACCAAGCACGAGGACGATGCCCATCACGCCGAGCTCGTCGGCGCGCTGAGCGACCCGAAGGTGGACATGGTCGCTTTCGAGCAAGCCAAGGTGAAGGGGGCGATTCGCACCGATTTCATCCTGTCGGCTGAAATCATCACGATCTCATTGGGCACGGTCGCAGCCGCACCCTTTGGTAAACAGGTCGCCGTACTCGTAACGATCGCCGTATTGATGACCGTGGGCGTTTATGGACTCGTCGCAGCGATCGTCAAGCTCGATGACGTCGGGCTCTACCTCAGTGAAAAGTCCGGCATTCAGCGGCCCATTGGCCACGCGCTCTTGATCGCGATGCCTGTGATGATGAAGGGCCTCTCGATCGTCGGCACAGCCGCGATGTTTCTCGTCGGCGGCGGTATTCTCACCCACGGCGTGCCGGCGGTCTACGCGCTGATTCATGAGCTGGCTGTCAGCAGCGCCGCGATTGGTGGAATCGGCGGCGTGCTCGAATTTCTCATACCGATCGCGCTCGACGGGGTTGCTGGCATTCTCGCTGGCGCCATCGTGCTTGCTGGCGTCATGGCCACGCGCCGCGTGTATCAGGGGCTCAAACGCTAACCAGAGCAAGTGGTGCCATGCTAGTTGCAAGCGTTCAACCGATGACCGAAGCCGACCTCAGCGACGTCGAGCGCATCGAGTACCTCGCTTACAGCGAAGAACTCGCTGAGCCGATCGCCGTACTCGCGGCGAAGTTTCGCCTGGCGCCAGCGCTATGCTTCGTGGCGCGCGTTGACTCCATGACCGTGGGCTACGCAATAGCCCATCCCTGGGATCGCCACTCCTCGCCGGGCCTGGGCGTCGAGTTGAGCGCGCTGCCCGCCACGCGCGAGGTGGTGCACATCCACGATCTGGCGCTCGATCCGGCCTATGGTGGCCGGGGCATTGCCAGACAGCTCTTCGATGTGCTCTTGAACTCAGCCCGCGAGCAGGGCTTTGAGGAGTTGACCCTCGTTGCCGTGCAGGGCGCGCAAATGTTTTGGGAGCGGATGGGCTTTGAAGTCGCCGGCGCGGCCGCAGGCTACGACAGCCAAGCCGTGTTTATGCGCCGGCCTTAAAAAGTCTCGCTTGCGCACGGCGAATGACGCCGACGCACAAGCCGAGAGCCGCAAGTGCGAGCGGGGCCGCAGGATGCGGTGATGGCGAGAGAGTGCAAGTGCAGCTCGAGGCTGAGGCCGATGTCTGATTCGTAGTTTCCACTTCAGCACCTGAAGGCGGCGCGTCAGAGCCTGCGTCGGCAAGTGACGCATCATGTGGCAGGCTTGTATCTGAAGGATTCAGGGGCGCGACATCGGCCACGAGCCCAACGTCTTGGGCCGCAGCCACGTCTTCGCCCACCGCCACATCGCCGCCCACCGCCACGTCGTCGCTCACTGCCACGTCTTCGCCGGGCTGCTCGCCAGGATCCGCCTGCCGGCGTGGCCCGCCGCTTCGGATGGTGGCATAGTATTTGGCCTCGCCCCAGCCCGACGCGTCTGACCAGGGCGGGCCATCGATGCGCGTGGGAAAACCATTTCCGTCGGAGAGCCAGCACATCCAACCCGCCGAGGCGCGGGCGCAGAGGTCGGCGCGCCCATCGTCGTTGACGTCGGCAAACTGGATTGTGCGGTAGAAGCGTTCGCGGTTCCAGCCGGTGTCGTCGGCCAACCCCCCCGTGATGCGGCGACCGAACTTTTCGCCGTCCCACAGCCAGCACCGCATACCGGCGTTGGCACGTCCACACAAATCGAGCGTCCCGTCGCCGTCGACGTCCGCGAGCCGAATGGTCGAGTAGTTGTCGTAATCGCCCCAGCCGTCGGCGTCGGAGAGCGCTGGCCCGACGATCGCCGGCCCAAAAGAGTTGCCCTGCGACAGATGACAGATCATGCCGTCCGGTCCTCGCCCGCAGATGTCGGCGCGGCCGTCGGCGTTGATATCGCCCATGCGAATCGTGCTCCAATGCTTGATATCGTTCCATCCCAGGGCGTTACTCCAGGTTGGGCCATCGATGCGCGTTGGGAAGCCGTTTCCATTCGAGAGCCAACATCGCACGCCGGCGTTGGCGCGCGCGCATACGTCGGCGCGGCCGTCACCGTTGATATCGGCCATGCGGATGCTTCCATAATTGTCCGGTGTGCCCCAACCCGAGGCATCGGAGAGCGGCGGTCCGATCACGGCCGGGCTAAAACCCGTGCCCGTGGAGGGATAGCAGCGAAAGTCGTCGGCTGTGCGCACGCATACATCGTCCATGCCGTCACCGTTGAAGTCAGCGATACGAAGCGTGCTGAAATACTTGAGATCGTCAAAGCCTTCGGCGTTCGAGAGGGCAGGGCCGTCGATACGCGTGGGAAAGCCCGTGCCATCGGAGAGCCAGCAGTTAACCCGGGCGTTGGCGCGCGCGCAGATGTCGGCCCGTCCATCACCATTGATGTCGCCCATGCGAATCGTGGAATAGTTGGTGGGGTCTGCCCAGCCCGAGCTATCACGAAGTGTGGGACCGGCAATGGTCGTGCCAAACCCGTTGCCCTGGCTCAGCGCACACTCGATGCCTTCGGGTCCTCGTCCACAGACATCAGCGCGCCCGTCGCCGTCGATGTCGCTGGTGGTGCCCGTCTCGTAGATGTGGGACTGGTGCAACACCTCGTCGATGATCTGATCGCAAGAGCCCGGTACGCGACCTTTACCACTGCCAGATCCGGCAAAGATCCCCCAACTATTGAGCACTGAGCGCGGCGAGCCATCCGAGGGCGTGTTGATCGTGCCGCGCCCCTGCAACCACATCTGGGTCGAGCCGCCGCCATCGAGGTTGAATGCGGTCCAGGCGCCCAGATCGTGCATGAGCTTGGCGAGCTCGGTGCCATACATGCCCGAATTACCCGTGGTGCGCCCATCGACGGCTACCAGGATGAAGGTCTTGCGATCGCGCGACAAACCCATGGCCGTTCGGGGATGCCGGCTCTGCATGTCTCCTCGATCTGGAAAACAGTTGGTCGTTGTGGGAGATGGGCAGCTGTGGGCCTTGCCCTCGATCACAAGTTGGGGAAATCCGCTGACAAGTGCGAGGGTTCCAGCCGGCAAGTTCGTCGACGGCGACGTGGGGCGATAGCCCTCGGTCGCGCCGTAGATTTGAGGGTTTCGCTTGACGTGCTTGGAGTTGCTGTACTCTACCCAACCATTGCCAAACGCGATCCAGCCATAATCCATGTAGAACCACGATGAAGCGTAAGCGTCATCGTGGCCCGTACGAATGCTTGGCCAGCGCGTGCCTGAGCCCACGGCGTCGCCGTAGACGTGGGAGGTGTTGTTCGCAAAAGCATAAAAGTCCCCGTTGACGGCGAGCTGTGCACCGACGGACTGGGCCCAGTTGCCGGAGGTTCGAAGGCTTTCGGGGCTGGAGGCGTCAACGTGGACATAGTCATTGCAAAGCGAGATGTAGGCTGCCGAGAAGCTCGTCGCGGGTCCCGATGTGCGCCCCTCGACCACGCGTACGCCCGCAAAGGGCGTGGAGGTGCTCTGGGATGCAATGGTTTGGGCCGCCAGTGGAGTGGCGAGCACAAGTGTCATGAGGCCCAAGAGCAGGGCGAGAGATCGGCAGGTTAGCTCGGGCGCACTTTTCATAGCGGCCAGTCTAGCACCGGGGCCTGCCGTGGAGAAGGCCAGCGTCAAAACGTCCTCTTTCAATGGAGCAGGCCAGAATCAATCGACGTTTTCGAGCGGTTTGCGGCCCAGAGCCTTGCTGGTGCGCTGGCCGTAGTCTTGATCGGCCTTGTAGAAGTGGCGAAGCTGGCGGTCGATGATGTGATCGTGGCACTCCCCCAAAGACTCGGCAATGTTGTTGGCCAGGCGCGTCTTCTCCTCGTCGCCCATCAGACGAAAGAGGTTGCCGGCCTGAGTATAGTCGTCGTGACCCGTTGTGGAGTCGTAGCGATCGCCGCTGACATCGCCCAGCGGCCAGGCCGGCTCGCGGTAGGATGTGTCGGGGCGCGGGGAGCCCTCGACGCTGTTTGGATAGTAATTCGGAAAGCCCGTGCCCTGGTCGATCGTGCCGCCGAACTGTCCATCGCGCATGTAGTTGTTGACCGGGACCGTCGGCCGATTGACCGGGAGGTCGCGGTAGTTGACGCCGATGCGATAGAGGTGGGCGTCCTGGTAGCTCATCAGGCGAGCCTGAAGCATCTTGTCAAAGCTCGGCCCGATACCGGGCGGCATCGAGTTGGGATTGAAGGCCGCCTGCTCGACCTCGTGGTGATAGTTCGAGACATTACGGTTGAGCTCGAGCTCGCCGACCTCGATCAGGGGAAACTCCGCGTGAGGCCAGACCTTGGTTAGATCGAAGGGGTTCCAGCGAAACTTCTGGGCCTGCTCCTGGGTCATGACCTGGATGAAAGCCGTCCATTTGGGAAAGTCTTGGGCGCGAATTGCCTCGATCAGGTCGCGCTGGTGGCTCTCGCGATCCCGTGCGATCACGTTGCAGGCGGCCTGATTGACCAGGTGCTCGTGGCCCTGCTGAGTTCGGAAGTGAAACTTGCACCAGACGCGCTCCTCGGCGGTGGTGAGCGAGTAGGTGTGGCTGCTGTAGCCGTTCATATGGCGGTAGGTCTTGGGCAGGCCGCGGTCGCCAAAGAGAAAGGTGACCTGGTGCAGGCTCTCCGGGCACAGGCTCCAAAAATCCCACTGCATGTTCGGGTCACGCAGGTTGGTCTCGGGGTGGCGCTTTTGGGAGTGGATGAACATCTGGAACTTGTAGGGGTCGCGCACAAAGAAGATCGGGGTGTTGTTGCAGACCAGATCCCAGTTTCCCTCCTCGGTATAAAACTTCATCGCAAAGCCGCGCGGATCGCGCTCGGCATCAGCCGCGCCGCGTTCTCCGGCCACGGTCGAGAAGCGCACGACCGTCTCGGTCTTCTTGCCGACCTTGGAGAACACGGCCGCGCGCGTGTATCTGGAGATGTCGTGGGTCACGGTGAAGGTGCCATAGGCGCCGCTGCCGTTTGCATGAACGACGCGCTCAGGGACGCGCTCGCGGTTGAAGCGCTGGATCTGCTCGATCAGGTTTACATCCTGCATCAGCAGCGGGCCACGGGGGCCGGCGCTCATGGCGTTCTCGGTGTCGGCGATGGGAATCCCATCAGCAGTCGTGAGCAACGGATTCTTGCGGTTGTCTGCCATGGTATGGCTCCTCTTTGGGCGGTGGGCATGGATGTTCGCGTACACAGCGCATGCCGACCATTTCACAGCGGCCAGGGGATTTCTGCTCGACAAGCGCGACGCGAAACTGTTCACGTGCCCCGAAAAGGAAAGGAAAAAACTGCGATCAAAAGGTAAAACGGGTTGTGCATTATGTGCACGTCGCGCTGTACGCTTCATGTACATCGCTGTCGCGTTGAACACATCTCTTGGATGCTTGTGTGTCAGACAAGTGCTTGTCTTTGCAGGGTTAAGTGGGTTTTTGTGAGTCTGGCACGATGGTTGCGATAGGCCATGGCGTGGGACGTCGCGACAGTTCGCGGCGCTCCGCTCGACCTCAACCAGAAAGCGAGATTTGCCATGAGCCCTTTGATCATCGTCGTCATCCTCGCAGGCATCATCATGATCGGCGTGGAGCTGGTCCAACCTGCTCGCGCCTGGCCCGATGTGGCCGGCTGGTGGGGGCGCGCGATCGTGTTCAACGCGCTGCAGATCGCCGCGGTCTACGTCGCCGGTGTGGCCTGGGACGGCTGGATGATCGAGAGCCGGCCGTGGTCGCTCGATGCGATTGGACCAACCGCGGGCGCGATCGTCGGCTATCTGGTGCTCACCTTCGTCTATTACTGGTGGCACCGGGCGCGCCACTCGTCGCAGTTTCTTTGGAACTGGCTGCATCAGTTTCACCACAGCGCCCAGCGCCTCGAGGTGATCACCTCCTTTTACAAAAGCCCGACCGAGATGATCGCCAATGCGCTGATCTCGAGCATCGTGGTCTATCTGCTGGTTGGTTTGAGCCCGGAGGCTGCCGCCGGCGCGATGCTCATAAGCGGCGTCGCCGAGTTCTTCTATCACTGGAACGTGAAGACCCCGCACTGGTTGGGCTACATCGTACAGCGCCCGGAGAGCCACTGCGTGCACCATCAGCGCGGTGTGCACCGCTCTAACTATGGCGACCTGCCGCTTTGGGACATCCTCTTTGGCACCTTCGACAATCCGCGGGAGTGGCGAGACGCCTGTGGCTTCGAGCCCGACGAGGAGCTTCAGATTCTCGATATGCTCGTGGGCCGCGACGTGCAGAAGAAGCCAACGGAGCTGGTCAATGAATAGCGTCGATGCCCGCGCGTTTGCCCTGCTCGTGCTGGGCCTGACCCAGATGATCGCCGCGTTACTCGGCATTGCACCCCTGCAAGGAGCAGCGGCAGCGAGCGTTGCCTCCCCGGCGCCCAAGGTCTTTTCGGTTGCAAAGGGTTTGGAGACGTATTCGACGGCGTTCTTCTTGGAGTGGGAGAGCGTCGATGGGCACTCACAGAGCCTGGCGCTGACCCCGCAAATCTATACTGGCCTTCGCGGCCCCTACAATCGGCGCAACGTCTACGGCGCGATCCTGGCCTTTGGCCCGGTCTTGTACACCGACGAGAAGACGCGCCCGATGTTCGACGCCGCGTCGGCGTTCGCCATGTGCAACGACTCGCCGGTGCTGGTTGAGCTCGGCATTGACCCACAAACGGTGGCCGGCAACGTGCGCGTGCGCTACGTGCCGCGCGCCGGCCACAAGCCTGGCGATTTGCCAACACTCATCGAGATGGTGTGCCCATGAAGACTCCGATGCGTAAGACCCTCTTCGAGCACGGCTGGACGGGCGGCCAGTACAGCATAATACGCGCGGTCTTCGGCCTGTATCTGTGCGTGCACTTTGTCCACCTTGTGCCCTGGGCCGGCGAGCTCTTTTCGAGCGCCGGTGTGCTGCCCGATGCGGCGATGAGCCCGCTGGCCTTTGCTTTTCCGAACGTGCTGAGCGCATTCGATCCGCCCTGGTTTGCCACACTGATGGTGGTCGCCGGTGCGGTGGCCAGCCTGGCGTTTGCCGCCGGTGTGCGCGATCGCCTCATGGCGGTGCTCATCTGGTACGTCTGGGCGTGTTTGTTTGGCCGCAATCCGCTGATCAGCAACCCGAGCCTGGCCTTTGTCGGCTGGATGCTGCTCGTGCACGCGGCGATTCCCGGAATTGCCTACGGCGCCTGGAGCGCTCGCGGGCGGCTCAATCCCTCGGGCAATTGGCGGCTGCCGCGCTCGTTCTTTGCCACGGCCTGGCTCGTGATGGCTGCGGGCTACTCGTACAGCGGCTATGCCAAGTTGATCAGTCCCTCCTGGCTCGATGGCTCGGCGATCGCCCGCGTGCTCGAGAGCCCGCTGGCGCGCATCACCCCGCTTCGTGAGTGGTTGTTGGGGCTGCCCGAGGTGGTCTTGCAGGCCCTGACCTGGTCGACGCTGGGCATCGAGCTCTTGGCGCTACCCCTGGCCCTAATCGGCAGGCTTCGCCCCTGGCTGTGGCTGGGCCTGGTCGGGCTTCACGTGGGCATCATTGCGACGGTCACCTTCGCTGATTTGAGCGTGGGCATGCTCATGATCCACCTGCTCACGTTTAATCCGGCCTGGATTGGCAAGCTTCGCCCCAAGGCCGTCGATCATGTGTTTTACGACGGCGGCTGCGGCCTTTGCCAGCGCTGGGTGCGCTTCTTGTTGGCCGAAGACGCCGGCCCCGGCCACGCTTTTCGCTTTGCGCCGCTGCAAAGCGTGGCCTTCGAGCAGCGACGTCAGGGTGTCAGCGCCGGCCCGGGCGAGCTGCCCGACAGCATCGTCGTGATCACCGAGCGCCAGGAGTTGCTCGTGCGCTCCGATGCCGTGCTCTATGTGCTCGAGCGCCTCGGTGGGCTCTGGCGCGTGTTAGCGTTTGTTGGGGCGTGCCTGCCGCGCGGTGTGCGTGACGGGCTCTACGACGGCGTAGCACGCATTCGAAGGCGCGTCTTTGAGCAGCCGGCCGAGGCCTGTCCGATGATGCCCGTCGAGCTTCGGCGCCGCTTTGACCTACAAGCCTGAGGCCGGCTACACGGGTTTTAAAAACCCGTGTAGCCAGCGGGGTCAAGCGTTGATCACTTGCACTTCTTCTCGCAAGAATTCTTCTCATGCGCACAGGCGCTGGCGCCGGGGCCGCCGCCCTTGTCGGGAGAGTCTTTGCACTCGTGGAAGTCGGCCTTGCAGGACTCTTCACACTGCTCGGCGGTCAAGGCATGCTGGCCGGAGCGGGTGTCGTCGTCGTTGGTGACTTTGACGGTGCCGCAGCCCAGCGAAAAGATCATCATCAGCGCGAAGGAGAGGCTCGAAATACGATACAGATTTTTCATTATTTCCTCGTGGTAAGCAAAATGCAAAGATGGAGCATGAATCGCTCCAAGCAGGCACCGTAGCAGAGAGTTCAATGGCTTGATATAGGGAAGCAAAACGAAACGAGGTTGGAGTCATGCGAGAATCGAGAGTTCGTGGGGGTTGGGGGCTGGTGATCGTGCTCGTCGCGCTGGCGATGGGCTGCACGGGCGACGCGGCAAGCAACAACGCGGACGCCTCCGCTGATGCTGCCCAGGTCGGTGCCGACACCACGGCGCCCTCGGACGACGTCCAGGGCGATGACACGTCAACGCCTGCAGGTCCGTACCCCTACGACGAGGTGCTCGTGGCCTTTAGTGTCGAGGAGGCCTCCGGTATCAGCGGTCGCCGCCACGTCACCGGCGGCATACCTTTTGGGCGCGACGTGCTGCCTGCGAGCGGGCTGGCGGGGCTGCGCCTGGTCGATGACCAGGATCGCGCCATCGCGATGCAGGCCACGATCACGGCGCGCTGGAGCTGGCCCGAGGGCTCAGTGCAGTGGGTCCTGCTCGATTTTCAAACGCAGTTTACCGGCTCGACCACGCGCCACTTCAAGCTGGTCAAGAGTACGGCGCCACCGCTCGCGGCCTCCGCTCGCCTCAAACTCGAGCAGCGCGCCGATGCGATCGTCGTCGACACCGGTCAGGCCACGGTCGAGATCTCCAAGCAGAGCTTCGCGCTCTTCGCCGGCGTCAAGGTCGGCGAGCAGGTGGTCACCGGGCTCGAGGGCGGCGACATGCGCGTTGATCTGCTCAAGGCCGTGCCTGAGGGCCACGACGAGGAGAACTGGCTTCGTGATGCCCCTGCCGGCGATCTGGTCGAGCTCTCGGCCAAGGCCGGCGCGGATTACCAGGCCGAGGTCGAGCTTGAAAACGAGCTTCGCGCCGTGATCAAGCTCACCGGCACGCTCGGCGTGCAAGGCGGGCAGGGCACGAGCGCGGCGCGCTTTCCCTACATCGTGCGACTGACCTTTCACGCCGGCCAGCCCTACGTTCATGTGCACCACACCTTGATCTACGACGGCGACGTCAAGACGGAGACGATTCGGCGCATCGGGCTTGATATCCCGCTCGCTGGCGAGTCGGCATTGAGCTTTGACATCGGCGGCCAGGGCGCCGACCCGCTGGCCGTCGAGCCCGAGGCACCGGCGCGCCCGGCGGCCCAAACCCCCGGCGCCGCCACCGGCGCGCTCGGCGCCGGTGAGTCCGTCTCGCTGCTCGCGGTCGGCCCGGCCAAGCGCTTTCACGACGCGCCGCGCTACGCCCTCTCGCGCATCGCCTACAGCATCGATCGCCACGGCCCCAACGCCACTGAGCCGCTCGGCCAGGGCGACTCGCCGCGCGGCTATATCGGTGCGGGCAGCGCGCCGGGCGGCTCGGTCACCGCGGCGCTGCGCGATTTCTGGCAGCGCCATCCCAAGGAGCTCGAGGTCGACGCCGACGCCCGAAGCCTCAACGTCTGGCTGTGGCCAAACCGCGGCGACAAGGTGCTCGATCTGCGCCGCCACTCCGAGCAGAAGGCCTACGAGAATTTGCGCCCCGGCGAGGGCTGGCGCTATGAGGGTGTCGACCAGGATATCGGCTACGCTTATGGGCGCGCCCTGACCCACGAGATGGCCTTCTCGTTTGCCAAGGCGGCGCCCAGCGCAGCCGCTGGCGAGCGTCTGGTCGGCATGCTCAATGAGCCCTTGTACGTGCTGTGCTCGCCGCAATACTACGCCGAGACCCAGGCGCTCGGACCGATCGCGCCCTATCAGCCCGAGCGTTTTCCGCGCATCGAGGGCGCCCAAGACCTGATGCTCGAGTGGTTGATGCGAAACCAGATCGCCTACGGCTGGTACGGCCTGATCGACTACGGCGACTTGCTCATGGAGTACAACTGGTTTCACGTGCGCAACTGGGGCGAGCGCCGCGAGGGCTGGATGAGCCGCGGCTATTCGGGCTGGATCAACAACGATGGCCAGCTCGACCACGTCCTCTACGTGCAGGCCCTTCGCCGCGGCGACCGCAAGCTCTTGAAGTTCGCCGAAGCGCTCACGCGCCATACGGCCGAGATCGACACGGCCCACCTCGAGATGCCCGGCACCGGCGGCACGACGGGCCTTGGCATCAACGACAACTTTGGGCGTCCGCGCGTCGGTGGCGTCTCACGCCACAGCGGCCAGCACTGGGGCGACTACGTCACCTCGCGCGGCACCGTGACCCACGGCTCGGTGGTGCTCTACGGCCTGACGGGTAATCTGCGCCTGCTCGACGTCATGAAAGAGATCGCCGGCTTTCACACCCTGCACTGGAACTACGAGGCAACCGACAGCCTGGGCCTTGCCCGCTTTTATCAAGTGCTAGGCGACGAGGCCATGCTCGCCAGAGCCCACGAGCTACGTGGTGGCTTCATCGAAGGCCAGGGTTTCACCCACTTCAACAACCGCATCTTTGCGCTCTGGTACTATGGCCAGGTGGCCCAAGACGCCGAGCTCGGCGGCCACTTCGCTGCCCAGGCCGACGCCATCGCCGGCCAGGTCACCGGCGGCTATCTCTACAATCAGGGCATCACCGAGATTTTTGCCTACCACCTCACGGGCGACCGGCGCCACCTCGAGGCCCTGCCCGGCACTTTTGTGTGGTTGGGCAAGAACAACTTTGAAGCCGTCGATCGACGCGATGCTCTGGCCGCAGGCCCCGAGAGTCTGGCTTTTTCTGAGCTGTGGCAGCGCGTGCGGGCCTTTCAGGCGATTACGCCCGAGAAGACCTACCACATCGCGGGGTTGATGCTGGGCAAGTGGCCCTTTACGCTGGCCGGTCTCGAAGACGAGTCCTTTCTGGACTGATCGAGGCTCGGGGGGCGCTGGGGTGCTGGAGCGCTGAACGCTGAAGCGCGAGACGCAAGTTGACCGAC
>JACCWM010000007.1 GCA_013697635.1 Lujinxingiaceae bacterium | reverse complement strand
GTAAAAGGCCACGTCGGTGTTGTCGCTGTCGCGAATGTAGCGCGAGATGTCGAGATCGTTTCCCGAGAGGTCGGGCGTGGTGTCGAAGAGCTCGAGCAAGTCGCGCCGGCGCAAGACGGGCCAGTCGGCCACGGGCGGCTCCCAGGCGACGTCGCGCACGCTGGCCGGGCCGACGTCGGTGAGCGTGTTCAGCACGCTGCGGGCGTGTTCGAGCTCTTCGAGCGTGTAGGGCAAGAGCACATCGCCGTCTTTGTCGTCATTGGCCTCGAGGTCGATCCAGATCGCGCGGGCGTCATCAAACTCGCCGTTGCGGTTACAGCGGCCGAAGCGCTGCACCAGCGATGGCCAGGGCGCGAGCTCTGTGAAGAGCGTGCGCGCCGAGACGTCGATGCCGGCCTCGACGACCTGGGTTGCGACGATGATGCGATTGCCGTTTTGTTGGAGCATCGCGAAGTGTTCGCGGCGGTCAGCTGATCGAAAGCGAGAATGCAGCAGGGCCACTGGGATCGTACCCGCGCGCTCTTGAAGCCGGCTAAAGAGGGCCTGCGCGCGAACGACGCGATTGACGACGACCAGGGTCAGGCTGTCATCGCGATGACAGCCGATGATGGCGTCGGCGAGCGCGTCGAGCCCGCTGCCTTTTTTGACGGCCTCGCGATCAAGCGCGACTTCGCAGCGCGACAGCTCTTTTTGCGCGTGCACGCGTGCTTTTACGGGCTCTTCGTTGTGGTCGAGATCGGAGAGGCGTTGGACCTGCCAGCCGGCGTTGGGCGCTTTGTGATCGACGGTCTTGAGGTGTTCGTCGCTCAAGGTCGCGCTCATCCAGATCGAGTGGCTCGGCGCGGCCGTGCCCAGGGTGTCGCGCAGCCCGGCGAGTTGGGCGCTGGTGGGCACAGTCACGCCCATGAGTTGTGTCTCGTCGAAGACCCAGAGCGAGTCGTTATGCAACCAGGCGTAGTGCATCGGCCAGGCGTAGCGGCTCATGCCATAGCCGCGCATGAGCGCGCGCGAGATCAGCATGTCCTGTGTGCCGATGACCACGGCGTCGCGTTCGGGGTGTTCGGCCCAGGCGAGCTCTTTGAAGCCGCCCATGAGCATGTTGACCGAGGGCGGCGTTTTGAAGTGATCGCCACAGGCGGCGATCCAGGCGTTGAACTCGTCGTAGGTTTGCTCGACCAGCGAGCGCATCGGCAGGCACCAGATCAAGCGTCTGGGCGTGGTCGCCTCGCTGATCGATCGACGGTAAAGCCAGGCCAGGCCGATGGCCGCGGTCTTGCCAAGGCCGGTGGGGACGTCGACGAGATCGGGCCAGGGATTCTCAGCCAATATCCGTTGATAAGGATAGGGGGCTCGCCCCGTGGCCTGGTTGAAAAAATCGTCGTATTTCATCGTCCCCGTCCTCGTGAGGTAGCGCCAAACAAGCAGCAGCCGCTGAATGCGCGCTCAGAGCATCTTCCCCCGAGCATGACCAAGGTGGCCGGACGCGGTAGAGATGTGAATTGTCAATGACGGCACTATGAAGCGGGGAAATAGCGCCGTCAAGGCCCATCTCGGCCAGACCTTTCGGTGTTTTGGTGTGTCAACGATCACTTTCAAGCCGAGGGGGGCCACCGTCTTGTACTCCGTGTGTTGGTGGAACGTTGAAGGCGACGGCCCCGGGCAAAATGCTTTCGCCGAATACTTCGGCAAAGCGCTGCTGCGGGGCTATCGACGCCATCGGGAAATCTCCCCAGAGTGGCCCTTTACCGGCAGCCAGAACCCGGAGGTCAACCTGCTCGAGACCACCTCGCCAGCCCTGGGGCGCGTCTCCCAGGCCGTCTCGATCGGCCTCTCGATCGCCATGCTCAGCCACATCGCCTCGACGATCTTCGACGGCGAACGCCTCAACGCGATCTGGTCGCGCGCGCCCGGCGACAGCCGCGCGACCGTGCTCTACTTTCACGGCAAGCGCCGCTACCCTTTGCCGCCAGCCGCCTTGACCGGGCGCCGCCAAGAGGCCAACATCGCCGCCGCGATAGTCCCCTCTACTTCCCCCGAAAGGCTAAAGAGATGAAACCCTGGGAACTGCTCGACCAATCCGAAATTCCCGGCCAACAAGGCCAGCTTACGCTGCACCGCCACGACCGCGACATGGTCATCCGCATCAACGGCCAAGAGCTGATGAGCACGCGCTGGCATGCGTCCGAGGACGCGCTCGGGGAGGTGGGCTGCGCGCCGATCGCGAACCGCACAGGGGCCCAGGTGATGATCGGCGGGCTGGGTCTGGGCTTTACGCTGGCCGCGGCGCTCAAAGCGCTCAAGGCCGACGCAAAGGTCGTGGTGGCCGAGCTCGTGCCGGCGGTCGTCAGATGGAACCGTGGCCCGCTGGGAGACGCGGCCGGCCGGCCGATGGACGACGCGCGCGTCGAGATCTACGACGGCGACGTGGTCGACTGCATCGCCCTGCACAAAGCCCGCTGGGACGCCATCTTGCTCGACGTCGACAACGGCCCCGAGGCGCTGACCAAGAAGTCCAACAACGCGCTCTACGGACCCGAGGGCCTGGCCACGGCCCACGCCGCGCTCAAGCCCGGCGGCATGTTCGCCGTGTGGTCTGTGTCCGAAGAAAAGACCTTCTCGCGCCGTCTCGAGAAGACGGGATTTCGGGTTGAGACGAAGTCCATTTACGCCAGCGGCACGCGCGGCCGCCGCCATGTGATCTGGTTCGCGACCAAGAAGTAATGCGTCTGGCCCCCCTCCAGGCTGTCGATCAGTCTCGGCTGCAAGTAGCCTTGTCCACGCAGAGCGGCTCACAGTTGATGATGGTGTAGACCGAGCCGTCCGGGCAGCACTGGGGATCGATGGAGGCGTGGACATCGCACACGTAGCTATCCGGGTCTCCGCACTTCAAGTCGCAGTCGCCGGTAGCGCTCTCGCACTGCTCGACGCTCTCGTAGAGACGATCGCAGTCTGCGCCCTCGCACGAGCAGCCGCTGCTCATATAGCAGCGTGTACCATCGAAGATCACGCCGATCTCGGCCTCGCAGAGCCCCTGCGCTTTTGCGTCCATGGCCCGGCACAGCTCGCCGCGCTCATTGCGCTTGCAGCCGCAGCCGCATTGATCTTCGAAGGGTTGCCATCCCGGTTCACACGTATAGAAAATGCTCAGACAGCTCTCCGGCGAGCCTACATAAAGGGTGTCGGGCTCTGGATGAGCGCACAAAGGCTCGGTGGCGTCGGCCTCGGAGGCGTCCGGTGAGCCGATGTCCGGTGAGCCGATGTCCGGTGAGCCGGTGTCTTGGCCAGGGCCGATGTCTTGTTCAGAAACCGCGTCGTGGCCGACGTCATCTTTGAGAACGTCCCAGCCGCCGTCATCTTGAGAGCGGTCCGCATCGATTTCCTCGGAGCATCCCAACGCCATGAAGCACACCATGATTGCCCCTACTACCCAGCGACTTGCCATCATTGCCTCGTCCATCGATTATCATTGAAATTTAGGTCACGCGCTCCGCATAGGCTATTCACGATGCGTGCCAGCGCTCTTCATCGCTTTAAGAGCGCTAAACGGCGCCAAAACGAGCGTTTTGGAACACCCGGTCACGAAAAACTGATAGAACACCCCCGAAATGGTCGATTATCATGGCCTTCATCGTGTCTTGTTCTGTGCTCTGACTCATCGGTACGACTCACACGCTTTTGGGGTACCCGGAGGTCCCACCGCATGCGAGTCCTCCGCTCATCCCTGCCTACTGCTGGGCTTAAGCTAAGAACCAGATTCGTGTGTTCAGTGAAACGCGCAATCGACGTCCACCTGGGGCCTTGGCCTCATCCTTCAACAGATCATTGAAGACCGATGAGCAGACCGTGATGGCATGTCGGCCCCTCAGGGCACCCGACCTCGCCGCCACCATTCATGCCGTCTCCGACGACGATATCTACATTCAGCTCATTTGGGCCACGCCCGACGTGCCCGAGCCGACCCAGGGTCTCGGCACCGACGTCGATCTGCACTACCTCCACCCGCTCGGCCGCTGGAACAGGGCTCCGTACGACGACGTCGAGCGACAAGTGACGGGGTAGATCACCTCACGAGCGCATGAACAAACGACTTTGCGCGTCTCTCGGGCGGTTTTGCGGTTTTTGCAGATTCCGGTTTTGCAGATTCTTCACCACGCCACGCCGAAGGTCGTGTGTAGCGCCGGGAAAATCCCTTTGCTTCCGAGGTCACCGATCGCATAGTGGAGGTACTGCACGCCCGCGCCGCCCGAGAGCACCCAGCGGCTCGCAAAAATCCACGTGTGGCCGACGAGCCCGCTGGCATAGCCGCCCAACGCCGTCTCGTCTGCGACCGAGAGGTGGGCGCCCACGGCGCGAGCGCTGAGCCAAAGCCCCTCGGGCGCCTTGCCGAGCAGAAAATAGCGGAGCCCAAACTCGGCGCCGAGCCCCAAAAACTCGTCTCTCTCGCCGGGCAAGATGCCGGAATACAGACGCAGGTGCGGGCCGACGTAGGTCGAGATGCTGTCGCTCCAGGCGTACTCGAGTTGGACGTGGACGAAGCCCAGCGCCGTGGTCAGGGGGTCGACCTGCACGGTCCAGGAGACCGCATCGGGCGCGGCCTCCTCGGGGGAACTCGCAAAGGCATCGGCGCTCGCGAACAACAAGATCATCAATAAACAGGCACGAGCCTTCATACGTCTCCACACGGCGTTTGGACATTGTAAGGAACAAGCTCGCCGCAGCGTATCATCGTCGGTGCCGGTCTGGGAAAGGTGGCAGTGCACTTTTTTCAGCTTTCGGCGATCACCCCAGCCATCTCACCCCATATCAACCGAATAGATCCGCGCGAGCTCGAGCCCGAGCCGGCCGGGCGATACCCGACGGCGTAGATCAGCTCTCGGGCGCATGAATAAATGACTTTGCGCGTCTCTCGGGCGGTTTTTCGCGGGCGGTTTTTCGCAGCTTGCGCACAAGCGCTCCAAAGCACTACCATCCCCGGCTGCGTATCAGTCTCTTGCTCCCTGGAAGTTCGACCATGACCGACGTTCATCGCCTCATCGGCGCTCTGGCTCAGGCCAACGCGGCGCTTACGCTGGAGACCACGGAGCTGTGCTTTCTGATCGCGCTGCGCGAGCGGGGAACGCGTCTGGGGTTGACGGCGTTCGAGGAGGAAGTGCTCTTCGACGTCTACGAGCAGATCTGCGATTTGACCGAGGGCGCGGTGGGTAATCCGCGCAAGCGGGCCACCCACGCCTTGCAGCGCTTGCGGGAGCAGCGGCTGCTTGGGCGCGTCGATGGGGCAGGGCTGGTGCGGGCCGGTGACTACGCGCTGACGCGGCTGGCGAGCGCGATCGTGGAGTTCTTCCTGGAGGACGAGGCGCTCACGCGGGAGAGCCTGACGGTCTTGACCAAGACGCTGCTCTCGCAGCTCGCGCAGGTTCGGCTTTGCGCGAGCCGAGCCGAGACCATCGCCCAGTGGCGCGAGGAGGTGATCGAGCCCTTGCGAGTCGCCGTCGGAGATCTGGTCGGCGGCATCGAGCGGCGCGCGCGCGGCCTCGACGCGCACCAGGAGTCGGTGCGCGAGCAGATCGCCGGGCTGTTGCAAAAGGACTGGTTTGCCTCGGTCGACGCCTGCGAGGCCCTGCTCGAGGAGACGACCGCGACGCTCAAGGAGCTCACCGACGTGCTGCTGCGTGATACGGCGCACCTGCAGGCGCTGCTCCAGGAGATCGAGGATTTTGCCGGGCAAGCCGGGGCCGAAGAGGCCGAGGACGCTGCGCAAAAGGTCATGGGTCAGATCGACCGCGTGGTCGCCTGGAGCGCCAACCGCCAGGGCGCCTGGAGCGACTACTACCAGTTCGTGCAACGCTACCTGCGCTCGGTCGTGCGCCTCGACCCCGACCGCGCCCTGAGCCAACGCCTGCGCGAGCAGCTCGCCGTCTTCCCGGACAACCCCTACTTCCTCGTCTACGCCCGCGGGCCGAGGCTGCGCGTCTTGCGCGAGCCCGAGACGCGGCCGGTGCAAGCGATCGTCAAGCGCCAAAGCCAGCAGCACGAGCGCCCGCTCGAACAAGTCCCGCTCGATCGCGGGCCGGTCAGCCTCGAAGACCGCGTGCAGGCCGCGCTCGATGCCGGCGCGCTCTCGCTCTCCGAGGTGCTCGAGTGGGTGCTCCCCGAGCTCGGCGCCAACGAGCGCTTTCGCGCCGCCGGACGCATCGCCGAGCTGCTCGCGCGCACGACGCGCATCTCCAGCCCCTGGGAGCGTTCCTGGGTGCCCGTCGGCACCGAGCTGGAGGTCGAAGAATGGACCGTCGACGCAGGCGAACGACGATGAGCCACCCGACTTATAACCGGCTCGAGGATGTCGTGCTCGACGAGCTCTTCCCCGAGGTCGACCAGGCCCTGCGCGAGGGCGTGCACGTCGACCAGGAGACCATGCAGTGGTACGGCTTCCTCGAAGACGCGCTGGAATTTTTGGAGCCCTTATACGAGCGCTACGGCCTCGTGCTCACCCGCGCCGCCGATGGCTACTTTTTCCTGGTGCCGCTGCGTGAGACGACGGGCCGCCAGCGCCTCTCGATCGCCGAGATGCTCGTCGGCCAGGCCCTGGCGCTGATGCTGCTCGACCCCTCGACGGTGCAGGCCGGCGGCAGCGTCAAGAAGGCCCAGCTCGTCGAGCTGCTCGTCAGCCTCGTCGGCGAGGAGCGCCTGCTCCAGGCCCTCAATCCTCGCCGCAGCCGCCGCGACGAGCGCGTCGAACAAGAACTCGCCAGAAAGGAGGTCGATCGCGCCCTTCGCACCCTCAACAAGCTCGGCTTCATCGACGTCGTCGACCCCGAAAACCTGCGCCTTCGCGCCGCGCTCCTGCGCTTCGCCGAGGCCGTGCGCGCCACCGACGAGCCCGCCCGCGCCCTCGAGCGCATGATCGGCCGCGGCGAGGCCGACGTCGACCAAGACCACGACGAGCACGAACCTGAGGAGGACGAATCATGAATCGCGCTGCGCCATGATGGGACCGACAAGTTCGCTGCTCTATTATGACTCTGGCTATCAATTATGTAGGGCGCCGTGATCGCTTTGGTTATTAACTTTTGTTATATCTGCATAGAACCGCGTAATCGCCCATGCCCAAAAGCGCTTGGGTGCTTCGAAACGGCGCTGCAATGTCCGAACACGTTTGCTTTTGAAGAGGGTTAACTTGAGCCACTCTCCGGTTCCATTAACGGAATGCAGCTTGGTCGGTTTTTTTGAAGCGGTCGACTATGTCGATCTGCCGTTGTACCGGCTCAGCAACCTCTTCCCGAATCGCGCGGTTCAGCCGGTCTCCGAGATCGGTGAACGCTTGAATTCCGGAGAGATCGGGCCTCTATACGGCCTGGTGAATGAGGACGACGAGTCACACGTTATATTTGCTGGTCATAACGCGGTTGGAGTGAGCGCGCTCAACTACCAGAGCTGGCCTTCTTTCAAAAAGCGCGCATTGGACGACTTGGTTCTTTGTCAGAAGGCCTACGGCGACCGGCCCTTCGAAGCGTTTTTGCTACGTTATGTCGATGTTTTTCAAGCTCCCACCCTTGTTGATTTGGCAGGTGTTTTGCGCACGATCGAACCGTTGGTCCGTTCCGCTACCAACCTCTGTGACATGACGGCGACTTTTCACGAAGAAACCTGCTTGGGAGAGGTCGATACCCAGACGACGATTCGCTATTCAATGGGTCTGGAGCGCGCAGATGCCGACAACGTGCCATCGAATTATATTGCAGTCGTTCGCTTCGACGTCTTGGGCGAACGGCCCATCACAGCCAAACAGTGGTCGGAGCCGTCCAAGTTGTCATGGTTTGATGACGCCCATCGTCGGCAAAAGCGCCTGCTGTGGAACGCTCTGACCGAGGAATACAAAAAAGAGTCAGGACTGCGTCTCTTCGACGAAGAAGAGGTCGAGCAGTTCTCACAAGCGGAGCTATGACGATGGAAAGTCTTCAATGGGCAACGCTACTGGACAACAAAGTGACCGCGCGAGACAAACTCCCATCGGCCAGCGTACGAGAACACGTGAGGGCCGTGATTCGAGGACCTGCTACTGTTGCCAGAGATTTCAAGAGTATCGCGCGTGCAGCGCTGGGATCTTCCTCACTAGAAACGCAACAGTTTGTCTGGCATGGAGACAGTCATTCTTTGTACACCGGCTTGAGTCGCGGTACACGCCGAGCTGAAGAGGTGATCCTGAACGAGTTGGAGCAAAGCTATTCGCTCGACTTCGATGAAGCGTACGAGCTGCTCGAAGAGTTGGCCTGGGGTCCAGAGCGCGATGTCTACGCACTCCGAAATCTCGTAATTCGAGAGGACATCAGCATGGAGCTGCGCGCGACCGCCGCACGCCTCTACGTTCAGAGTCTTTATCCGCGCACACAGCCAGCTCTTGCCACACCGCGGGAGCAAACGACTCACCAACTTGATGCTGCGGCATTTCGCTCCATTAAGGAGCTATTGACGACAGCGCCGGTTTTGATTCGATTGGGCGTGGTCGAGGGCCTGGACGTGGTTTCGGATTTGGAGACCTTAGGTAAATTATTGCGGGACGATCCAGATCCTCGCGTCAAATATGCTGTGGAAACCGTGCTGGCGTAAGCGATGACTGCAGGCCGCGTCTATATCCGGCTTATCAGCAGGAGCCCATCAATCCTGGAAACCCCGGAGTCCGACCACTTCATCGAGGACTTTCTGCGTCATTTTCAATTGCGGTCTGCGGAGCAAACTCTGTCACTGTGGCTGCTCGACGAAGCTTCGAATGTTGATGTTCCGACGGCGGTGGCCGCGTACACCCGACGCAAACAAGATCACTTGAGGTATCTCCGCATCCCCGAGGATCTATTGCATCAGGCGGGACTCACGGTTAAGAAAGAGCCCGACATCGAGGCCTTCCGTTGCATCCAGAACGCGCATTATGAAATACCTTTCGATCAAGCGAAGCTGTCCGCCTTGGCGCTGTCTGTTCAGGCAAAGCTCCTAAGCGACAGCGCAATGCTCGTCACGATCCGTCGAACAAGCATTGCGCCCCACATTCTCGAGCTCGACAAGAGTTGTCGCAACTCCGTTGGAAGCCGCCAATATGAAACTGAGATCGTCCAAGCCTGGGCGCGTGACATCGTTGATGCCGCAACTAAGTAATGCGGCCTTGGTCGTCGATGACCACCAGGACGAATCGTGAATCGCACCCGCGTCCAAGGCCTCGTGCTCGTCAACTGGCGAGGCGTCTTCTACGCACGCTATGATCTGGATTCGCACGTCACGGCGCTGGAAGGGGCCAACGGCGCGGGCAAGACCACGGTCATGATCGGCGCCTACATCGTGCTGTTGCCCGACCTGCAGCGCCTTCGCTTCACCAACCTCGGCGAGTCGGGCTCGAGCGGTGGCGACCGCGGCATTTACGGGCGACTCGGCGAGCCGGGCGCGCCTTCGTATGCGCTGCTCGATCTGAAGACGGCGCGCGGTGAACGCCTCGTCGCCGGAGTGCACCTCGAGCGGCGCACCGAGCCCACCGTCGAGCTCACGCCCTTCATCATCACGGATCTCGACGCGCGCCACTCCCTTCAAGACGTCCTGCTCGAGCGCGGCGAGGTCGACGCCGTCGCCGAGCTCGCCCGGGTGCGCGAGCTCGTGGCGCTGTGCGGCGGCAAGCTGACGGCCTTTCGCGCGACCAAAGACTACTTCGCGGCGCTCTTCGACCGCGGCATCACGCCGCTGCGCCTCTCCAGCCCCGAGGAGCTCACCAAGTTCAACGAGATGCTTCGCACCAGCATGGTCGGCGGTATCTCCAAGACGCTGACCGGCGGCCTGCGCGACTTCCTGCTGCGCGAGGAGAACACCCTGGCCGACACGCTCAAGCGCATGAAGGCCAACCTCGTTGCCTGCCAGCGCACCCGCCAGCAGGTCCACGAGGCGCGCCGCCTCGAAGAAGAGATTCACGGCGTCTACGAGGCCGGCAGCGCCATGTTCGTCGCCGCCTTTCACGCCACCGCCCGGCGCGCCCAGGAGCTCGCCGTGCGCCTCGACGATGCCCGAAAGGAGCTCGAGCGGGTCCAGGCGGACTTCGACGAATTGCAGACCGTCGTCGAACAGCGCCGCAGCGAGGCCGAGGCGCTGACCGCCTCGCTCGACACAGCTCGCCAGAGCGTCGAGCGCCTGCGCGAGCTGCGCGAGCGCACGCGCAAAGCCTTCGGGATCGACCAGCGAATCCTGGCGCTCGAGGAGCAGCGCCGCGGCCTCGCGCTCGAGCTCGAAGGGGCCGTCCGCGCCCGCGACATCGCGCAAGACGCCTTCGATCGCGCGCGCCAGGAGGTGTCCCGCGCCGATCAAGAGCGCGACCGCGCCGCCCGCGGCCTGGCCGACTTCAACGCCGGCTTCGAAGAGCTCAACCTCCAGGCCGCCGCCTACGCGCTCGTCACCCGCCGCCTGGCTCAAGCACGCGATGCTCTCGGCGAAGAGCTCGCGCCCGAGGACGCCGACGCTCGCGAGGCCTTGTTGCGCGAAGAGATCGCAACCTTTGACGCGACGATCGTGCGCCTCGAGCGCGAGCTCTCCACCGCCCACGAACACGCCCGCCAGTTTGGTGCCGTCTTCGAAGTGCTCGCCCGACTGCTCGACGCCGAGCTACGGCCTGAGACGGCTTACACCCAGGCCGGCGCGGCGCTCGAAGCGCTGCGCGAGCTCGACGCGCTGGCCAAAGAGCGCGGCCAGCTCGGCGAGGAGATCGCGCGCCTTGACGAGCAGGCCGGCCGCCAGCAAAAGGCCTTTGATACGGCCCGGCAACTCTCCACGCTCGAGCGTCCGCTGCTCGACGCCGCCGCCGTTCGCGAGGCCTTTGACGCGGCCGACGCGCTTCGATCGCAGCACGAAGTCCGGTTAGC
Source organism: Lujinxingiaceae bacterium (assembly GCA_013697635.1). Classification (GTDB taxonomy): domain Bacteria; phylum Myxococcota_A; class Bradymonadia; order Bradymonadales; family Bradymonadaceae; genus JACCWM01. Next base: position 51,034 of record JACCWM010000007.1, on the reverse strand, counting down.
CGAGCACGCCAATGGCGCCCGCGACGCCCGCGCACGCGCCGACGAGCTCACCCGGCGCGCCACCGAGCTCGACGCCCTCGTCGGTCCCTGGCAAGCGACGCAGCACGTCGCCACCAGGCTCGCTGCACGGTGGGATCTCCAACTGCGAACCAACGCCGACGTCCTCGCCATGATCGATGCCGCGAGCGCCAGCCGCGAAACCCTCGCCGCCACCTTGCGCAAGTCCGACGGCCAATACGACGCGCTTCGCACCGAAGCGCGCCAGCTCGAGCAGATGGGCGGCCACTTCGACGACGCCCTGGTCCGCGCCCGCGATGTGGTCGACGGCGAGCTGCTCGCTGTGCGCTTCGAGGACGTCGAGATCGAGCACGCCGCCGAAATCGAGGCCCGCCTCGGCGCCCTGCACCAGGCGATCCTCGTCGAAGATGTCGCCGCCGCCGCCCGCAAGCTCGCCGCCACCGAGCTGCGCCCGTCCACCGTCTGGCTCGTCGGCGAAGGCCAGACCCTCGGGCTCGACGACGGCGGCCGGCCTCCCGGCGAACGCATCGTAGACGACGTGCTCGTCGAAGATCGCGCGGCCTGGCGGCTGTCGCGCATCCCCAAACAGCCGACGATCGGACGCTCGGCGCGCGCCAAACGCATCGCCCAGCTCGACGCCGAGGCCTCGGCCGTCGAAGCCGAGCGCGACGGCCTGCGCCAGCGGCTGCATACCCTCGACGCAGATCTCAAGAGCGCCCGGGAGCTGCTCGGAGCCGCGCATCTGCTCGAGCGCGACGACCCGCGCGCGGCGCTCGAGGCAACCCGCGCCGAGCTCGAAGGCGCCGAGCGCGAGCGGCAGGAACACACGCGCCTCGAGCACCACCACCGCCAGCAGTTGGCCGAGCTCGAACCTCGACGCGCCGCCCTCGGCCGCCTGCTCGAGCTGGCCTGGTTGCTCGACGAGCCCGACGTCGCCAGTCGCCTCGAGGCCTCGCGCACACGCCTCGACCAGGCCCATAAAGCCGCCGCTCGCATTACGGCATGCACTGAAGATCGCCGCCGGCTCGCCGCCGAGATCGAAGTGCTTCGCACCTTGCCCCCGCGCGACGAAGAGCTCGCCGGCCACAGCGTCGCCTTGCACAACGCCACCGCCGAGCGCGACCGCCTCTCTCAGGCGACACAGTGGTTGGCCCACGTCGCAGCTCACACCCACGCCTTTGCCTGGCACAGCGCTCACGAACAGCTCGCCCGCGAAGAACGCCTGGCACCCGCGCTCCAGGAAAACCTCGAGCGCGCCGAGCAGGGCTGCACCAACGCTCGCCAGGCCGAATCGACGGCCGGACACCGCCTCGAAGACGCCCGCAGCACGGCGGCCAATCACACCGCCGAGCTGAATGCCCGCGATTCGACGCTCGCCCGCGAGCGCGAAGAGCTCGCCGGCCTGGCGATCGACGACCCGAGCGCCGCGGCCGTGCAGGGCGTCGAGGCGGCCTTCGACAAAGCGAGCGACGAGGCCGCCCGCCTCGATCGCGAGGGCCGCGCGCTCGAGGTAGCGCTCGCCACGCTCGACGAGCGCCTGCGCGCCGAAGGGGAACGCCTCGACACACGACGCCGGCTCGTCGAGAACGAGGAGAACATGTGGCGCCCGTCCGAAGAGCGCTGGCAGCGCCTGCGCGCCCGCGCCGAGCAAGAAGGCGTGCTCGCCAACGCCACGAACGTGGCGAGCCTCGCAGCCGTCGCCGACAAGGCCGGCGTGCACCTGTGGCCGCAGGCCCAGAACAAGCACGCCACCTTGCGCGCGCGGCTCGAATCGACACGCGACGGCGCCGAGCTCATCGCCGCGATCGACGCGCTCATCGCCCACGACGGCGAGCAGGAGCGTGGCGAGGCCTACCTCGAGGCCTGGCTCGCCGTGCAGGCTTGGCTTCGCCGCCGCGTGCCCGCCCAGATCTCCGAGGTCGACGATCCCCTCGAGGCCCTGCGCCGCCTGCGCAGCCACCTCATGGAGCTCGAAGAGCGCCTCGGCCGCCAGGAGCACGAGCTTCGCGGCCAGTCCTCCGACATCGCCCGCAATATCGATACCCAGATCCGCAAGGCCCACCGCGTCGTGCGTCGCTTGAGCAAAGATCTCGAACAAGTCAGCTTCGGCAGCATCCGCTCGGTGCGCATCCGCGTCGAGCGCGTCGAGCGCATGGAGCAGGTGCTGCGCGCCCTGCGCGACGGCTCGGCCCAGCAACTGCTCTTCCAGACGGACGTGCCGATCGAACAGGCCCTCGACGAGCTCTTTCGCCGCTACGGCGGTGGTCGCACCGGCGGCGACCGCATGCTCGACTACCGCGAGTACATGCAGCTCGAGGTCGAGGTGCACCGCCAGGCCGCCGTCACCTGGGAGCGCGCCAACCCCAACCGCATGTCCACCGGCGAGGCGATCGGCGTGGGCGCGGCCGTGATGATGATCGTGCTCACGGCCTGGGAGCGCGACGCCAACCTCTTTCGCAGCAGCTCGGCCGGCGGCACCCTGCGCCTGTTGTTTCTCGACGAGGCCACGCGCCTCAGCCAGGACAGCCTCACCGTGCTCTTCGACCTGTGCCAGAGCCTCGAGCTCCAGCTCTTGATCGCCGCCCCCGAGGTCGCCCAGGCCGTGGGTAATACGACCTACCGGCTGGTGCGCACACTCGACGCCGAGGGCCGCGAGCGCGTCGAGGTCACCGGCCGGCGCACCATCGCTGACCCGGAGCCGGCCTGATGTGGTCGTCCACCCCCCATCGCTTCGCCCTGCTCGAGCTCTGGTCAACCGGCCTGCTCCCGCGCCGCAAATCCCAGAGCGAGGCCTTCGACGAGCTCCTGCGCCTGGGCTGGGGCCGTCGCGCCACCCGCCAGGACGAGCTCCAGATCGACGAAGCGCGCCGCCTCTACATCGAAGCGCTGCTCGACCGCGTCTGGCCCGACTGGTCCACCACCCTCGCCATGCTCGATCACGAGGGCCTCACCCCCGACGAGCGCGGCTGGCGCGAGTTCGAGCGCCGTCGCCGCGCCGCCGAGATTGACCTCGACGCGCTACCCGAGCGCCTCAACCGCCGCTCGGCCACCGCCATGGTGGCGCGCCACTCCAAATCCACGCTCACCCCCGCCCACCGCGAAACCCTCGGCAGCCTCGAGCTCACCTACGACGGCCTCGTCCGCCTGCGCCCCCACCCCGGCATGGAGCTTCGCCGCGCCGAGCTCACCCTCGACGCCCACCAGGTCGCCACGCTCACCGGCGAGCTCACCATAACCGAGCGCGCCCTGGCCGACGGCACGCGCCTCTGCGGCCCTTCACCCCGCGCCCTGCTCCTCGTCGAGAACCGCGGCCCCTTCATCGACCTGCCCCACCCCCCCGGCTGGCTCATCGCCCACGTCCCCGGCTGGGACACCCGCACCATCGCCCAGCTCCTCAACCACTACCCCGCCATCCCCGTCCTCCACTTCGGCGACCTCGACCCCATGGGCGTCCAGATCACCCGCCACCTGCGCACCCTGCACCCGACCCTGCGCTGGTTCGTCCCCGAATTCTGGACCGACTACCTCGAAACCCACGCCCAACCGCGCCACTGGCCCCCCGACTTCCCCACCCACGACCTCCCACCCCTCGTCCAAACCCTCATCACCCGCAACCTCTGGCTCGAACAAGAACTCCCCGCCCTCGACCCTCGCCTCACCACCGCCCTGGAAGCCAGCCTCGAGGCCAGCGCTTGATGCGCATCACGAGCTACTCTCGACCAAACCTTATCTGGGCTCCCGGCGGGCAGACCAGGCCGTACAAGGCGAAGCTCTCGCTCGCAAGAGACAAGAAGGAGCCTCCAGGTCCGCCAGGGCTTGCCCTGAAAAGCGGACCCAGGTCCTTGCACGAGCCCGGGGCCTTGTCGCCCCGGGTGCACGTCGATTGCGTGCGCCGTCGACCTTGTCGCCCCGAGTGTCCGGCAAGCTCGACGCAAGTCCGCCAGGGCTTGCCCTGAAAAGCGGACCCAGGTCCTTGCACGAGCCCGGGGCCTTGTCGCCCCGGGTGGGTGTGCGTGCATCAACACCTCAAGCACCCGACCTCCCAAAAACAAACCCCACATTGCCAATCCATCGGCCGCCTGGCAGGCTGGCGTTATGAATCTGCTCGTAACAAACATGGCTGGTCAGGCCCGGATGCTGGATGTGGTGCGGTCGGGATTGCGGCGCGCTGACGAGGTGGCGTTGTCGGTGTCGTTTGTGCGGTTTAGTGGGTTGCAGTTGCTGGTGGACGACCTCAAGGCGTTGGTGGCGCGGGGGGGTAGGGCGCGGATTTTGACGTCGACGTATATGGGGATTACGCAGCCGGCGGCGTTGCGGGTGTTGGCGACGTTGGAGGGGGTGGCGGTTCGGGTTCATGTGGCGCGGCAAGTGGGGTTTCAGCAGGTCGGGTTTCATCCGAAGTTCTTCGTGTTCAGTGGGGACACGATGGAGTGTTGGGTGGGGTCTTCCAACTTGTCGAAGGGGGGGCTGACGACGAATATCGAGGCCAACCTTTTGCAGCGCGATCCGCAGGCGGTTCAACAAACGCTGGCGGCGTTTGAGGCGATGTGGGAGCGGCCTGATGTGTTCCGGTTGGACGAGGCGCTGACCGATGCCTATGCGCAGGCTCTGTTGGAGGCGTACTTCGCGTTTCCTGGGGCCATGGACGTTCCCAGGTTGCCTGCTGGGGTGGCGAGGGTCGCGACGCCGAATCCGGCGCAGATCGAAGCGCTGGGTCAACTGGAGAGACTGCGAAACGTTGGGGAATCCAAGGCGGTGGTGATTGCGGCGCCGGGCGTGGGAAAGACCTTTTTGGCGGCGTTTGATGCGCGGGCGGCCGGGGCAAAAACGGTGCTATTCTTGTCTCATCGGCTCGAGCATTTGACGCAGGCGCGAGAGACTTTTCGCAAGGTGTACGGGCTCGGTGCGAAGACAAGACTTGTCTATGGTGACAGCCGAGAGGTCAGCGCTGACTTGGTGTTCGCGACGGTGCAATCGGCCGTCGACTCGAAGCTGTTGGAGCGGCGATTCGACTACGTGATCGTCGATGAGTTCCACCACGCTGCCGCTCCGAGCTATCGGCGATTGTTGGACCAGCTTCAGCCACGTTTTCTGCTCGGTCTGACGGCGACGCCGGAGCGACAGGACGGGCACGATGTACTGGCGCTGTGTGATTTCAATATCGCGTACGAGATTCGGCTGATCGAGGCGATCAATCGGTCGTGGCTCGTGCCGTTTCATTATTTCGGGATCGCGGACACGACGGTCGACTATGGGGCGTCGTTCTGGCGCAGCGCGAAGCTCGATATCAACAAGGTAGAAAACGCGCTGATGCTGGAGGCACGGGTCGACCATGTGTTGGAGCATGCGCTGGAAAAAGGGTTTGATGGGCGGCGGCGTGCGACGGTGGGTTTTTGTGCGGGGCGTCGGCACGCGCGGTTCATGGCGGATGTTTTGGTGCGCCGTGGTTTTTGCGCGCGGGCGCTCACGGGTGAGGATTCGCTCGCGTGTCGAATCGAGGTTTACGAGGCGCTGCAAGACCCAAACGATCCACTGGAGTGGCTTTTTGTGGCCGACCTGCTCAACGAAGGCGTGGACATTCCGGGTATCAACTCGCTGCTGTTTTTGCGGCCGACGGAATCGGCCACGATCTTTATCCAACAGCTTGGCCGCGGCTTGCGGTTGAGCCCGGATTGCGAAGTGCTGACGGTGCTCGACTTCGTGGGGCATCATCGAAACGCCTGGTTGACGGTGGCGACGCTGATGGACCAGAACGCGCCGCCGGGACCATCGACCGTTCAGGATCTGGATTTCACGCCGCCCAAGCATTGTGAGGTCATGCTCGACGACTTGACGCGCGAGATCTTGGTCAAGGTTCGGGCCCAGGGACGAAAGAAGAAGGAGTGGTGCGCGGAGTCCTATCGGGTGCTGCGCTCGGAGATTGGGCCTCCGTTTCCGGTCGACCTTTTGGGGCGAGCGGATGTGCCGGAGCTGGGGGACTTTCGGGCGGCGTTCGGTTCGTGGTTGGATTGTCGGGTGGCGATGGGCGACGCTCAGGATTGGGAGCAGCGGATCGATGCAGGCTCTGCGGCCCACGACTTGTTGATGGCCTGCGAGCGCGATTGGCAGCAGTCGCGGGTGTACGCCTATGCGCTGCTTTGGGCGCTATGTCGCTCGCCGGAGGACGTCAACGAGGGGTATGAGCAGTTCTTTAGGCGTTTTCCGCGTTGGATGGTCGAGTACGCACCGTTGGAGAGCACCAAGGTTTGGCAAACTTTGGGTAAGAAGCTGGGGCGCTTGGTGGTGGGGGGGACGCTGCGGGCGGAGATTTATGCGGCCTTCCCGTCAGGGGATGTGCTGTGCATGCAGGTGGAGCGGCGCATCCAGTATCATCTCGAGCGAAACTACCGGACGCGGCACGGTGGCACGCTGCGTTCGCCATCGGCGCTGGTGCTCCATCGCGCTTACGAGCGGCCGGAGATCATCAATCACTTCGGGCTGCAGTACGATCCGGCCCTGCACAATATCGGCGTGATCAAGTTCAGGGCGGAGGCGCCGTGTCCTGACGAGATCGTCTTGATCACCAAGATCGACACCAGCGGGGCGAAGACGGAGTTTCAATATGCCAACCGTTTTGAGGGCGCGGACCGATTTCACTGGCAGAGCCAGAACAATCAACGCCAAGATAATGTAGGCGGGCGGATGATCTTGGATCATGAGCAATCCCAAAAGACCTTGCGGCTATTCGTGCAGCCACGCTCGCACGCTTCGCCGACTTATCTTGGGCCGGTGAGGGTCATCGCTGTGCAAGGGAGCGGGCCGATGAACGTGACGTTTGGTCTGCAGTTTTCGGTTCCGGATGCGGTCATGGAATCGTTGACGTAGGGCTATGTCAGGCCAGCCATCACCGGCCAGGCGGACGCATTCGACGCCCACCCGGGGCGACAAGGCCCGAGGCTCGTGCAAGGACGTGGGTCCGCTGACCAGGGCAAGCCCTGGCGGACCTGGGTGTGGGGCAATGGGGCGATGTGAAAAAATTAGCGGGCGTCGCCTTCGTTTTCGGTGGTGTACTGCTCGAAGGGTTCTTAGATCTTAAAAAGAAACCGCCCGAGAGATGCGCACAGGGATCGGCCGCGTGGGGAGTCAAGGTCCTAAGTGCGCAGCATCCGCAACAAGCGCATCGGCCCCTCGGCATAATACCGCGCCGCGGCCACCTTCCTGGCAATCCCCTCGCCAAGCACCCACTTGCGCACCTCGAACGGATGGTCATCGACCATCAAGGTGCGCTGCGGCAGCGCCACAGCCGCTGCGCCGGCCTCGAAAAACCGCGCGTCGATCACCTGCGCGCCCTCCTGGAAAACCAACGTATAGCCCGCCCGGCGCGCCTCGCTCAGCACCAGGCCGTCCACGCTGTGGCCTCGCTCATCGGCGCGCGGACACAGCGCCATCACCGGATAGCCACAGGCCGCGCTCAACAGGGCGCGGCTCTCGGTGAGCTCGCGGCGTAGCGCATCGACACGCATGCCAATCAGCGGCTTGCCGCTTAGCCCGACGCTTCCCACCAGCACGCCCCAGCCGCCGAGCTGGCCCAGATCTTCGGGCTGCAGATGCTCGCCGACGCCGAGCTCGTCGGCCGCGCAGAAAAGAAGCGAGGTGTAGCCAAGCGGCGCCAGAATGTCGGCCTGGCGAGCCACAACCTGAGCGCGGGCATCGGTGTTCGTAAACAGCACGCCGGTTGGCTCGCCGGGCGCGCAGAGCATGCCCATGAGCAGCGAAGTCGTCGCCACGCCCTGCACGTCGCTGGCCGCGAGCAGGTCGGCGACGCGGCCAAAGAGCTCGATCAGACGCGCGCACTGGGTGTCGTCGGGCGTTGGCGGGAAATGTATTGCCGCGATCTCCATGTTCTTTATCCGGGCAAACGGTGGGCTGCGATGCTTTTGCACGAGCGAGCGGCCAAGCTAATCACTTCGAACACCATTGCCAAGAGGTGCACGGGTGTTTAGAACTTGCACAGTCGCCGACCTCGAAAATCCTTATCTGATCCGAATGACTCTGGAGAGTACACGTGGAATTGACCCGATACCAACTCGACAACGGCCTGACCGTCCTCTTGCACCCTTCCTCGACCGCGCCCGTTGTCGCTTGCAACGTCTGGGTGGGCGTGGGCAGCGCGGACGAGGAGCCCTTTGAGGCCGGCCTGGCCCACGTGCACGAGCACATGCTCTTCAAGGGCACGGAGCGGCGCGGCGTCGGCGAGCTGGCGCGCGACGTGGAGGCCGCCGGTGGGCACATCAACGCGTTTACCTCCTTTGATCAGACCTGCTACTACGTCGTGATGAGCAGCCGCTTCTTTGATGCCGGCCTCGACATCCTCTCCGATGCGATCCGGCGCTCGTCGTTTGACGCCGAGGAGCTCGGCCGCGAGCTCGAGGTGATCCAGGAGGAGATCAAGCGCAGCGAGGACAGCCCCGGGCGCGTGGCAAGCCTCAAGCTCTTTCAGACCGCCTACGACAAGCACCCCTACCGGCTGCCCGTGATCGGCACCTCCGAGTCGGTCGCCTCCTTTGGACGCGACGACGTCTTCAATTTCTACAAGAAACACTACGTGCCGGCGAACATGGCCGTGGTGCTCGTGGGCGACTTCGATCTGGCCGAGGCGCGCCAGAAGATCGACCAGTACTTTGGCGATTTCGAGGGCGCGGCCTACACCAGCGCTCGCCGAGAGAGCGAGCCGCCTCAGGGCGCGCTTCGCGCCTGGAGCGAGGGGCGCGACATCCAGCAGACCCATTTTCGCGTGGGCTTTCACATCCCCGACGCCATGCACGAGGACATCGCCGCGCTCGATCTGCTCAGCGCCGTGATGGGCTTTGGCGAGGCTTCGCACCTCTACCAGACGATTCAGCGCGACCGCGAGCTCGTCACCGACATCTACTCGGTCGCCTACTCGCCCAAAGACGCCGGCCTCTTCATGGTCTCGGCCGACTACCAGCTGCCCGAGGACGGCGCCCACAACCACGAAGACGTCGTGCGCCAGGTGCTCGAGGAGACCTTCCGCTTTCGCGAAATGCGCCCAAGCGAGGTCGACCTGCAGCGCGCGCGCACGATCCTGGAGAGCCAGGCGATCTACGGCAAGCAGACGATCGAGGGCCTGGCGATGAAGCTTGGCCACTACCAGATGGTCACAGGCGATCCGCTCTTCGAGACCAAATACTACGAGGCGCTCGCCAAGGTCAGCGCGCGCCAGATCCAGGAGGTCGCCCGCAAGTATCTGACGCCCGATAACGCCACGCTGATCGTGCTCCACCCGGACAAAGGCCCGGCCCTGGCCGAAAACGCCCTCGAGGCCCAGACGCGAGCAGCCTTTGAGCTGATCGCGGCCGAGGCGATCGACGCCGGCGCCATTCGCCCTGACGCCGAGGGCTTTGCTCGCGTCGAGCTGCCCGACGGCCCAACGCTTATCGTGCAAGAGGCGCGCAGCGTGGCGACCTTTGCCCTTCGCGCCCTGGCGCTGGGCGGGCTTCGCGTCGAAAACCCCGAAAACAACGGCATCACCCGCATGCTCGGCAGCCTGCTCACGGCCGGCACCCACCGGCGCACCGCCGTCGAGATCGCGCGCGAGGGCGAGTCGATGGCCACGAGCCTTGGTGGCATCTCGGGGCGCAATTCGCTGGGGCTTGCGCTCACCGGCCTGTCGCGCTCCTTTGACGCCTCCTTCGACTTGTTTGCCGATTGCCTGCTCAACGCCACGATCCCCGACGACGAGTTCGTGCGCGAGCGCAAGCTGCAGCTCCAGAGCATCAAGAGCCGCCAGGACCAGCTTGGCGCGGTCAACCACGAGCAGTTCTGCAAGGCCTTCTTCTCCCCGCACCCCTACGGCATGCCTACCCTTGGCACCGAGGCCACCCTGGCCGCCCTTCGCCCCGAAGACGCTCGCCAGGCCCTGGCCCGCACGATCCACCCGCGCGATCTCGTGCTCGTCGCCGTGGGCGACGTCACCACGAGCGAGGTCGTCGAGCGCGTCGAGCGCTATTTCGTTCGCCCCGAGGGCACCCAGGCCGCTGAGCTGCGCCTGGCCGATCCGCCCGCGCGCACCAAGGCCGAGCTTGTCGTCAGCGATCTCGAAAAGCAGCAAGCCCACGTCACCGTCGGCTTTGCCGCCCCCCCGCTCAAATCAAGCCAGAACTACGCCCTCGAGGTGCTCTACGCCGTGCTCTCCGGCCAGGGCGGCCGGCTCTTCTTCGAGCTGCGCGACCGCCAGAGCCTGGCCTACAGTGTCTATGCCGACATGATCCCCGGCCTCGACACCAGCGCCTTCACGCTCAACATCGGCACCAGCCCCGAAAAGATCGAGCAGGCTCTGGCCGCCATGATCCTCGAGGTGCGAAAGCTCCACGAGACTGCCGTCACCACCGACGAGATCGAGCGCGCCAAGCGCTACCTGATCGGCAACCACGACATCGGCCTGCAGAAGAACTCTTCGCGCGCCATGACCTTCGGCCTCGACGAGCTCTACGGCCTTGGCTACAAGCGCACCCTCAAATACGGCGATTACATCGCATCGGTCACCCCTGACGACATCCAGCAGCTCGTCGACACCTATTTCGACCTCGACACCATGCTCGTCTCGATCGTCAAACCCCGCGCCACCACGCTCTCCGAGAAGCTGATCTGATCGATGGGGGATGGGGAAATAAAAATAGGCTTTAGAAAACCGACTGCAGCCGCTCGATCAGGCGCAGGGTCTGCTCGACCGTGCCCACGGTCATGCGCAGACAGCCTTCCAGCCCGGGGTATCCGGAGCGATCGCGCACGTGCACGCCGCGGCTCTCGAGTGTGGCCAGGGTGTCGGCGACGTTGGCCACGCGAACGACCACGAAGTTTGCTGGCGTGATGTGGGCCTCGACCTCGCGGTGCTCGAAATAGCGGCGCAAGATCTCTTTGGCCTGCGTCACTTCGCTCAGATAATCGTTGAGATAGTCGAGGTCTCCAAGGGCTGCCACGGCGCCAATTTGTCCCAGCGTGTTGACGCTCTTGGGATTGTAGAGGCGGCGAAGCCCGGCCACGATCTCGGGGTGGGCGGCCAAATAACCCACGCGCAGGCCGGCCAGGCCAAAGGCCTTGGAGAAGGTGCGCGTCACGATCAAGTTGCCGTAGCGCTCGACCAGATCGATGCCGGTCTCCTGAGCAAACTCGAAATAAGCCTCGTCGAGCACGATCAACGTCTGGGGAAACTCCTGGCAAAGCGCCTCGATCTCGGCGGCGCGATAAACCACCCCGGTGGGATTGTTCGGGCTGACCAGATAGAGCAGACGCGTCGTCGGGCGAAGCGTGGAGCGGATACCGTCGAGGTTGTTCTCAAAGGGATCCGTGCCCTGCGTGGTGCGAATCACCGCGCCGCGGCTCTGAGCGAACACCATGAAGTGGTTGTAGGTCGGCACCGGGATGACCACGTCATCGCCACGGTCCAAGAAGCTCGTGCAGATCAGGTTGAGGGCGTCGTCGCTGCCGTTGGTCGTCAAGATGCAGTCCGCGATGACCCCGGTGTAGCCAACGAGCGCCTCGACGAGCTCCGAGCTGCCAAGGCGCGGATACCAGTTCAGGCCGCGACCATCGGTCAAAGCACGCGCGATCGCCTCGTTGACGCGCGGGCTGGGCGCGATCGTCGACTCGTTCCAATCCAATTTAAAAGAGGTCTTATGATCTGGGCGCGCCTCGATGACGGCCTGGCTGCTCACCGCTTCATACGGGGTCAGCGCCTGGATCGACGCTGAGACTTGGATGGGAGCAGGGGTTGGAACCGACCACAGGCTGGGCTGGCGCGTGATCGCGTCGCCCTGCGGTGGATCCATGTAGCACAGATTATAATTGGCAGTTGACATACATCCCTCAATTTTCGCCGGTGAGCCCATCCAGTTGGGCTCCCAACGACTTTCCAGCGCCACACAATAACAATAAAACTGCGGTCGTATGGCATACGACGACATATCCGTCAAGACGACTACCAGGCGTTGAGCCGCTTCTGCATTGTTTAACGGGAAGTCGATACACACAACATTTTCGTATCTCAGGCCTTGGGGCACCGTACTGACGAACGGCCGCAACGGGTCTATGCAAGATCGAAACCAGCGCGCGCCTTTGACCCAAAGCAGGCGCATTCGAGCCAAACTCCATGCAATCCGTGGCGTTTACGTCGTCGATCACCGCTGTTACACTGGATAAGTCGTGCTCCACCTGGTGCAACTCTGCTCCACTGGTTTTCGCCAGTTTTTTCCCTTCGGGGACACGGTCCAGGGTTGGTCACAGATCGCTGCTCGCGATCATTTTTTGAATAAAGCGCGACCAGCTCAGGTCTGAGGTGGTGATGACGCGATGACCCACACCTGATTGAGCTGAATTTGCACCAAACCGGAGAAGGCCATGAACACCCGCATCCCCAACCTGCTGACCTTCGCAATCGCCCTGGCGCTCAGCGTTGGCACCGTGCAAGCCACCTCGATCGCCGAAGCCGACGCTCGCCCCGGCAGCACGCTGGGACAGTCCAGGACGTCGGGCAAACGCGTTCACAAGATGCAGGCCAAGAAGGAAGAGGACGACGACAAGAAAAAGAACGTGCGTCCCAACACCACCAACGCTCCGAGCGGCCAACAGAGCGCCACCCAGAGCAGCAGTGCGCCTGTGCAGCAGGCTCAACCCCAGGCCCAACCCCAGGCCCGACCCCAGGGCAATGCGACCGCCACCGGGCGCACCCGCCCCACCAACGCCACCACACAGCCCGCCCCGACACGCTCGACCTCGCGCCAGCCCCAGCCCCAGGGCAATGCCCGCACAACGGGCCGTGTGCGCCCAACCCAACAACCGACGACGCGCACTACCCGCACCACCAGGACCCAGCGCAGCACGGTGCACACGCGCCACAGCAGCACGACACACCATCACCACCACCACTATGACGACGACCACTCGAGCAGCCACGTCGCGACCCGGGCGCAGCCTGCGCGCAGCACCATCGACGGTTACTTGACCCTGGGCCTGGGCCTGGGCGGCTTTGCCGCCGGACAGATCACCGACCTGGCGCTGCCGGGCGCCCACTTCAACCTGGGCCTGGGCGGCAAGGGCAAGCTGTGGGGCGCTGAGCTGGGTTTCAACGGCGGTGGCTACACCTTCGATACGGCCAACGGCGGCACGGACCTCTCGATCATGGGCGTCAGCGTCGACGTCAAGTTGCAACCTTCGCTCTGGATTTTTGAGCCCTACATCCTGGCCGGCCTTGGCGGCTACCTCTTCCAAGACGGCATCATGCAAGAGAGCGCGCTTGGCGGCGCGCTGCGCCTTGGCCTGGGCGCCGACCTTCGCTTTGGCGACATCGCCGTGAGCGCGCGCTACCTGTTCAGCTCCTACGCCTTTGGCAACGACTCGCTCTACCCCAGCCTGGCCGCCCAGACCGAGTCACTCGGCGTCAACCTGACCTTCTACTTCTGAGCGTTACCGACTTTTTCGATGCGCCCGCGAGCTCTGCGAAACCCTTCGCAGAGCTCGTCCCATTTGGGGTCGACGAGCCGGCGCTCGGCCACCAGAGCGAAGGCTTCGTCGAGCCTGGCGTCGATCTCTGCGACGACCGACTCGATCTGGCTTTGCTCCCAGCCGCCGCCGGCCCACGCGGCCTGCAGAGCCAGCATGAGTCTGCGCGCCTCACGGCTGGCCACGCTCCACGCGCTCAAGGGATCGGCCTCGGCCACCGTCGCATCGAGCAGCAGGCTTCGCAAGTGCACACGTCGAATCTGGGGCAGGACCACGCTCCCAGCGAGCATGGGCAGCATTTGCTGGTAGAGCCGATCGATCTCGGCGCCACGGCTTTGCTCGGCATCACGCTGCGCGCGCCAGAAAAGCGTTAGCGCCACCACCAGCGCCAGGCCAACCAACGCCAGCAGCGCTGCCAGCGCGATGATCAACCACGTCGGCAAGGCAAAGATCCAGGGGTCGAGGCTCATGCGCTGTCAAACCTTCGGCACACGTTGCGAAAAGTGCGTTGTCGGATCGAAAAACAAACCCTAACATAGCCACAGGGCAAGTCCTCAAAAAAGCTCTTTGAACGATCGCAGGCTCTGGTCACAAATAGCGCACAGGCATCGGTCTGTTATCTTGACGCTATTGGGGCCATTGCGTAACGTAATCCATCGGAGCGTCCTGGAAGTGGATTCCTGGACACAATGTTGAGCGGCTTGGTCCTCGATTCACCGTGATTGAGGAGAGGTAAAATTGAATCGAACTCAGACAGGCGGATATGTTCTGAAATTCATCTCCGGCAAGTATCAAGGAGGTGAATTTCCACTGGAGCTCGAGACGGAAGTCGAGATCGGCCGTGGAAGCGAACTGGACATGGTCCTCGTTGAGGACATGGTATCCAGAAAGCATGCCCGGATCACGACTTACGGCGGCGAGCTGCAGATCGAGGACTTCGGAAGCACCAACGGCACCTTCGTCAACGGCGAGAAGATCAGCAAGGCGCGCATCAAAGAGGGCGACCGGATCCTGATCGGCACGAACATCATCAAGCTCGTGCATCGCGATCGCACGCTCGAGGAGTCCGGCGTCAACCTGGCGCCCGGCGTCAACGCCCCGGCCACGCGCCTGGCTGCCAACGAGCCCAACGGGCGCACCACGACGGCCGTCGTTGGGCGCACGACCGGCGCGACCTTGACCGGCTCGATCTCGGGTCTGATCGAGGAGGTTCCGCTGCCCGATCTGCTCCAACTCTTCTCGACGAGTCGCAAGTCCGGCGTGCTCGTGATCATGACCGAGCATGACATCGGTAAGATCTTCTTGCGCCAGGGCCGCACCTACTATGCCACGATCAACGACGACAAAGAGCTCGACCCCTACAAAGCCTTTTATCGCCTGATCAGTTGGCGAACGGGCACCTTCTCGCTCGAGCAGCCCGTCGACGACGTCTTTGAAAACGAGATCGACGAGTCGATCGAGTCTTTGATGATGGAGGGCATGCGCCTGTTCGACGAGATGGAGAACCTCGGCCCGGACGTGCCCCACATGAGCGCGCCGATCGCGGTCAAGAAGCCGCTGGTCGCGCCGATTCGCAGCCTCACCCCCGAGCTGCTCGACACCTTCCAGCTCGCGCTCAACTACCCCAGCGTCTCGAACATCCTCAACAAGAGTTTGGAGAGCGATCTCGACACGATGCAGTCCCTCTTGCACTTGATCCGAAACGACTTCATCAGCGCGGGTTGATCCCATGGCCGACGAGCCCATCCGCGTTCCACCTCGCAACGAGGACGCTGAGCGCAGCGTCCTCGGCTCGATCCTGCTCGACAACCGTGTGCTCGACGAGCTGATGACGCTGCTCGGCCACGAGGACTTCTACCGCGAAGCCCACCGCCACATCTTTCGCACGATGTGTACGCTGCACGCGCGCTCCGAGGCGGTCGACGTGATCACCCTGGCCGACCACCTCGGCGCCGAAGATCTGCTCGAAGCCGTGGGCGGGCCCAACTACCTGGCGCGCCTCTCCAACGAGGTGCCCTCGGCGGCCAACGTCAACCACTACGCCAATATTGTGCGCCGCAAATCCACGCTGCGCCGCTTCATCAGCACCGGCGACGAGCTGGTCAACACCTGCTATGCCGATGTGCCCGACGTCGAGCTTTTCTTGGACGAGGCCGAGCGCCGCCTCTTCGAGATCACCCAGTCGGGCCAGGAGCGCAGCTATTCGACGATCCGCGAGGTCGTCAAGAAGGCCTTCACCCAGATCGAGGCGCTCTACCAGAAGAGCGAGATGATCACCGGCGTGCCCAGTGGCTTCATCGATCTGGACACGATCACGGCCGGCTGGCAGCGCTCCGATCTGATCATCATCGCCGCGCGCCCGGCGATGGGAAAGACCAGCTTTACGCTCAATATGGCCACGCACTCCGCGATCGAGCGCAAGATCCCCACGGCCTTTTTCAGCCTCGAGATGTCCAACGAGCAGCTGGCCATCCGCATGCTCTGCAGCGAGGGGCGCATCGACCAGGGCAACCTGCGCCGCGGCCGGCTCACCGAGCAAGAGTGGAGCCGGCTGATCAAGGCCGCCGGATCGCTGAGCGAGGCGAAGATATTTTTGGACGACACGCCCTCGCTTCCGATCATGGAGTTTCGCTCCAAGTGCCGGCGCTTGAAGGCCGAGCACGATATAGGCATCGTCTTTGTCGACTACTTGCAGCTGATGAGCGGCTCGGCGCGCTCGAGCAGCGGCAGCCGCGAGCAAGAGATCAGCGAGATCTCGCGCGGCCTCAAGGGCGTAGCCAAGGAGCTCGACATCCCGATCGTGGCGCTCTCCCAACTCAACCG
Source organism: Lujinxingiaceae bacterium (assembly GCA_013697635.1). Taxonomy (GTDB): domain Bacteria; phylum Myxococcota_A; class Bradymonadia; order Bradymonadales; family Bradymonadaceae; genus JACCWM01. The sequence continues at coordinate 34,696 of JACCWM010000007.1, read as the reverse complement.
CGGGCTGGAATCGCGCGCCGACAAGCGTCCGATGATGAGCGATCTGCGCGAATCGGGCGCCATCGAGCAAGACGCCGATCTGATCGGCTTCATCTACCGCGATGAGGTCTATAACCCGGAGTCCGAGCACAAGGGCCTGGCCGAATTCATCGTCGGCAAGCACCGAAACGGCTCGATCGGCACGATCAACCTTCGCTTCTTTGGCGCTCACACCCGCTTTGAGAACCTGGCCCACGTCGAGATGTAACATGCTCCCGCTGGTCTTCCTCGATCTCGACGGCACGATCATCGGCACCGACGGCGGTGTCTCCGATGCCGTCTGGCAGGCGATCGAGGTGGCCCATGCGGCGGGCATCATCCTCGCGGCCTGCACCGGTCGCGCCTGCCAGGGCGTCGCCCAACAGATCGCCCAACGCCTGGCCCCGCACACCGCACACGTCTTTCACAACGGCGCGCTCGTGGCCAACGCCGATGGCCACATCCTGCAATCGCATACGCTGGAGCGCGCGGAGCTCGCCCGGCTCGTCGAGCACGCGCGCACGATCGGCGCGACGATCGAGTTTTACACGGCCGATGCGATCTACGTTGAGCAGCTCGACTGGCGATGCGAGCATCACGCCGAGGTGCTGCAGATCGAGCTTACGCGCCGCGATCTCGACGACGTCGCCCAAAGCGAGGACGTGCTCCGCGCCCACTGGATCGTGGCACCCGAGCAGCTCGAAGCCGCCCTCGCCCTGCACCTTGCGGGCTGCCAGATCGGCACGGCGAGCTCGCCGGCACTTCCCGAGAGCGTCTTTGCCAGTGTGACGCGCGCTGGCGTCTCCAAGGGCAGCGCGGCGCGCTTTGTCGCCGATGCGCTCGGTGTCGCGCTCGAGCACACCATGGCGATAGGCGACAGCCACGGAGACCTGCCGGTGCTCGAGATCGTCGGCCACCCACGGGTAATGGGCGACGCGCCCGGCGAGCTGACCCGACGCTTTGCGACCCTTGCGAGCATCAGCCAAGACGGCGTGATTGAGGCGCTTCGTGAGGCGATGATGTGGAAAAAGCGATGAACTATCCAAGCCTGGTACGTAGCTGGGCTGACGACTTTGCTCTATAGTAGAGAAAGCCATTACGCCTTTGGGTAGTCAAAGAGGTACGATCATGTTTCCGATTTCTTTAGATTTTATACGGTTAAGCAAGCTTGCCTTGGTCGTCGCCGGTTTGATCGCCTTGTCGGGATGCACCTTCGAGTCGAACAGCCTGAGCACGATTCAATGCACCAATGAGGGTGCCCTGATTGGCGATAGAGTGTGCCAGGGCGGCGTCTGGGTGCAACTCGACGACATCGGGACCCCTGATGCCGATGCCGATGCCCAGATCGACACCGATCCCACGCAACCCGATGTCCTGGAAGACGTTGATGCCGATGCATCGGACACGTCGGACGCCGACGCCTGCCAGGGCGAGGACGACCTTACCCTGTGTATACAGCACGAGGCAGCCTGCGGCCCGCTCGACGTCGTCGATGGTTGCGGGCATGCGCGATCGATCGAGTGCGATGGCTGTGGTGCTGGCGAGCGCTGCGAGTTGAGCCAATGCGTCTGCGATCCCCCACTTGATTCTTCGTTTTGCGTTGCGGGAGCATTCGAGTGCGGTGAACGCTCGGTCGTCGACCGCTGTGGCACATTGCGTCCGATCAATTGCCTGGCCTGCCCGGATCTTGAAGATGTGTGCATAGCAAACCTCTGTGTGGCCGCAAGCTGCGACGACCAGATCCATGGCCCTGGCGAGTCCGATGTCGACTGCGGCGGCCCTTGCCCGGCCTGTGCGCCGCAGCAGTCGTGCATCGAGAATAGCGACTGCACCAGCAAGATCTGTGATGAGCTCGTCTGCACCTCTCCGAATTGCAACGATCAGGTCAGAAATGGCGACGAGACCGACGTCGATTGTGGCGGCTCCTGTGCAACAAAATGTGGCTTCGATCTGGGCTGCACGCTGGCCGCAGACTGCGAGAGCGGCGTCTGCAGCGCTCAGAACCGTTGTGCTGCGCCAAGCTGTAACGACAACGTGAAAAACGGCGAAGAGACCGGCCTGGATTGCGGCGGTCCCAGCTGTGGGCCGTGCGCGCCCGGCCTGGCCTGCCTTCTGGCGCGAGACTGCTCCAGCGGTGTGTGCGGTGTCGACAGTCTTTGCGCCGAGCCAAGCTGCGAGGACACTGTGCAAAACGGCGACGAGTCCGACGTCGACTGTGGCGGCCCCACCTGCACCACCACATGCGCTGACGGCGATACGTGCATCGAAAATCGCGACTGTTCGAGCCGCGTTTGCGCCGGCAACGGCCTCTGCGCTGCTCCCACCTGCGAGGATGGGGTGCAAAACGGCGACGAGACCGGCCTGGACTGCGGCGGCGCCACGTGTGCGCCCTGCCCCTTTGCCCAGGTCAGCGCCGGGCTCTATCATAGCTGTGCTCGGCGCACCGACGGCTCCGTTGTGTGCTGGGGCGACAACAGCGAAGGGCAGCGGGCCGTGCCGGCCGACGCGACGCGCTATCTCGACATCAGCGCCGGCAATTACCACACCTGCGCGATCACCCGAGCGGGCGCCTTGCGCTGCTGGGGCAGGCCCAACGACAACCGCCTCAATGCGCCGACCGGCACCTTCACCAAAGTCAGCGCGGGAGGCCGCCACGGCTGCGCAATCAATGCCGCCAAGAATATCCAGTGCTGGGGCTACAACACCAGTGGTCAGACCGGAAATGGCGCGGTGCGCACAGGGCCGTTCATGGACGTGAGTACGGGCAATGAGCACAATTGCTCGGTCAGCGAAGCCGGCGCGGGCGTTTGCTGGGGAAATTCCGGTGACGGACGAAGCACCGTGCCGGGCAGCACCGTCTTCCAACGGATCAGCGCCGGTGACGAGCACACCTGCAGCATCCGAGCAAACGACACGCTTCACTGCTGGGGCAATGCCGGCACGACCGCACGCACCTCGGCGCCCGGTGGGACCTACCTCGACGTGAGCACTGGCCGGCGCCACGCTTGTGCGGTCGACACCGACGGCACTCTGGCGTGCTGGGGCAGCAATTCGAGTAACCAGTCCAACTCGCCAAACGGCACGTTCACCCAGGTCAGCGCCGGCGGCTACCATAGCTGCGGGCTGCGCTTCGATAGTGAAGTCATTTGCTGGGGCAGAAACGACGAGGGCCAGCGCACGGTGCCATGATCGCTCGAGAGTCAGTAGCGCCGGCCGAGCCCGAAGACGGCGTCGTTGCCGCCGCGCCCAAAGTTGTTCTCGTAGGTGCGACTTTGGCCGTCGCTCGAGCGCAGCGTAATCTCGGAGAAACCGAATTCGAGCAGCAGACGGCCCTCGCCGAAGATGAACCACGAGTTGGTATCGTCGAGCGAGTAGCGAAGGCCAACCAGCGGGCCGAGCAAGAAGGTCGTCACGCTTGCCGTGAAGCTATTGGCGCCGTCGCTCGACGAGAGCGTGTAGAAGGCCGGCCCGGCCATCGCCCCGATGTAGACATCGAAGCCTGGCTCATCGAGCATCTGGGCCACCGAACCAAAGTGCAAGAGCGCGCGGCCCATCGGGTTGATGTACCAAGACGAGATGTCATAGCCCGAAAAGCTCGATACAAACCCACACAGCAGGCAGTAGCCCAGATCGACCACGCCGCCCAGGCTGAGCGCAACGCTTGCGCCCAGGTTGACTAGGCCCAAATCAACGCCGGGCTCGATGTGTGGGTAGAGCAGATTACCCAGGCCGGCAGCCAGGGTGATGTCGAGCGTGCCCGCACCAAAGGGCGCCTCGACAGCGACCTCAGCGTCGTCTTCATCGTAGTCCGTGGCGACGGCGGTTGCGCTCATGAGCAGCGCGGCCGCGAGAATTGAGAGAATCAAACACCATTTTTGCATAAGAACCCCATTCGAGACTGGGCAAAAAAAAGAGCGCGTGGGCAGCCTCGCCCACGCGCTCAATTGCTAACAGCTTCGGCCATCCCGAGCAAAGAATTACTGGGGTTTGGGACCGATATCTTCCATCAAATCGGCGTCGTCCTTGCTCTTCTCCTTGGTCGCGGCCTCGGGCTCGGGCAGCGTCTCGCCGATAATCTTGCGGTAGATGAAGCGACTTCCCAGCGAGGCGCCCATGCCGGCGGCCAGGGCGGCAGGTCCCATCGTACCGGTGATCATGTAAGCGGCCAGCGTGCCGGCGGTGCCAGCCGAGGAGGTGATAAAGCCGCAGCCGGCCTCGGCACCCACGTGCATGGCGGCCTGCTTGCCGTCAATCTTGCCATCGCGCATGAACTTGAAGGCCTGCACGCCGCCCATGGCGCCGTCGACCACGGCGCCGGCCACGCCGGCACGCCCGCAGATCAGCGCCACCTCGCGCACCGGACCGGAGCTGATCGCGACGCGCGCGACCACGGCGGCCTTTTGCACCGTCTGCGACTGCACGACGACGCTTGCCGTGTCGCCGGCCGAGGTGCGCCCGCGCGTGATCGCATGGCGAAGCGCTCGGATCGATGACTCGCTCGTCGCCTCGGCAGCGGCTTTTCGACCCAGCCTGGAGAGTTCGTTCAGCCCACTCTTGAGGAGATTGTTCATGGCGTTTTCCTGCGCATTAGGATGGTTGCTCAAGGCATCGAATCCGACTACTTTGGTGCGAGTTGGCCCCTTCACAAAGAGGGCGACGGTGTGATCCAGAGGTCCAGGTCATTGGACGTTTCTGTGTTATAACAGTAAGCAAGTCGAGGCAGCGTGACAATGGGTGTTGTGCAAACACCGCGCTGCTACCTGCACCAAAATCGATACCACGCAGCGTTGGATGGTTCATGTTCTTGCTTCGCGAAGTGCATCACGACGATCTCGACGCGCTCGAAGAGCTCGCGCGCCATCTCAACACCCTCAATCTGCCCGCCGACCGCGCCCAACTCGAAAAGATCATCGAGGTCAGCCAGGCGAGCTTTAGCGAGCGCATCGAGGACATCAAAGAGCGCGAATACGTCTTCGTGCTCTGTGACGAAGAGGCCGACCGCATCATCGGCACCGCCATGATCATCGCCCAACATGGGACCTACCGACGACCTTCCGTGTATTTTAACGTTCGAAAGGAACAAAAATATTCAGAGACGCTCAATAAGTACTTCGTACACCAGGTGCTCCAGCTCAACTTCAACTACGAAGGCCCCACCGAAATCGGCGGTTTGATCCTGCATCCCGACAGCCAGGGCCACCCGCAACGCCTTGGCAAGCTCTTGAGCTTCGTGCGCTTTTTGTTCATCGGCGTGCATCGCGACTGGTTTCGCGAGGCGATCATCGCCGAACTATTGCCCCCGCTCAATGCCGACGGCACCAGCGACTTGTGGGATTGCCTGGGCGCCAATTTCACCGGGCTAGACTACACCACGGCTGACAAGCTCAGCCGTGAGAACGTCGAGTTCATCCGCAGCCTCTTTCCGCAAACGCCGATCTACACCTCGCTCTTGCCCGAGCGCGTGCGCTCGATGATAGGCCAGGTCGGCGCGCCCACCAAACCGGTCGAAAAGATGCTCAAGAGCATTGGCTTTCAGTACGAGAACAGCATCGACCCCTTCGACGGCGGGCCGACCTTTGGCGTACCCACCGATCAGTGCGAATTGATCAAGCGCACGCATCGCTCAAGCTTTGCCGGCCTGCTCTTGGACGACGAGCAGGCCGATGGTCAGGCGCTGGTCGGCCACGAGCATGCGCACGACTCCGTGCGCTTTCGCGCGGTGCTCGCGGACTACAAGCAGGTTGAAAACGGCTACTTGCTGCGCTCCCCAGGCCTGCACAGTCTGCTTCTCGAACAGGACGCGATCATCGCGCTTCTGGTGCTGAGCGGACCAGGCATGGCAAGCTTGTACTGAGCGCAGCCCGCATTTACTCGCGCTCGTCGACCTTGATCGTGCTTCCTTGCTTGCGCCCGTCCGTGTTGAGCACCCAGCTGCACTCGCAGCCCTGGTAGCCGTTTGCGCACGGCTTGCACATCTCGACGTAGGTGGCGCGCTGCTCGCATCCGCGAACACCTTTAGTGCGTTCGTCGAGTTCGACGAGCTCGAGGTTGCCCTCCTCGCAGTCCAGATCGAAGGCGGCGCGCTTTCGAAGCTGAGCATCGCTTGCACCCATGCTGGTACAACCCAAAAGCAAGACCCCCATCAAAAGGCCAGCGGCCACCATTACAATGTACTTCATCATCCTCGAGCTCCTGAACGGCTAGAGATCCTGGCGTTTGCCAGCGATCCACATGTCGACAACCTGTGTATTCCAGATCGATTCGGGTGGTTCCAAAAAAGGATCGCGATCGAGCGCGATCACATCGGCGGCAAATCCCGCCTCGAGTTTGCCCAAGACCTGCTCCCAGTGGGCGGCAAAGGCTGCGCCCTCGGTGTAGGCACCCAGGGCCTCGGTGCGGCTCAAGGCCTGGTCCTCGGCAAAGACTTGCTCGTTGGCGTCGCGCCGCGAGATCGCCGTGGCGATCGCGTGCCAGGGGTTGGGATCGTCGATGGGATAGTCGCTCCCACCGGCAAAGCCGGTGTGGGCCGCGAGCTTTCGCCAGGCGTAGAGGCCAGCGAGCTGCTCGGCATGCAGCATTCTTGCGGCCCAGGGCGCGTCGCTTCGCATATGAATCGGCTGAATGCTCGCGATCGTCGACAGCTCTCCAAAGCGCGCAAAGTCCTGCTCGCTGACGATCTGGGCGTGCTCGAGGCGCGGGCGAAGCCGCGCGCGCACCTCGCCATCGACGCCAGCGAACGCGTCGAGCACCTCGCGCACAGCGGCGTCTCCAATGGCGTGAACGGCCACCTGCCAGCCCGCAGCCATCAATGCCGCGCTGCTCTTGGCAAGCTCGCCGGCGCCGTAGATGCGCAGGCCTTGTCCGCCGCCGCGATAGGGCTCGAGCATGCGCGCGCCGCGCGAGCCCATCGCCCCGTCGGCAAAGAACTTGACGGCGCGCCATGACAGCCAGGCCTGCTCGTCGTGTTGCGGACCAGCGGCCAAAAGCCCAGCGAGGCCGGGATCTTCGCCGTCGATCATCAAGTAGACGCGAAGCGGCAGTGTGCCGGCGCCGTGCATCGCCTGCAACATCGCCAAACGGTCGATCTGCATCCAGGCCATGTGTGCGCTCGCCACGCCGAAGCCGCGCAGCATGCGCGCGCTGCGCTCGAACACAGCTAAATCCTCGTCCTGAGAGGGGGGCTCAATGGCCGCGAGCACCCGATCCATGCCGTGATCGACGAGCAGACCACTGAGCGCACCGCTCGCGTCGCGATCGATGCGACCTCCCTCACCACACTGAGATTCGCGCGTGATGTTTGCACGGCGCAACGCCGCCGAATTGACCCAGAGCGCGTGGCCATCGACGCGCCGCAAACTCACCGGTGTATCGGCAAACAGCCTGTCGAGCTCGCCAAGCGCCAGAGTCTCACCTTCGGGCCACAGGTTGTCATCCCAGTGGGTGCCAAAGACCCAACCGTGTGGCCCTGGCGAGGCAGCAGAGAGCGCCACATAGATCGCCTCGGGCGACATGCCCCGCAAATTCACCGTGTCCTCGCGAAGTCCCAGCCCCCAGAGGTGGATGTGGGCATCGGCCAGCGCCGGAAACAAGCATGCGCCCCCGGGCTCGACGAGCGCCTCGCCATGGCCCAGCCGGCGCGCCTGGTCGCCAACAGCGAGCACGTGGCCATCGCGGATCAGCAAGGCGTCGGTTGTGGCCGTGGGCGATGCAGCGAGATAGATTTTCGGATGTAAAATCAACATGGCGAGCACTTTACTTGGTCGACCGCGATCTGCAAACGATCAAGCGCGGTGCTCACGCTCGGAGCCACTCGGAACCACTCTCAAGGGCAGAGCATGCGCAGCGCTGAGAGGTCGCCGTGGCACTGGGCGCAAGGGCGCGCGTTGGCCTCGAGCCAGCGACGACACTCGAAGCGAAACTCGGAAGGATGGGGACTGATGCCGATATGACAGCTCACGCAGTCCTGCTCGGAGTGGCAGCTCGCACAGTCGTTGATGTTACGCCGGGCCATCACGCCGTGGTTGCCCGGCTGTCGGGCATCTAGCCAGCCGGGCGGATGAAAATCCAGCCTGGGCGGCGCCTGGCCTACCGGCGTGGGCGAGAAATTCGTTTGGATATGGCATTGATGACAAAAAACGTCGGCGCGGTGGCAATCGGTGCAGTGGGCGAGGTTGGCGCGCGCGTCGATGCTGTGGATCGTGAGGAAATTGGGCGGATGGACCTGATAAGGCGCGGCCAATTGCTCGACGTGGCAGCTGGCACAGTCTTGCTCCATGTGACAGCTCGCGCACTCCTGGGCATTGGAGAGCGAGACCTTGCCATGGCGCGCGATCCAGTCGATCGTGTGGCTGGTCGGAAGCAGGCGCGATCGCGCGCCGATGGCGCTGTCCGAGGCGCTCGGTTGCAGCTCATCGCCACCGCCGCCGGCGTGACAGCCAAAAGCCAGCGCTACGATGAACAGCGTTGAGACAACGCGAAAAATCATGGCCATGCCTCGAGTTCAAAGGTGACGAACAGGCTCGAATTGGCCGGATAAAAGCTGCCCAGGCTCGTCTCGGTGGCGACGCTGAGCAGCGCGATGTCGCCCAGCGGTAGATCGACGCCCAAGACACCGGTGGTCGCATAGCCGGGCTCATGGCGGTGGTGGTCGGGCCAGGCCAGCAAGAGCAAGGCGCGCCCTGACAGAAACAGGCGCTGCCAGCCAAGCGGCACGCGAACACGTGACTCGCCTAGAAACTGATCGCCGCCATAGCGCTCGCCGGTGCCTGTCTGATGGCTAAGCTGCGAGCTCCACTGCAACACGCGTTGACCGATCTGAAGCACGCTGCGATGGCCCACGGCCAAACCGACGGCCTGGGCATCGCTTGCAAACGGGTCGATCCCCGGTGTGCTCTCTTCGCTGCTGTAGATGCGGCCCCAGGCGCGCAGATCGAAGTCCGTGGCGATCGCGCTCACGGGCAGAGAAACACTGGCAAAAACGCTCTGGTAGGGCTGGGCGCCAAAGAGATTGAAGATGCTCGCGCTATCAAAGATCGGGCGGCGATGCTCGACACCGGCGCCGAGCGCGGCGTCTGCCACTGCGAGCTGCCAGGCGGCCTGCACGCTGGCGGCATCGAGCGCGCCGACAAGGGTGTGATACGAGGCGCTGGTATGCACGGTGAGCCGGCGAGCCGGAGACGGCCGCGCCGAGTCGCTCGTCGCCCACGATCTGGGCGCCGTCAGCGCCGCCTCGAAAGCGTCGCCGGTAGCCCAGATCGAGGCTGGCCAGACGCTTGTAGCGTGCGCCCAGGTGGGTGCCGGCCAGCCAGTGCCAGGGCGCGCCTTCGATGCCGTCGTCATTGGGCGGCAGGCCCTGCACGTCCCAGCTCGATGGATCCCACGCGCTCAGCCCGAGCTGCACGTCGCGCCCGCCGTAGAGCTCAACGTAGGGCACCAGCGCCCCGGTGGTCGGCGCAAAACGCACCCAGGCGCCATCAAAGTCGCGAACCCCCAGAGAGCCCATCGCCCACTGGCGCCCCAGGCGAAGCGTGAGCGCATCGAGCGGGCGCCAATCGAGGTAGGCCAGATCGAGCGTGGTCGCATTCCACTGGTCGGCGAAGAGGGGCTCACTTCGCAGGCGCTGCTCGAGCCCAAAGTCGCTGAAGTAGCGCACCGACAGGTGGGCGTTGAGCGAGCCACTGTTATCATCGCCCAGATCGAAGGCCGACAGCGCCAGCGCCTGGGTCAGACGCCTGGGCGCGACCACCGTAGCGTCGGCTCGAAAATACTGCGTGGCCCGACCCACCGTCAGGGTGCGCAAACGGTAGGTCGTCGCCCAAGCTTCGGGAGAAGCGCCAACGCCAAACAAGAGCAACTCGAGCAGCAAGCCCAGACACAGCGTGCGTGTGAGTTGACGCATTAGAGTGGGTCGAGGCTTCAAAGGCGGCGAGCTCACGGCAGTTCACGAGAAAGTGGCAGGGCGTTCAAACCGGGAGCGCACTATACGAGATCGCGCAAATTGTTCACAACTATGAAAAGATTTCATAGCCATTTCGGCGTGCCCGGGCGCCGGGCACAACCCGCTCGCGCTTTCAGCATGCGCTCGAGCGGCTGATTTTGCTGATGATCGCGATCTGGAACGAATCTTGCTCATCTAGCGCCGTGAAGCAATCCCTTAACTCACTCACTGCAGAAACCACGGTAGCCATGACACGCCCACACTCCAAACCACGCGCCCGGGGCGCCCGCTCACTAGCAGCGTTTTCGCTCGTCGAGCTGATGATCGTGGTCAGCATTTTGGGCCTCTTGGCGACGCTCTCGGCGCCGTCGGTGATGCGCGGCATTGAGCGCAACAACGCGCGCGGCGAAGCGCGCAACATCGCCAACGCCATTCGCATGGCGCGCAACCAGGCTGCCAGTCGCGGCCAGGTGGTCCTGGTCACCGTGACTCCGAACACGGGTCTGGTCAATCTTTACCGCACGCCCACCGCGCTCACGAGTTGTACGACGATCACCTCGACCGTGCTCACGGCCTCGATCAACGCCACGAATCTGCTGCACTCCTACACGGCGGGCTCGCGCTACGCGGACGCGCTGATCGGCTCCACCAACGCCGGCGCCGGGTTTGCGACGGCGACCAGCCCTATTTGCTTCTCGCCAAGCGGGCGAGCGCTGGTCACGGGGACGGGTGTGCCCTTTGCCGGGGACAGCAGCTGCACGGGCATGAACTACCGGATGTGGATCGTGCGAAAGGGTGAGACCGTCGACGCCGATTTGAGCAAGTGCGTCGCAGCCGCCAATGAAGCAGAGCGCAGAACCCAGAAGGACAACCGTGATATGAAAAATTTCTTTATGATCCACGTGCCCTATAACGGCAACGTTGAGGTGATTCAATGACGCGCTTTCTGGCGGCCACAATGGCACTGCGTCGGGCCCTTGGGCGAGGTGATCGCCGCGGCTTCACGCTCATGGAGCTGATGATCGGAATGGTGGTGTTGATCATCGGCATCCTGGCGACCATGGCGATGCAAATCACCGCGCTCGCCGGCTACACGGCGGCGCGTGACGGCACGGCAGCCGCGGAGCTTGCGCGCTCGATCGAGCACGTGCTCAAGGCCGAGTCGAGCTCATTGTCGCGCACCACGACAGGCACGCCGACCTTGTACACGGCCACTGGGACGCCCTTTCTTGATGTTTCGGTGCTGGGAATCATCAGTGCCAATCCCTGGAAGTGGCAAACGCTCACGACCCTGCCGACCGACCAGCATTTTGGCACCACGGGCGCGCTTCGCTTTTGCAGCTTCGTGCGTGGCGGGACGATGGAAACCGACGCCACGGTGAGGATCGCCCAGATTGTGGTGGTCTATCCTGCGGCCAGGGCCACTTTTCCCTTTACTGGGGCTGGTGCCCCGCATGGCACCTGTGCTTTGACCGATACGGACATCGATGTCTTGCTCGACCCGTCCAACAGCGAGACCCTCGAGCTTTTGGGCCTTCGCGCGTCGTATTTCGCCACACAAATCTTTCCGAGGATGCCGTAGATTATGCTCACCGCTCATCTGAACATACGGTCTTTCTCAGCGAACCGACGCCGGCGCCCCGCGCTTCGCGCGGGCTTTACGCTCGTCGAGTTGATGATCTCGATGATGATCTTGGGGCTCTTGACCTCGATCATCTACGGCTTGTTTCACACTACGGCCGAGACGCTGACCGAGGTGGACAGCCTGGCCGAGACGACCGACATCGCCCGCTTTGCCCTCGAGCATGTGCGAAACGATCTGCAAGCCGCCGGCTCACAGGCCACACCCGACAGCAAGCTCGATTCCTGGTCGCAGCCCAAGCCGAGCACCGTGCAGGTGCGCGGCCTGCTGCCCTACTCTGGCTGGAGAGGAAAGACGATCGGTGACCTCATGGGCGGGACCGATGGCGCTGCGCTGAGCACGGCCAATCCCCAATCGCGCTTTGACGGCATGGTGATCGTGGGCGCCTATGATATCCCGCAAAGCGTGATGCTCGGCAACGTGGCCGCCGGCTCGGCCCGGATCAACACGCATGTGCGCGGTCTGCACCGCATCGTACTCAGTGACCCCTTTCGCACTGAGGTCTCCACGCCCTCGGGCTTTGACATCACGACGCCCAGTACGAAGGCTGCGGTTGAGCAGAAAATGGCGACGCGACTTGTACGCCTCACCGACCGCCAGGGCTTCTTTCACTTTACGGGCATCAAGACCGCGGTGGCCGACGGCACGGGCATGGCATTGGAGTTTGATCCCTCGCTCAAGGTGGCAACCGGCGGCGCGCCTTATGGCATCGAATCGGTAGCCGAGGTTGACGTCGAATACGACGCGGCTTTTCTCGACGGTTTTTGGTACCGCGTGGTCCCCGATCCCTTCGATCGATCCAATTTGCAGCTCGTGCGAGAGCGCGTCGACATCTCGACTCTGCACCAAACGACGCTCGAGCCGGCTCTGGCCACCTGGGCGCCGGCCAGTTCGCTGGTCTCGGATCGGGTGGTCATCGCCAACCGTGTGGTCGACTTTCGTCTGTGGTTTGACTGCGGCGAAACCACCAACGGTATCGTCACCGACATCGCCTGGAATCAGGGATGGACCACACCGGCGAGCAGCTGTATGGAGGGCGCGAACAAGGTGCCTCATCTGGCGCGCGTGGCTCACATCCGCTTGTCGGTTCGTACCGAGCACGAACGACCCAATCGCCCGCATCTCACCGTGACCAACGACGCGAGCTGGCGCGGTTTTGAAGCCGTCAATGGTCCGATGCGAAGCTACGACATCGAACCGAACGCGATCGGCTCGGCCAGCGTCGTGACGGTGCAAGCGACCGTGGAACTTACCAATTTCGCCATGCGCAACATTTTTTAACCCAAGCCCCGATCAGGAAGACCATGAAATACTTTGGCGATAAGCTCCTCTGGGACGCAAGAGCGCGACGCTCAACGCGACGTGGTGCCGCGCTGATCACGGCTTTGCTTGTCATGCTGGTGCTCTCCGGCCTTGGCATCGTCGCGCTCAACTCGGTCAACGACAGCGTCTGGAAGTCGGGCAACCATCGCATCCGCCAGCAGTCCAATCAGCTCTCCGACTCGGTGGCCAACCTGGCGATCTATCGCCTCAGTGACCATGGTCAATCCTATCTGGATTCGATGCAGTCGGCTCTTGCCACCGAGTTAAGCGCCAAGACCGATGCCCAAGAGCGCCATGATCTCGTGCGCCGTGGAGGCTACCGCATCTTCACCAAGATCCCTCCGACGGCTGCGGGCAGTTCCGTTTTGAGCATGGAGCACCTCTTTCCCATGGGAAAAGGCATTTTTCATAACGCCACGACGGCCAAATCGTTCGAAGACCAGGTCGGCGGGCTGCCTACCAACTACGAGTTCATCATCCGTGATCCGCTCGACGGCCCCCCGGCCCCAGGCTTTGACCGCAGCCATTGCTTCAAGAAGGTGACGGTGGCAGCCCATGGTCAAGTCGGCAATCCCTCGGAGAATTGGGACGTGCGCCACAACGTGGCGATGTCCAGAAACGTAATCGAGGCCATGGTCGGGCCCGTACCTTGTGGCACCAAGTGAGCCGGACCAGAGCACGAGAGATGCTCAACTGCTTTTTTCAATTCAATGATGATGATGGCGATGTTCTACACCCAAGCAATCAGCCCGGAACTGGCTCAACGAGGTTTTCGATGACACGGCGCACTTTTTTAGCTTCTCGATCCTTTGCCCGTTCGGCCGGCTTTGCGAGTCTGCTTTTGTCTACGGCTGTGACTTTTCTGGCGACTTCGGCCCAGGCCCAGTCCAACCCGGTGGAATTTGGCGCCGCCCAGATGCCCTACGTCATGATCATGATGGACACATCGGCCAGCATGCAATGGACCGATCAGGGCGACGAAGAATACAGCACGTTTGGCACCACCGCGGGTACGCACCTCAGCAAGTGGGTGGCCGGCTCCGATCTGAAGCTCAAGGCCGACGGCACCAGCGACGCCAACTCGATCAGCACGGTCGGTCCCTGCTATGTCTGGGCGCCGCCTTGTAGCCTCTACGAGCGGCCAGCCTGGTGCGCCGCCGATGAATGCCCCTGGCTTTCGGGCCCGGGCTATACCACCGCGATGAAAAATCGCATGACCGCGATGCGCGACTCGACGACCCATCGCCTGGCCGAGAACAACTTACCTCGCCACGTCATGGTCAAGGAGATCTTGAGCGGTGACATGATCCTGGAGCGCGGCGCCTCAACCACCGGCTCGCGCGCCGACAGCGGCCCGGGCTGCTGGTTCATACCGCGTTTTCGCCACGCCACGCTCGAAGAGCCAATCTGCGTCGGTAGTAACGGATTTGAGCGTCTGCTCGACTACGACGACCCTCGCCCACACATCCAAGAGGTCTACGACTACCAGATTCCCAACGGTCTGCTCGACAGCATGTCGGGACGCGCGATCGTGGCGGTGACCATGTTCGACGGCTTCCAGTTCGACGGCCGAGGCCCCGATGACAAGGGCTGGGGTATGAACGACATCATCGCCTCGCCTTTAGTCGACAGCACCAACACGGCCAAGGAAGATTATTACAGCAACAACCCAAATAACGATCCGCTGAAGAACTACAATCTGGGCATCTACCGTGTCGTGGGCCCCACGCGCCTCGATCTTCCCTTGAGCTATTTGCAGTCTATTTCGGCCTATACCCAGTTGGCGCTGGCCGATGCAGGCTACGTTCACCAGGGAGGCAGCGGCGATATGCGCCAATCCTATCTGCTCCAGTCCAAGCCCAAGAAAAAGTCCGGCAAGAAGAGCGATGGGTCTCTGGCCGATAAGCAGAAAAACTGGCCCTACCTCAACCTACCGCAAGGATTCGACAACTACATGGAGCCCTACACCCTGGGCAAGCAGCCTATGGCTCGGGCGACGCCCTTTGGCGGCACCGTTCACGACATCCACCAATATTTTAAATATGGCCAGTTTCGCGAGAACAACTCCGATTTCTGGGAGCGCGGAAAGAGTCGCACCACAACGCAAGTGCTCAATCCCTTTGTCGTGGAGAACGATCCCTATCGGGGCTGCCGACCCAAGCATGTGATCATGCTCACCGACGGCTTTCCTGAGCCTGAGGCACCCGGTGGCGCGGGCTCTGGGTTGGGAAGTGATAACCTCAATTTATCCTATAACTACGACCCTGCGCGCTACAAATACGACGTCACGGAGACCTTGATCTCGAATTTCGTCAATGACGCGAGCCTGGGCGTCGACTCGGCGAGCCCAACGTATTGGATGAACGTGCCGCGCGTTCACATTGTGGGCATCAACGTTGTTGAGGACGGTGCTGCCAATCAGGTGCAAGTCCTGGACAAGATTGCAACGATGGCTGCCAAGGGAAAGACCTGCGCCCAGTACTATTTGGGAGTTGATTACTTGCAAACGGGCATGGCGACGCCGGCGGGACTGATTGGGACATGCGTTCCGAGCGCCACAAAGTCGTGTCTGGCCTACCAGAGCGGCGTTGGCGGCCCCTCGTCGACCTTCACCAGCTATCAATTCTCTCCGCCGGACGGTACCGCGGCCTTCACATGCAAGCACCCGGCGATGATCTTTACCCGCAACGACAAAACGACCATTCGCAAGGCCTTTGACCTGGTCTTCAACGAGATCATCGGCGCCTCCGGCTTGGCCGCGCGTACACGCCCGGCGATGACGAGCTATCTCGACGTCGTCGGCACCCGTGGACAGTACCGCATGTACTCCGGCGTGCGCATGGACAGCCGCAGCCCCTACTGGAAGGGCATCATTAATCGCCAATTGCTCGAGTGCAAGGCCGAGTCCTCCGCGCTTCAAAAGCCCACAGGACTCGAAGTGTGGAAAGACATGGTGCGCATGCACGAGGACGTCAACCTGCTGCGCGGTGTACGAACGACCAATGAAGCCACGCTCACCGAAGATGACAGCCGGCGCGTCTTTACCTCCGTGCCAAGCCCGCTCAACTACAATCACTACCAACATCGCGCGCTCTCACCGGGCTTGGCCGCGCCCTATGTCACGCGCTTTGCGCCAGTCAAGCTCACCAACATCGACGAGTTTGGCGGCACCTACATCCACGCCGGCGGCGGCACGGGCGATATCTCATCCAACCTGGTGGGCACGCGTATTCCCTTTGAATACAATCGACTCAGAGCGGCCTACGTCGGCGACGGCAAGCCATTTTCGTCCGGAGCTGCAGAAAAGCAAGATGAGGACTTTCGCAACTATTTCTCGCTCTCGACCGCCAGCGATCCGAATGAAGGCCCCCAGGAGTTCAAAAGTCTCGTCGACGAGATGCGTGGACGCATCCCCGAAAAGCTCGACCGTGTGCTCGGCGGCATCTTCCAGTCGAACCCGGTGGCCGTCGGACCGCCTGATCTCGATCTTCCGATCGACAGCTATCGAGCCTTTCGCGCACGCTTTGCCGATCGACCCACAATGCTCTATGTGGGCACCCTCGATGGTCAACTCCATGCGCTCTACACCGGTCACCCTGATGTACGCTGTCGCAAACCGACCAAACCGGCCAACTCGGGTGGCGTAGCAACGAGCAACGACGACCCCTACGCCGATTGCGCCTCGATTCCCGGCGCATTCAAGCAGCGCGAAGCGTGGTCCTACATCCCGCACATGCTCCATCGCACGCTGGCCTGGCACTCCGGCAGCCAGCCGCGCTTGCTCGACGGCTCGCCTGTGGTCACCGACGTCCGGCTCTGCCATGGCAACCCGTTGCTTAATGCCAACGACCAGGCCTGCAATGCCTGGACGGACAACGTGCCGCCGGCCGAGCAATGGCGTACCGTGCTCGTCCAGGGCCTTGGCGATGCCGGACGCGGCTACTTCGCGCTCGACGTCACGCGCCCCGGCGACAAGAATAACCCGCCCGACCCCATTCCCCTCTGGGAGTTCGACCCGACCTGGGAGCTTGGCCAACTCGATGCACTCTCCTCCTCCAAGACCCTTTTTGGTCCCAATGGCTCGAGCACATGCAGCACCAACCTGATCACGAACCTGATCGACTTGGAGTCGAACTCGGTCAATCAGTGGCGTCTTCCCTATATGGGCCGCAGCGTCGGCGAGGCGGCCATCGGGACGGTGGCCTTTAAACCCACGGCAGATGGCAACGCCATTCGCCGCCCGATCGCGATGTTCTCGGCCGGCTCGAGCAGCGACGTCAGCGACACCCTGGGCTGTTCAACAAACCGCTTTGGCCGCGCGCTCTACATTGTGGATTTGCAAAGCGGCACGATGTTGCGCCGCTTCGTCGACTTCAAACAAGCCGACGACACGTTCAAGAGCTTCGATCATGACCTGATCGGAACACCGGTGCTGTTCGACGATTTCCCGGGCAGCGTGGCCACGCGCGGATTTGTTGGCGACGCATCGGGCAAGCTGTACCGCATCGACGTCTCCAAGCCCGATGCCGCCGACTGGGAGATGAGTCTGTTCTTCGATCCCAGCGCAGACAGCGGTAATACCGGCAAATTCGCGCCCCATGCGTCCAACACCAGCTTTGGACCGGCCTCGTTTCGACCGGCCGTCGCCATGGGACCAAAGCGCAATTTGGTCGTCGTCTACGGACTTGGCGAGCGCGGCGACACCTCGCCGGCCGGTCAGACCCAATTCATGATCGCCGTTGAGGAGACCTTCGATGGCAATGGCAAGGTCGTACCCGTGCTGAGCTGGCGCTACCGCTTTGGTGTGGGCGAGAAGCTCACCGGGGAGCCGGTCGTCTTCAACAACGGCGTCTACTTTACCTCCTACAATATCGCCAACATGAGCGATGCCTGCGAGGCCGGCACGGCGCGCATCTACGGCTTGAGCTTTTTGAAGCAAGACAACACCGTTGATCCGGTCGGCCTCTGGACGCGCACAGCCGTTCAGGATCCTTCCAGTATTCTGGTCGAGGGCACCACCTCAGAGAAGGCGCTGTGGTTTGGCCCCAAGGAGCCTACCCTGATTCGCGGCGTAAGCGTCACGATGGGCCCTGCTTGCAGTGTTGGCGTCGAAGGTGGGATCAACAAATTCCACGAGACCGACAGCACGCGCAAACCGCAGCTGGTTGCCCAAACCGGATCCGCCGATCCGGGCGCCCGTGAGGACTCCCACAAGGACAAGTCGGCCGATGGCGAGAACATTGGACGTATCGCCGTCGATCTCGACCCGGTGCGCGGTCAGGCCATTCCGCTGAGTTGGACGGTGATTTCGAACTGATGAGTACTGCTCCCCGACTCACCACGAGCCAATGCACCGCGCCGGCTGCTCGTCACCTGATGGCCAGCAGCCGGCGCGCCGGCTTGCAGCGCGCATTGCTGGCGCTTTGTATGTGTCTGTTTGCTCTTGGTTGCAAACGCTCGACTCAAGAGCCTGTGGTCAAGTTGGTCGATGTCGGCCCACCGGACACGACGCAGACTGCCGAGGAGCTCGATCTGGCCCAAGATCGTGAAGCTTTTGGCCTGCCGCTGCCTCCTGACGTGATCAGCATTCAGCGCGCCGAGAGCTATGTCACCGTCGAATCGCATATGTCCAGCGCCGATCTCGAAGCCTTCTATAAGACACGCCTGGTCGACTTCGAGATCTTGCGCACCAGCGCCGCTGTCTTTCGCATCGTAGGCCTTCGCGCCTACATGCCCGAGGTCTTCGCCTTTCGCTCGGGCGGTCGCCGCGGCGTCAGCGTGATCGAATACCGGGCCGCCCAACAAGTCGAGAAACCGGTTGCTCCCGATCACCTCGCGATCGATTCGCCCAACCGGCGCGAAAAAGGCATGCCCGTGCTCGATCGCAACGCCGAGGGCGCTCTCATCGCGCCGGGTGCCCGCTGGGGTGAGCCCTACGTGCCACCACAAGGCTCTCCGTTGCATACCAAGCGCAACCGGGCCAACTTCGGGCGTCCTTATGGTGACTGGATCACGCCCTGAGAGAGCAGCACCCAAGAGAGTCGCTGGCATGCTCAGCGCGTCTTTACTTCCGCAAGCAGCATTCCTATACTCGGGGACGTTTCGCCGGCTGGCCCCACCGGGCTTAAAGCCGCAACCTGGTGTCACTGCAACAATCGTGGTTTATGACGAGCTTTTCCAAAATCGGGTGGTTTTTCCTTGGCTTGCTGTTGATCATCTCAGCGCCGCGCACATCATCGGCGCAGGAATCGCTCAATGTCGCTGTGCTCAACATGGAGGGCGTCGACATCGCGCCGACGCTTTTGGCGACGCTGACCTCGGTGCTTCGAAACGAGGCCCAACAACACGAAAAGTACGACGTGGTCAATCAGGCCCCGATCAACCTCTCGGAGATCGTCGTCGTGCTCGGCTGCAACCCCGATGCGATCTCTTGTCTTCGCCAGGCCGCCGAGCATATCAACGCACGCGTCTTGGTCTACGGCACCGTCGCCAAGCGCGCCGGCGGTTTTCGTGTGACCGTCGAGATCTTCGATGCAGCCAATGGGCGCATCATTCACTCGTTGGGACGAAACCTCGAAGAAACCCAGGACCCGGTGATCGCCTTTCGCCGTGAGATCGAAGCATTCTTCTCCACACAAAAAGCCTTGCCCGCCACCCGACTGCAGATCGGCTCGACCGTTCACGGCGCCGAGATAAAAATCGAGGACGTCGTCGTTGGCACCGCCCCTTTTGAGCGCGCCGGCTTGCCCGCGGGCCAGTACAAGGTGGAGGTCTCGGCGCCCAATCACAACAAGTGGACGGCCGTCGTCGAGCTTCCCGAAGGTGGCGACGTCAGGCTGTGGGCTCCGCTGACCCGCCAATTGGAGAAAGCCGCCCAGCCCGCCCACCAGGCGAGCAAGAGCGAAAACAACCCCGACGCGCAGCCGTTGGTGCGCTCGCAGCCGCCACCGGCTGACGAGGTATCCTCGGCCATCAACTGGGGCGCGTGGAGCGCGATCAGCGTCGGTGGCCTGGCCCTGATCGGTAGCGGCGTGATGGGCTGGCAGATGATTGGCGTTGAGCAGCAGATCCAAGACGAGAGCACCAGCGGCCAGCTCACCGATCGACGCTTTCAGGAACTCGTCGACCGCGGCGAGAGCTACCAGTGGGCGCATCGCGTGCTGCTGGGCGTGGGCGTGCTGGGTGTGGCTTCGGGCGTTCTCTGGTTGCTACTGGAAAGCAACGCGGACTCTCTGGCCTCGAGCGAGGGGCTGGATCTGGATTTTTCTCCTTCGAGTATCTCGGCCACCTGGCGCTGGTAGCCTTGCTCCTTGACCGCGCGTGAGCAGGTTCAGGCGAAGGCGCACCAAGTACGACTCCATTGCACGGTTTGTAAGGATTGCTGCCCATGGCCTTTATTCTCGTCGCCGATGACATGCCTGAGCTTCGTGAGGTCTATAAGCGACATCTCGAGGATGCCGGCCACCGCGTCATAACCGCGATCAACGGCGCTGCAGCGATCGATGCGGCCCTCGAACTGGGGCCGGAGTTGATCCTCATGGACATCGAGATGCCCGAACTCGACGGAATCTCGGCGCTGCGCCAGATCAAGACAAACGAGCGCTTCCAGAGCATACGCCAGATCCCGATCGTCTTGCTGACCTGTCACGCCCTTCCCGACCAGATCACCGAGGGCATCGAAGCGGGTTGCGAGGCCTACATCATCAAACCTCTCGATCCGCGCGAGATCGTCGAGGAGCTCGGCCTCTTGCTCAGCTCCGGCACCTTGCTCTAAAACCTACCCAAAGCGATTGTCCACGCCGCCCTGCTATTGCGCTTGTGCAAACAAGGCGCCTGTGCCACGTTGTGCACACAACTTGCTGGTTTTTCCGTGGTTTGTCAGACAATAGCCGGCGCACTCGAGCGCCTCGCCACCGCTTTGGAGTAGAGGTCTTTCATGATTGATTTGAGCACGCCGATCCGTCGAATTCCCTATCTTGTTGGACTGGCCGCAGCATTTTGTGCGCTCGGCCTGGCGCCGGCGCCTGCCGACGCACAGATCAAGCACGAATCGACGCTCGGCATCCGTGCGACGCCGGTCGGCCTCAACGTCATCTCGGATACGGGGTACCGCATAGGGCTCTTTGACAGCGAGAATCCGCTGCTCAAGAATACCTATATCGATAGCGGCCTGACCACCGGCATAAGCCCGGCCTATCTGTGGGCTGGCCCCTACCTCGAGATCTTGCCCGCGGCCGTGCTCAAGCTGCGTGTCTCGGCGCAGTACGTCAATTACTTTGGCATCCTGGGCTACCTCTACAAACCCGAAGCAGACCAGGACTGGGGTCTGGACAAGCTCGCCGAAGGCGCCACGAACAACAGCGGTGTGAGCGGCACGGGGTGGATGTTCGAGGGCCGCGTCACCCCTCAAATCAAGATCGGCAACGTCGTCGCGCTCGCTGAGACCCGCTTCACCAAGCTGACGATGGACATCGACGCAAACTACTACGAGCCCTATTTCGACCTGTTGTTTGCGCCCGACGAGTTCTTCTGGATCACGCGCCCCACGGTGGGCTACGTGCTCGGCAGCAACCCCTCGAACAGCTACCTGCTGCTCGCGCTTCGCTGGGAGCGCGCCGTGGCCACGACCACCGAGGTCGTGCGCGACACGGCCGGGCTGGTCTACGTCTGGAAGATCCCCTCGGACTGGATCAGCTGGGGCGAGCCCGTGCTCTCGGGCTTTGGCGGCGTCTTCATCGGCCATCCCAACCGCAACCCCGACGGCGTCAGCCCCTATTTTGGCACCCAGATCACCGTCAAATTCGCCGGCGGCCAATAGGCCTGATTCCAGCCGGCGAAGTCGCAGCCCAGCCTGGGAGAACAAGCCCCCAGGCGGCCCGTCGGCTGCCCTGACCCCCCGACAGCCCGCCAAAAACGTTCACCGACACCACGTCCGCCTGGGGGGACAAGCCCCCAGGCTCGTCGAGCAGATACAGCACCGGCTCTCGCGCCAAGGCGCGCCGGTGCACGTGGGTACGGGCAGAGACGTTATTATCCTGATTGCGCCCGGCAGGCTTGCCTGCCACGAGGGCGCTGTATCTGTAAACGGAGCCTGGGGGCTTGTCCCCCCGGCTTTTGGCGTCGTCATTGACGCCTGGGCTCATGCGCGGATTGCCGCCTGCTCCAGACGGTGATAGAACGCGCCCTGTCTTGTAAACCCCACACGAGGTCTTTAATCCATGTCAGATTTCATGATTCGCGACTTGCTCGCCGGCAAGGTTGCCGAGGGCTCCCAGATCACCATCAAGGGTTGGGTGCGCACCCGGCGTGACTCCAAGGCCGGCTTTTCGTTTGTCGGCGTGCATGACGGCTCAAGCTTTGATCCGATTCAGGTGCTCGCTGAAAATACGTTGCCCAATTACGAATCCGAGATCTTGAAGCTGACGACGGCCTGTGCGGTGATCGTGAAGGGCGAGTTGGTGCCGTCACCGGCGCAGGGCCAGGCCCTCGAGATCAAGGCCACAAGCGTTGAGGTGGTCGGCTGGGTTGAGGAGCCGGACACCTATCCGATGGCCCCCAAGCGCCACTCCATGGAGTATCTGCGTGAGCAGGCCCACTTGCGGCCGCGCACGAACATCATCGGCGCGGTGACTCGCGTTCGCCATACGCTTGCCCAGGCCGTGCACCGCTACTTCGACCAGCGCGGCTTCTTCTGGATTCACACGCCGATTATCACGGCATCGGACGCCGAAGGCGCCGGGGCGATGTTTCGTGTCTCGACGCTCGATCTGGCCAATTTGCCGCGCACACAAAGCGGCGCGGTCGACTTTAGCCAAGATTTCTTCGGGCGCGAGGCGCACTTGACCGTCTCGGGCCAGCTCAACGTCGAAGCCTACTGCCTGGCGATGAGCAAGGTTTACACTTTCGGACCGACTTTTCGTGCTGAGAACTCGAACACGTCGCGCCATTTGGCTGAGTTTTGGATGATCGAGCCCGAAATCGCCTTTGCGGACTTGAGCGCTGATGCCGACCTGGCCGAGGACTTCCTCAAGTACATCTTTACGGCGCTGCTTGACGAGCGCCCCGACGACATGGCTTTTTTCAACAAGTTCGTCGATAAGGGCTGCATCGAGCGGCTCGAGAGCTTCGTCAAATCAAGCTTTGAGCGCGTCGAATACACCGAAGCCGTCAAGATCTTGGAGGCCGCCGCCAAGACTCAGAAGTTCGAGTTCCCGGTCGCCTGGGGCACCGATTTGCAAAGCGAGCATGAGCGCTACCTCACCGAGAAGCACTTCAAGAAGCCCGTCGTGGTCATGAACTACCCCAAAGAGATCAAGGCGTTTTACATGCGCCTCAACGACGACGGCCGCACCGTCGCCGCCATGGATGTGCTCGCGCCCGGCATCGGCGAGATCATCGGCGGCAGCCAGCGAGAGGAGCGACTCGACGTGCTCGATGCGCGCATCCTCGAGGGCGGCCTCGAGCTTGAAGATTACTGGTGGTACCGCGATCTTCGCCGCTTTGGCACGGTCCCCCATGCCGGTTTCGGGCTGGGCTTCGAGCGCACGATAAACTACGCCACGGGCATCGAAAATATCCGCGACGTCATTCCCTTTCCGCGCACACCCCGAAACGCCGACTTCTAATCCTGCGCTTGGGGTTGGATAGCGTATTCGGCCTCGAAGGGAACGTAGTTGGGCAAGGTATCCGGGGTGAAACCAAGCGTCTGGGCGACCAAAGCACGGGCGCCGGTTTCGTTGAAGCCGCCGATGGCGACCAGAGCGCTGATGACGGCGGACGTGGAGAGGTTTCCGGTCAAATGCAGCTTGGTCGGTGGGGCGGCGTCGAGGCGGATGACGCCTTGTTCGACGACGATGCTGGTCATGGCCTCGGCCTGGGCGCGATTGACGATTGGGATGACGATGCGTGAGGGCGCGGTTTCGAGCACCGTGCCCGGGGTAGCGGGCACGGGGGTCCAGTAGCCGGGGCGGACGTAGCCGTTTTCTTCGGCAGAGAATCCAAGCGCAATGGTCGCGTCGTCAAGAAAGCCCAGTGAGATTGCGGGCATCGCAGGCTCGATAAGGCTCGTGCCCGAGGGCGCGGTGATGCGACCGGAGAAGGCGGTGGTGTAGCGGGTTTGCACGCGCGCGGCGCGGGTGGAGAACTCAAAAGGCTCGTCATCGCCGGTGGCGGTGACCTGGATGAGGTAGCTTGCCGGGGTCGTGTAGAGGTGGCTGAAGGTCGTGCCGGGGGCGATCGTGCCATCGCCGAAGTCGACGATGGGATCGATGAGGGTGGCGTCGGTGATGGTGAGCGCCATGGGTTGATCGGGGCCAACGAGCACGTTGGGTAAATCGACGGCTACGGCGGCGCCCTCGAGGGCCTCGCGCACGAGGTCGTTTGTGCGTTTGTAGTAGTAGCCGTGGTGGGTGCGGTTGAGGTAGCGGTAGCGATAGACGGTCCAGTTGTCGTCCTCAGTGCCGTGCTCGCCGCCGGCGATGGCGCGATCCAGCGGCTTGTAGCGATAAGCCAGCTCCCGGCGGCGTACGACGCGGATGACCTGGGTGGTGGTGGCCTCGGCGGCATCCAAGAGTTGGCGGGTGAGCAGTTCGGCTTCGGTGTCGAACGTGAGCTGGTAGCGGCGAAATGCGACGACGGCGCCAAACGCCTGGTGGGCGTGGCGCGCGCGCAGGCCGGTGGCCTCGAGGCCATCGAGGATTTCGGCAAACCAGGGCAGGCCGGCTGCCGGAACCTGGCTGCGAACGGCGCGAAGGCGGCGGTTGAGCTCGGTGTAGTCGGTGTCCATGCCCATGAGAGCGGGCAAGATCGTGGACTCCCAGGCTTCGACCTGCTCGAGCGACCAACGCAAGATCTCGCGTGGTGAGGGCGGCAGGGGGTGAAAAGTGATGCCAACGCTTGCGGCGATCTCGGTCTCCGGGTCGCTGCCCACAAGGTAGGCGATGATCTCGCCGTAGATCAGGTCGCGCTCCTGGAAGCTTATCGCGTCTTCGAGCACGGCCAGGAGCTCGGGCGCGGCTGGACCGGACGGCCAGGCGATGTCCTCGAGGCAGTTGGCGTAGGAGTAGTCGAGATCGACGGTCATGCGAAACGGGCAGTACTCGTTTTGCCAGTAGCCCCACTCGTGGCCGGTGCCAAAGGTGCGGTGGCCGTCGAGTTTGCCGGCGAGCATGTGGGCGATGCCCTGGATGTCGCGGTGGCGCGCCTCGATCGTGATCGGCAAATACATCGGGATGGCGATGTCGAAGGTCAGCCACCAGGCCGCCTCCGGGAAAAACCAGATCCGTCGCTTCTCATGCTCCTCTTCCATGAAGTCGAAGAGGTGATTGAAATCGGTGTTTCCATAGACCGGGGCCGGGCGAAACAGATCGTAGAACATGACCGTATGCACGCGAACACCGAGGTTTGACGGAGCGAACTTGGACAGGTCGTAGTAGCGCACCTTGTAGTGCTCGGTGGGCGGGCCGGCCGTGGTGTGGTTGATCGTGGTGACGATCGTGTCCGGGTAGTGCTCGGCAAAGTAGTCGGCGATGAAGCTGAGCTGGCGCACGGCGTCGCGATCGTCGATCTCGGTGAACTCGCTGGGGTTGAAGGTGAAGTCGACGATCTTGGGGTGGCGCGCCGGTTCGTCGCCCATCAAGGCGTCGATCGCCTCGGCCATCTGGACCTCTTCGGTGCGCTCGTCGTCAGGGTTGATAAGCCCCGCCTGGCCTTGCTGCTGGTTGTGCAACTCGAAGCCCGCCTGGCGAGGCAGCCCGCGCACAAGACCGTGCTCGGTGCTCTCGCCGCCAAACAAACCCTCGTGGCCGACGCTTGCCAGGTTCTTGATCTGCCAGTCGACATAGCGTCGCGCGTCGCCGGCGTACTCGGGATCGTTGAGGATCAGGGCGTCGCCGATCTCGAGTGGATGGGTGAGATGCGCGCTGGCGCTGCGATAGCGAAAGGCCGGCGTGAGCTCGCGCTCGAGCACCTTGTCGTGCCAGCGCGGGCTGGGAGGGACAAACTCCTGCTCGGGGTGAAAGAAGCGAACGCCCAGATAATGAAGCCACTCGTAGGCCGCATACTGGCGCCCGAGCAGACCGCCGCCGTGCAGCTCGACGAGCACGCCGTTTTTGCAGCGTGTCTCGCGGATGCGAAAGCTCTGGTCGGTGGGCTCGGCCATGGCAAAGGTGGTCTCGCCGAGGCCGTCACCCATGAGCACGACGCGGCCATGGCCCGGCTCGCAGCTTATCGGACCGCTCGCTTGCTGCTGGCTAGCCTGCAGGCCCATTGCACTCAAGTAACTTTGGAGATCGTCGGCCGTCCAACCGATAGCAGTTGGAGCGTCCGCGGCGAGCAGTACGGTCCAGACCTCGGGCTGCTCGGTGAAAGGC
The DNA here is from genome assembly GCA_013697635.1 of Lujinxingiaceae bacterium. Classification (GTDB taxonomy): domain Bacteria; phylum Myxococcota_A; class Bradymonadia; order Bradymonadales; family Bradymonadaceae; genus JACCWM01. Next base: position 8,406 of record JACCWM010000007.1, on the reverse strand, counting down.
GGTGCGTCCTCGTGGGCACTGTCACTTGCGACGTCGAAAAGGCCTATGTCTGGCGCGTTGATCGGGGGGAATTCACTGGTCTTCTCGTCTTTGGAGCAGGACGTCAGTAAGGCCAGTGTGACCAGCTGTGTGGCCGCAAGGTGTTGAAATTTATTGAAATTTTTCATTCAAGTACTCATCAAGATGTCACGCAAAAGGCATTGGCGCAGATCCAGGGGAACTTGCGAAGGGCGAGCTCGATTGGCGCAATCAATCTACCACCGCCTGACGCGCCAGACAAAGGCGCGGACTTCAGAACGCCTGAGTGTTTGACACTGTATGGCCACTGGACCTATTCTGTGCAGGTTCAGTGGGCTGATCAGGCTAACCAACCTTTGGAATCGCCATCACATGTCGTCTTCTACAAAGCTCAAAAACCTAATTATCTGCTTCTTCGTGGCGCTTGGCGTCACTGCGATGGGAGGCTGCGATCTTTTCTTCAACGTCGATGAAGTCCGCTTGAGCGCTCCGATTGTCTTCGACGTCAACAATGGCCCAGGGGATGTCTCGGACACCTCCGATGCGCCGCCGGTTCTTGATGTCAACGATGACGCGGATACCGCCGTGCTGTTGGATGTCTCGGATGCGAGCGGGCTCGACGCCGATTCAAGCATGCCTGACGCCGATTCAAGCATGCCCGACGCCGATGCAAGCATGCCTGACGCCGATGCGAGCGGGCCCGACGCCGAAGTCAGTGAGCCGCCGCCTCTTTGTCCCGTAGATCATGGCACGTACGTCACCACCGTCTGCCATATTGTCAATCAAACCGGCTGCTCATCAGACCGCTTCTGTGGGCTGGCTGGTGGTCCGCCTCCCTCGATAACTTGCGCGTTGCGTACAAACTCTGCTGGGGTACGCCAATTGTATGAGTCGTGCGGTGGTAACGATAAGTGTATTCCAGGCCTGGGATGCATCAACTGGCAGTGGCCAGATCCGCGCGGCTCGATGTGTTCGAAGTATTGCTTGTTGTCGACCGGCGAGGGTTGTAGCGCAGATGCCTATTGCAACAGGCAGGCAGCACTCTTGAACACCCCCGATCTCGGTGTTTGTGTACCGCGCTGTGATCCGTACGCAGCAGGCTCGTGCCAGGCCGGTGAGGCCTGTACGGCGGACTACGACCACCCGGCTTTGACCTGTCATCCGCAGTTTCGCTGCCTGAGAAATGGCACGGCGTCATCGACGGACTACGACTCATTGTGTCTGGCAAGATCTCTTCATGGCAACGGCTTGGGCTGCACGCCTGGGCGCACGTGCTATCCGGTGTTTCCAGAGGATAGAGTTATACCGGGTTGCGTCACCGAGGATGCACAAGGTAAGCCGATTCAATGCCAGAGCTGTGTGACGGCTTGCACCAACGATGCAAAGTGCATCGCGATTGAGGCGAGCATGAGGTGCCAGGCTCCTCGAGGCGCAAACGGGCTTCGCTACTGCGAGTGAGTCGCGATTGAAATTGAATGGTCGTCGTTTGATCTCAGTTGTGGCGTTTGGGCTTTGTTTCTCGCTGGGCGCCTGCCTCGATCCCAAGCCCGATCCTACCCAATCACCGGACGCATCCGAGCAGGATGTTTTTGTCGCCGCCACGGCCCAGGACATTCACCTGGTCGCCTCGCAGGCAAGCCGCGCGCGCACACCCGTGCTGGTGGGCGCGGCCGGGCAGATGCTCGCGATCGTCGAGGCGCCCAGGCGCGGCACCGCGAACATCGAGGCCGATGGCAGCATCGGCTACGAGGCGCCTGCCAACTACAACGGCTACGAGCGGCTGCGCTATCGCGTGACCGACGCGCGAGGCGGCGAGGCTGAGGCCGTGCTGCACATCACGATCTACGAGGTGGCCGAGGCTGGCGCGCCGATGGTGGTGCTGCCGCGCATTGGCATCGAGGCCTGGGAGGTGGCCGTGATCGTCAACTCCAATGACGCGACCTCGGTGGCGATTGGCGAGTACTATCTCGAGAAGCGCCAGATTCCGGCAAAAAACCTCATCCGCGTCGCGCTGCCAACCGATCAGAACGTGCTCTCGCCGGAGGATTTTGCGCCGATTTATGACCAGGTGTTAGCAGCGAGCGACGACGCGATTCAGGCCTTCGCCTTGGCCTGGCTTCGCCCCTACCGGGTGGGCTGCATGTCGATCACCAGCGCCTTTGCGCTGGGCGGCTATGCCGATCGTTATTGCAACACCTCGGATCAGGGCTGCAGTGAAACGGCTGCAGTTGGCTACTTTCGCTCGCAATCGACGCGCCCCTTCGATGACTTTGCCCTTCGGCCGACGATGATGCTTGCGGGCACGAGCGAGGAGCATGCGCGCGACTTGATCGATCGCGGTGTGGCGGCCGACCACACTTTTCCCCAGGCCGAGGGCTACATGGTGCGCACCAGCGACGAGGCGCGCAGCGTGCGCTGGCCCGATATGCTCAGCATCGCCAATCGCTGGAGCTCGGATTCCGGGTTGAAGCTCAACTATATCAACAACGCCGATGGCAGCGGCGAGAACCTGATCACGGACAAGAGCGACGTGATGTTCTATTTCACGGGCCTGGTTACGGTCGCGGGCATCGAGACGAACACCTACCTGCCCGGCGCGGTCGCCGATCACTTGACGAGCTTTGGCGGAGACTTGATGGGCGCCGGCCAGATGAGCATCCTGCGCTGGCTCGAAGCCGGCGCGACGGCAAGCTATGGCACGGTGGTCGAGCCCTGCAATTATCCGACGAAGTTCGCCGAGCTCAGCACTTTTTTCGAGCACTATTATCGTGGCCAGAGCGTGGTCGAGGCGTATTGGAAGTCGGTTCATTGGCCGGGAGAGGGCGTTTTTGTCGGTGAGCCGCTGGCAAAACCCTGGGGACGCTACCACCTGCGCTTTGAGGGCAACACGCTCATCATCGAGACGACTTCGCTCAAGCCCTCTGGCGAGTACGAGGTGGCCGCCGCCGACGCGGTGGGCGGGCCTGGCGAGCCCGTTTTCAAGGAGGTCGTCGCGCGCAACGTCGGGCCGTCGACGATCGTGATCGAGGCGGCAACGGCGCCGGTCTACACGCTGCGCCTGGTGCCCTGAGGCCCAACAGCCGCCGAACAGCCCGGGGGGCTGCAAAGATTGTGTGCACAAAAAACGAGCTCGCCGTCGACTCACTTGAATGAATCGATCGAGCCGTGCACACACATCCTTTGCCCAGAGGCCATGCCATGGCGCCCGCGCGCTTTTTATACTCCACCTGCCTGTTGTTGATCTGCTCGAGCTGGGCTTGTGCCACGAGCGAGCCCGCCAAGACGAGCCTACGTGCTTTTGTCGAGGCCGGCGCCCAGGTTCATAGCCAGGGCGCTGGACCAACCACGCAACTCAGCTTGCGCTACCGGCCGACGGCGCACTTGTACGTCGACGTCGTCGGGCGAAGCGGCGCGATCATCGAAGCCCGCGATCGCAGTGATCAATTCTATGTGGCGATGCTTGTGGGGCCGGGGCTGAGCAGCGGAGAGGACTTTGATGGCTGGGAGTGGCGCCTGTCACCGCGGCTGTCGCACGTTCATCACGCGAGCTGGGCCAGCTGGGGGCACACGCCAGGACACAACATCGGCGGCGACTCGGCCGGCGGCGTGGTGCATCGTTCGGGATTCGAGCTGAGCGCGGGCTTGAGCGGCCCGCAGTTTGGCGAGGTGCTTGGCCAACGTATTCTGTGGAACGTCGAGCTTATCGGCAATGCTCTGCCCTCTTCGGCGACGATGGCCTGGGGGGCGGGTATGCTGATGGGCTTTAGTCTTCGCGATGCGCAATGAGCTCCAAGAAGCTCTCGCCGATCTCCCAGTCGACGCCAAAATAGGCGGCGACCGTGGCGCCGACATCGGCGAAGGTGGCGCGGGTGCCCAGGGCGACGCCGGCGGGCATGCCTTTGACGTAGGCCAAGATCGGCACGTATTCGCGGGTGTGATCGGTGCCACGGTAGGTGGGGTCGTTGCCGTGGTCGGCCGTAATCAGCAACAAATCGCCGGGCTCGAGTGCGTCGAGGATCGAGGGAAGCTGCGCGTCGAAGCGCTCAAGGGCGCGACCGTAGCCCTGCGGGTCGCGCCGGTGGCCGAACAATGCGTCGAAGTCGACGAGGTTGGTGAAGATCAACCCCGTGCGATCGCCGATGCAGGCAAGGGTCTGAGCGACGCCGTCGTCGTTGTCGTCGGTGTGGATGTCGTCGTCGATACCCTGCTGGGCGTAGATGTTGCCGATCTTGCCCACGCCGGTCACACGCACGCCGGCCTTGCTGATGCGGTCGAGCACGGTCTCACGCGGCGGCGGAAAGGTGAAATCCTTGCGGTTGGCAGTGCGCTTGAAGTTGCCCGGCGTGCCGACAAAGGGCCGCGCGATCACGCGCGACTGACCCTTGGGAATGACGATGTCGTAGGCGAGCTCGCACCAGCGATAAAGCGTCTCGAGCGGCACGACGTCCTCGTGCGCGGCGATCTGAAAGACAGGATCGGCTGAGGTGTAGACGATCGGGTAGCCGCTTCGCATGTGCTCCTCGCCGAGCTCGTCCAAGATCACCGTGCCGCTCGAGGCTTTGTTGCCCAAAACGCCGCCTACGCCGGTTTGTTCGATGAAGGGATCGAGGATGTCGGGGCCAAAGCCTTCGGGAAAGGTCATGAAGGGCTCGTCGAGGATGATCCCGACAAACTCCCAGTGACCGGTGGCCGTATCCTTGCCGTGGCTGACCTCGGTCATGCGCCCAAAGCCTGCCGCCGGTCGCTCGACGGCCTCGAGTTGAGCGACACCCTCGATGTTGCCCAGTCCCAGCGCGCGAAGGTTGGGCAGGTCGAAGCCCTCGATGCTCGCCGCGATGTGTCCGAGCGTATCGCTGCCCGTGTCGCCGTAGGCGGCGGCATCAGGCAGCTCGCCGATGCCCACGCTGTCCAAAACGATGATCACTGCGCGCTTGCCCTGTCCGTCTGGATTTGTCGTCATGGGGTTGTCCTGCTCTCGATAAATGGGGTATCAGTCGCTCGTTGCACTGTAAGCAAGCAGGTGGCAATCAGCAATAAACAATCCGTCGCAGTCGAGCCGTCATGCTTCGTAAAATCCTGTTGTTGGTCCTCGCATCGTTGTTCTTTGCCAGTCCGGGCTTCGCACAAACGGGTCAGCCGATGACCTTTGGTGTCGAGAGCGAGCGTCACCTGTGGCTTGGCGACATGCACTATCTGCAAGGCGACCTGTACCGCGCGATCAGCGAGTACCAGACATTTTTGTTCGAGCGCGCCGGCGACGAGCGCGCCGCGCACGTGCGACTCAAGATCGCCTGGCTTTACGGCCTGGCCAACGAGCACCGCAGCGCCGCGCGCCTGCTCGACGCCGTGGCAATGGCCAACGCCGAGGAGCCGCTCGGCTGGTGGTCGCGCTATTATTTTGCCCACGTCGCCCTCAACGCCGGCCGCCCCGAGATCGCCAAGCTCGCCTTCGACGAGGTCTTGAGCATCTGCGCGCAGACAGGCCGCTGCGACGAGCTCACCGCTCAGACCCAACTGGGCCTGGCCGACTACTACGCCGGGCGCCACGAGTTTGTGCTCGCGGCCGGCGAGCTTGCAAAGCTGCCACCCAACGCGCCTGCTGCCGAGGAGGCCGCCCGCATCTCCCGCCAGCTGCTCGAGCTCAAGATCCCCTCCAAGAGCCCCGCGATCGCCGGCCTGCTCTCGATCGTGCCAGGCTTTGGCCACCTCTACATCGAGGAGTACGGCATCGGCATGCTCGCCATGATCTGGAACGGCGTGTTCATTTACGGTATCGTCGACTCGATTCTGGCAGGCAGCTACGGGCAGGCCTTGCTGATCGGGCTGATCGAATCGATCTGGTACGGCGGCACGATCTTCGGTGCGATCGCCGGCGCTCAGCGCTTCAACCGCGACGCGATGCAGATCGTCGAGTCCGGGCTTCGCCGCGACGTCGAACGTCTTCGCGACGAGCAGCCCTGGCCGGCGCGCTTTCCGCTGGCCTATCCGACCCCGATGCAACTGAGATTGGAGTTTTGACACACGAGGAAGAGGGTCATGGTAAAGGAGCAACGTTCAAATTTCTTTGGGTTCGGCTTCGCCATTCTGGTGCTCTTGATCTTTTTGCCGCTGCTCTACCTCGACCAGTGCCAGCCGCGCCAGAGGCGAACGATCGCGCTTGAGAAGTGCGTCGATCGAGAAGATCCGACGGCCTGCGCGCAAAGCATCAAGGAGCACCACAAAGCCTGCTTTCGCGTGAGCATTGCCCGCAGTGGAGGACGGTTCAGCGGCGACAATGTCAGTCAGGAAGCCTACGAGCAGTGTGCCCGACTTACGCCCGAGGGCGACGCGGCGTTTCGCCGCGAGGCCTACAAGCGGTCCGAAGAGTCTCGTAATCTCGAGAACATGATCAAATAAGACCGAAGTGGGCGCGCAGCAGCTCGCCGGTGAAGCTCGTGCGCAGATAGAATCCGCGCGGGGTGGTCATCACCGCGTCGCCGCGATCGTCGACGCCCCAGGTCATGACGTGGGCGTTGGCGGCCTTGGGGCGAATCTGCAGGTAGCGGCCGTCTCGGGCGGTGATCGTCTCGACGAGGCCCTGAGCGATGAGGTCCATGTGCTCTTGCCAGTCGCGGCGAAGCGCTTGCTCCTGGGCGTCGTTGGGGCTCCACAAAATGGGCGAGCCGACCATGCGCGCGCCCAGATCGATGTCGGGTTCGGCCAAGATGGGGATGAAGAGCACGCGGGCGAGCTTTTTTCGGGCGCGGCTGCTCTCCCATTGCAGCTCCTCGACCTCGCTGAGATCGACGGTGCACAGATAGGTCGTCTCGCGGGGTTGGCCGAAGCGATCGACGGGCAACGTCTTGAGTTCGATCCCAAGATTCTCGAAATCGGGCACGGGTCGGTTGGTGGCCATTGCGCCCAGGCAGGTTTCGATGAGCTGGCCGACCCAACCCTTGTGGCGGCGAAGCGAGGCCGGCACCGCAAGTCCCAGCGCGCAGGCAAGCTCGCCGAGCGTGTGGCCGGCGAGCGCGTTGGCGCGCTCCATGAGTTCTTCTTCGCTTTGCGGGGTGTACTCGGGAGCTATCTCAAAGGTCACGGCAGCCTCTTACCTCGTGATGAACACGGCGAGCTTAAGCGCCAGCGGGCACAATTGACAATGCCAGGGCGCTAGTGCAGCTTTTTTCTACTGGATTGTAAGATGTTGCGCTGCTCCTGCCGCTGGATTCTGCCATGAAAACGCTCTACCGCTCGCTGACGTGTGGAATCGTCGCCTTGTCCGTGGGGTTGTCGAGCGCGGCGGCCTTTGCCACGCCGAAGATCTGGGTGCCCTGGCCTTGCAACGACAACTACAAGATCACGCAAGGACACAACACGGGAAGCCACACGGGCATGGGCGGCTGGTCGTGGGATGTGGGCATTCCCGTGGGCGGCGCGCTCGTTGCGCCAGCCGACGGCGTGGTGCGCTTCATTCGCATGAGCTCGACGCGTGGCGGCTGCGACCAGGCCTACATCAACGATGCGAACTACGTCGTGATCGGCTTTCCCGACGGCACCGAGTTGGCGCTCACCCACTTGCAAGCAAACAGCTCCACGCTCAAGGTCGGCGATCACGTCAAGCGCGGCGATTTTGTGGGCCGCGTCGGCCTGACCGGCTGGGTTTGCGGGGCGCATCTGCACATGGCCGTGCAAAACTCCTGCAACTCCTCGTTTTGCCAGAGCATCCCGGCGACCTTTGAGGGTTTCGGGGACCCGTCGCTGGGAACCTGGATCAAGAGTAACAACTGCCCGGTTGCGCCCGCCTGCAACGCCAAGCTCAGCGGCACGACGACGCTGATCGACGAGGTCGACCGCGGCTGCTTCGAGCAACAAACCAGCTACTGGTGGCCGGTGGCCGAGGGTCACAACAACCATCATTATTTCACGATCGCCTCGAACGCTGCGGCCCCCGAGACCAGCGGCAAGTGGAAGTTTGGCGTCGACGTGGCCGGTGACTACCGACTCGAGGTGTTCATCCCGAACACCGAGGCGAGCAGCCAGAGCGCGCGCTACGAGATCAAGACCACCGACGCCGCGCGCGCTGCGGCCGGTGTGATCAATCAGGCCACGCAAAAGGGCTGGATCAGCCTCGGTCTGTTCACCTTTGCGGCCGGCGCCGATCGCTTCGTATTTCTGGGTGACAACACCGGCGAGGCGATCGCATTGCAGCGAAAGCTCGCCTTTGACGCGGTGCGCCTGGTCTACGTGCCCAAGCCGGTCGACCCCGATCCGGTCGACCCCGATCCGGTCGACCCCGATCCGGTCGACCCCGATCCGGTCGACCCGTCCGATGCCGGCGGTAGGGATGTCTCGACGATCGCCGATGCGACCGGCTCGCCGGACAGCGCGCGCATCGACGACGCGCTGTCC
>JACCWM010000152.1 GCA_013697635.1 Lujinxingiaceae bacterium | reverse complement strand
GCCCGCTCGAAGGCCCCGAGCTGGTCGATTGGCGCCTGCGCCTGGAGGCCGTGGTGCGCGAGATCGACGCGAGCCTCGCTGTCGAGGAGCGCCCCGAGGATGTACGTACTTTGCGCGAGCAGATTGCCCATGAGCTTCAAAGCACGACAGCCGAATTGGCGCGCTAGAGCCCAGCCCCTCGAGGCCAGGGCCGTGGTGGGGGTCATGGGCGTCGCCTTGAAGCTGGCCAAGCGTCTGCTCGCCATGGACGACCAGGCGCTCTCGGGCCTGGAGGCCGTGGCCGGCGAGGGATTCTTGCTCGTGCTGGGGCCAAGCGACGCCCTGCCCTGGGTCGAGGGTGTGGGGTATCTGGGGCGCGCGCCGGGCGCGGGCCAGCTTCTGCTCTCGACCACGCATGCGCCAGACGTCCCCGAAGACCTCTTCGAGCAGGCGCTGTTCGAGCGCTTTGGCGTGCGCGGTCTGGCCGTCGTTTACGGCGCGGATCTGGTCGTCTCGCTCTTTGAGGCCGGGCCGATCGAGCGCGCGCTGCTCGAGCGCTGGTGCGAGGCCAGGTCATGAAGCTGCCGGCCGCGATCGCCAAGTGGAGCGAGGAGCTCAGCATCTTTCCCGAGCATCTGGCGCTGAGCATCGGGACGATGGCCGCGCGCCTCAGTGCGCTGATCGGGCCCGACATCTCCTCGAGCGAGCAGCCCCTGGGCGAGCCCGATGGCTTTGCCGGCCTGACCCGGCGCGGCTCCTATGAGCATCTGTTGGCCGGTGAGTGGCTGCTCGCCGAGGAGTACCCCGAGGAGTTCGAGCGCCGCGCGGCCCAGGGCGAGCACATGTTCTGGCAGCCGGCGCGCCGCGAGCCCTTTGGAGCGCGCACGCTGACCGTGCTCTTTGACGCAGGCGCCGACCAGCTCGGCACGCCCAGAATCGCCCAGATCGCCAGTTTGGTGGTCTTGAGCGAGCGGGCCAGGCGCGCGCGTGCGCGGTTTTTCTGGGGCACATTGCAGGCAGCCGACCAGCCGCTCTTTGAGGGCTTTGATCAGCACGGCGTGCAAAGGCTGCTCGGCGGGCCGCTTGGCACACGTTTGAGCGAGCAGGCCGTCGAGGCCTGGCGCGCGCAGCTCTTGGACGTGCGAGGGCCCGACGATCTGTGGGTGGTCGGCTCGCCGGCGCTTGCGCCGATCGCCGGCCAGCTTGGCTGCGTGCATGTGGGCATTGAGGACGTGCTCTCGAGCGAGCGCCCCATGCTGCAGGTCAGCGTCAGCCGGCCCGGGGCGAAAGGACGCTCGGCCCAGCTGGAGCTGCCCGATGGCCGGGCGTGCACACGCCTGCTTCGCAACCCGTTCGAAGCGCTCACCGCTGCTCGCCAGCGCGTTGAATCCCATGTGCAGCCAGCGAGCGCGCTGAGGTTTTCTGCGCGCAGTGACCGCCTGTTTGCGCGGCTGGCCTGCGGCGGCGTGGTCGCCTACCACGTGCCTAATTCGGCGCGCGCAACGCCCGGCGAGCCGCGACGCTTTGCTCTGCAACCCGACGAAGCGCTGGTGGCCGTGGGCTGGCAAAGGCGCACGATGATCGTGCTCACGCGCATGCACGACGCGCTGCGCCTCTACGGTCACAAGGTGGCCGCCGGCGTCGAGCTCGCCTACAACGACACCTGCCCCAACACCGGGCGTTCGTTTTTGCGCCTCGACGCCATGGCCAAGCCCTGCGAAGACCTCGAGGCTGGCGCGCTGAGCGAACTGTTTTGCGATCGGGACCACACCTCCAGCTTGTCGGTTTTGCAGACGCCGTTTATCTGCTGGTCGGCCAACGGCCTTTTGCGACGCATCGATCTGCAGGCGGACGAACCCGTTTGCATTCCGATGCCCGAGCAGCAAGTCCTCGTCCATGCCAGCGTGCACGGGCGCCAAACTTCGGCCTACACGCACACCTTCCAGGCCCCGAGCAAGGTGTTCGTCTCCGCACTGGACATCTCATCGGTCGCCATCGCGCGTAACTTCGAGCCGCGCGCATTCGTCGGCAACGGCTCGTATCACACCAGCGCTGCCGCGCTCTTTGCGATCGAGCGCGGCGACGGCGCCTGGTGGATCGTGGGCCCTCATGACAAAAAGGAGCTTCGCCCCTTTGCGGGCATGGAGGTCGTCGGCGTCGCCATAAGCCCCTCCAATGAAGGCGAGCCCGGCCTGCTCGTGCTCGAAGACCATGGCCGCCGCCTCGTGCTTGTGGGCAAGAACTTCGAGCGCGAGATCTGTCGCGCCTCCACGCCGATTGTCTCTGTGGCGACGAGCATCAGTCGGCCCTACATCGCGTGGCTTCGTAGCGACGGCGTGCTCGAGGTCTTATCACAGCATCCCGAGGCCGCGCTCTTGTTCGTGCAGACAACGGAGGGCCGATGACGCTCTTGTGTCCACGCGAGGTCGTCCACCGCGGGGTGATCGAGGCTGCGGGCTATTGTTTTGCCGTCCTAAACGCGGCCGACGAGGCTGCGGCGCGTGCGCGCATCCTGGAGTTGTGGGAGCCGGGCGCAAGCGTCTGGCGCGCCGATGGCCTGCTCGTCATCGAGCTGGCCGGCGCGCGCACCGTGCGCGTGGAGCTTTCGCCCGGGCTGCCGCTGGTGCGAGAGGGCCACTGGTTGCTCGCTGCGCCACTTGGAGCCGATGAGCTGGCGGCGTTGCAGCCAGCCCGCGAGCTCTCGCTCGTGCGCGTGGTCGGCGGCCAGGCCGTGGTCTCGACCCTTGGCGAGCGCGTCTCCCCGGGGAGCTGGATCGGTGTTGCCAACTGGAGCTTGATGCCGGCCAGGGCGTTGTTTTCGCCGCCCAAAGCGATTGCCCTGATGGCTGTGGTCGAGCCGGTCGACGTGCGAGAGGCCCTGGGCGCGGCCGTCTTGCCCAGGGCCGACGAGGTTGACGGGCTCGTCGCGCGCGTTCGCGAGCTCAACGAGGGCGGCCCGCTCGCTGGTGGCGACGCTGGCCCGGGTCTCGGGCACAAGTTGCTCGAGGCGGCGGTCTCGTGGTTTGCGCCGGCTTCGAGCAGACCATCGAGCGCCTCCTCGCCAGCCTCTGATCAGCCTGGCGAGCGCGCGGCTGGGCCGCTGGACAGCCTCAAGGACTGGATCAATCGGCGCGCGTGGGCCTTTCTTCGTGTCTCGCGGCTCAACGCGCTGCTTGGGCGCCAGCACGCGCGCCAGCTTGAGCGCATGATGCAGATGTTCGAGCAGGGCGATTTGAGCCAGGCGCTTCGCCATGCGATTCCGCTCAACGGCCAGGCCGGTGATCGACCGTCGTTTCCCTCCTTTGGGGCCTGGGAGGCGCGTGATTCGCTGGCGATCGTGCCCTACCGCAGCACCAACGCGACCACGCTCGGGCTGGCCGATGAGCTGTTCTCGGATCTGCGCCAGATGTACCGGCGCGCCTTTGAGGAGTTGGTCCGGCGAAAACAGATCGACGAGGCCGCCTTCTTGTTGCTCGAGCTGCTGGGCGATGTCGACGAGGGCGTAGAGTTTCTCGAGCAGCACGGCCGCTTCGAGCTGGCTGCGCGCGTGGCCGAGGCGCGCGGGCTTGCGCCCGGGTTGGTCGTGCGCCTGTGGTTTTTGGCCGGCAACGTCGAGCGCGCGCTGCTCATCGTGCGCCGAAGCGGCGCGTTTGCCGACGCCGTGCTGCGCCTGGAGCGCTCCAAAGATGACATGGCCGATGCGCTGCGCTCTCTTTGGGCCAAGACGCTGGTTGAAAGCGGCGATTTTGCCCAGGCCGTCGAGGTGATCTGGCCCGTCGAACACGCGCGCCATTTGGCCGCCGGCTGGATGGACTGCGTCTTGGAAGGCGGCGGCAGCGCCGCAGCCCGGATGCTTGCGCGCAAGATCGGACTGATGCCCGAGAGCTTTTCCCACCATCAGGACCAGCTCGTCGCCATGCTCGACGACGAGGGCCCCGACGGCTTGACCGCCCGGCGCGCGCTGCTGACAAGCCTGCTCGCCCAGCCCGCGCACGCGCAATGCGTCGCCGTGGCCCGCGCCGGGGTGCGCGCCATGGTGCGCGATAATGCTCGCCAGGGCGCGGTCTGGGAAAAGAGCCGCATCGAGGCGGTGGCCAAGTACGCTCGCGACCAGGCGCTGACCACCGATTTGCGCCGCGTCGCCGAGCAGCCGGCTCGCGCGCGCGAGCTGTTCTGCTATCTGGCCGGCGCAAGCGACCGCGGCACGCTTGCGATCTTCGACGCCGCGCGTCTGCCCGATGGCCGCCTGCTCGTCGCGCTGGGCGAGCTCGGCGCGCGCTTGCTCACGGCCGATGGGCGCACGGTCGTCCATTTTGATGAGCCCACCGAACGCCTGGTGATCTCCGATCACGGCGATCGCGCGCTGGGCGTGGTCAAGCGCGGCGAAGTGCTGCGGCTGACGCGCTTCGACTTGCGCGCGCGCACGGCCAGACGCTGGACCAACGCGCCCAGCGGGCGCTTTTGCGAGGGCTACGACGGCCAGATGTGGTTTTTTGCGCGCGGCGACGAGTTGATGGGCATCGATACCCTGGCCGAGAGCTTTGGCGCGCTGTGGCATGTGCCCGATCTGGTGGCGAGCGTGGCTGTGCTCGCGCGAAGCGCCTTGCAGCTGAGCATTTTGCTCGCCAGCGACGACGCACAGTGCTGGACCTATGAGTTGCCCCAGCTCGTGTTACGTGACCGCAAGCAGGCCAGCCAGAGCAACACGGTGACGGTCGAGTCGGTGTCCGCAGACGGCGCAGCGCTGTGCATGGATTACAGCCTCGATGAGACGGTGTGTGTGGTCTATGGCGATCGTGTGCTCTGGCGCGGCAGCGAGTACGACGAGTTGTGCAGCCTTCCAAGCTTAAGCGAGGAGCACATCGCCTTTTGCATGCGCGAGGGCCAGCGCAACGTCGTCTATCTGGAGGCGCGCGCCCGGGCGCAAAGGCTGGCCCGAATCGAGCTCGATGGATTGAGCTCGGCGCCGGGCCATCGGCTCGACGCTCGCACGCTGTGCGTATGGGACGCGCTGGGCCGGCTAATCGTCTATGATATCGAGTCGTCGCGCCTGGTCGCCGATTTGAGGCTGTAGAGCCCGGCGACCGTGATTATCACAGCTCGAAGTTCAGCGCCCAGGTGTGGATGGAGCCGGTGTCGGCGCGGGCGGTGTCGACCACGTGGAGCTCCCAGCGGCCGGTGGCCCGTTGGCCGTTGAAGCCGTTGACGATTTCGCTGGTGAGGCGCACGTCGTCTTCGCTGGGTTGGCCGGCGCTGGGGCCGTCGAAGATCGTCACGCTCGTGGTGCCGCGGCGAAGCGAGACGCGCAGATCGCCGCGGTAGGTGTGGCGAATATCGAGATCGATGGTCAGGCCCTTGATGCTGCCGGTGGCGCTGAGGTCGATAAAGCTCGAGGCGCCGCTGGTGTTGTTGTCAGGGATGGCGACGCGCTCGGTGCTGGTGAAGCTGACGACGTCGCCATGGACGGGGTTGACAGGCGTATTGGCGAAGATCGAGCAGTAAGGCGACCAGTTGTGCTGGGCTTCGGTGTCTTGGGTGGTTGTGGACTGGGGGCAGGTTTCGTCGGCGCGCCAGGTGACCCAGAGGTTCTCTTTGCCAACCGAGCGGGCGTAGTCGCGAAAGAGCTTGAAGCCATCGGCGCCGTCGGCGCGCGCTTTGAAGACGACGATGTCGTTGCACTGGTCGCCGCTGGCGTCGGCCAAAAGCTGGCGATTATAGTCCATGGCGAGCTGGTACATGGCGGCCGTCGATGAGTTCCAGCAGCAGGTCTTCGAGCTTGGGTAGTCGAGCTCGGCAAAGACGTAGTCCTCGAGCTTGCGGTGCTCGGTGTCGATCTGCACGCGGCTTTTGCCCTGCTCGAGGCCGACGGCGTAGAGATCTTTGAAGGAGAGCTCGCGGTTGATGCGCGCCGAGCAGCTCGACGGGTAGCTTTGCAGGTGGGCGCGGCGAGCCGTGATCACCTCGACCAGGGCGCCGATCTTTTGTGCGGGGGAGAGCTGGGTGAGGATGCGCTCATAGAGGGCCGGGCGTTGGCCGATCTGGGTAAGCGAGGTCGAGTTGACCCAGTGGTCGGTGTACTGGGCTTGGACGACGTTGGTCCAGCTTCCGTTGATATTGGTCGCAGCCCTCCAGCGCTTGGCGCCGCCGTTGAACGCGGCGTTGGCGTCGCCCCCGGAGCTTGCGGCGGTGAAGCTGCGCTTGCTGGCCGCGGCGCTCTCCCAGACGGGCTGGCGGCGCGGCATTGAGCCGGAGGCGACCTCGGCCTCGAGCTGAGCGGTCTGCACACCGTCGAGATCGAAGGTGCCCAGGCGGCGCGCGCGCATGATCACAAGCGCGTGGCCGATGCCCGTGCGCTGCCAGCGCTGCAGGAGCATGTCTCCGGCAAGGATGGTGTCGGGCTTGAGGTGGTAGGTGTTGACCGGGTCAGCGAGGTTGATCGAGCCCATGTAGGTGAGCTGAAGCAGCAAAAAGTAGCCCACGCGCTTGTTCAAGAAGATGCGATCGAAGTAGGCGCCGGCGTTGGCCGTGGGGCCGATCATGGGCTGTGCGTCGTCGTGCGAGCCGGGGATCTTGCGCTTGGCCAAGGTGGCGTCGCTTGGCCAGCTGATGCGACCGGCCTGGAAATCGGCAGCCTTGGCGGACTCGTCGCGGTAGCTTGCGCGAAAGCGCGGCATGTTGCCAAAATTACCCTGGGCGGTGCGAACGCCGAAGTGGCCAAAATACAAGCGGTTGCCCGAGCCGTCGAAGCCTTCCATAAAGAAGGGCAAGTTGAACCAGCTCGCAAAGGTGATGCGCAAGAACATCGCCACTTCCGCGCACTCCAGCGCCGGGGCAGGCAGCTCGAAGCCAAACGGCGTTTTGAGCATGAAGGTCTGGCCGTAGGACTCGCGGCTGATCTTGGGCATTGATTCAACCCAGAGCTTGTACTTGTCTTCCCAGGTCAGACCGCTGTTGGCCGGCCAGGCCATGCCGGCAGCCCTGGCTGCGGCGGTGTCCTTGTCGGCCCAGGCATTCTTGATCTCCCAGACGGCCGTATCGGTCGAATCCACCGAGACTGGAAGTCCGGCGCGACCACGCAAGGCGTCGCTTTTTCCGGCCGGGTCAGACCAGTCCGTCGGGCTGAGAACGGCCTTTCCACCCTCGTCATCACCAAGAATCAGGCCATATTCGTCGCCGCTGTTGGCGTCGTCGCCAACACAGCCAGTCAATGGCAGGAGCAGGGTCAATGCGAGCAGCAACAGTGTAAAAGCAGAGAATTGAGGGGGCATATTCTTGAGAGCGGTGATCACGTGAGCCTCGCAAAATTAAAAAGCAATGCAATTTCCATTGAGCCGGAACATATAGCGATTGAAGAGCAGACATGCAAGTCTAGCGCGTTTTCGCCAAAAAGGGAAAAACGCGAGGGCAAGCCGGCGAGCGTACGACTTCTGACCTCTTTGTTATCGAAAGAATGGGGAGGTTTGTTGCCTGTTTTTTGACGACTTCTCGCATTTTATTCGGGTGCAGCGGTCGGACTCGATCGCGCGTTGTTCGATCCGCTCCGGTGCGATAGCCTCGATTTCATGAAAATCTACCAACGAATCATGTATCTCTTTACCAGCATGGCCTTTATTGCGACGGGACTCTTTGCGGCAAACCACCTGCTTAAAGTGGAGAGTCTGGTCTGCCAGCGCACGAGCGCCACTTCGGGCGTGTGCACCAAATTGGTCGAGACGCACATTGCACGTGAGGAGCGCGCCAGCTATCCGCTCAACACGATCGAATCCGCATCAACTTTCCAGAGGCGAGGAAAGGGCAAACACCCAAGTGACTTTTGCGGCCTCCAGATTCGATTGCAAAACCATCCCTCGGAGATCACCCTTTACAGCTATGGGTGCATCGGCGATGTGCAAGCTCGGGCCGAGCGCGACGCGGTCTTGCTCATGGCCTTTGTCAAAGATCCAGCCCAAAAGCGCCTTGTCATGGACTTCGATTCTGGGCGCTGGAACAAGTTGTTGGCCGGCGGCGCGATCGTGCTGGCATTTGCTGTGGCACTGGGCACCATGCTCGTCGCCTTTGAGCGGCGCAATCCTTGAAATCGAGTGTGAAATGCGATTTGGAGTCGGTCGATGAGAACCCCTGTGCAAGTCCTCATGTTTTTCATTGGCCTGTTGCTGATTGGCGTGGCGCTCTACTGGTTGGATTCGGATTTCACAAAAGAGCAGAGCTTCGTCTGTGAGCGCATAAGCCAGACGGAGGGCACGTGCAACATGGTCATTGAGAACTACCGCAGGCAAGAGCTGGGCGATCAATTCGAGCTGAGGTTGGTGGAATCGGCAAACGCCTTCAAGAGGCGCGGCAAAGGCAGAGGCGCCAAGAAAGATGGATATTGCAGCGTGCAAATCCGCGTCGCCAACCGTGCCTCGAATATCACTCTCTATGGCCAGAGTTGTCCCGGCAACGTTCAGGCCCAAACCGAGCGGGAAGCGGCCCAGATCAACGCCTTCCTCGAAGACCCGAATCAAAAGAGCCTCGTCTTGCACATCGAGCGCCTCCCTGGCGAGCAGTTCG
The DNA here is from genome assembly GCA_013697635.1 of Lujinxingiaceae bacterium. Classification (GTDB taxonomy): domain Bacteria; phylum Myxococcota_A; class Bradymonadia; order Bradymonadales; family Bradymonadaceae; genus JACCWM01. The sequence continues at coordinate 1,829 of JACCWM010000152.1, read as the reverse complement.
CGGTCGGGGCGCTGAGCGGTGTCAACGTGCTTGTGGGCTTGCTCTTTATGATCTTTGGTCTCGTTCGCAGAAGGCCTCAGATCGACGACGAATGACACGATGAGTTGGGGGTGCAGTTCAGTGCGGAGTCAAATACGGCGACGAGCAACCGGATTGTCGGGGCGCCCAGCTACCAATGGCAGCGCACCGATGAAGACCTGACTGCGGCTTACGCCGCGATTGCGCCGGCCTGCGCGACGGCGCTTGACTGCGACGACCTGCCGCCGACACGCGACACCTACGCCTACCGCATGGTGATCAGCGCCCTGGGTGCCGATACGGTCGACTCCGAGCTTGCTCTGGGCGCACTTGCTGCGCTCTCCCTGGTATTTTCAACGCAACCGCCCAGTGTCGTCTACACCAACGAGGAGCTAGAGGTCGCCGTACAGCTCGAAAACCAGTTCGGTGTGAACTTTTGGCAGTTCGACGTGGCCTATGTTCCGCCGGCTCACTGCCCTGGGCGTCATCAAGAACCTCGGGCTGATCGACGTCGAGATCAACGGCGTTAGCCAGATCGGGGCGCTGGTGGGCTACAGCCTGGGCACGATCGAGAACTGTTACGCCACAGGAACGGTCGCGGCCGACAATTTTGCCGGCGGCCTGGTGGGATACTTCCAAGCGGGCACGATCTCACATTGCCACGCCACGGGAGCCGTCGCCGATGGCCAACTTCGACTGGCAGATGGGTCTTGATGCCGCGGCAAACATGCGCCCCAGGCTCGCCCAAGAGTTCTAGGCCTCGGCAGCAGGGCGTCTACCGCGATGGAGGAAAGAGAATTGGAGTACGAGCCTCAGTGAATCGCCGCAACCGTCGCCTGGCCGTCTGTTTGGGTACGCTCACCACTTGAATGTTCTTCGATGAGGACGTCGTTTTTGCTCGCTGCTTTGACTTGATACATTACGCGGTCGGCGCTTCGGAGCATCTCGGAGAGCTCGGTTGGCGCCGGTGTGAAGGTAACCGCGCCGATGCTGACCGTAACCGAGCAAAGCCGAAAGTCGGGGTGCTCAGCCACGCGCGCGCGAATTTTCTCGAGCACGAGCGGAGCACTCTCGGCCGTGCACTCGGGCAGCAAGGCCACGAACTCGTCACCGCCAATGCGTCCGGCCACATCGCTGCTGCGCAGGCCCTCGGTGATGATCCGTGAAAAGCTGCGCAACAGCTCGTCACCGTAGTGGTGGCCCTGGCTGTCGTTGGCATGTTTGAAGTTGTCGAGATCGAAGTAGGCCAACGTGGCTGGACGTTCGTGGCGATGGCAAAGGGCGAGCACGCTTGTGGCGCGCTCGGTGAATGAGCGTCTGTTGGCCATACCGGTCAAGGCGTCGATCTCGCTCAACGCGCGCTCTCGCACGAGCGCTTTGCGCAGCGTCGTGACCAACAAGACGACGATCACGAAGCAGCTGCAATGCGTCACAAAGTTGATGACCCAGATCAGAGAATGCGAGTACTGCCGCCCGCTCAAATACATGGCGACCACCCAGACGCAAGCGGCAAAGAGCGAAGCGCAGATCGCGTTCAATCTGCCCGCAGAGGTCGACAGCATCAGGGGCAGGAAATACAGCGGGAAAACGCGCACTTCGATGCCCGTCACGTAGTCGATCAGGCCAACGACGACAATTCCCGCATAGGCGGCAAGCGCGATGAGCAGTTTTGGTGCCCCGGCGAGGGAATGCAACCTATTTTGTGTAACTTTGAAAAAAGTGTTTTCAGGTGCTCAGATGTTCAGATAGCGCGAACCCCAATCTTCTGGAATTCGGCCTTCGAAGTGTAAATGGAGCGCACTGAGAATCGA
>JACCWM010000110.1 GCA_013697635.1 Lujinxingiaceae bacterium | reverse complement strand
AGCCCTCCAGCGCCGATGGTACTGCAACGGAGACGTTGTGGGAGAGTAGGTCGCCGCCAACCAATTTACTTGAAACACAAACGCCCCTTTGGAGATTCTCCAAAGGGGCGTTTGTGTTTCTTGGGCGCGAACGCGCTGAGCGCAAATGGCGCTCAGCGTTTCGCGCCATTCGCGTTTCGCGTTCAGCGCTTTCGTGGGCCGTCGGGGGCCTTGACCCCCCGGTGGGCCGTCGGGGGCCTTGACCCCACGGCGCCGGCAGCCGGCCGCGCGCTGGCGTCGGTTATGGTGTGCGTTGCCAGCCGTTGCCAACGAAGCGCGCGGTCGTGATTAGGGCTACCACAGCCATCTCGACGACAAGCGCGAGCCAGGCGCCTGTGGCTCCCCAGCCCAGCACAAAGGCGAAGGCGTAGGCTAAGGGCACCAGGATGAACCATCCGCAAACGATGCTTGTCCACATGGTGAACTGCGTATCTCCGGTGCCGTTGAGCGCACCGGAGGATACCATCGCTGTGGCATCGAATATCTGAAAGATCGCCGCGATCACGAGCAACTTGCAGGCGATCGCGACCGTGTTTGGATCGCGATTGAAAGCGAGCACCAGAGGCTCGGGGAACAGCCAGAAGACCAAGGCGCAGCTGCCCATCACCACGAGGGTGAGCTTGAGCGCGGAGCGAAAGGCTCGCCTGGCCGAGGCGAGGTCGTTGGCGCCGACGAATTGGCCGACCAAGATGCAGGCCGCATCCGAGACGCCGCGTCCTGGCAAAAAGCTCACGCTGATGATCTTCAGGGCGATCATGTGGGCGGCGAGTTCATCCTCGCCCATTCTGGCGAGAAACGATGTAAATACGACAAAGGCGCCCACGCCGGTTGCGAAATGTACGCCCACGGGCACACCAACGCGCAAGATGCTGCGCGCAGCCTCGAGATCGACGCGGTGATGGATCCCCGTGCGCACGATGAAGATCGGCAAGATCGCGAGCATGCCTGCGGCCTGTGCGATGATCGTCGCGATGGCCGCGCCCTCGACCCCAAGTGCAGGGATGGGCCCAAGACCGAAGATCAAGAGCGGATCGAGGGCAATATTCAAGCCGTTGGCCAGCAGATTGACGTACATCGGCGTGCGTGTGTCGCCGGTGCTCTGAAAGTAGCCCGCCAGAGCGAGGGTGACATACCAGAAGGCGGTGCCCAGGGCGCGCACACCGAAGTAGTCGCGGGCGATGGATTGCACCTGCGGCGAGCCACCCAGCAGCGCGAAGATCTGCTCGTCGAACAGGCTTGCGCCTACAACGACGAGGCCAAAGGGCACGGCCAGCAGCGCGCCCATAAAGCCAATCTGGATTGCTCGCGCAGGGCGCCCCGCGCCTGTCGCTTGAGCGCCGAGGATGTTGACGCCGCGCATCGTGCCCAGGAAGAAGGAATTGAGCAGAAAGAGGGCGACCGTGGCAAGGCCCACGGCAGCGAGCTCGGTCTTGCCGATCCAGCCCACGAAGAGCGTATCGCACACGTCCATCGCGGTGAACGAGAGCATGGAGATGACGATGGGCCAGGCCACATGGACCACTTGGGAGACGTTTCCCAGGTTGTTGTGCACATCGTTGGTTTTATCTGTTGCGTGCACGGTAGTACCTCGCGTTTTGAAACGGCCCGCGCGCAAGAACCAAAAAAGGAGCCGCAGGCTTTGAAATGACCTGCGGCTCCTCATTCTGCCGAACGCTATGGACTCAAAGAGTCCTAGGTTGGGGGAGCCCCAGGCGCACCAGGGATGACGACGGCGACAAAGATGCCGCGCTCGAACGCGCATGGCGTCGATGCAATCGGCTTGGTTGTCGTTTGGCGGCTTTCCATGATGCACCTTGTGGGAGTTCTTCGGGCGCAGTTTCGTGCGCTTCAGGACAATTTCAAACACAAGGCCGAATCAGAGTCAAGAGATTGAAGGGCGCGGTCGCCAGGCGCGCATATATTTGAGGGGGAGGAGAGAAGGATGAACAAGTATTTTGGATGGATTCGCATCGCAGCGATCAGCGTCGGGCTAGGGGCGCTGGCTTTTGCGCTCTACGTGATCGTCTTTTGGTCAGGGGCGGTGGTGGAGGTCGTGCGCGCTCAGGAGCGCGAGGTTGTGGAGTTGTTGGTTGCCACCGGGCGACTCGAAGTGCAGCCGGTGAGTGACCTGGCGATGGACGTCAGTGGCATCGTCGAATCGGTGCACGTGCGGCAAGGTGATCGTGTTGAGGCCGGTCAAGCGTTGGTGGAGTTGCGCCAGGACGAGGCCGGACAGCGGGCGCAAGCAGCGAGACTTGCGGCTCGAACAGCGCGCCGTGAGTTGGGACGCGCGCGGGCAGGAGCGCCTGAGGAGCAGATCGCCGGGGCCAGGGCCGAGCGCGAGCGCGTTCGAATAGCTCGAGATCTGGCGCAGCGCGAGCTCTCGCGCAGTGAGCAACTCTATTCTGACGGCCTGATGACGGCCGCCCAACTCGAGGCCGCACGAGGCCAGTTCGCACAGAGTGTCGCGGCTGAGCGCAGCGCGCAAGCATCGCTTGATTTGCTCGAGAGCCTGCCCCGAAGCGAGGACGTCGCCGTGGCCCGAGCCCGCTTGCAGGAAGCGGAGGCGGCTGCGGTGCTCGCCCAAGGCGACGTTGAGCGGCGGGTCCTGAGTGCCCCGTTCTCCGGGCTGGTGCTGCAGCGCACGGTAGAACCGGGCGAGGCGGTGGCTTCGGGGGCGCCGCTGATTCGGTTGGCGAACATGGGCGAGGCCGAGATTCGTGTGGAAACCGACGAGAACAATCTCGCGCAGATTCGGCGTGGACAACGGGCAACGGCGATCGTGTCCGCACGCCCCGAGCAACGATTTGATGCGCGAGTCAGCCAGATCGGACCCGAGGTCGACGCCGAACGCGGCGTGGTGGAGGTGCGGCTGACCCCGCGTGCATTGCCCGCCGAGGTCTTTCCAGACATGACGGTCGACGTCAACATCGAGCTGTTACGCCTGGACGCCGCCCTGAGTCTTCCGAGAAGCGCCGTGGCCGAAGATCAGCAGGGCGCCTATGTGATGATCGTTACGGAGGGCCGTGCACATCGGCGCGGCGTGCAAGTTCTGGCGCGCGGCGCGGATTGGATGGCCGTCGGCGGGCTCGCGGACGATGAGCAGGTCGTCTTGAGGATCATCGATGTCGAAGAGGGCCAGAGCGTGCGCGCTCAGGAGGTCGAAGGTGTTCTTTGATCACTTTGCATGGTCGATCGCATTGCGCGGGCTTCAATACAACAAGGGCCAGACGCTGCTCAGCGTCGGCGTGGTGGCGATCAGTGTGACCTTGATCATTTTTCTGGGCTCGCTGATCGGCGGGCTACAGGCGCGCATCATCGATAACGTCACCGGAGCGATCGCGCACATCGATGTGACGCCTGCTGAGCGCGAGATACTGGCGCTCTGGCAGTTCGAGCAGCCAGGCGTGCTCTATGGTGGCCAGCGTGAGGCCATTCAGCCGCGTCAGGCAACGATCGAGGATTGGAGCGTGTGGGTGGATCGCCTGGAGCTCAGTCATCCACAGATTCTGGCGGTTTCGCCGACGGTCGAGGGCCAAGGCTTCGTCTCACGCGGCGCGCGGCGCGAGGCCGTGCGCCTGGTGGGGATGATACCCCGTCGCCACAATGCGATTGTCGATGTCGAGTCGGACCTGGTCTCGGGGCGGTTTTTCGACTTGGATAGCGCCGAGATCGCGATGGGACGCCCGCTGGCCGAGGAGTTGGGCGTGGGCCAAGGTGATCGGGTGCGCCTGGTGAGCGCGACGGGCAACATCGCAGACTTCACCGTCGCCGGCGTCTTCGAAACGGGCTATCAGGGCGTGGACAGTGTCACAATCTTCTTGCCACTGCGTGATGCACAATCGCTCTTTGGGGTCGGATCTGCGGTGACAAACATCGGCCTGAAGCTCGAGCGGATATTCGAGGCCGACCGTGTCGCGACAAGCTTGGAGGGCCAGGTTCCCTACGAGTTGACCTCATGGATGGCCGACAATGAGCGCATGCTCTCGGCGCTGCGCGCGCAGTCGCAGTCGAGCACGCTGATCTTGGTCTTTACGACCATTGCAGCGGGCTTCGCGATCGCCAGTATCCTGATCATGCTGGTCGTGAGCAAGCTTCGGGAGGTTGGAATCTTGAAGGCGATGGGCGCGACGCGCCGCCAGATCACAACGATCTTCGCGCTCGAGGGAACGCTGATGGCATCGCTGGGAGCGCTGGCGGGCACGGTGCTCGGTGTCGGCTTGAGCCTGCTGGTTGCGCAGGTGCGCGCGGGCGACGACCGCCAGGTGTTCCCCATAGAGGTGACCGTCGAGGTCGTGATCACCGCGATCGTGGTGGCGGTGACCGTGGGCTTTGTCGCCTCGCTCTACCCGGCGCGCCGCGCGGCCAAGGTCGATCCGATCGAGGTGATCCGTGGGAACTGAAGGCTTGGCCCACGTGGTGAGACTTTGTGGCATCAACAAGGTCTATGAGAACGGTGTAACGACCCATGTGCTTCACGACATTGATTTGGAGATTGCCGCCGGTGAATTTGTCACGGTGCAGGGAGCATCGGGTTCGGGAAAGTCGACCTTGCTCAACATCATCGGGCTCTTGGACACGGCGAGCTGTGGTGAGCTGTGGGTGGCGGCGCGCGAGGTGCGTGGTTTGAGCGAGGATGAGCGGGCTCTGACACGTCGCGACTTTCTGGGTTTCATCTTCCAATCGCACTATCTGCTGCCCGAGTTCACCGTGTTGGAGAACGCTCTGATGCCACTGCGGATCCGCGGTGGCGGCGCCGAGGCTCGACGACGCGAGCGCGTGATCGGCCTGCTCGAAGAGGTCGGCCTTGGCGACAGGCTCGGCTTTCGGCCACGTGAGTTAAGCGGCGGTCAGCAGCAGCGCGTGGCGATTGTGCGTGCGTTGGCCAACGAGCCGGTCCTGGTGCTGGCCGACGAGCCCACGGGCAACCTCGACCAGAAGACCGGGCGCCTGGTCTTCGAGTTGATGTTGCGCCTCAAAGAGGTGAGTGGGACGGCCTTTTTGATGGTTTCGCACGACGAACGCCTGGCTCGGGAGACGGATCGGGTCGTGCAACTGGTCGATGGACGCATCGCCGATGACCGTGAGCAGGCGTCGCTGCGCGGCAACTGAATCCAAAGGCCGCAGCAGAATCCGATCCTACATGGCTTCGAGAAATTCGAGGCGCACCGAGTCGCCAAGCTTATTGATGAGGTATTCGCGAAACTCCTCGCGGATCTGGACCTCGACCTGGCGGATGCGCTCTTTTGAGACCTCCCACTCCTCACCGAGGGTGACCAGTGTTTTGGGATCGTCGCTGATCATGCGCTCAAACCAGATCGAGCGTTTTCTGTCGGTCTCGATTCTGGCGCCGAATTCATCGATGGCCAATCGCAGGCGCTGGGAGAGATCTTGTTCGGTGGCGATCTCCTCGGGGTTGGGCATGTCGGATTCCATGCGCTCGCCGACGGTGGTGTTGTCGTAGCCGGGTGCGTCGGCGTCGAGGCGCACGGGCGGGGCGTCGAGCTGGGCTGCGACGCGCACGACTTCCTGCTCGTCGACATCGAGGTACTTGGCGATGAGCGCGGGTGTGGGCTTGGCGTGTCCCTGCTTGATCAGGTCGCGGCGGGCTTTCTTGAGGTTGTAGAAGAGCTTGCGCCCGGCGCGCGAGCTGCCGATCTTGACCGGGTGGATGTGGTTCATCAAGTAGTTGAGGATCATGGCGCGGATCCAGTACTGAGCGTAGCTGGTAAACTTGACGCCGCGGTAGGGGTCGTAGCGTTTGAGCGCCTCGGCCAGGCCGACGTTGCCCTCCTGGATCAGGTCGAGCAAATTGCTCCAGCGTCGGGAGTACTCCCGGGCCAGTTTGACGACCAGTCGTAGGTTGGTGAGGATGAGCAGTTTGCCGGCCTCGATGTCGTTGTTGTTGACGTAGCGCTCGGCCAGGGCTTGTTGTTGCTCGGCGGGCAGGGGCTCGATGTAGTTGAGGCGCATCAGGTAGGCGCTGGTGGCGTCGGTGTCGGCCGAGATGTTGAGGGCACCTTCGGCAATCATGGGCAGGCTCTGGTCTCTGGAGCGCGTGTTTTTTTTGGTCGGCTTTTCGATGCGCTGGGCTTCATCGTCGTCGAGTATCTCGGTCATGGTCCATCCGGTGTAGTGGTTGTGATCGCTTGGTGAACTTAGCTCATTTCGCTGGCCCGGACTGCAGGGGTTGGCAACTTGGTTACCGTTCATACCATTGTCAATGAAACATCTTTCACCCGCAGGCGAAGAGGAAGATCTCGGTTGGCGGGCATGGCGTTGGACACATTCATGGGCGCGTCAGGTGGTGAGAACGGAGATGTTGGATTGATACACACAATTTAGACACGCGCTTTAGGGTGGCCAGGCGAGCCGACGAAGAACGATTTTTTGCGTGTTTGAGAGACATTCAGATGCAGTGTTGCCCAATGAGGAATCACACATGAGATGCAGAGTTTGCCCGGCCCGGATTTGGAAGTTGATTGCTGTCGTCCCGCTTTGGGCGCTGGTGTCGACAGCGCTTGGTTGTGCCACGACCGCCCAAAAGCGTGCCGAGCAGGCACGGAAAGATACTTATGAGCTCGTGCTTCAAGAGCGTGTGCATGCCTATGTCTATGAGATGGGTTGCGCTGCGGTGTTACCGGTGGCCGAAGAGTTGTTGTTCAACCACGGCTATCAGACGCAGCACTACGATGCGGCCAGCCACCTGCTCGAGATGCAGTGGAAGTATCGCGACGAGGATCTGCGCTCGCGCTATCTGGTGCAGGGCGTGGCGCTCGATGAGCAGCGCTGCAATGTGCAGATCGTGCATCAGGAAGAGGCCGGGGCGGCCACCCACGCCTCACGGACCTATTCGCTCGAGCTTGAGTTGCTCAATCGCGTGCACCCCCGAGGCGCCGAGCAAGTGCGTGGAGAGGCGCGCCTCGAAGCCGAACGGGTCTACGAGGAGAGCCTGGGCTCCGAGGGTGTGCAGCTCTAGGAGACGCCTGTCTTTTTTTGCAGCCGTTCGCCTCCAACGAACACAGCATGCCATTTGATGTGGCGGCGGTGAACCGGTTGAGGCGGGAGACCTTGAGCGTGTCGACGCGCTCACAACCCGCCTCGCCACGGCGTTTCCATTGGTCGAAGGAGGTGAGTACGTCTGGGCCGATCTGGTGAGCTGGCTCGAGGCCCGAGGTCGCCCCGCCGATTCCTGGCGCGAACGGGCCAGGGTGAATCGCGACCAGGCTCACCACCTTTTTGGCCACGAACTACGTAAGGCCGACCGAGCCTATGCGATGCTCATCGGCTGCGCCCTTGCCCTCTTGCTCTTTACGTTTCTCATCGGCCTCCGTGGAGGCCGGCGCCGACGCGCTCGGGTGGACACCGGAGTGAAAAGGCGCCGACTTCCCTGGATACCTGCCCTTCGTCTGACCGACATGGTCGGCTTCGTCGCGTTGATCGTGCCTCGTCCAGGTGTTAATCACCGTCAGCAGCTATACCTTCGTTACGTTTCTTGTGGTTGAAGAAGGTCGGGCTCTGGAGAGCCTCTACGATGATACCCTCGGTGCACCCACTTTTGGGGGCTCCCGCGACGCATCAGAGATCTGATATCCACCGCAGACCCAATCTTCACCAAGGTCCGCGCATTCGTTATCGGCTGCAAACTGGTCGCACTGGGTCAACCTCGCTCCCAGGGGACGAGGATATCGGTGACCATGGGATAGTGGCGGACGTTGAAGGTTAGGAGTCGTGCA
>JACCWM010000078.1 GCA_013697635.1 Lujinxingiaceae bacterium | reverse complement strand
ACGCCGACGTCCGGGGCCGGAGAAAACTTCAGCCCGCTGCCGTGATTCGCGCAAGGTGGGCTTCGAGGGCGGCCAGGACGTGGCTGGCGAGGCCTTGCTCGTCGGCGGCCAGCTCGACGAGCAAGGCGACGTAGGCCGGGTCGGCCAGGCGCTGTTGCATCGGGGGCGGGATCAGATTGTCTTTGGGGTAGCCGTAGGCCTTGATCGCGACCTCTTGATCGACGGAGAAGGTGAGCTGTAAGAGCTCCTCAGCGTCGTCGGTTGAGATTCCCAGACAGTGCTCGAGTGTGGTGATCGGATCGCTCACGGGGCCGTCTGGGCGATCACGCCGCGCTCATCGAAGATACTCTTGTGCTCGAGGGTGGCGACCGTGCGAAGCCGGGCGAAGGCTGCGGGGTGGACGTCGTCGTTTTGTTGGGTGTTCCAGTGCTCGATGCTTTGCCAGCGCGAGATAATCAGCACGCGACTTGGATCTTCGTGGTCCTGGAGCAGCAGGCTCTCGAGCGCGCCGTGGCCGGCTCGGGCGTGGGCCTCGACGATCTCGGCCCAGGCCGCGCGAAGCTCGTCGATGGCGTGCGGATCGCTCTTGAGCTGGTAGAGGACCCGGATCATGCGAGGTTCTTGGCGTCGCCGGGCAACTGCTTCTTGCAGCGCTGATAGGCCGTGCGCACCTCGTTGGTGTCGGGGGCGCGCTCGAGGTAGTTCAAAGCCTCGTCGAAGTGGCCAAGCTCCATGGTCGCGATGCCCAGGATCGTCCACACGCGCTTGAGCATGGCGTTGGGCATCGAGCCCACCGAGCGCATGTGGTGGCCAAGGCGAGCGGCCTCGCGCCAATCCTGCTCCTTGAAGGCGATCTCGGCCTCACGCATCAACTCCTCGTGAAAGCTGCTGGCCTTTTTGGGCTTGCTGCCGGCGCGATCAACGAGCGCATGGCCGCTTTGCAAAGTGTTGACGTTGTCCATCAAGATGAACAGGCCGAGGATCGCAAAGAACAGGCTCTTGAGCACCATGAAGCCCACGATCGCCACTGGAATGACAACAAAGATGCTCACCGTCAGGGCAACGCGCTGGGCTTTGTCGGGCGCCGTGAAGCGGCGCAAGATCAGATGAAAGAGCTGCCCGCCGTCGAGCGGCCAGATCGGCAGCAGCAAGTTGACCAGGCTCCAAACGATGTTGATCCAGATCAGGGCGCCGACAAACTTGGCGAGCAGGGGCGATACCCCGACCACGCCGGGCAAGAAAAACTGCAAGGCGATGAGCAAACCGCCAAAGGCCAGGCCGGCAAAGGGGCCGGCCAGCAGGATGCGCGCGTCGTCGCCGTCGCTCTGGGCGGCCGAATCGCTGATGCAGAGCCCACCAAAGCCGTGCAGCAAGATGCGCGGGCCTAGCCCATAGTGCTTGGAGACCAAACCATGGCCAAACTCGTGCACGAGCAAGGAGAGCGTGACGGCCACAGCGAAGATCACGCCGCTGATGATCGTGCCCGAGCCCATCATCGGCATGAACACGATGAAGGCCATCAAGATCATGTACCACATCGACACGGAGACCGCGATCCCGCGCCAGGTAAACAGATGTAAGCCGCTGCGTTCGAAGAGCATGGTTTGTTACTCGGTGTCGGTATGTGCCAGCTGCTCAGGAGCGAGCAGCAGGGCTCTACCTGGTCCGCTCCAGTTGCACACCGACACAGGCGGGATTGCCCGGCACGCCGGTGGCGTACTTGCGGATCGTGACCGAAGCGGCCACGACCTCGCTGTGGCGCGAGAAGAGCGCCGTGAGGATTTGGTCAGCCAGACGCTCGACGAGTATACAGCTTGGTCCCTGACCAAATTCCAGGATCGTTTCGGCCAGTCGCCGATAGTCGAGCGTGTCGTCGAGCTGATCGGATTGGCCGGCGGTCGCCTCGGCCAGATCGACGCTCAGATCGACCTCGAAGCGGCGACCGTCGCGGCGCTCGTCTTCATAGACGCCGTGGCGACCGCTGAAGGCCAGGTTCTGCACGAAGATGCGCATCACCAGCTTGCGGCGGCTTCTTTGCGCATGCAGCAATTCTTGTACTTCTTGCCGCTGCCGCAGTGGCACAGATCGTTGCGCCCGACCTTGGGCAAATCACGCTTGAAGGTGTCCTCTTCTTGCTGCTGGGCGGCCACCTCCTGGACGCCCGGGCGGTTGAAATGGATCTGCTTGGGCACATTGTGCTGGGGCACGGCCTCGAGCGAGGCCGGCGTCTCGACCTGGACCTTGGAGACGAACTCGACGATGTTGGTCTTGATGCTCAACATCAGATCGACAAAGAGGGTGTAGCCCTCTTTTTTGTACTCCTGCTTGGGATCTTTTTGGGCGTAGCCACGCATGCCGATGCCGTCGCGAAGCTGATCCATGGCCAGGAGATGCTGGCGCCAGAAGCGATCGATCGACGCCAGATAGCGCGACTGAATTTGCTCCTCGAAGAGCTCGCGGCCGCTGACGAGGTCGATGTCGGCCACCGCCGCGCGCGTGGCCTCGCCGTCTTCGCCGACCGCGTCGGCCTCGGCCTGCAGCTGGGCGCGGCGCTCATTGAGACGCTCGGCGATCTTGTCGAACATCTCGCCTTTTTCATCGACCATTTTGGTGATGCTGTTCCAGACGTACATCTCGATCGCGTCGCGCCCGGTGATGCTCTCGAGATCGACGCGCAGGTTGAAGACCTGCTCGAGGGCCGCGGTCAGACCGGAGATATCCCAGTCGTCGTGTCGCACGACGCGCGCCGCGTAGGTGTCGAGCGTTGCCACGGCGACCTCTTCGAACTGGTCGAGCACCATGGGCAAGAGCGTGCGCTTTTTCTCGTCGTGGCCACGAAGCACGTTTCGACGCAGCGTGTAGATGCTCTTTCGCTGCACGTCCATGACGTCGTCGTACTCGAGGATGTTCTTTCGAATCTCGAAGTTGCGCGCCTCGACCTTCTTCTGGGCGCCCTCGATGCTGCGCGTGACCATGCGATGCTCGATCGGCACGCCGTCTTCCATGCGCAGCGTGTCCATGATCTTGCCGATGCGATCGGCGCCGAAGAGGCGCAACAGATCGTCCTCGAGCGAGAGGAAGAAGCGGCTCTCACCGGGATCGCCCTGGCGGCCGGCACGACCACGAAGCTGGTTGTCGATGCGGCGAGATTCGTGGCGCTCGGTGCCGATGATGAACAGGCCGCCGGCGGCGAGCACTTGCTCTTTTTCGGTGACGCACTGCTTGCGCATCGTCTCGAAGAGCACCTTGTACTCGTCGCTCAAGTAGTTGGCGCGCTCGTTCTCGGGGGTAAACTCGGGCACCTCGGGCTTGCCAAGGATCTCTTCGGTCAAAAACTCCGGGTTGCCGCCGAGCAAAATGTCGGTTCCGCGACCGGCCATGTTCGTGGCGATCGTCACCGCGCTCTTGCGCCCGGCCTGGGCGACGATGTGCGCCTCGCGACCATGCTGCTTGGCGTTGAGCACCTCGTGGGCGATGCCCTTTTTCTTGAGCACCTGGCTGATCGCCTCGCTCTTCTCCACGCTCGTCGTACCGACGAGCACGGGCTGCTCCTTGGCGTTGCACAGCAGAATCTGCTCGACGATCGCGTTGAACTTCTCGCGGTAGCTGCGAAAGACCACGTCCTCCTGATCGAGGCGCTGGATCGGCCGGTTGGTCGGGATCACCACGACCTCGAGCTTGTAGATCTCGTGGAACTCCTCGGCCTCGGTCTCGGCCGTACCGGTCATGCCGGCGAGTTTTTCGTACATGCGAAAGTAGTTCTGGAAGGTGACCGTGGCCAGCGTCTGGTTCTCGTCCTTGATCTCGAGGCCCTCTTTGGCCTCGATCGCCTGGTGAAGACCATCGGACCAGCGACGGCCCTGCATCGGGCGGCCGGTGAACTCGTCGACGATGATCACCTCACCCTCGCGCACGATGTACTGGTCGTCTTTTTTATAGAGCGTGTGCGCCTGCAAGCACTTATTGACGTGGTGGACCACCTCGATGTTGGTCGGATCGTAGAGGTTGGCAATGGCCATGCGCTCCTCGATCTTCTCGATGCCGCTGTCGGTGAGCGTCGTCGAGCGGTGCTCCTCGTCGACGAGATAGTCCTCGTCGCGCTTGAGGTACGGGATGATCTTGTTGATGTCGAAGTACAGGGCGGTGTCCATATCCGCCTTGCCGCTGATGATCAGCGGCGTGCGCGCCTCATCGACGAGAATCGAGTCGACCTCGTCGACGATCGCGAACTTGAGCTTTCGCTGAACATAATCGCTCAGGCGGTACTTCATGTTGTCGCGCAGATAGTCGAAGCCAAACTCGTTGTTCGTGCCGTAGGTGATGTCGCTGCCGTAGGCGCGCTTGCGCTCGGCGTCGGACAGATCCGAGATGATCGTGCCCACGCTCAGGCCCAAAAAGTTGTAGAGCTTGCCCATCCAGGCCGCATCGCGCTGAGCCAGATAGTCGTTGACCGTGATCAGATGCGCGCCATCGCCGGCCAGAGCGTTGAGATACAGGGCCAGCGTCGCAACCAGCGTCTTACCCTCACCGGTCTTCATCTCGGCGATCGTGCCCTCGTGGAGCACCATGCCGCCGATCAGCTGCACGTCGTAGTGGCGCATGCCCAGCGCCCGAATGCCGCCCTCGCGCGCCGTGGCAAACGCCTCGACGAGCAGCGAGTCGAGTTGCTCGCCTTTGTCCAGGCGCTCGCGAAACTTGACCGTTTGACCGCGCAGCTCCTCGTCCGAGTACTTCTTGAGCGAGGCTTCCAGGCTGTTGATGGCCGTAACGCGCGCTCGCGCATCTTTGACATAGCGATCGTTGGCCGTACCGAACAGCTGGGTGATGAAGTTCAACATAGATCGTTCCGTTTTTTCTTGTGCATTGACATCCCACGCGGGCGGTGCGCTTGACCGGCGCGCAGAAACATCGTCAGAGAAGAGCTCAGGTGGCGCGGCATGGAATACCAAACTCACGCCATAACGCAAACGCTTTTGATCGCGCTTGCCCAAGTCACGGGTCAAAATTACTCAAAAAAGGGCCATTGACCAGCGACCGTTGTGCAAATTCACGATGCCTCGAACCGATCAAACAACGTACACCTCAGAGGCATATATTCCTTGCCTGGTCAACCCATGGATAGCCCTTGGCGGACCCACCGACAGCGGGGCCCCCGGTGTAAAACTACAATATCGTTGTATTTTTGCGGCCTGTGACCCGCAGCGAAAAATTGTCCACAAATTTTCCCACAGGCTTTTCCACAGCCCCCGCACAACACCCGTTCACGAGATCGCCTGGGGCCAGCTGGAACATCGACCTGCGCACGCTAAATTGCCATTAAGCCGTTTAAAATTAATGGCTTGGGCTTGTGTCGGTGGGCGGCCGACATGATGGCTGTGAGCAGCGCGCCACAAGGGCACAACCTGTGGGAAACTTCGCAAAATCTGTGGAAAAGTTCTTGATCCGCTGGGTAAAATGGCGCTTTTCGCGTGAGATATTGCGCATTTGTAAAGTCTTGTATCGCGCCCTGGACACTTTGTACGCAACAAATTGCGCGAAATCCCGATAACAGATCTGGAGGATTTTTCATCTCGACGCGCGGAGACCCAACTCGATGGATGCACTCGCCAGGCCGCTGGTCTTGTTCACTTTGCTGTTGATAGCGACGCTTTCGAGCGGATTTGCGCTGGGGCCGACAAATCCGGCCGCAGCCCTGCCCGCTGGGAGCGGGCTGATCGCCGTGATCGCGCTCGTCGGTCGCCGCCTGCCGGCAAGCCTTGCCCACAGCCGTCTTGCGGCCGGCGCATTGGCCTTTTTTGCTGGCGCCTTGTTGCTCGCTGGCGATGCCGCGCGTGCGCCGGAGCACGGCCAATTGGCCAAACGGGTAGGCGATGAGCGCATCGAGGCCGTGATCGAGGGGCGCGTGAGCTCAGCACCGGTGCCCAACAGCGCTGGCTGGGCCTTCGAGCTTACGCTCAGCCGCCTCGATGACACTCGCCTCGACGATCCGCGCACCTCCAGGGTGGGCGTTTTCTATCCTCTGTCGGCGAGCGATTCTGCGCCCGAGGCCGCGTTGCCGCTGCCCGGCGACATCGTGCGCGGCTACGTGCGCCTGGAGCGCTACGCGCCGGCGGACTTCCCCCATGAGACCTCCCTTCGCCGCTTCATGGAGAACCGCGGGCTAGCCGCGCGCGCGAACGCTCGCGAACCGATGGAGATTTTGAGCGCGCGATCGGCCATCGACGAGCACGCGCTCGCCTGGCTGGCCGCGCGACGCATCGCTTTGGAGCGCGAGCTCGGCTGTCGCCTGCAAGCCGAGCAAAGCGCCGTCGCCATGGGCATGCTCACGGCCAGCCGCGGGCTGATCCTGCCGGCCTTTCGCCTGCCCTTCGATGCCACCGGCACAAGCCACCTGCTCGCCATCTCCGGGCTGCACCTGGGCGTGCTCGCGGCCATTCTATGGTTTGTGCTGGGCTGGCTTATCGGCCGCTCTGCTGGCCTCTTGCTGCGCTTTGGCAAGCGGCGTGTCTGTGGACCGGCCGTGGTTTTGGTGCTGGGCGTCTATGTCGTGGCGATCGGCGCACCGGTCTCCGCCCAGCGCGCGCTGGCCATGCTCTCGGTGGGCATCTTGGCCTACACCGCGCTTCGCCCTTTTTGCAGCATCCACGCCCTGTGCGCTGCCGCGCTGGCACTGATTGTCACCCAACCCACGGTGATCTTCGAGCTGGGATTCCAGCTCAGCTTCCTCGCCACCGGCGGCATCCTGCTCTTCATGCGTGCTCGCCCCGTTTGGCTGCGGGCTCCCGAGTTTGCGCCGTCCGAGGAGAGCCGGCGCCGGCGCTACCTGCGCCGCATCGCCACATTTGTCGGCATCTCCTTGGCAGCCAGCCTGTCGACCTGGCCGGCGATCGTGCTGGTCACCGGCGAGCTACCGCTGGCCGGGCTGTGGCTCAACTTGATCGTCGTGCCGTTGGTCAGCACCGTGCTTTTTCCCGCCATGGTTGCCGGCGCCCTATTGATGCCCATCTGTGCGCCACTGGCGACGATCCTGCTCGAGCTCTCCTCGGGCGGCATCGTGCTCATTCAACGTGGCCTCGAGCAGGTCGCCTACTGGCCGGCCAGCACGCTTCGGCTGGGCACGCTGAGCGCGCTGAGCTGGTTTGCCCTCGCCACGGCCATCTTTGTGCTTGTCGCCACAGCCTTCTCGCGGCGCGCGCTCGTGATCGCCGCTTTGCTCACCGCGCTTGGGTTGGTGCCGGCGCTGCTGGCTGCCGTGTTTGAAAGCGACGATATCACCCGCGTGCACTTCATCCCCGTGGGTCAGGGCGACGCCACACTGCTCGAGCTACCCGGCGGCCACACCGTGCTCGTCGATGCCGGTGGCAGCGCGCTTGGCCGAGACCCGGGCTTGAGCCGCGTGCTGCCCTACCTCAAGCAACGCGGGATCCGGCGCCTTGACTGGGTGATCCTCACCCACGCCCACCACGATCATATGGGAGGGCTGCACGCCCTGGTGCGCCCCTCTCGGCCGCGCAACTTCGTCTTCGACGCCGGCGAAGCCTCCCCGCAGCTCGCCCGGCTCAAAGACGAGATGCAAAGCGGGGGCGCACGAATGCACCCGATCGAGCACACTGGCACCTTTGTCGTTGGCCAGACCACCTTGCACATCACTCGCCCCGGCGGGGCCCACCGCGGCTCGCTCAACGATCTCAGCCTGGTCACCTCGCTCACCCACGCAAACGCCGCCATTTTGCTGCCCGGCGACATCGAAGCCCAGAGCGAAGCCTGGCTCGTTGCCGGCGGCCTGGGCCCGCACGCCATCGTCAAACTGCCCCACCACGGCTCGCGCACCTCGAGCACCTCCGGCTTTTTGCACGCGACCAGACCGCGCATCGGCGTCGCCTCGGCCGGCAAACGCAACCACTTCGGCCACCCCAGCCCGGATGTCTTGGAGCGCTACAAGGCAGCCGGCGCCTCGACGTTTCGCACCGACGAAAACGGCCTGATCGTCATCGACATCGCAGGCGACGGACAAATCGTGGTGCGCTCGATGCGCTAGATGCTTCACAAAAGCCGGCCGTTATTCTATGACCGCCCCAGGCCCGTTTGCACCACACCGACGTTGTCAGGAGTATTGTTTTGCAGAGGACTTGGATTGTTGGAGCGTTGATCTCCATCTTTTTGTGCGCCCCCGCCCTGGCCCAGCCACTCGAAGAAGCTCCCGAGCAACCGGCCGAGGCACCGGCCAGCTCCGAAGAGGGCGAACAAGCTGACGCGGTCGAGGAAGCGCAGCCAAAGCCCACCCAACCACGCTCGAACCACCGTCATCTGCGCTTTTTGCTCACGGCGAACATCGACGGCCGCTTTGCCCAGCCCAACTGTCGCGCCCCTGAGATCATCGCGGATGAAGATCTCTTCTACGCCCAACAAGCCAGCGTCTACCAGACCCTCGACAGCCTCAGCGGCAGCGAAGGCATGGCCCGGCCGATCGCGCTCAACGCCGGCGACACCATCTTCCCCGGTCCGATCGCGCGCTACTTGCTCTCCCAGGGCCGGCCTGGCATGCGCAACCTCATGCACAGCCTGGTGCAGATCCCCTACGAGGCGCACGCGCTGGGAAACCGCGAGTTCAGCGTCCCGCGCGCCGAGCTCTTGGGATTTCTCGAGGCCGCCAACGCGACCCACTTGCGCACCCAGGCGGCCAATCTTCGCTGCGCCGAATTCAGCGGCGCCGAGGCGATCTGCGAGTCCGTCGGCACCTTTGCCGGCGGCCGGCCCTTCGTCGTCACCGAGCGCGCCGGCCTGCGCGTCTCGATCACTTCGGTGGTTGATCCGGGCGTCTTTCGCACCGTTGGACGCGAGCAAACCGAAGGCCTCGAGCTGCTCGATCCGCTCGAGATGCTCGCCCCGCTCGTCAACTCGATGCGCCAGGAGAGCAACCTCGTCGTCGTCCAGCTTCACGTGCGCGAGTCCAACGCCGTGCAGGCCGCACACAGCCTTGCCAGCCAGGTGCCAGGCATCGACCTGCTCATCGTCAATCACCTGCTCGACACCTCAGGCACCGAGCGCCCCAGCGCATCGGCCGCCGTGATCCGTGCTCAGGGCACCGGCACCTACATCGTCAGCGCCGACTCCGGCCACCGCAGCGTGATCACCTTGAGCGTGCATATGGCCCGCGACGAGAACGAAGGTGCTCTTTGGCACGTTCGCGATGTCGAGCCGCGCGTGCTCGACACGCGCGACATGCCGCCAAGACGCGAGACCGCCCAGATATTGACCTCCGTCGCCCAGGCCTATTGCGACGACTGGGGCCGACCGATCACCACGGTGCCATTGGAAAAAGCCTTTGAGTTGAGTGACTTGCAGCGCTACGTGCTCAACACGATGCGCTTTGCCACGCGCTCGGAGGTTGCGCTGATCAATCGGCGTGCCTTTCGAAACGAAGAGCAGTTTCCGCTCACCGGCGAGCTGAGCCTGGCCGACATCCACACGGCGCTGCCCTTTAACAACATGCTCGCGACTGTTGATGTCAGCGGCGCCGTGCTCGCCGCGCTTGGCCCACGCATCGGCACCGAGCTCATTGCCGCCGGCCTCGAGGTCGTCGACGGCAAGTTGCTGATCAACGGGCGAGCGCCCAGCCCCGATCGGCGCTATCGCATCGCCACCAACGACTTTTTGGCTCAAGGCGGCGACAGTGTATTTACACCCGCCCAGCTTCACAACGTCCAGATCTTCCATCCAGAGTGGAGCGCCGCGCCGCCCACCTTGAGCGCCGTGGCCATCGAGTACATCAGCTCGGGCCGCTACGCTGAGGGCGGCAAAATCACCAACGCACTCTCGCCAGACGGCAACTTCCCCGATCTCTATCGTCAATTCTTGTGGACGCTCACCGGCTCGCTCAACGCCTCCTACCACAAGGTCAGCGTGCATAATCCGGTCGTGCTCGGTGCGCTGGGCTATGACCAGTCCCAGCTCACGGTCAACTCCACTGACCAGATCAACCTGGAGGGACGTATCGTACTGCGCGCGGACAGCCGCAACCACGGCTGGGACAACGACGCCGTCTTGCAGTTCGCCACCGCGCGCGTTGCCGACGAGGCCGATGTAGGATTCCAGGAGACCAAGGATCTGATCCGACTGCGAAGCCAGTACCGCTACCAGGGCTTTCGCGCCGATTTGGGTGGTCGCTGGTTCGTGCCCAGTCCGCTGGCCGAACTCCAACTCGAGACCGAATTTGATCCGCCCGAAACTCGCCTGTGGCGGCGCATGGATCTGCGCGCCATCCTCGGCGTCAGCTTCCTGCTCGCGGCTCCGCTGGAGTTTAAAATCGGCGCCAACGCTCGCCATGACCTGAACGCTCCCGACGCCGAGGCCACCTACGGACTCAACCTCGGCTACAAACTGCGCCGCATCAGCCTCTTAACCCTGCTCGGCCGGCCCATTCAGTTCGAGAGCGAGGTCGAGTACTTCTACAACGACATCGCAGCCCAGAACATCCAGGAGCTGCGCAGCGGCAACCGGCTCTTCTTTGCCGTCTTCGATCAGTTCTTCTTCACCACCACCTTCAACGCCTTTCTCTACCGCACGGACGCCGTCGGCGAGTTTGGCACCAACACCGAGCTCACCATCGGCCTCAACTATCTGTGGGATTACGCCCACCAGAGCTTTTGAGCTCTGATGGGCGCGCGCGCTCCCATCACTCGGTATAGAAGACGCCCAGCAGATTCTCGGTCGTCGAGTTCGGCGAGCCGCGCCGGTGAGCAGTGGCGCGAAACTGATAGTACATGCCATCGTCGAGCGGCCCGGCGTACTGAACGCTCACATTGGTCGAGCCCGAGGGTTTTGCGACGTCGTCATCGGACCAGACGAGATTGCCGTGCGCGTTGAAGACGACCACCGAATAGGCGTCGGCGTTGCTCAGCGGCCCCCACACCAGCATCGGCTTTTGGGTGACGAGCTCGGCCTCGGTCGCGCCCGGCGAAACCGTGGCCAGCGCCGCCGTGACTTTGAATGACTGACCGATTGTGACAGGCGCCGAGCTCGCCGGGATCGTGATGCGCACAATCTCGGTGCCGGCGATGCCCGGGTCCGGATCGCGCACGAGAAAGTCGTTCTCAAATCCTGCCAAAATAACGTAGTCGCCAGCCGGCACGCCCTCGATCGTCCAACTGCCGCTGATGTTGGGCGTGCCTGTGCGCGGCGCGCGAAGCCCTGAGGGGACCTCGCCGCGAATGGCGAGCTCGTTGAAGGTCGAGGCGACGACGAACACCACCGAGGTGGTCAGACCGCCACCGGCAGCGACGATCTGGATCGTCCCACTGACGCTGGCCACCCCCTTGTCCGACTCCTGCAGATCGACGCCGGTCAAATCGGCGTCTTGCATCGTCGCGCTCACCGGCTCGAGCTGCACGCCGGCGGCGTAGCCGCGCACCGCGTAGCCGCCGGGCGGCACGTTGAAGATCGTGTAGTGACCACGGCGATCGCTGACACCGCTGATACCCTTGTTGTCACGCTCGGCCACCACAAGCACGCCGTCGGACCGTGTCGATGCGAGCACGCGCCCGGAGATTGCCGCCCGGCCCTGCTCGCTCTCAGGCAGCGCGATCATCGCGATCTCGGTCAGCGCCGTGGAGATCCGCCACTTGCCGTCTTTGTCCGTGCCCACTGAGGCATCGATCGGCAGCGCCGTGCGAATGCCGCTGGGGAAGGTCTGATAGTCCTGGGCGCTGGCGCGCAGCGTAAAGAATTGGCGCAAAGGCTTGCCATTGGCATCGCGCTTGACCGGCAGCGAGAGCGCGTAGCTGCCGTCGACGCCCGAGATCGCCACATCGGTGACGGCCGTGGCCTCCTCGTTGAGCGCAATAACATGGGCCCCTTCGATCGCGTCGCGATCCTCGGAGTCAAAGACCAGGCCCGTCACCACCACGGGGCTGTAGCAGGCGAAGGTGCCGCCCTCGCGCTCGGCACACACGAGGTCGGGCGCGCAGTGGGCCTCCTCGGCGCTGCAGGTGTTGCCGCGCGTGGTCAAACAAGCGCTCTCGTCGCGCTGCTTAAAGCAAGCCGATCCGGTCTGACAATACGACGGATCGTCGTCGAGATCGCAGGCCCCGCCAACCGGAATCTGACACAGGTTGTCCCCCGAAGCGTGGGCCGCGCACACCAGGCCATCATTGCACGAATCGCGATCGTCGGGATGACACTCCGAGCCGGCCTCGCCCGCCCCGCAGCCACCACAGGCCGACACGAACGCCATCACCACGAACAAGAGAAAAATGCGCAAACAGTCGTTCTTCATGAAATCCCTCTCGGAGTCTCAGCATCAGTTTTTCGATATGAATGATTTCGAAGGTGTTGCTTCGCGCATCATAACGTAACAAACGAGCAGTAGCCAGAGCGCTGCGTCAATCTCTTGACGTTGGCATCAACGCCTCGAACAATTCTTGAACCCTACGACAAAAACTATTGACTTCGATCATCGCTCCCGTTAAACCATAGTTAGCCAGTAGGGTTTATGTGCCATCTCGCAAGCCGCATAACTAAACCATGGCCTAACTGTTTGAAACAACGAACTTAAAGAGCACCACCCAATCAGGAGAATGACGATGAACCGACAACACTGGCAAGGCAAATTCAAGCACACCGCGCTCTACCTTCTCGTCACGCTCTTGTCGTTTTCCTTTGTCGCTGCCTGCGGTGAGCCCGAGGGCGAAGAGCGCACGGTCACGGCGAAAGTATTCTTGGAGATCGATGACTTCGAGTACCTTCGTGGACAGGGCGCGCTCGTGCTCGATGCGCGCGGCGCATCGAACTTCACGGACGGCCACGTTCCGGGCGCGGTCAACGCCGCCTGGAAGGCCTTTGTCTATCCAGACAAAAACGGCATCGTGCTCGACAGCGCGGCCGATCTGCAGGTTGCCGCACGCAGCCTGGGCATCAACAATGACCAGACCGTGTTGATCTACGGCGACGGCGGCAAGGGCGATTCCGCTGCCGGTCGTCTGTTCTGGACACTTGAATACATCGGCCACCCGAGCGTCTACCTGCTCAATGGCGGCATTGAGGCCTACAAAAAGGCCAACCTGACAACCGAGGCTGGCACGACCACGGCCGCCACTGGCACCTTTACCGTGAAGCTTCGCCCCGAAATCCGCGCGACCCAGGCCGAAGTTCTGGCTGCTAGCCAAAATGGCACGCTCAAGCTTATCGACAGCCGCACCGACGCCGAGTACGACGGCGACCTCGAAGACGCCGTGCGCCGTGGCAACACGGTCGCGGGCCACATCCCACAGGCCGTGCACTACCACTGGGAAGACGTCATCAGCGCCGACGGCGTGCTTCGCCCCAAAGCCGAGATCCGCGCCGAGTTGCTTGCACTGGGCATCAATGAGACCTCGCTGACCATCCCCTACTGCCAGAGCGGCGTGCGTTCGGGCTTCCTCTACGCCGTACTCCAGTGGCTTGAATTTCCGGCGGCCAAGAACTACGACGGCTCCTGGTGGGAGTGGTCGCGCACTGAAGGTCTGCCGATCGAAGACCGTCACGAAGTCGAAGTCGTCGTCGAGAACTAACGCGCCACTGCATTCGAGCAATTGACTCTCGGGTACGGCGCACCATTGGCCGTACCCGAGTTTTTTTTGTCCACCGAGAGTCGAGAGCCGCCATGCACACCTTGTCCCGCCGTCACCCCATCGCGCTCTTGCTGCTCGCCTTCACCCTGGCCACGGCGACATTGGCTCTGTTGCTTGGCTGCGCCGAGGCTCAAAGCAGCGCGCCTCCGAGCTTCAACGAGGTCTTCGTCGATCTGGAGCGCTTTGAGGCTTTGCGCGCTGAGGGTGCTGCGCTCATCGACGCCCGCGAAGCCAAGGCCTTCAAGCGTGCCCACATCCCCGGCGCTTACAACACCCCCTGGCAGCTCTATGTCGACGGCGACAAGTCGGGCACGATCAGCTCCGACGACAAGCGCCTGAGCGCAATGCTTCAAAAAGCCGGCGTTCGCGCCGACAAGCCCGTGCTCATCTACGGCGATTGGAGCGCCAAGAGCGCCTGGGGCGAGGAGGGCCGCGTACTTTGGAGCTTGCAATACCTTGGCAAGCGCGAGGTCTACGTGCTCCAGGGCGGCTACAAGGCCTGGAAGCAGGCCCAAAAAGCCGACGCTACCGAAGAGGTTGTCAAAGCCACGGTCAAGGTCGTGGCCGGTGACTTCGTCGTGGCGCGCCGCGAGGAGTTGCGCGCTACGACGGCCGAGATCGCCGCCGCGCTCGAAAAAGATCCCTCCAAGATTGTGCTGCTCGATACGCGCGAGGCCATCGAATACCGCGGCATCCCCAAGTACGGCGAGGATCGCGCCGGTCACATCCCCGGCGCGCGCCACCTGTGGTGGTACGAGGTCTTCGAGAGCAACGGCAAGCTTCGCTCACCGGAGGCGCTGCGCGCTCTTTTCGCCAGCCGCGGCATAACCCACGACACGCAGATCGTCGCCTATTGCACGGGCGGCATCCGCTCGGGCTTCATTTTTGCCGTGCTCAGCTCGCTAGGCTACACCAACATCAAGAACTACGACGCATCGATGTGGGAGTGGACCGCGCAGGCCGATACGCCGGTGACGCGCAATTAGGGCATGATCCGGGTCTCGACGAGCTCTTCGGTGATCTCGACGTCCTTGTTCTTGAGGACGCGCTTGATCACACCCTTTCCGGTGGCGAAGTAGCGCCGCTGTCCAGCCCCGGCCAGATGACGGTCGACCTGGCCGAGCGCGCCTGTGCCCGTAATCGCCACCACGGCGCTAAACGTGCCTGCCGCCGTCTCCATGGACTGCCATGTTGGATCGACGCGAAAAACCGCGTCGGTGCTGGCGTCGGCGCCCCCGCGCTTCCAGGCCATGGACGGCGTCAGGGCGAAGCGATAGATCGGCGTCTGGTTGTCAAAATACTCGAGCAGCCAGCCGATGTTCTCAATGTTGTTCTGGCACGGGCGAGGGCAAAGATAGATGTGGCGCGGAGTCAAAAGCCAGTGCTCGATGTAGCGCGACAGGCGCTGATCGTTGTAAGTGCGGGCAAGGCGCACGAGGCGAATCGTCTCGTAGCGATCGATCGCTTCGACCTCGAGCAGCACCTCGGAGGCGTCGAGCACCACCGATGGGTCGTCGGAGACCTGATCGAGCAAATCGAGGGGATCGTTGCTGGCGGCAGCATTGTAGCGTCGGTAGCGCCAAAAATTGCCCACCTTGAGTGGATACGGATACTCGCGGCTTCGCATCAGCTCGGCCTTGAGATGCAGGCCCATGCGCAAAAGCACCTCCAGGCGGCGGTCCATTCGGATCTCCGAGGCGAGCGCCAGCACGCTTGCGCCGCCCTGAAGCGGGTCTGCAACACGCACGATCTTTGGAATCGCGATCTCAAAGCGCACGTCGGTCTGCTTGAAGCGCAGCACCAGGATGTTTCCCCAGTATTGCACGATGGCCTCCTCGTCCTTGGCCACCGGCCCATCGACCGTTCGGCCCTGGCCCAAACGAAGCTCGTCGAGGCTGACCAGGGCCTTGAGGCCGCCCTCGGCGAGCTCGGAGGACTGTTCGACGTCAAAGAGCTTCCAGGCTGCAAACGACTTTCCCTGCAAATTGTCGACGAACTCGCGCGCGGCCTCCATGTCGACGTGCACGAGCTGGGAGTAGGCCAGCGGGCTGACAAAGACATGCTCCCAGAGCGCCTCGCGCCGATCGATCAGGGCCTCGAAGATCGCCTCGCCAAGCTTTTGGGCGTTGTCGAGCGCCGGCATGGCCTGCACCGGCGAGGTCTCCAAATCTCCCCACTGCCCACCCGAGCCGGCACCGTCCATGAGTTGACGCACCAGGCGGCGCTCGCGCACGGCGGCCGCCTCCGGCGTCAGGTTGGGATACTCGGTGTAGATCAGCGGCTGAAGCGGCGCCTGATCGCTCGGCTCGCGCTTGTCCCAACAGCCGCTCGCCAGAAGGCCGCAAACCGCCACGATCCCCGTCCAAAATAACGCGCGATTAACCGGCATGCTAAAGGCTACAAGAAGAAGTCGTTGTGCTCGACCGGATCGCGGTAATAGATCTGCCCGTCCTCGACCTTGTCGATCGGCAACTGACGCAGCACGCTCGAGCGGTTGGCCCGCATCAGCCGGTCGATGGTCAGCATCGAGCCCAAAACGAAGCCGTGCTTTTGCAAAGCCTCGTGTGCATAGCGCGAGCAGGTCGGACGATGCTCGCAGCGCGGGCCATCAACCTGGGTAAGATAGCGCGAATACAGCCGATAGGCCACGTCGAAGATGGCGGCCGGGCGCGCCGAGCTCGCCTGGCGTTGGCGCCGCGACTGGTCCCAGCGCTCAAAGCTTGGGTCGTCTTGCTGCCCGCTCCAACTCAGCGGCGCCGCAGGCCCAAAGCCCGCTGCCCGCTCCCAGCTCGAGCTTTGCGGCGCGAGCGTCGATGCCGGCGCGCAGGCGCTCACAGCAACTACCATCAACAAGCCGATCGCCAGCGTGCGCTTCATAAAGCTCCAGAAACGAAAAGAGCCACCAAATCCGGGGATTTGGTGGCTCTCTTCAAGCGGGGTGGACGGGGCTCGAACCCGCGACCTCCGGCGTGACAGGCCGGCATTCTAACCATCTGAACTACCACCCCTGAGTGGCTGAAACTTCCTTACTATGGTTGCCCAAGAGATGTAAAGCATTCTCTTGGGCATTTTAGAGCGGGGTGGACGGGGCTCGAACCCGCGACCTCCGGCGTGACAGGCCGGCATTCTAACCATCTGAACTACCACCCCTAAAACCAACCCTTTCAACATCGAGCCCGAGAGCCATGGGCGCAACAGGATTTGAACCTGTGACCAACGGCTTGTAAGGCCGCCGCTCTCCCGCTGAGCTATGCGCCCCACTTTATAAGCCCTTTCACAGCGCTTTATTTCGCCGCCTCGAAAGAGAGCACGGACCATAAAGTAGCTTTGGTAGGGCGTCAAGACAATTGTGCGCCCTACAAGCGCGGCGCAGCGTGCCCAAGTTTTTGAGCATGCACGACAATTTTATGAAAAACGCACTTGCGAAAACAAGCGCGCTTCGCTATGAAATGCACCGTGCGCGGCCAGGGCCAGCAAATTTTCGAGCAAATGCCCGGACTTGTCCCCTGAGCCGAACACGGTATGGAAGGTAAGGGAAAAAGTTGAGCAATTGAAATACCCCTTGCATCTTGTCCGTTCGTCCTTGGCAAACGCGGACCCAAAGGGCCGCTATTGCTGACGGGCCTATAGCTCAGTTGGTTAGAGCCGCCGGCTCATAACCGGCCGGTCCCTGGTTCGAGTCCAGGTGGGCCCATTTGGAGGACTTCGGACCTCCGATCCGGTGATTGCCGGTTTTGATAGAGTGACGATGAACCTTGAACCAAGATCGGTGCCTCGTCTCGAGGACACCGATGAACCAAAGACAGTCGGGTTTAAACACGTGACAGCAAGTCTGAGCAAATACCAAGGTTGCAGCATCCGTGAACGGGACTGCAACAGCAAAGAGTACGGCAAAAAAGAGGCTTCAATATCAAAGCGCCTGAAGGGTTTCCCTTCAGGCGCTTTTGTATTTGGGACGACACATCGGCGAGGTGAAAATTGAAGCAGCAGTTGGCCCTACTACGCGAACTTCAGAACAATGATCTGGAATTAGACGAGATCCTCCAGCGCAAAGCGGAGATCATGTCCAGGCTCCAGGAAAACACCGGCTTTCTCGACAAGCTGGTCGAGGACCTCAATGCCCAAAAGGGCGAGCTCGAGGAAATCCGCAGCCTGCAACGCCAGAAAAAAGATGATCTGCGCGAGGTCACCGAGCAGCTCACATCCCGTCAAAAGCGGCTGCGCGATGTGGGCACGACCAAGGAGTTCAACGCGGTCGAAAAGGAAATCGAGGCCTTCAAGAAATCGACCGAACAGACCGAGGAAGAACTCCTCCATCTGCTCGAGATCATCGAGGCCACCGAGAAGTCGATTGGCGAGAAGGAGGAGAAGATCGTGCAGCTTCGCGAGGGCATCGCCTCCGATGAGGCCGAGGCCGAGCGCCAGCTCGCCACCCTCGACCGCACGATCGAGCGCCTCGGCACGCGCCGAGACGAGGCGCGCGGCCAGGTCTCCAAGCGCGTGATCTACAAGTACGACTTCATTCGCAGCCGCCGGCCGGGATTGGCCGTCGTCGCCGCCAAGAGTTCGCACTGTGAGGGCTGTTTCATGTCGCTGCCGCCCCAGCAGTATATCGAGATTCAGCGCGCCGAAACCCTCGAGACCTGCCCGAGCTGCAATCGCATCCTCTACTTCTGGGAGGACGGCCTCACCAGCGACTCCCAATCCGAGGAATCGATCGAGGCCTGAAGCAAACATTGCGCGCGTTATTGGCGCGCGGAATGTTTGCACTTGGCCGCATGTCGTCTATAAGTGTCGCGATCGGCTTTGTGGGATGGTCGCCGGTCTGCCCGGGCTTTAAACGGCAAAGGCAGGCGGGAGGAAAGTCCGGGCATCACAGGGTAAGGGTGGTCGGTAACGCCGACCGGGGGTAACCCCAGGGAAAGTGCCACAGAAAACAGACCGCCAGGCTACGGCTCGGTAAGGGTGAAAAGGCGAGGTAAGAGCTCACCGGGACGGCGGTGACGTCGTCCGTCATGGTAAACCCCACCCGATGCAAGGTAAACAGAGGTCGAGACGTCGCTTGTCGGCGGCTCCGAGGTACCCGCCTCGCTGATCTCAGGTAACCGCTTGAGCCCACTGGCAACAGTGGGCCTAGATGAATGGCCATTGTCGCGCGTTGCAAGATGCGCGAAACAGAACCCGGCTTATCAGCAAAACCGATCAGACAAGAAACAAACGCGGGACACCCCAAAAGGTGTCCCGCGTTTGTTTCTTGCAGTGCTCAGCGCCGGGCCAGGCGCTCGATCATCGCTCCAAAGCGCGCATCACCCTCGAGCGCTCGCTTGGCGCGCTCCACGCCAGCGGCCACACCCTCGCCGTCCTCGAGCACGACCGGATTGAGCAGATCGACGGCGGTCTGGCCGACGACCTCCAGGTTCACCAGCGTCGCGCGCGCCACCTTGTCCAGCGCAACTTCGCGCTCGAGTAGCGTCTGCAAAAAAGCCTCCGAGACCGCATGAACATCGGCATCGTCGGCATTCAAGACCAGGCGCCGAAGCCGCACGCCGCCGGAGCCAGCCTCCACCACCGTGGTGGGCCCCAGCGCGTCGACCAACAGACAAAAGCGCCCCGAACGACTCGTCGTGGTCTGGGCCAACAGGGCGTCCGCACGCTCGTAGAGGCGCACGGCCACCTCGCCCACCCCAAGCTCGCCCTCCAAGGCCGAGGCAGCGGCCGAGCCGACCAACCAGGCCGGGAATGGCCACTTTGGTGCCAGCGCCAATTGCCCCTGCGGCGCAAAAACGACACCGCGAATCTCCACAGATCCTTTACCTGCGCACACGACCTCGGCCTCTTCTTTGGCGATATCGATCGCGCCCTCGAGCAGCAAGGCGTCATCAAAGAAGCCGCCCTCGAGCCCTTGCAGCTCAAGCGGTTGCTCGGCCAGCTCTGGCGTTTGCCGCTCGCAGTTGCAAAGCAGCAAGAGCCCGCCAAGTG
This sequence comes from Lujinxingiaceae bacterium, assembly GCA_013697635.1. Lineage (GTDB taxonomy): Bacteria > Myxococcota_A > Bradymonadia > Bradymonadales > Bradymonadaceae > JACCWM01. The sequence goes on along the minus strand of JACCWM010000078.1, from coordinate 42,528 downwards.
CCCCCGAGATGAGCACCGATCGCCTCACGCCAACCGATCCAGGATCAAAGGCTGCTCGTAGGCCGGCCCATCGCCGATCTCGATCGCCGCGCGCAGGCGCGCCTTGCACGACTCCAGGTGGGTGGCGTCGTTGTAGTGAATTATCAGGATCGTATCGCCCTCGGTGACCAGCTCGCCGCGCTTTTTCTCGAACATCAGGCCCACGGCGTGGTCGATCACGTCCTCCTTGGTTCGACGTCCCGCGCCAAGCTCCATGGCCGCGATCCCGACCTCCTCGGCATTCATGCGCACGATCAGTCCATCACTCCAGGCCACGAACGCCTCGGTGTGGCGCGCCGTTGGCAACTTGTCACGATCGTCGCAGACCCCCGGATCGCCGCCCTGGGCCTTGATGATGTTTTGAAAGACCCGAAGTGCCGAGCCATCTTCGAGCAGCTCACGCAGATGACGTTTGGTTTCGACGCGATTGCCCACCTGGCCGGCCACATCGAGCATCTCCAAGACGAGCTCGATCGTCAGCTCGGTCAAATCCTCCGGGCCATTGCCGCGCAAGGTCTCGATGCTCTCCCAGACCTCGAGGCTGTTGCCAATCGCCAGACCCAGGGGCTGATCCATGTCGGTGATCAAGGCGCGCACCGGTCGGTCCATCTGGGCGCCGATGTCGATCATCGTGCGCGCCAGCTCGCGCGCTCGCCCGAGGTCTTTCATGAAGGCTCCGCTGCCGACCTTGACGTCGAGCACCAGGGCATCGATGCCCTCGGCGAGCTTCTTGCTCATGATCGAGCTGGCGATGAGCGGGATACACTCGACGGTGGATGTGACATCGCGAAGCGCATAGATCTTCTTGTCGGCCGGTGCGACCTCTCCTGTCTGGCCGATCAGCCCGCAACCGAGCGTGCGCACCATCTCGATGAAGCGATCGACGGGCAGGTTGACGTCAAAGCCCGGGATGCTCTCGAGCTTGTCGAGCGTGCCGCCGGTGTGGCCCAGACCGCGCCCCGAGATCATCGGAACCTTGAGGCCCGCAGCCACGGCCAGTGGCGCAAGGATCAGCGAGACCTTGTCGCCCACGCCGCCCGTCGAGTGCTTGTCGACCTTGGCGCCGGGAATGTCCGAGAGGTCGAGCACGTGACCGGAGTGCAACATCGCCTCGGTCCACGCAGCGAGTTCCTTGGGCGTCATCAAGCGAAAGAAACACGACATCAAGAAGGCCGACATCTGGTAGTCGGGCACCTCGCCGTTTGTATAACCTTCGACGAGGGCACGCAGGTCTTCGGGGCTAAGCTCAATGCCATCTCGCTTCTGACGGATCAGGTCTACGACGCGCATGGGACCTCACTAAAATGGTCGTTGGGTTGGACAAGCGCGCCTTGAGCGGTGCGCATCGCCCGAAATGTTAGTGCCCTTGGCCCTGCCAATGCAAGCCTGCTGGCACCTGCGCGCTGGCCAGCGAACAGGCGATCGGCCTAATGCCTTGATAATAAAGCCTTATCCAAAGAGTCTAAAAAACATGCCTCGCCGTCTTGACGCCCAAACACTGTGTTTAGCTTAGCGGCCCAGACGAGGTTTATCTGCAAAAGTTTTCCCGTTGAATTGGCAAACACTGTCTGTATCTATGAGGAGGACCCTTTATGTATCAGCCCCGCCGTTCCGACGACTCTCTGTCCCAATTTCGCAACGAGCTTCGCGACCTCTTTGGCCCCTCGAACCTGCGCCAGGTTGGTGGTGTTTTTCCCCTGGTCAACATCTACGACGATGGCGAAAGCTTCATGGTGCGCGCCGAGATGGCTGGCATCGACAAGAGCAGCCTCGATGTGAGCTGCAAGGGCGAGCAGATCATCATCCGCGGCGAGCGCGTGCACGAGGCTGTCGAGGAGTCGGCCAATTACCATCGTCGCGAGCGTGAAGCCGGCCAGTTTCGCCGCGTCGTGACGCTGCCTCAGCCGATCGACGGCCAAAAGGTGATGGCCGAGTACAAAGACGGCATTCTCGAGATCTATGCGCCGCGCTCCGAAGAGGCCAAACCGCGTAAGATCAAGATTTCCTGAAACCACGCAGTTTTTGCTCCCTTTGATGATGTCGAATCCTAAATGCACCTATTGAAGAGTATGAATCATGGCCAAGAAAAGTTCGTCCGAAACCCGCGATCTTCAGGTTCGCGACAAAGAAGAGCTCCAAGCCGGTGAAGGCACCCGCGAGGGCCTTTACTTCAAACCCGACGTCGACATCTACGAGACTTCACGCGTGCTGATGGTCGTCACCGACGTGCCCGGCACCAGCGCCAAGAACTTCGAGATCGACCTGCGCGACAACCTGCTCACGATCACCGGCTACACGCGCCCGGTCGAAGATCGCTGGCAGCCTCTGTACACGGAGTTTCGTACGGGCCACTTCAGTCGCCAGTTTCGCCTCGGTCAGCAAATCGACCAGAGCAAGATCAGCGCCGAGCTCACCGACGGCGTGCTTCGCCTCAACCTGCCCAAGGCCGAGAGCACCCAACCGCGAAAGATCGAGGTCAAGGCCCGCTGACGCTTGAGCCCTCCCGTCACGGCCGTGACGGGAGGGCATTTTTCATTCTCCCTCCATCGCTTTTGCCCCGCACACCCTACTTGTGTCACACTGCATCGGCCCCCCCAGGCTCTTGCTGATTGTTTGTTGGTATTACCCTGCCCGATCCAAGGCTCGCCCATGTTGCCAAGACGATTTGTCGTGTTGTGTTTTGCCCTCTTTCCCCTCGCAGGCTGTGATTGCAGCGATCAATACAACGCCAATCGCTGGGAGTTTTATGAGCCCTTCGGGCCCGACGCGCAGCTCGAGCTCGATGCCGGGCCGATCTTGGCTGATGACGTCGTCGTCATCGAGGATGTCGGCCCTGACGTGCCCTATGTCTGGGACGTTCCGTTGATCGAGGAGGAAATCTGGGTGGCGCCGGACGTACCGCGCGAGGTGCCCTGGGAAGAAGGCACCTGGACTCCGCAGGTGGTTGACTCTAACTTCTCTTTTAATCATGCGCTAAACGATCGCACGAGCCTGGTCGTCGATGAGGACGGCACGATGTGGCTTGGCTATCATTCCTGCCCAGATCGCGCGTGCAGCGCGGCGCAGTTAACCGTAGGTCGACGCCCGGTCGGTGGAAGCTGGAGCTTTGAGAACATCCAGCGCCACGAGGGAATCTTCGGCCTTGAAGTCATCGACGCAGAGCAACCGATCGTGGTCTACCCTGATCCCTTTGACAACGTATTGAAGGTGGCCATGCGTCAGGGGCGCAACCGCTGGGACATTGAGTCCTTGCCGGTGCGCGGTGGCGGCTATGACGGCTTTGACGTCACCCGCGATCGGGCGCGCTTTTATGTCAGCTTCGCGAGCCGCTTGAGCTCGACGGTCGAATTTTTCGCCTACAACACGGCCGACAACAACGCCTTATGGCGGCGTCTGCCCTCGCTGCCCAACGCCCACTCCGCAGCCTTTGAGCGCGGCCTGGGCGCCGACAACGCCTTCAATCTCTACCTCGTGCACCGGCGCGAAGAGAACGGCCCCTACGGGCTGGCCCGCTACAGCCTGGCGAGCAACGAGTGGAGCGAAAAGAAGTATTTTGGCGACAACAGTCTGGTCAGCTCCTTTGTGATCCGGCGAAACGGCGAGCTGTGCATGAGCAGCACCACGGGCAACAACCTGGTCGTAACCTGCGGCGATATGAGCAATCTTGCGCGCTCGCGCAGGGTTTTTAGCGACCAGCGCGTGACCTATTACTCCTCGATGCTCGAAGGCAAAGACGGCACGCTTTTTGTGGCCTACCACGGGCTCGACCGCAACGATTTGCGCGTCGCGCGCCGCACCCACACGGGGCAGTGGACCACCGAGGTCGCGCTCAACTCCGAGGCCTACGGCGTCTCCACGGCGATCAATCATAACGATGAGATCGCGATCTCCTATTACAGCTGCGCCTCATCGATTTGCAGCGTGCAAGTGTTGGAGAAAACCTACTAAAGCGCAGATATGACGCCGTTTTCTGCGATGACCCCCAAAGGCATCGTCGGTGACTATCGATCCCTCCGTAGACTGGCATTTGTTTCGCACCGTCGCCATCAGCCTGGCCATTGGCGGCATCGTCGGCCTCGAGCGCCAGAGCCACAAAGATCCTGAGGCCGGCATGGGCAGCATGGGTGTTCGCACCTTCGCGCTGACGGCCTTGCTCGGCACGCTCTCCGTGCTCGCTCAGGAGGTCGCCCCGGCCGTGCCTTACGTCACCGGCGTCGGCTACTTTTTGCTCATGCTCGCCTTCTTTTGGCACGAGCGCCACACGGTTGAACAAGATGTGGGCATCACCACTCAGGTCTCGGCTCTGCTGGTCTTCGTGCTCGGCGCGCTCGCCCCGAGCAGCCCAGTCTTTGCTGTGGGCGTCGCCGTCGTCGTGGCGAGCATCCTCTCGATCAAGCGTTTCACCCACCGCTTCGTGGGGCTTTTGACGCCGGTCGAGATTCTGGCCACGATGAAGTTTCTTCTGGTCACCGTCGTCTTGCTCCCGCTGCTGCCCAACACGACCATCGATCCCTGGGGCATCTACAATCCGCGCGAACTCTGGCTGCTCGTCGTGCTGATCAGCGGCATCAGCTTCTTGGCCTACTTTGCCATTCGTTTTCTGGGCACGGGCCGCGGCTTCGTGCTCACCGGCATGCTCGGTGGAATGGCCTCGAGCACGGCCGTGGCCCTGGCCATGTCTCGCCAGGTAAGCCGGCGGCCACGCTCCCAAAAGATGCTGCTGGGCGCTAGCTTTGCGGTGCTGCTGGCCAATGCCTTCATGTTCGTGCGCGTAACGCTCGCCGTGGGCATCATCAACGCCAAGTTGCTCTCCACGCTGTGGATCCCGTTCACGAGCATGGCCATCCCCGGCGTGCTCGTCGCAGGCGGCATGTGGTATCGGCTCACCCAGTATCTTCGCAATGAGGAGGCGCGGCCTCAACGACCGGACGCGATCGACGAAGACGAGGAGCTCCAGCTTCGAAACCCCTTCGAGTTCTTCCCCGCGCTCAAGTTCACCCTGCTGCTCGTGATCATCATCGGCATTGCCAACATTTTGCAGTCCATCTTTGGTCACTCCGCGATCTACGTCGCTGCGCTCTTTGGAGGCATCGCTGAAACCAACGCGATCAGCCTCACGCTTGCGCGCATGGCGGCAAGCGGCGATCTCAGCTCCACGGTGGCCACCCAGGCCATCGTCGTCGCTATTCTCACTAACAGCTTTGTCAAAGCCGGCCTCACCGCCCTGATCGGGTCCAAGAAGCTCGGCATCTTCGTTGCGCTGGGCATGCTGCCGATATTGGTGGCGGGCATCGTCTCGATGTTCTTGATTTAGCGGTTGGCCATCCACAGCACGCGCACCCCGAGCCTGCCCTCGATGTTGACCAGCTCGCCGGCGCCGACGATCTTGGCGTTGATCACCAGATCGACCGCGCTTGACACCGTGCGCTCGAGTGGGAGGACTTGTCCGGATTGCAGGCGCGCCAGCTCGCCGATGTTGATCGCGAGCTCGCCGATGCGCACCTCGAGGTTGAGGACGGCTGCCTGGGCGATCGAGGAGGTGCGCTCCTCGCTTAGATCGTGCTCGGTCATGGGTATCTCCTTGCCGGGGGCGGTTTGCAGGCGCAAATCGAGCGAGAGCGCGATGGCCTGCCAGCGCCCGTTTGCACCCTCGAAGAAGTTGCAGGCCAAATACTGCGTCGCATTGATGTGGAGCCGACCACTGCCGCAGGCGTCAAGCCCATCGAGGAGCAGGCCGTGCTCTGAGGGCAGGAGCACGTCGCCCGGCAGCAGGCCACAAAACTCAGCGCAGGAGAGCGGCAGCATCGCAAGTGTTGCAGGCAGCGCGAGGCTCAGCGCGCAAAGCGGCCCGCGCACGATGCGCTCCTCGCACTGAGCCTGGTTCATGGCGCCGTATGTGAAGGCCTCGCCGGCCTGAACAAATCCCGCCGGCAAGAGCAGGCGAACCAGACCGCGCCGCCCGCTTCGCCCGATCGCGAAGTAGACGATCTCGACCAAATCGCACCGATAACGCGACCAAAAGCTCTTGATCGCCTCATGTGTGGGCTGCTCGGTCGAAACGACCAGCGGGGGTAGGCCCAACGCGCCCAGCCGATCGAGCAGGCGCAAGAGCAGGTAGACGGTCAAGCCGTAGTCGTACGGGTTGGAGTCGAGCGGATAGCGATCAAAGGCGGGCAGCTCCTCGACCAGGCCTGCCACGAGCTCTTCGGTGATGTGCAGATCGACGATCAGCGCGCCGCGCTCGCGCTCGGGCGGCAATTGCAGCCAGCTAACGAAGCTGTCGCCAAAGGCGTCGGGAACATCGCCTCCGGGATGCACGCGCAGCCGGTGCAGCTCGAAAACATAGCGCGCTTTCGTGAGCTCCTCGAGCCAGCTCGAGATGTGCGCGAGCGCGCCGCGCTCGTAGGCCGCAAGCGGCAGCATGGCGAGCATCCGGTTCCCCAGGGCAACCTGTTGTTTGGAGAGCGCCTCGAGCCCATCGAGGCTCCAGGCGCTCACGTTGTATTTGTCGCTCATCTCGTGCTCCATGGGCTAGCCTACGACCTCGATGCTCGCAAACGTTATGCCTGCTCGTGTGCCTGCCTCGCGCAGCTCCTCGCGGTGTGTGCGAAGCAATCGGGCTAGCTCCACGTTGTCGGCGCGCATGCGCACGTCGACCTGCTCGCCGCTGCGGCTCAAGCGCACACGCACCGAACCGCGGCCGGGCACTTGCACGTCCATCATCACGATCTTCTTGGAGCGTGTATCCTGGCCGACGAAGAATGCTTGCACGATCTTGTCGACCACCTGGGCAAGCTCGGCGCGATCTGCGCCGGCTGCCGGCGCGCTCGTCACGCTTGGCTGCGGTTGAGAGGCGGGCTCCAGAGCGGGAAGAATCGCCGCGAGCGCGGCCTCTTCGCTCAGCTCGCTCTTGAGCTTGCTCAGAGCCCGCTCCTGCTGCACGTCGGGGGGCGTGGGCGAGGGCGTGGCGAGCGCCTCGTCAGCCGCCTGTGCCGTCTGCTCGAAGACCTTTTGAAAGTCTTTGGTCTCGACGTCGAGCCGCTCGTTTGGGCACGTTGGGTCTTTGGCCGATGCTGTTTTGATGCAGGCAGCTGCTTGCAAATCAGCGCCTGGCAGCCTGGCGTTGTCGATCTTCACGCCCTTTTTCCTCCATGACAGAGCGAACACTCATCAAAAGAGTGCACGTCTTGTTTTCGGAGCGAGCGTGGCAAAAGTTGCCCGTTAATTGCGTTGATACCATCGCGATCACAAGAGGAAGGTCAAAAATGCAAGCAATATCAACGATCTGAACGAAAATACCCACCTTCTCAAAAAGAAGGTGGGTGCGGTGCAGCGTGGCCCCAAGGTGATCACTTAGAGCTCAGAGCGGGTTGATCACCAGGCCGCTCAAAATCTTCGGGTAAAAGAAGGTCGACTTCTGAGGCATCTTGCCGCCGGAGAGGCAGACGCGGTTGACCTGGTCGACGGGCGTGGCGTTCATGAGCACGACGAGCTGGGTGTAGCTGTTGCGAGCGGCGGCCACAGACTCCTCGAAACCCTTGATATAGCCCAGGTTGGTCTTGGCTTCCTGGGCCTCTTTGCTGACGCCGAGGAGGCGGTCGATGATGCCCTCGTGCAAGATCGCGACATCGAGCGCGCGCACCTCGTTGGGCGTCTCGTCGTCGAAGATTGGCGAGGACTCGTCGCCGGTGAAGCTGACGAGCAGGGGTGTGCTCGACTGCGAGGAGAGCAGCGCAAAGCTCGGGTAATGTTGACCGGCCTGGAGCAGCTCCTCTTGCAGGCGCCCGGCGTCACTGACCAGATCGGCGGACAGCGCGCGCACAGAAAAGTGGCCGGAGGCCTCGAGCTGGGAGCGCAGGCGATCGAAGTCGAAGTCGGCCGTGCCGTGCACGACGCGGTGGGTGGGAAACACCTGCAGGCCGGGGTCGTGGATGTTGACCATAAAGCCCATGGTGTACTCGTAGAGCGCCTCAGAATTGGGCTCCTCGGCCACACTGCGGCGAAAATCGCGGTAGGCCAGGGCCGTCTCATAGCGGTGGTGACCATCGGCTATCAGCAGCGGTTTGTCCGCGAGCAGCTGTGCGATCTCGGCATGGACACCGTCGTCGGCGATCGGCCACATCACGTGGCGAATGCCATCGGGCGTCGTGATGTCGAGCGTGTCACCACCGCTTGGCGGCTCACCGAGCAGGCGGTCGACGGCGCCGCTGGGATCTTCGTAGAGAAAGAAGACCTGGCTCAGGTTGCACTCGGTGGCCTTCATCAACTCGAGGCGGTCGGCCTTGGGTCCTTTGAGCGTGCGCTCATGCGGCAGCACGATGCCCTCTTCGTAGTCGGCCAGGCGCGTCAGGCTGACAAAGCCGCGGCGGCTATGGCGAGCGCCGGTTTCGTCGCTGAACTCTTGCAGGTGGACAAAGAAAACCGGCGCATCGTCGATGCGCAAGACACCCGTGGCCAGCCAGTCCATCATGTGGCGGCGCGCGCGCGTGTAGCGGTTATTCTCGGCCTCGTCGCTGGCCTGGGTCCGATTGAGATCCAGGCGCACGATGTTGTTCGAGTGTCGCGCGTAAAGCTCATCTTGCTCGGTGGCGTCGATCACGTCGTAGGGAGGAGCGACCAGGCGAGCAAATTCTTCGTTGTCAAAGCGGCTGGGATTGAATCGCATGCCTCGAAAGGCCTTGATCTCGGCCATGGCGTTGCCTCCGGGTATAAAGTAAAATGAGCCGTGGAGCCGGCAAAGTCACAATGAAATGCAATAGACGGCGCACGGCACGCGCTTCATAGCATAACGCTGCGGCGATCGTCGAGTGGGCATGGCGACAGGAAAAATTTGGCGGCGCGGTTAGCTTCGACACAGGTACTTCGGACTCCAATGCCATCCATGTGAGGTTTTTCATGTTTGAGACTCTGGCCAAAGAAATGAGCAAGTCATTGTGGAAGGAGCTCGGCGAAGAGGCCGCCAAGAAGGCCGTCGGCACCTTTGTCGGAGAGGGAATCAAGGCGGTGCTCGACATCTGGAAGGCTCGCCATATCAAGGAGTTGGATGTCGAGTTCAAGGCCCGGGACCGAGCCCTTTACCCGCCTAAAGGCGACGTCAAAGACGCTCCCAAAGAAGAGAGCAAAGACGACGCCCAGGCTCAGTAAGGCGCGCAAGCCTTGAGGCGCGCCTCGAAATACTCGGCGAAGGCGCGATTGCCCTGGGCGCGGTAGTATCTGGCGAGCTGCTCGAGCGGGTAGGGATTGCCCGGCGAGAGGGCGACCATCTCGAAGAGCAGCGCGAGCGCCTGCGCGCTCTGGTCGCGCTCAATCAGCGCGTCGGCCGTCTCGCGAAGCGCGCGCAACCTCTCACCGATCGTCTTGAAATCATCGAGCCTTGGGCCAGCAGACGTGCGCAACTCGGCCTTGGACTTTGGCAGCCCTGTGGAGCGCTCGCGAAGCGTATATGAGCGCGTCAAACGCGCGCCGATGTTCAAGGGCTCGCTCGATTCTCTTGTGGGCGCTTTCAAAGCGGGCATTTGCGTGCGTGGCTCGGGCGCGCCTGTTGCGGCCGGCGCGCTCGAATCCGGCATGCTCAAATCTGGCGTCGTCTCGAGCAATACGGCCAGCAAGACGGGCATCGAGACGATGTCGATCCGATTGTGCTCGAGCACACCGTCGAGCAGCCTGGCCTGTCCGCCGGCCAGATAGCGCTTCCAAAGCGGCGGGATTCTTTGACCGGGCACATCGTCGATGCGTCGAACGCCGAGGATGCGCTCCTCGAGCGCCTGCAGCCCGTAGCGCACGTGACCCTTCAAGTGTTTGCGCGAGAGCGGCAACAGGTCAACGTGGTGCAGGTGCCCAAAGGGCGACGCCATGGCGTGGTGCTTGTAGCGCGCCTCGAGGCGGTCGACGTCGAATTTCTTGCCGTTGAAGGTGCAAAGCCCGCGCGCTTTGTCCAGCCTGTCGCCCAGCGCAGCGAGCATCGGGACTTCCTCGTCGAGGCTGCCCATCACATACTGCTCGACGAGCAGGCCGCCCTCGACCCAAAGCCCCACCCCGATACAAAACGCATACGTGCCCGCATCGCGACCCAGACCGTTGGTCTCGATGTCGAGAAAGACCATGTCTTCGGCCACGAGACACTCAAAGGCTCGCCGGTTCATCAGCCGTCGAAGCTGGCTGTGATCGGCCCCGCGACAGGCCCCGAGGTGGTGATGGCCGTGGCGGCTGGCATCGCCATAGTGGCGCGCAAGAAGCAAGAACTGACCGCGTTCATTTTGCACCACCTCGGCACCCAGCGTTTGCCAGCCCTGGTCGGCCTTCGCCTTTAACGACGCCGAGGCCGGCCCCTCAGGGGACCCGACCTTTTCGGTTTCCGCGGTGAAAACGCCTTGATCTTCGGCCCGCTCATTGGCCGCGGCGGCGCGCAGGCGCGAGTCGTGAAGTCGCTTGAGGCGTTGCTTGAATTTCGAGTCCATATTGAGCCTTCTCCAGAGGGCTTTTATGCCACGAAAGCACCTGCGGCTTCAATGGCGTTGCGCGCTGGTGGCATCTGTAAGAGGATGCGGGCGTATGCATATTTCGTCTCCTTCCAAACAAGATACCCTGGCGCATAGGCGCCGCCGACTCGAGCAGCTTCGCGATCGATTTGTGGCCGTGACGCTTGGCACGCGCTCGCTGCGGCTGACGCGGCCGGTTCAAAGCGGCGCGCTCGATCTCTTCGCTTTGCATGAGCGTGAACCGCATACCTTTCGGGCGCTGCTTGCGGCGCTTGGCCAAGAAGGTGCTGGCGCCGTGGCGCTTTGCGACGTTCGGGCGAGCGAGGACATGGAGCGCTTTGCGCGCGAGGTGGGCTCGTTGGCGCACGCCGTGCGCGAGCAGCGCATGGAGTCGGGCACCGAAGATCTGGCGGTGGGCTGGCCGTTTTTGGAGGGTAAGACGCGCGATGGTACGTGGCTGCGCGCGCCGATTCTGCTCTTTCCGGTCGCGCTCGATGCGACGCAGACCGGCCGGCTGCAGTGGCGCCTGGCGCCCGAGGGCGCGGCCGAGCTCAACGAGCCGCTGATGCAGCTGCTAGCCCGTCTCGAAGGCGTACGGCCCACGCTCGAAGACATCTTCGGCGAGGAGTCGCCCAAGATCGACGCCTCGAGCTGGCAGACGCTGGTTACTTACTTCGAGCGCACCGGTCTGGCGATCGAGGCGACGCCCTCGCTGGGGCCGCTCACTGCGGTCGAAGCCCTCTCGCGCGAGCAGCGCGATGGGGTGGCGAGCGCCAAGCTCTGGTTTAGCCACCACGCCGTGCTGGGCCGCTTTCCGGTGGCAGGCAGCAACGTCGTCGTCGACTACGATGCGCTGCTGAGCGCGTCGCTCGACGACGCGTCGATGGGGCTGGCAAGCGAGCTCTTGCTCGTTGACGAAGACAGCGATTGGAGCGAGGAGGCCGGCATCGAGGAGCCCGTCGAGCAGGCCTTCGACGCCGAAGCCGTGCTCGGCGCGCTGGCTCGCTGGCAGGTCTTTGCCTCCGATGCCAGCCAGGACGCCGTGTTTCGCTTTCTGGAGCGCGAAAAGGCCGGCGGGCTTGTCGTTCAAGGGCCGCCGGGCACGGGGAAATCGCAGTTGATCGGTAATCTGGTGGCCGCGAGCATCGCGCGCGGCGACCGGGTGCTGGTGGTCTGCTCCAAGCGCGCCGCGCTCGATGTGGTCGCCGACCGCCTCGCGGCCGTGGGTCTGAGCGAGCCGCTGGCCCTGGTGCACGATGTCAGCCGTGATCGCAACGCCGTGTGCAACGCGCTCTCGCGCACCCTGGATCAGCTCGAGGAGGCCAGCGATGGCGCCAGCGAGCAAGACGACGAGATCGTGCGCGCGCGCCGGATTCACGAACAGGCGCTGAGCCGTCTGCTGGCGCGACTTGGCACCTCGCAGCAAGCCTTCAACCTGCTCGCGCGCCGCCACAACGGCCGCCCATCGCTCGCTGAGCTGCAAGAGCGCGCGCTTGACGACGATGGGCGCGCGCTGCCTGATCTGCGCGATGTCGCGCACAGCGTCACCGAGAACGCCGCCGTGGCAGACCTGGCGCGCATCGACGCGCTTGGCGCCCACACCACGGCCATCGCCTCGCCCGATCTGCTCGCGCGGCGCGGTGACTGGGCGGAATTTGAGCCGGCCGCGATCGATGCGCTCTACGAGCGTGTCGCCTCGCTGCAAGCCGTGGTGCGCCAGATGGGCGCGTCCAAGGCCTCGATGACACCTGGCGAGACGGCCGGCCACGACGGGGTGTGGCAGGCGGCAAGCCCGCTGCTCGATATGCTCGAGTTCGAACAGGCGCTGGTCTCGGAGTTCTTGCTCTTCTGGGGATGGATGGGCGGCGAGACCGAGCACGGCGAGTGGCACCGGGTGATGACGCTGCTCGAGCAGGCGCGCACGACGCTGACGCCCGTGCCCTATGAGCTGATCGTTGTGCCCATGGCCAAGCTCGCGCGCTGGATCGACGAGCTCGACCAATTGGCCGCTCTGGAGGCGCGCTGGTACCGCGTTCTGTTGCCCAAATACTGGCGGCTTCGCAAGCTGCCGGCCGAGATATTGGGGCTTTGCAACGCGCTCGTTGGCGACGACGCCATGCCGGTGAACGTGCGCGATCTGTGCGCGCGAGCAAAAAAATGGCAGCGCTTCATCAGCGACCTGCCTTCGGACAACGCGCTCTTCGACTTTGGTTTTGACGGCACGCTCGAGGACATCGACACCGCGATCGAGACCTTGCGCCGCCAGCACACCTTTACGCGCTGCTTGCATGAGTTGCAGGGCGCGCTCGCTGGCCGCGGCGCGCCCTACGATCGCTTGCCCGATCTCGGCCCGCATCTGGAGAACCCGGTGCGCGAGGTGGCCACCTTCACCATGGCGATCGGCGATCGCGCCGTCGCGCGTGGCATGAGCAGTTTTGAGACGAAACTAGACGAGCTCGTTGGCTCGGGCGGCCTCGACGAGCGCTTCGCCGTCGAGCTTCAAGCGGCGCTGGCCGGCGGCGACTTTACGGCGGTCGATGAGGCGCTCGAGGCCTTTTTGTCGACGCGTGAGCGCGCCGAACAGGCCGTTCGCATCGATCGCCTGGTTGCTGGCGAGTCGGCCTGGGTCAAGCGCTTTTTGCGGCTTTGGCGCCCCGATGCCAAGGCTGGCGCAAAGGCAAGCAGCGCGGCGGTCGACGCGATGGCCGCCCTCGAGCGGGCCTGGCACGCGCTGCTCGTTGGCGAGCGTGAGCCAGCCGAGATCGAGGCGCCGCTGGTCGATGCCGATTATCTGGCGCACATGGCCGAGGATGTGGCGCGCTGTCGCGATGTGGCCGGAAACGGTGTGTTTGCGCTCTACCACCACGCCCTCTCCAGCGCGCAGCGTGACCCAAACCGGCGCATCGCGCTGCAGCGGCTTGCGGGCGAGGCACGAAAGCAGCGAAATCGCGCGAGCCTTCGCCAGCTCATCGAGCGCTACTGGGATACTGGCTTGGGCGTCGCGCGCCCGGTCTGGCTGTGCTCGCCGGAGGCGGTCTCGGCGCTGTTTCCGTTGACACCAGGTCTGTTCGACCTGGTGATCTTCGACGAGGCCAGCCAGTGCCCGGTGGAGTCGGCGCTGCCGGCGCTGGTGCGTGCCAAGCGTGCGATCGTGGCCGGCGACGACCAGCAGATGCCGCCGAGCCACTTCTTTCGCGCCGGCATCGAGCACGACGAGGACGAGGAGAACACGCTGCTCGCCACACGCTCGATTCTGGCGCTGGCACGCGTGGCCTACGCGAACACGACGCTTCGCTGGCATTATCGCTCGCGCCACGAGGAGTTGATCGCTTTTTCCAATCGTGCCTTTTACGGCGGCCGGTTGATCACTGCGCCCAGCGCCCAGGATCAAGTGCGCCACCCCATGGTCGAAGGCCTGCATCTGGCTCGCGTCGACGGCCTCTGGGAGGAGCAGACCAACGTGGCCGAGGCTCGCCGCGTGGTTGAGCTCGTCGCCGAGTTGCTCGACATCGTGCTGGCCGAGGGCAGCGCGCCGACGGTGGGCGTGGTCACCTTCAACCGCAAGCAGACCGAGCTCATCGAGCTGATGCTCGACGCGCGCCGCGCGATCGACCCGCAGTTTCGCCGGGCGCTCGAGCGCGATGGCGAGCGCGTCGTCGTCGAGCAGCTCTTTGTTCGAAATCTCGAGAACGTCCAGGGCGACGAGCGCGACGTGATCGTGCTCTCGACAGGTTATGCGCCGAGCGAGCCGGGCGGCCCGATCCACGCGCGCTTTGGCCCGATCGGCCAACAAGGCGGCGAGAAGCGGCTCAACGTGGCGATCACGCGCGCGCGCCTTGGCACCTGGCTTGTGACCTCGATCGATCCCGACGCGCTCAAGGTCGCCCACACGCGCCACGTCGGTCCGCAATTGCTCAAGGCCTATATTGGCTTCGTGCAGGCCTTCTCGCGCGGCGATGTAGCGGGCGTCGAGCGCCTGCTCGAGCAGGCCGACGAGCTCGGCCGCGGCCAGGGCGTAACGGGTCAGGGCGGCCGGCGTATTCTAGCGGCGCGCTGCGGCCAACGTGTGCGAGACGAGCTCGGCCAGGCGCTCGAGGCGCGTGGCTTGCATGTGAGCTTCGATGTGGGTCTGGGCAGCCAGAGCCTCGACATCGCCGTGGCGCCCGACGCTCATACGCCGGCGCGCGTCGGCATCGATTGCACTCAGTTTCTGGCCACCGCATCGCCGCTTGCTCGCGATGTGCACGGGCCGCTTTTTTGGACGCGAATGGGCTGGACGACAGTGCGCGTCACACCGGCGATGTGGCATGAAGACCGAGCCGCCACGATCCGGCGCATCCTCGCCACCGTCGAGCAGCGCTATGCATTCGAAAACGAGAATCCGCGCAGCTGAGCGCACCTTGCTTGACACCACCTTGCGACAGGACAACCATCGTAAGACGGTGTCCAACCGAATCCATGATGAAGACTTTTGGAGATTTGAAGATGAAACTGTCCACAAATGTTATGCGCCGCCGCATTTTGATGGCGTTGGCGATCATGACCTTTTGCGCGTCGGCCTGCACTCCCGAGAGTTCGATTCAGGCAAACAATGCGACGAACAACGTCGAGCAAAACAACGACAACAACAGCAACAACGACAACAATCTCTTCAACAACGAGGAGAACAACGACAACAATCTCTTCAACAACGAGGAGAACAACGACTATCCCGAGTGGTTGGCCGTCTTTTGCGTCTATGTCGACTGCCTGGACCCCTGTCTGGACAGCGCCTGTGACGCCGAATGCGCAACTGAGGCGGGCCCGAGTGCGGCCGAGCAAGGCGACGCCCTGTTGCAATGCTGGAGCGACTGTGAGCTCGTGCACGATTTCGAGGGCTGTGTCGAATCGGAGTGCGCCCAACTCGACGACCTCTGGCTCGATGCGTGCGCCGACGACGACGTCGAGCTTACGCTCTCGTGCCGCGGCTTTGCCGGCTGCTACTCGGATTGTCTCGACGAGCAGGCGCTTTGCTTGATCGACTGCGAAGCAGACGACGTCGAGTGTGTCGACGATTGCGCCGGCGAGTTCGAGGGCTGCCACGTCGACTGCGAATACCTCGCTGAAGACCTCGAGCTGTGGGATCCGGTCGTCGACTGCCGCATCGAGCACTGCATCGAGGAGGGCCCCGATACACAGTACCAGTGCCTCGAGACCCAGTGCGCTCCGGCGCTCAATGCGTGCCTGGCAGACGACTAAGCGAGCGAGGGCCTAAACAATCCTGGGCACGTCTTGCGAGCAATTCGACCCACTCAAAAGAGCGTCCTTTGGACGCTCTTTTTGTTGCTGGCACCTGTCGAAGTTGGGATTGGGATACGGCATGGCGAGGGGTAGGTACCTGTCGTTGCCACGACCTCGATACGGCTTTGCGAGGTGCAGGTGCATGTCGTCGCCACGTATTGTGTACGGATTGTGAGGGCAGACGCATGTCGATGCCACGACCTCCATACAGCATTGCGAGGTGCAGGTGCATGTCGTCGCCACGTATTGTGGACGGCTTTGCGACCCCGAACTCTGAGGTGCGCCACGTACAAGGTATCGCTTTGGCGTGACAAATCTCTCAGATGCGCAGGTCGCCGCTGCCCAGGTTGAGGGGGTCTTTGGGGATCACGACGCCCATCAGGTCGTATTCTGTGGCCTGCTGGATCTCCGCCGCGCTCGACAGCGCGAACGCGATGACTCGAGTTGCCGCCGTGGCGCTCATACAGCGCAAACACGCTCATTTGACTCGTCGCCCACACGCTACATGTGCACAAAAACAACCATTCGAATACCCGGCCAACCGCTTCGACGCTCGCGCCCGCCCATTCGAAACCCTTCGTCACCGCTCGTTATGAGGTCACGATGTATATCAACTCCCTCGTTCTCGACGGCTTCGTCTGCTTCTCCCAAACAGCGACCACCTTTGTCACCGACCCAGCCTCTGATCGCGGCAACCGCCGCCCTGGCCTCGTGCGGTGATCCTGACGATCGCAACGCCGACCCGGCGGCTGCGGGCACTGAGTGCGCCAGCTGGTCACTCTATGTCGAGGGCAAGCACATCAGGGGCGACCAGATCAAGCGCACCAAGGGCAGCATCTATTATGGCGACGTCACATCGGGGCAGGCCGAGGGGCTTGATGTCTTCGGCATCGAGTTCAGGAATGCAACGCCCACGGAGCCCTCTGGCGTTTTGAGCTCCTTTAGAACCGAGGTGCCTGTCGGCGTGACGGGCACCTACAGGGGCTATTTCTCGATTCAAGACGGCAACGGCCAGTCCTACGTCGCCGAAGGCAGCGGCAGCTCGTCGACGCTCAACTTCACCCTGAATGAGCATACGAGCACATACGTCATGGGTTCGTTTGCAGGCGAAGTCTTCGTCATGGGCTCGTCGCCGCTCGTGCTCGATTATGTCAGCGGCGTCTTTGAGTGGAGCAGCCATGGCTGCGCGGCGATTTGGCAAGACTGTGAGTCTGTGTATGATAGTTGTAGTAATCACTGTAGTTCCGCAAGCAGCGATGCTCTTGAGTATCGTGGTTGTTGGACAGCTTGTGCGGATGATTACGGTCTGTGCACGGCACAAAGTTGTTTGGCCAATGAAAATCTCGATGAAATCGCGGATACATTTATTAGCAGGTGCCGCCAAGCAAAAATCCGCCAAGAATTTCCATCACAGCTGCTTACGTCGCGGCTTGGTGACATCAAGAAAGGAAAAGATGCGGACAGCAAAAAAGCATGGAAACTCTTGAACGATAACCGTTTCGCCAAATGAAGAGCGTATGACCACCGAACCGACAACCAACAATCTCTTGGAAAAGTACTACTTTGTGATCTTAGTCTCAGAGTCGTCTTCAACGGACAACGAACGCGCTCCGCTCTTCGAACAGAGCTTTCTGCTCATTAAGGCCGATTCGCAGGATCATGCCCGTCAAAAGGTCCTGGACTACGCCGGTCAGCCGCATGGCTTTGAAAACAAGTTCGGCGACCGTATCACCTGGACCTTGAAGCAAATACTCGACGTACGTCCGGTGCTTTACGATTCGCTTGATGATGTGACCGAGCTTTATGCACGTTTTGTCGACGATCTTGGCGAAGCCTTTACGGTCTCAAACGACCCCTGAAACACACTTCATAAACTGCCTGTCGAAGCGCTGCATATATTCATAAAAAGCCTTCGAAAAAGCGTCGTCGCCGAAGGCAGCGGCAGCTCCTGCTTGTGTCTTGGCTGAATCGTTCTTTGTCCGGATAGACAACGATGTGACTCAGTTCGACGTTTCGCTCACGGTCGAGACTTACAAAACGATCTTTGTTTGCCGTGTCGTCTATGGCACGGCCGATAAGCCACGCAAAATGCCGATCTATGGCGCCACTGTATGGCAAGCTTTTTTGACCGGCCTCAAGATTCTGTTTGCTGAATTAAAGGCATTTGAACGTGGAAGGGACGCACGATTCTTTTATAGCCACGAGTCTGCAACGGCCGATAAAGACAGGCGCAGCGTCGAAGAGATTTTCATCCATATGGGGCCGCTTGATGCCAGAGATACTGCTCCAGAGGTGCCACAATGAAGCTCTCGGCAACGTCTCTGCCTACTCACATTCCCCACTAACCCACTCCCCCGGCGACCTGAACGCGAAAGGCGAAGGGCGAAGCGTGTTATGACTTCTGTCGAGCGCATCTAGCTGTCGATGCCACGTATTGTGTACAGTTGGCGACCCCGAGCGCTGAGTCGCGCCAGGTACAAAGTATGGCTTTGGGGTCAAAGGCCTTTTAGATGCGCAGATCGCCGCTGCCCAGGTTGAGCGGGTCTTTGGGGATTACGACACCCATCAGGTCGTATTCGGTGGCCTGCTGGATCTCGACCTCGACGAAGTCGCCCGGGGTGGGCATCTCGCCGCCGTAGTCAAAGGAGAGGTAGACAACGCCGTCGATGTCGGGGGCCTGGCCGTAGTGGCGGCCTTCGAGGACGAACTCGTGCTCCTCGGAGACGCCGTCGACGAGCACCTCGGTGCGGGTGCCGATCCACAACTCGTTTTTGCGAAGGCTGATCTCTTGTTGCAGACTCATCAGGGCGTCGCGGCGCTCGTGCTTGACGTGCTCCTCGACGGGATCGTCGAGGGTTGCCGCCAGCGTGCCCTCTTCGGGGCTGAAGGTGAAGACGCCGACGCGGTCGAACTCGACCTCCTTGACCCAGTCGTAGAGCTCCTGGAACTCGGCGTCGGTCTCGCCGGGGTAGCCGGCGATAAAGGTCGTGCGAAGCACCAGGTCGTCGATCGAGCGCAGGCGCTCGATGAGGTTCATCTGGGCATCGCGCTGGATGTTGCGGCGCATCGACTTCAAGACGCGCTTGCTGATGTGCTGCAAGGGCATGTCGACGTAGGGAAGGATGCGGTTGTCGGCGCGAAAGATCTCGACGAGCTCGTCGGTGAAATTCCAGGGGTACATGTAGAGCAGGCGCACCCAGTCGATCTCTTCGGCCTCGTCGCTGAGGCGGTGGAGCAGGCGCGCGAGATAGTCGCGGTTGGCCTTGGGGTCGAGGTCGACGCCGTAGCTGGTCATGTCCTGGGCGACCAAGATCACCTCTTTGACGCCAGCGCGGCCGAGCTTTCTGGCCTCGAGCACGACGTCCTCGATCGTGCGGCTTTGCTGGTTGCCGCGGATCTTGGGGATGATGCAAAAGCTGCAGGTGCGCGAGCAACCCTCGGCGATCTTCAGATAAGCCGTGCCGCCGCGCACCGTGTTGGTGCGGGCGACCTCGTTGTCCATGATGAAGCTGCCCGGCTGGATGTAAGTCTTGTGCTCGAGCGTGCCGTGCAGGGCGCGGTTGATCGAGGTGAAGGTCTGGGTGCCGAGGATCGCGTCGACCTCGGGGATCTCGAGCTCGAGATCTCCGGAGTAGCGCTGGGACAGACAGCCGGTGACGATCACCTTTTGCAGGCGGCCCTGATTCTTGAGCTCGACCATCTCGAGGATCGTGTTGACCGACTCCTCTTTGGCCGCGTCGATGAAGCCGCAGGTGTTGACCACGACAAAGTCGGCCTGCTCGATGTCGCCGACCATGTCGAATTCGTCGTCTTGTTGAATCAGGCCGACCATCACCTCGGAGTCAACGCGATTTTTCGGGCAACCCAGCGAAATCATATGAACTTTCTTACGCATCTTCTGCTACTTCCAATCGAGGTCTGCCCCAGACGGGGCGAAAAAGAATCAACGTCGAACCAAAAACAACGCCGGCGCCGCCGGATTCCCAAAGGGCGCACAAGCTATGCCAAAACCCTTTGAATATCAACGTCGCAGCGAGAAGACTTACCGTCTCCCTCGAGAAATTCTCACCGTCGTGTCTTTCTGTGTGTTGGTATTCTGTGTTGCGAGCACGACCGCAACCGGCTGGCCCGTGGACCGACCCAATACACCACGCCACTACGACCGCCTAGCATTGGGTATTGGCGGCTACGTCGGCGCTTTCATGCTCTGGGGGCCGCAAAACAGTCAGGCCGCAACGGGCATCCCCTCGGAGCTCTTTGTTGCATTTCGTTTCAGCGAACACTCCGCCGTTGCGGCTCTCTTGCGCGTGGGTCTTTTCGGAGCCCGGCGCGCCGGTGCACATTGATTTAGGCAGCGACGTTATTATCTCGAATGCACCCGGCAGGCTTGCCTGCCACGGGGGGCGCTGTATCTGAAACGGTGGGGGCTTGTTCCCCCAGGCGGACGTCGTGTCGGTCGGTCCGTCGACCACAGCCATGTATCGGGCGGTCCGTCGACCACAGCCATGTGTCGGGCGGTCCGTCGGGCCCCCTGACCCCCTGACGCCGGCGGCCGGCCACGCGCTAACGTCCGCCGGGTGCGCCACCTGGGGGAACAAGCCCCCAGGCGGGTGAAGCCGGGCTTCAATCCTGGGGAATCGGCATGGAGACTTGCGCATCGAGGCGCCCACCCCCGGGCGGCCAGGCCTTGTCGATGCGGTAGTTGGCCCGGGTGTCTTCGTCGGCTAGCAGCGGGCGGGTGGTCACGCAGCCCTGCAAAAATCGGCGCTCTTGGCCGTCAAAGGCGAACCACCACTCCAGATTTCCGCCAAACTCGTAGAAGACCACGTACTCGTGGCCCTCGTCGTCGAGGCTGGCAAAGTAGGGCTCGCCAAAGCGCGCGGTGAGCTCGTCGGGGGTGGTTTGCTCGGTCAAAACGAAGCTCTGGTCGGCGAAACTCAGCGCGCCGGCGAAGCTGTTGGCGATGTAGAACTCGCCCAGGGTGAGCTCCTTGTTGAGCGTGATCGATAGACCCATCGAGGGGTACTCGAGGTTGCCCATCATGACCTCGTCGCTCTCCGGAGAGCCCAAAAAGGCCAGGCGCGCATACGGCTCGCCAAGGCCGATGCCGCTCAAGGCGTTGGTCGAAAAGTCGAAGGCCAGCTCTACGGACGAGTCGCGGCGCCACTTGGCCGAGGCGTCGGAGTCGGCGCCGTTGAGCGTGCCGTAGTCGGTCAAGGCGAGCATGGTGAACAGGCCGTCGTGGGTGAACTCGAAGGTCGAGACGAACGCGCCGCGCTCGTAGCTCAGGTGCAGCTCGCCGCCGGGCAGGCGTTGGCGGTCATCGGGCTCGCCCAAAAGCGCCTCGACCTGCTCGGCGCTCGTCGTGGGTGAGACCTTGAGCGACTCGCCCTTGCAGCCAAGCTCGCCTGGAAAGTTGGCGTAGAGCTCCATCTCGTAGAGCAGGTCGTCGTTGTTGGTGTGCAGAACCAGGCCCAGACTCTTCTGGTAATCGAAGGTGCCGCTCTTGCACAGCACGTCGCCGCGGTCCACCGGACCCAGAAAGGATATCTTGTCGGCAGGCTCTTGAAGGCGCACGCCGCTGAGCGCGCCGGTCTCCAACTCGTAGCGAAGCGCCACGGACTCGTCGCGCTTCCAATTGCGCGTGCGGTCGCTCTTTCCGTAACATAGTGCCTGCCAAAACGCCTTGATGCTCGCCATCGCTTTACTCCAAAATCGGGTTTGATGTGCTCGCTCCCTTCTAACCAACATTGTTTGACTTGCATAGCCCCAAACGGCTACCCTTTCGCCTACACGTTAGCCGGGTCGAACTCTCAGACTTTCACAAGCCTTTTCAATCATTTGGGTTTCAATGGAGCGCCACCAGACCATGAAGATTTTTGCGCGTATCACCCTTTGCGCTCTTTGCAGCCTGTTCGTGGCCGCCTGTGCGGGCGATGATGACACCGATGGGCCTGGCGGCGCGGGGCCCTCGGTCGTCTCGACGACTCCGGTCGGCAATGCCACGAACGTCTCGCGAGACGTCGAGGTGGTGGTGACGTTTAATCGCGCGCTCGACCCGGCAAGCCTCAAGGCGAGCACGTTTTATCTCGATCCTGACGTCTCGGGTGCCTGGAGCTGGGATGGTCCGAGTTTGCAGGCGAGTTTTCGCCCCAGCGAGAATCTGCAGGCGCGCACGATCTACACGGTCACCTTGACGCCTGGGATCAAGGACGCAAAAGGGCGCGCCATGGCCAAGGAGCACAGCTTCAAGTTCACCACTGGCGAGGGCACGGACACGCCCGGCGGCCTGACGAGCGCGCGCACCTGGGACGGTGAGACGGCCACGGTGAGCGTTCGCAAAAACGATGACGATGATCTGCGCGCCTACGTCTTGAAGACCACGGCGAGCCTTCGCGACAACGATCCGTCGAGCAAGCAGGTCAGCTTTGAGGAGCAGGCCGGACAGATGGTCCTGCGCTCGGGCAACCACCTCTTCGACGCGCTCTTTGCCATGTCGATCGAGGAGATCCGCCAGAACAGCGTGAGCTCGATCTCGGACGGCGCCTTCAATCACGGCAACGGCGTGGACTGCAATTGCTTTGAGACCGGCGCCAAATGGAATTATGTCTGGACGCGCGACACGGCCTATGCGGTCGATCTGGGCCTGGCCTTTGCCGACCCGACGCGCTCGAAGAACTCGCTCGACTTCAAGCTCTCCGAGCGCAAAGGCGGCGGCGATTTGCAGGTCGTGCAGGACACCGGCACGGGCGGCTCCTATCCGGTGAGCACGGACCGTGTGGTCTGGGCTATCGGTGCCTGGGAGGTGATGAAGTTTCTCGACGGCGCCGAGCGCACGGCCTTTCGCGATCGCACGTTTGACGCCCTGGTCAACACCATCGAGCAGGACCGGCGCATGGTCTTCGATGCCGCCGACGGGCTTTATCGCGGCGAGCAGTCGTTTTTGGACTGGCGCGAGCAGTCCTATCCGAGCTGGACGGCCCAGGACACGGTGCACATCGCCATGTCCAAGACGCTCTCGACCAATGTCGGCCACTTCGCGATCCTGCAAGTCGCCGCGGCGCTGGCCGAAGAAAAGGGCGACGCCGCCAAGGCCGCGCGCTATGCGGGCTGGGCCGGCGAGCTTTCCGGCGCGCTCAAAGCGCAGATGTGGCTTGCCAACGTGGGCATGTATTCGGCGATGAAGACCACCGAGCTCGATCAGGCCGCGTTGCACAAATACGATTTGCTCGGCCTCTCGTTGGCCGTCTTGCAAGGCATGACGAGCGAGGCTGACGCGCGCAGCATCGTCTCGAAGTATCCGCACTCGGTGGTTGGGCCGCCGGTGTTGTGGCCCCAGCAGCCGCTGATTCCGGTGTACCACAACCGTGGGATCTGGCCGTTTGTGACGGCCTACGCGCTGCTTGCGGCGCGTGAGGTGGGCAATGACGCCGTCTTCGACCACGATCTGGAGAGTCTGGCGCGCGGCGCGGCGCTCAATTTGTCGAACATGGAGAACTTCGAGTTTTTGACGCTCGCCAACTGGTTTGAGGACGGCGCCTACTCCGGGCCGGTGGTCAACTCGCGCCGCCAACTGTGGTCGGTGGCCGGCTACACCGGCGCGATCGTCAAGGGCGTCTTCGGCCTGGAGGCCACCCAGCAGGGCGTGCGTTTTCGCCCCTTCGTAACGCGCACGCTTCGAAACGACTGGTTGGCCGAGAGCGAGGAGCTCACGCTCGTCGATCTGCCCTACCGGGGCAAGCGCATCACGGTCACCATCGCGCTGCCTGCGGCCCAAGAGGGCGCCACGGGCGGCGTCTTTGCCGTGGGTTCGGTCAAGCTCAACGGCGCCGAGGTCGGTGACGCCTTTTTGAGCGTCGCGCAGCTTGCGGAGCAAAACACACTCGAGATCACGCTTGTTGTGGGCACGACCAGCGCCGAGGCGATCAACATTGTCGAGGACGACGGCGATTTTCGCCGCTTCTGGGCTCCGCGCGAGCCCAACATGCACGCGGTCAGCGAAGAAGGCGGCCGGCTGCGCTTGTCCTTTGATGCCAACGAGGAAGAAGGCGTGGTCTTTCATGTCTATCGCAACGGCCAGCACGTCGCCGGGCCGATTGGCGAGACGAGCTGGAGCGATGCGGCCTCGGCCGACTTTGCCAGCAACACCTATTGCTACGCGCTCGAGTCCGAGTTTACGAGCGCGGGCAATCGCTCGCACCATTCGGCGCCGCGCTGCTTCTGGGGCGCTGAGAGCGCACGGGTCCAGGAGGTCACGGCCTTTGGGTTTCGCCAGCTCGGCGGTGGCACGTGGTCGACAAGCCACGGCCGCCCGCACTACGAGAATTGGGGTGATGCCGATGATGGGCTTGAGATCTCGCACTTTCAGCCGGCCTGGACGGGGCGTCACTACATCCAGCTCGTGTACGGCAACGGCGCCGGCCCGATCTCGACGGGAATCACGGCCGCCGTCAAGCAGGTCAGCGTGCGGCGCGCATCCGACGGCCAGGAAGTGGCCAACGACTCGCTGGTTTTGCCCCAGCTCGTCGACTGGGAGCGCTGGGGTGAGTCGACCTTGATGCCCGTCGAGCTCGACGCCAACGAGCTCTACCGCGTGACGATCTCCGATGGCGTCAACATGTCGTATTTCGCCCACTTCATCCCCTACACGGGCGGCAGCGGCGGCGGCGAGTCGTCGTTTAACCGGGCGAACATCTCGGCGGTGCGCTTTTTGCCGATGCAGGGCACGGCGCGCGAGCGCCAGAGCGGCGGTCTTGTGGCGCTCGATGGCGATGGGGATCTGGGCAAGTTCGACGCCTCTCAGCGCCTGACACCCGGGGCGCCCTATCAGGAGTGGGACGGCTTCGCGCTCGATTGGGACGCCGATTATCTGTACCTGGCGCTGGTCTCCGAGGCTTTTGAGGACAATTATAAGCCGTGGATGATCTACATCGAGGCCACGCGCGAAAGCTTCGATCAGCCGGCCTCGGCTCTTGGCATGGAGTACAGCGGCCAGACGGCCTCGCTGCCGTTTTTGGCGAACTACGCCATCGCCACCCGCCAATTGAGCGACGACACCGCGGGCCCCTTCAACGGCATCTGGCGGCGCGACGGGGCCTGGACTCAGCAGCAGCGCCTGGTGCCTGGGCGCCAGTACTTTTTGGCGAGCGACAACCACACGATGTCGCTGCGTATCCCGCGCGCCGCACTCGGCTCGCCGACGCACATTCGCCTGGCCGCCCACGTGGTCAACGCCGTGCTCGACAATGAGTGGAAGGACGTCGTGCCCACCACGCACTCGCCATGGCAGGCAGGCGTCGAGGGGTTCTATGAGATTGAGCTCGGTGCGCGAATTGGCGTTGACGCGTGGAGCGTCAAGTAGTGAAGTCGAGAGGCACACTGTTCGCTTTGCTTTTGATCTTGATCAGTTACGCACGGAGAGGCCATTGAACTACGACAGTCCCAAACAGTTGCCTCAGCAACAGCAGCAGCCCGACGAAGACAACTTCGCCATCGATCTGGTCAAGGTGCTCCTCTTTGGCACGCTGGGCTGCTTCGGCGTCTACACGGCCTTCATCATCGCCGGCACGATCTTCGACCAGTTTTTGGACGGGGATTTGAAGTTGATCGCGGCCGCCGTCTTGGCGATCGCGATCCCGGTGCTCACCGCGCTTGGTGAGAACAGCCAAAAGGAGAGCGGCAAGACGGCGCGCGGGCCGCTCGAGCGCACGGCGCGTGTGTTTATTGGCGTGTCGATCTTTAGCTTCATGACGGCCATTTTGCTGTCCTTGACGATGCCGGGCAACATCTGCGGCCAGCTTCGCACCAATCCGAATTGGTTTCTCAAAAAGGACGATCGCCTCTACGGCCCGCCCACGGCATTTGAGGATTTGAACCGGCGCTACTCGATTGTCTTGAGCGATCTGATCGAGCAGGCCACGCGCCCCCTCGGTCTTTATGAAGACCGAACCTACCGCGCCGAGCTTGTGCCCACGCAGCCCGATGGGGCTTGCGTGGCCTGGGACGTGGAGATGGCCAGCGGCCGCCTTTTGGACCGTGCGATCGGTGCCTAGCTTCAGGCAAGTGTGGAATAGCATCTTGAAGAGGTGCTGTTGAGATAAGGTCAGGATTACGCTAAGCTCTTGAAGTCGACCCGGATTAACGCCCCCGCAAGGAGATAAGGCCATGGCAATTACCCCACGAACAATTCTCACCAGTGCTGCCCCAGCCACAGTAGCAGTCGTCTCCTTGTACTTATTCACCGCGTTGGGCACGATCGCCTACAAATGCGCGCGTGATGCGAGCTCGTCGATCCAGGTGCCGATCCAGGTGGCCAACGTCGATACGCCAAGTTTGCACACCTACCGCGCGGAGGCCTGCAACGAGGTCGCCGACGTCTTTGGTAGTGACAAGCGCGGCTGGTCGGAGTCGGCCTGGATCACCTACGCGAGCTGCTTCGATACGCGCAACGACTCGCGCATGGTGATTTCGTCGGCCTCGCAGGGGTTGCGCTTCTATCCTTCATCGGAGACGCTTTACAACCTCGTCGGCTTCCACCAGATCGCGCTCGGAGAGCACTCCCAGGCGGTCAAGACCTTGCGCACCGGCATGCGCAACGTCGCGCGCAACCAAAGCGGCGTGATGGCCAACAACCTGGCCTGGGCCGGGCTGTGGACGCCGCGCGAGATGCGCCTCGAAGAGGCCCGCGCGCTCTATCAGCAGTCGCTGGCGATCAACGCCAACACCTGCGAGACGCTGCACACCGCGCTTTGGGTCGAGTACGCGATCTCCCAGCGCACCAGCGGCGTGGAGCGCTTTGACGCGCTCAAGCGCTTCGACAACCTTCGCCAGGGCTATGAGCCCTGCCTCTCTCGTCTGCACAACGGTGATTGGAACAGCCTGGTCGAAGTCGTCGGTGCAGCCCTGATGTTCGAGGAGGTCGACGCTCAGAATCCCGGCGCCAATGAGCATCACCCCACGCTGCTCGCTGTCGCCAGCAAGTTTCGCAGCAACTACCGCGGCGCCTCGATCGACGTGATTTGTCGCGAGGCCATGCCGCTGGCCGAAACCCATCAAAGCTGCGTCGAGCGTGTCCACCGCAGCGTGCTGCACCTTCGCGCCGAAGAGCAGGCCAGCCAGCGCATGCGCGCTGTACCTATTCACCGCTCGAGCCACCAGCACGTTCGGGAAAGGCATCAGGGCTGTAGCCAGTAAGTTTTTGTAAGCAGTGAAGAGCAACAAAAAGCGACGCGTTCATCAGAACGCGTCGCTTTTTTTTGTTGCCCTCTGGCGCTACTGCGCTCGCGAGCTCTCCACCGAGTGAAAGCTCAGCTCGCGACCGATGCCGGGCGAGCCGACGATTTCTCCGGGTCCGTCGTCATCGCGTCGGTAGGCGAGGCGGCCGCCAACGAGCGTCAACACCGGCCAGCCCGTCAGCGTGCGGCCGGCCCAGGGTGTCCAGGCGCAGCGTGAGAGCTGCTCGGTGTCGGTGAGCTTTCGGCGCATGTGGGGATCGATGAGCACCAGATCCGCAAAGGCGCCGACCTCGAGTGTGCCGCGATCGACGATGCCCCAGACGTTTGCCGGGCCCTGGCATACCCATTGGAGCACCTGCTCGTAGGTGCACAGGCCGCGAAAGGCGGCGTCGAGCATGAGCACGAGCATGGTTTGTACGCCGGGCACGCCGCTGGGGGCTTCGCGGTAAGGCCGCGCTTTTTCTTCGATCGTGTGGGGGGCATGGTCGGTGGCGATCATGTCGATGTGGCCGTCGATGAGGCCTTGCCACATGGCCTCACGGTCGCGCTCGTCTCGCAGCGGGGGGTTCATGCGCACTTTTGTGCCCATCAGGTCGTAGGCGGAGGTGCTCAAAAACAGATGGTGGGGGCAGACCTCGCACGAGATCCGGGTGCGCCGGCCCTCCTCTTGGGCCTGCTGGCGAGCGGCCTTGACCACGTCGAGCTCGAGCTGGGTGGAGAGGTGCAGGATGTGCAGGTGGCGCTCGTGCTCAATGGCGAGCTTGCAGGCCAGGCGCACGGCCTCGGCGGCGGTCTCGGGGTTGCGGATGATCGAGTGCACGGCGACGTCGTTTCGATCGGCGTAGAGGGCGCCGCGCTCGTTGAGCAGGCGCTCGCTCTCGGCGTGCACGCCGATGCGTTGATCGAAGGCGGCGAACACGCGCTGCAAATCCTCCTCGCGGTGAACGAGTAGATCTCCGGTGCTGCAGCCCATGAAGATCTTCAAGCCTGGCACGTTGTCGATGCGCGTGTATTCAGCCGAGTTGGTCGGGCTTGCGCCAAAGAAGAGCCCGTAGTTGCAGAGCGATTTGGCTGCAGCGATCGCGCGCTTTTGCTCGAGCGCCAAGGCGCTGGTCGTGGCCGGATTGGTGTTGGGCATCTCGAGCACGGACGTCACGCCGCCGGCGACGGCGGACATCGAGCCCGAGGTCCAATCCTCCTTGTGGGTGGGACCGGGCTCGCGAAAGTGCACATGGCCGTCGATCGCGCCCGGCCACAGCCAGCGGCCCTCGCCGCGGATCGTCTCCTCGGCGCTGCCCGTCACACGGCCAAGCTCGACGATTCGACCATCTTCGATGAGGCAGTCGCCCTCGAGGCGGCCTCGCGGACCAAAACAGACGACGTCACGGATGATTGACGATGGCACCTGGGGGCTCCTGTCGTTGCAAGGTTGAAATGGCTGCGGCCATAAAGGGCTGGCTCCTATGTAGCGGGCCCGCCAGCGATGCGCAAGACGTGGCTTATCTCTTGGCGTAGCGTTGCAGTAGAGAAAGGTCGGGCTTGATAAAATATAGACATATCAGCAGCTTAATGGCGTGTTTCGGGTTTTTTGACTGATTTCTGGAAGTCGAGATGAACTTCGGGGTAGAACTGTCACGGTAACCGCAGGGATCGCGGCTCGACTCAAAGCGCGGCGTAGTTAAGGATGTATACGCTCTGATGCCTTCTTCATCGATCAAAGATCTCAAACAATCTCCGCTGTGGCTGACGGTAGCCTGGGGCGCGTGGTTTCTTACGCTCATGGAGTTGTTTTGGCTGGTTCAGGACCGCTCGGTCACGGCCGACTTCGAGCTCGCTGTGGGCATCTATGTCAGCGGTCTGATTGTGGTGATCTTTGCCGTCTTTGTGCTGCTCGTGCTGCCCGCCTGGTGGCTGGGCGCCCAGGCGGAGAAGCTCGTCGGTCGGCGGTGGTTTCCCTGGCTGATTTACGCGGCGATTTTTGGGCTTTCGTGGCAGAACACGTTGGTGCAGGGAGATGGGATTCGGGCGCACCCCCACTTTGAGCTCATCGCTTTAGGCCTCCAAGTCCTGGCCCCGGCGTCGCTGGCTTTGTTTAGCTGGTTCGTTCTGCTTTCGCGGCGCTTTCCACTGGTGCTGCGCCGGGCGGTGGCTGCCCTGGCGCTCTTGGCCGGTGTGCTGTTTCAGATCAACCTGTTCGAGGATTATCTGGGCTTTCATGGGCATCTGGCCGTCTTCAACGGCGTGCTCTTCATTTGGCTGGCCCAGCCGCTGGGCCGACATCTGATCACTCGCCGGGTGACGCTCGCTGCGACGATCGTCTGCCTGGCAGTGGCCGCCGTGTTTGCTGGCGAGCGCGATGCGATATTTCGCCACATCCAGCGCTACTCCATGGTTCCCAATGCGATGATCGTGAGTGTGCCGATGGCCCAGCAGTTGATGCGGTCGGCCAACGCCACCTTCACCTACGATCATGAATGGACCTGGGAGCAGGAGCGCGCCTTTCATCGCCAGTTCGAGCATCGATTGCGCGAGATCAACGATGACAACGAAGTGCGGGGCCAAAACGTCTTGCTCGTCGTTTTGGAGACGGTGCGCTGGGATTATTGGGCAGATCCGAAGCTGACTCCGCGTTTTCACCAGTGGAAGCGCCATGGGCTCTACATCCCTGAGGCCGTCGCTCAATATCCAGCGACGCCGCTTGCCTACGGCGCGATGTTCACCTCTCAGCCGCCCACGGTGCTGGGGCTGAGTCCTTTTTGGAGCAGACATCGGCTCTTCGATGAGGTGGCTCCGAACTTCGACCAGCTGATCTTGAGCAAGCCGGACAACGAGTGGTTCGAGCACACGGCGATCACCGATTTTTTCATTGCGCCCGAGACGCCGGTCAACCGCCACAAGAGTTCTCCGGCAGCGCTTGGCCACTTGCGCAAGAGCTTGGAGGCACTCGACGACGGCGAGTCGTTTTTTAGCTGGGTACATCTCTATGAGCCGCACTCACCGTACAAATTTCGGCCCAAGTTCGAGCGTGGCGGCAAAACCAAGCGCATCAAGGCCTATCGCTCCGAGATCGCCTATGTCGACGAGCACCTGGGCAATTTCATGGACTGGTTCTTCGAGCAGCCCATGGCCCAAGACACGTTGGTGATCGTGGTCGCCGACCACGGTGAGGGTATGGGCGAGGTGATCTTCGGGCGCAAGTTCAATGGGCATCATGTTCATGTCAACAACGTGGTCTCGCGGGTGCCGATGTTCTTTGCCGGGCCGGGTCTGCCGCGAGGCAAGACCGACCGGCAACTGGTGACCGCTCAGATGGACATCATGCCCACGGTCTATGATTTTTTGGGAACCCACCTCTCGCTTGGTCTCTACCCCCAGGGTGATTCGCTCTACGAGTTGCTTGCCACGCGACCGCAGCGAGCGCTGGTGACCGAGGCTTTCAGCATTCGCGGTAAAGACTTTTTCGACTTCGTCCACGAGGTCAGCCAGGGCGATTCACCCGAGGCGATGTTCGAGAAATATCGCCAGATCAGTATCGAGGGCGAGGGCTACGCACCGAAGATCGGCCTGCAGTATGGCGACGAAAAGATCATCTATGACCGGGTCTTGGAGCGCTACTGGCTCTACGACATCGTCGCCGATCCCTACGAAAGGGTCGACCTCGCCCAAGACGAGCCCGAGCGCCTCGAGATCATGAAATCGCGTCTCGAGGACTGGACGGTGCTCCAGAGCTGGGTGGCGACACAGCTCAACGCCCTGCCCTGAAGACCCTGAAGATCATGCCCTGAGCCGACCAGGCCGAGCTCTCTTACGGGCCCACGAGATCCAGTCAATCTTTGACGGATCGGCGCCAGCACTTCCCGGGCAGTTGGTCGTGCCTAACATCATCCCAACAGCTTCAGCAGTTTAGCTCAACACTTCGTGAGTGTGCGCCATGTGATGCACATGGCCGTGCTCTGGCACGGCGTGCACTTGTGGCTGAAATCTACCCTCGTTTGTGTATGTGAATTATGGGCATTTCACAGAAAGATGTCGGCTCGCGTCCACTTCGCATCCTCCATGTGGTTGGTGGGATGGACCGAGGAGGTCTGGAGACCTGGTTGATGCACGTGCTGCGCACGATCGACCGAACGCGTTTCACGATGGATTTTCTGGTGCACGCGGCGCAGCCATGTGCCTACGACGAGGAGATTCGCGCGCTGGGCAGCCGTGTGATCTACGGCGGTGATCATCACTCGCTGTGGGGCTACAAGAAGCGCTTTGACGAGGTGCTCGCTCTGCACGGCCCCTACGACGTGGTGCACAGCCATGTGGCTTATTTTAGCGGGCGAGTGCTGCGCCTGGCGGCCGGCCAAGGTGTGCGGGTGCGAATCGCGCACAGCCATAGCGACCGGGCGGCGCGCGAGGCCAAATTTGGGATCAAGCGCCGGTTGTACGTGCAGTTGATGCAGCGCATGATTCGGCGCTTTGCTACGGCCGGGCTGGCCGCGAGCGAGCCGGCTGCGGCGTCGTTGTTTGGCGCAAATTGGGCCAGCGAGCGCAGCGTCGAGGTGGTGCACTGCGGGCTGGATTTTTCGCCCTACGCCGAGCCGATCGAGCGTGCCCAGGGGCGCGAGCAGGTGCGCGAGCAGGTGCGCGCCGAGTTGGGGATCGCGCCCGACGCGCTGCTGATAGGCCACGTGGGGCGCTTCGAGGCGCCCAAGAATCACGCGCACCTGCTTGAGGTGGCGCGCAGTCTGCGGCGGCGCGAGCCCAGAGCATGGCTGTTGATGGTGGGCGACGGGGCGCTGCGCGCTGACACCGAGCGACGCGCAAGCGAGGTCGGCCTGGACCAGGTCGTCTTTGCCGGCGTGCGCGAGGATGTGCCCCGGCTGCTGCGCGCGATGGACGTTTTTGTCTTTCCCTCGATCTTTGAGGGCCTGGGCCTCGCGCTGGTTGAGGCCCAGGCCGCCGGCCTGCCGTGTGTGATCTCGCAGAGCATTCCACAAGAGGCCGACGTGGTGCCCGAATTGGTTTGTCGCATGGGCCTTGAGCAGCAAGCCGGGCTTTGGGCCGAGGCGGTCTTGCAGATGGCGGCCAGGCCGCGGCCCTCCGCTCGCCAGGCCCACAGAGTCGTGGCGAACAGCTCATTTTGTATCGCGCAAAGTGTCGAAAACCTGGTGCGCATCTATGGCCGTTGAAGCTCCCTACTTACCGGCGCGCGCTCAGCGCTCGCAAAACAAGCTGCCACGGGGCACGACCAGCCTGTTTCTCTCGCTGGCGATCTGCACACTGCTCGTGGCGGGCTTTTGGATAGGCGACGCCGAGACCTACGAACACCGGTTTTTATTGCCGGTGTGGATTTGCGGCGTGCTGATCGGCATCGACGGGATCAACTGGTTTCGCGGCCGGCTGGACATCTTCAGCCCGATCGGAATCATCGGGCTTTTGGGCTTTCACTTCTTCTTTATTGCGCCCTTGCTGCATCTGCACTGGGACTTCTGGATGACCAATACGATCGGGCCGGCGGACTGGCGCGATTGGATGGGACAGATGGCCTGGCTCAACGTGGCCGGCCTGCTGGTCTACCGCTTCTCGCGGCGCATTTTTGCCAAGCCCAAGCCGGTCACCAGCCAGATGATGTGGAAGATCCACTCGCGAAACTTCTCGATGGCCGTGGCCTACGCGCTGGTGGGCACCGCGCTCTTGCAGCTGCTGATCTACGTGCAGTTTGGCGGAATCATGGGCTACATCATGGCCTACGAAGACGGTGGCGCAGCGTTTGAGGGCAAGGGCTGGCTGTTCATGCTCTCGGAGAAGTTCCCGGTGATCGCGCTGATGGGCTACGCCTTTTATGCGCGATCCAAGGACAAGTCGGCGACCTGGACCACACTGCTCTTGCTGTTGGTGGGATATCTGATCTTGAGCCTGCTCTTTGGCGGGCTTCGCGGCAGCCGCAGCAATACGGTCTGGAGCCTGTTCTGGGCGGTGGGGATCATCCACTTTTGGATTCGCCCGCTGCCCAAGCGCATCTTCTATGCCGGCGTCATGTTTTTGGTGATGTTCATGTACGTCTACGGCTTCTTCAAGGGCGGCGGCTCGGAGGCCTTTATGTCGGTCATCCAGGGCCGCGAGGACATCGAGCTCGTCGAGGAGCGCACCGGGCGCACCATGGAGGGCGCGCTTTTGGGCGATCTGGGCCGCACCGACATCCAGGCCTTTGTGCTCTGGCGCATGGAGATCAGCAACTACGAGCCGGCCAAGGGGCGCACCTATCTGGGCACGGCCGCAATCCTCATTCCCCGCGGCGTGTGGCCCGATCGCCCGCCCAACAAGGTCAAGGAGGGCACCGAGATCCGCATGGGCATGGGCACCTACATCGAGGGTGTGATGCAGTCCTCGCGCGTTCACGGCCTGGCCGGCGAGGCGATGCTCAACTTTGGGCCGTCGGCGGTGCCGTTTTTCTTCGTGATTTTGGGCTTCGTGGTCGGCCGAACCCAACGCCTTTTGAAGAGCCTGCACCCCGACGACATGCGCTGGCTGATGGTCCCGTTTCTAATCAACTTGTGTTTCATGGTTCTGATCGCAGATTCAGATAACATATTGTTTTTCTTCATCAAAAACGGCGCCGTGCCCTTTGTCGTCATCCTCATGGGCTCTCGGCGCTATCGCATGAGCACCTCGCGCGAGGGTGGCTAGCGAGCAAGATTTGTATCCGCGTTTGGATTTTTTAAATGGACGCTGCCGCCCCCTTTTTGAGGCCGGGCAGCGGGCGCTGAGTCAAGGATATTGGTATGGCACTCAAAGTATTGCACTTGATCACCTCGGTGACGCGCGGTGGCATCGAGAAGTGGCTGCTGAGCATGGCGGCGACGATCCCGCGCTCGCAGATCGCGATGAATTTTTGTTGCAAGGGTCCAAGCGTGGGCGAGCTTGCGCCGGTGGCGCGCGCGCTGGGCAGTGAAATCTACCACTGCCCGCTCAAGCCCACGATGCTTGGCTACACGCGCGAGCTGCTCGAGATCTTGCGCCGCGATCGCTACGACCTGGTGCACAATCACCTCGAGGCCCACAGCGGGCTGGGCGCCTGGATCGCGAACAATTCGCGGGTGCCGGTGATCACCTCGTTTCACAACACCTATTTTCCGCCGGGCACGGCGCTCACCGAGCGCGCGGGCGTTCGCCAGCTTCGTGAGGCCTACAGCCAGGTCTCGGTGAGCTATGCGCTTCGCCACTCGCACCGGATCACCGGCTGCTCCAACGGCGTGCTCGAGAGCTTGTATGGTGAGCGCGGCCAGATCCCCCCGGACGCGCGCACGCTCTACTACGGCGTCGAGATTCCCAAGCTTCCCAGCGCCGCTCAGCGCGCGGCTTTTCGCCGCGAGCTGGGCTTTGACAAGTCGACGCCGCTGATTTTGCACGTGGGCCGCTTCGCCGAGCAGAAAAACCACACGGGCCTGCTGACGATCTTCGAGCGCGTGCTCGAGCGCGTGCCCGGGGCGCGCTTGTTGCTCGTGGGCAAGGGGCCGCTTCGCGCGAGCATCGAGGCCGACATCGCCCGGCGCAAGCTCGGGGGCAAGGCCCTGATTTTGGGCACGCGCGACGACGTGCCCCAGCTCATGAGCCTTTGCGATCTCTTCTTGTTTCCCTCGATTCACGAGGGCTTTGGGCTGGTCGCCATCGAGGCCAACGCCGCGCGCTTGCCGGTGGTCGGCACGCGCATTGCGGGGCTTTGCGAGGCCGTCGACGAGGGCAAGACGGGGCTGCTGCACGCGCTCGAGGACAATGTTGGCATGGCCGCCTCGGTGGTGCGCCTGCTTCAAGACGATGTTTACCGTCGCCAGTTGGGCAAGAACGGGCGTGAGCGCGCCAAGCGTCGTTTCTCGGTGCAAGCAGGGGCACGCCGTCTCAAGGAGGTCTACGATGAAAGTCTTGGTCTCCGCTAGCGCACGCTTCGTGCTGGGGTCGGACAACCGTCTGTGGACGCCCAACGCCTCGCTCGTGCACAAATTCTGGGCGCGCTATCTCGACGTCTTCGATGAGGTGCGCCTGATCGTGCGTGCCCAGCCGATGCGCGATGTGCCCGAGGGCTGGGTCGAGGCCAGTGGCGAGGGTGTCAGCGTCGTGGCGCTGCCCCACTTTGTGGGGCCGGCCCAATTTGCCCGAAATCTCGTGACGGTGCGCCGTCTGGTGGGCCGCGCGCTGCTCGAGCGCGAGGCGGTGATGTTGCGCCTGCCCTGTGTCGTGGGCAGCGAGCTGTGGCGCCAGCTCTCGAGCAGGCGGCCCTACGGCGTGGAGATCGTCGGCGATCCGATGGATGTCTTTGCGCCCGGTGCGGTGAGTCATCCGCTGAGCCCGATTTTGCACTGGTGGTGGCCACGCAAGCTGCGTGCGCAGTGCGCGCAGGCCGTGGCCGCAACCTATGTCACCCAGCACGCTCTGCAGCGGCGTTATCCCCCGGCCGAGGACGCCTACAGCACCTTTTATTCGAGCATCGATCTTGGCGCCGACGCGCTGGTCTCCAAGGCGCGCAGCTTCAAGCTGCGCCTGAGTGAGCCGCTTCGCATCGTGACGGTGGGCTCGCTGAGCCAGCTCTACAAGGCGCCGGACGTGCTGATCGAGGCGGTTGGGCGCTGCATCGAGCAGGGCCTCGATCTGACGCTTAATCTGATCGGCGACGGCAAGTATCGCGATCAACTCGAGGCGCAAGTCGCCCGGCTCGGTCTACAAAAGCGCATCCGTTTTGCCGGCCAGCTCAGCGCCGAG
Organism: Lujinxingiaceae bacterium; assembly: GCA_013697635.1. Classification (GTDB taxonomy): domain Bacteria; phylum Myxococcota_A; class Bradymonadia; order Bradymonadales; family Bradymonadaceae; genus JACCWM01. Next base: position 6,755 of record JACCWM010000078.1, on the reverse strand, counting down.
TCCGTGCGCGCCGAGCTCGATGCCAGCGATCTCTTCATCTTGCCCTCGCGCACCGAAGGGTTGCCGCGGGCGATGATCGAGGCCATGGCCCGCGCGCTTCCCTGCATCGGCTCGCGCGTCGGGGGTATTCCCGAGCTCTTGTCCGACGAAGATCTGGTGCAACCGGGCGATGTCGAGGGCCTGGTCAAACGCATCAACGAGCTTGCTCGCCATCCGGAGCAGCTCACGCAGATGTCGCGAGCAAACCTGGCCCACGCCGAGCTCTACCGCGAGGACGTGCTGCGCGAGCGGCGCGTGGGTCTCTACCGTCATGTGCACACACGCACCGAGCAGTGGCGTCGATGCGTGGCCTGATCAACGCACTCACTTCTCTTGTCTCGACGTCGGGCGCAACGCGCCGGGTCGAGAAAGGTATGCATCCATGAAACGACTGCTTCAAATCAGCACGGTGCCCCAAACCCTGGGTCTGTTCATCTCGCCGCTCGCGCACCATTTTCGTGAGCTTGGCTGGCAGGTCGACGCGATGAGCGCGGGGATCCATGACAATGCGATGTGCCGCGAGGCATTTGACAATCTCTACGAGGCACGGTGGTCGCGAAACCCCGCCGATCCGAAGAACTTGTTGGCCGGTGCTCGCTGCGTGCGCGCGCTCGTCAAGAAGAACAACTACGACATCGTGCACATGCACACGCCGGTGGCCTCGTTTGTGACGCGCTACGCGCTTCGCCAAATGCGTGCTCAAGGTGTGGCTCCGGCGCTGGTCTACACGGCGCACGGCTTTCACTTCCACCCGAACGGAAATCCGCTGAGCAACAGTGTGTTTTTGGGCCTCGAGAAGCTCGCCGGCCACTGGACGGACTATCTGGTGGTGATGAACCGCGAGGATCACAAGGCGGCGATCAATTATGGGATCATGGCCGAGGAGCGGGTTCGCTACATGCCGGGCATCGGGGTGGACACGCAATTCTACAATCCGCGCCGGGTGCGCGCCGAGCGCTCCACAGCGATCCGTGACGAGCTTGGAATTGAGCACAAGGCCCCGATTTTCTTGATGATCGCGGAGTTCAAGGCGGGCAAGCGCCACCGCGACATGCTGCGCGCGATGGCCAAGTTGAACCGGCCCGACGTGCAGCTGATCTGCGCCGGCGACGGCATGCTCTTCGAGAAGACCCGGGCGCTTGCGCGTGAGCTGGGCATCGCCGCCCAGGTGCACTTTGTCGGCCAGCGACAAGACATCGCCGAGCTGATTGGGGCGAGCTTCATCACGGTGCTGCCCTCCGAGCGCGAGGGCTTGCCGCGCTGCATCTTGGAGTCTTTGTCGATGGGCGTGCCGGTGATCGGTGCGGACATCCGCGGTGTGCGTGAGTTGCTCAGCGAGCAGTGCGGCCTGCTGTTTGACGTGGGCGATACGACCGCGCTGGCCGGTCAGATGCGCTGGTGTCTGGATAACCCGCAGGCGGTTCGCGCGATGGGTAAGAGCGCGCGCGCGCGCATGGTGGCCCAGTTTGATGCGCGCAAGATTTTGGCGATGCATGAGGCGCTCTATGCGCAGGCGCTGGGACAAGAGCGCCAAAAGCGTGCCGGCCAACAGCCCTTTCCTCTCCAAGAGCAACGATCATGGTGACCTCCAAGGGCCCGAGCTTCGTGCTCTCGCTGGATTTCGAGTTGTACTGGGGCATGCGCGATCTGGTCTCGCTCGATGAATACCGCGCCCACCTGCTCGGTGCGCGCGAGGCGATCCCGGCGATGCTCGAGCTCTTTGAGCGCTACGGGATTCACGCGACCTGGGCGACGGTGGGTTTATTGTTTTTTGAGAGCCGCGCCGAGCTGCTCGCCTGTCTGCCCTCGACGCGACCGCGCTATGCGCGCCGACAGCTTTGTCCTTTCGAGGGAATCTTGAGCGTGGGCAAAAACGAGCGTGAAGATCCTTTTCATTTTGCGCCCTCGTTGATCGCCCAGATCGCGGCCACGCCCGGCCAGGAGGTCGCGACACACACGTTTTCACACTACTACTGCCTCGAGCGCGGCCAGAACAAGGCGGCCTTTCGCGCCGATTTGCTCGCGGCGATCAGCGTGGCCAGACGCCGTGGTATCAAGCTCTCGAGCATCGTGTTCCCGCGCAACCAGTGCAATCCGGCCTATCTGCCGATCTGCCGGGAGCTGGGGATTCTGGCTTACCGGGGCAACGCCGACAGCTGGATCTATCGCAGCCGCGCGGCCGAGCAGGAGTCGTCACTGCGGCGCGTGGCGCGCTTTGCCGACAGCTATCTTCCGCTCAGTCGGGCGTCGAGCATGGGCGGCGAGTATGACGGGCAAACAGCCGGGCAAAAAGCTGCGGAACTGCCGGTCGATGTCACGGCCGGGCGGTTTTTGCGCCCCTTCGACGTGCGCCTGCGCAGCGCGGAGCGGCTTCGCCTGCTGCGTATTCAGCGCGAGTTCGAACAGGTCGTGGCCGCCGGTGGCAACTACCATCTGTGGTGGCATCCGCACAATTTTGGCGCCAACCTGCAGGAAAACTTGAGCTTTTTGGGCGAGATCTTCGAGCACTACCTTTATTTGAAGCAGCGCTATGGCGTGCGAACTCAGAGCATGCTCGAGGTCGCCCTCGATTCCACCATCAGCCCCCGGGAGGTGCATGAAGAGCACGCGTGCACGGCCTAAAATCGTCTTGTTGACACGGCGCGGCGAGATGCCGGCCATGCTCTACAACCATCTGGCGAAGCGCTGCAACATCGTGCAGGTCGTCATCGAGAAGCCCGAGCCGCTCAAGCGTTTTTTGAGCCGGCGGGTGCGCCGCCTTGGCATGGCCACGGTGGTCGGCCAGGTGGCCTTTCAAGGCCTGGTCTATCCGCGCCTGGCCAGCGAGGCGCGTGAGCGCATCGGGGCGATCAAGGCCAGCCACGCGCTCGACGATCTGGCGATTCCCCAAACGATTGTCACCTATGTCGAGTCGGTCAACGATGCGCGTGTGGCCGAGGTGTTGGCGCGCTACGAGCACGACGCGGTGGTGGTCTTTGGCACGCGGATCATCGGGCGCAAAATCCTGGAGTCGAGCGCGGCCAGGTTCATCAATCTTCATACCGGCATCACACCAAAGTACCGGGGGGTACACGGTGGATACTGGGCGCTGGTCAACAACGACATGCGCTTTTTCGGGGTCACGGTCCATCTGATCGATCAGGGTATCGACACCGGCGAGATCATCGCACAGGGCGTGATCTCGCCGGGTGTGGAGGACAATTTCGTGACCTATCCCTATCTGCAGCTTGCCTGCGGACTTCCCCTCCTCGAGCGCGCCGTGCACAGCGTTGCGAACAACGCCTTGCGCCTGGCGCCGGTTCCACCCAAGGAGTCGCGGCTATGGAGCCACCCGACCCTGTGGCAGTACGTCTTCTATCGCATTCTTCACAGTGTGAAGTGAGCCGTAGTTCCTGGTTGTGCGTTTTGAAGTCAGGGATTTATCGACCTTCACGACGACTTGATGAGTCAGTCTATGATCTATCCACGAACATTCTACGTCTTTGGAGGGGGCGGCCATGGCAAAGTGGTTGCCGACATCATCAGAGCAGTGGGCGGAGAGATTGCCGGCTACGTAGAGCGCGACCAGTCCAAGCTGGGCGTGATTGTTGAACCCGGCGGCGCAACGGTGGTCGCCTTTCAAGACGATCTGCTCGAGTTCTTGGAGCGACGCCATCGGCTTCCGGGCGCAGCGGAAGCCGTGGCGCTGGCGGTCGGTGCCGGGCAGGCCCGTTTGGAGTTACTCGAGACCATCGGTGATGCGCTCTGCCCGGCGCTGATCCACCCCTCGGCCGTGATCAGTCCATCGGCGACGATTGGACCGGGCACGGTGGTCTTGCCCGGCGCGATCGTCAACGCCAGCGCCGTGGTGGGTCGTGCTGTAATCATCAACAGCGGTGCTGTGGTCGAACACGACTGCCAAATCGGCGACGGTGTCCATATTTCACCCAATGCCACTGTATGTGGATCGGTAAGCGTGGGTGCTCTGAGCTGGATCGGCGCGGGAAGCACCGTCATCCAGGGCATCCGTGTAGGCCATGAGGTGATCGTCGGTGCCGGCGCGGTCGTTATCCGCACCGTCGCCGATGGGATTACCATTGTCGGCAATCCCGGGCGCATTCTTCACAATAAATTCAATTACTGATGGCGACCATGCAGCATCGATACGGCCCTGCCTTACTCCTGTTGTTGGATGAATGGGTGAAGCACGGGTCCTTCAAAGCCCTTAAGTGGGATGTTGTCCTGGTACCAGGAGGCCAAGAATGAAGGTCCTAATTACGGGTGCAGGTGCTTTGTTGGGGCAAGGCATCATCCGTGCCCTTCGCAGCTCGTCACTCGACGTGACCGTGATCGCGGTCGACCCCGATCCGCTGGCAGCCGGCCTGTACTGGGCGGACGCGGCTTATCTTATCCCGTGGGCGGCGGCGCCGGATTATCTTGAACGCATCGAGCGCATTTTGGCCGTCGAGCGGCCCGATGTCTTGTTGGTGGGCACCGACGTCGAACTTCCGATCTTTGCGCGCCACCGCGAACGCCTCGAGAAGACCTACGGCATGCACGTCGTGGTCAGCCCCGAGCACGTGGTGCAGATCGCCGAGGACAAGTGGCTCACGTACCAGTTTTTGCGCGAGCTGCGCATGGATTATCCGCTCTCGTGCTTGCCCGGCGATGAGGAACAACTGATCTCCGAGGTCGGCTTCCCGCTGATCGTCAAGCCGCGCGTGGGCTGTCGATCGATCGGGGTGCACGTGGTCCACGACCGCGCCGAGCTCATGCGCCTGATCGAGGCCGATCCCACCTGCATGATTCAAGAGTGCGTGGCCACCCCGGAGGACGAGTACACCGCCGGCGCCGTGGTCTTCGACGGCAAATGCCACGCATCGATCGTGATGCGCCGAAGGCTACGCGATGGCAACACCTACCAGGCCTTCGTCGACGAGTACTCCGATCTCAACGCTCAGGTGCGCATTCTGGCGGAGCATTTGCGCGCGCACGGGCCGGTCAACATCCAGTTTCGCCTCGACGGCGATCGGGTCAAGGTCTTCGAGATCAACGCGCGCTTCTCGGGCACCACACCGCTGCGCGTTCACGCGGGCTTCAACGAGGTGGAGATGATCTTGCGCCACCTGATCGAGCACAAGTCGATCGTGCAGCCCGAGATCGCGCCGATGACGATTCTGCGTCACTGGTCGGAGACGGTCGTCTCCAGCAACATGGTGCTCTCCCGAGACCGCAGGTAGTCTGCAACCCCCTGGGGCGGCGAAGACCCTTTTGGGTCTTTGCTGCACCAGGGGGTTGCTTTTGGTTCAAAGCCATGCGTTGACACCATTTGGGCGTTGTGGGTACGGTGGCGCGAGAACGGGCCTCCTTATCTTGAAGCGAGCGCGCCATGATCGAAGCACTCAAACGACCCGACAACAGCCGCGCGGAGGGGCGCCTTGGCCACGTTTTTCGTGGCATCTGCGCGGTGGGCCTCGGGCTGGTCGTCATTGGCGCAAGCTGGCAGTTGGCGCGTTTGGGCACATTGAATGGCCCGCTGGTCGGCCTGGGCGATCTGGTGCCAAGCTTGATCGCACTCGAGCCCGGTGCGCTGATCACGCTGGGTCTGTTGGTCTTGATCTTGGGTCCCGCGCTGGGTTTGCTGACGCTGGTGCTCACCTACATCCAGGGCCGCGATCGGCGCAGCGCGTTTATCGCGCTCATTGTTTTTGCGATCATCGCCCTGAGCATCCCCATCGAATACTGGACGCGAGGCGCGTAAGTGTTGAGTCTGGCCGTCTTCTTCACAGCGCTGCTCGCCGGCGGCCTGGGCGCGATGTGCGGACTGGGCGGCGGCATCTTCATCGTGCCCGTGCTCTCGGTGCTGCTCGGCGTCGATCTCAAGTCGGCGATCGCCGCCAGCGCGATCTGCGTCGTCGTCAACTCGCTCAGCGGCACCGGCGTCTATCTTCGCGCCTGCATGGTCAACATCAAGCTGGGCTTGTACCTGCAAATCACGACCACCATGGGCGCGATCGTCGGCGGCCTGCTCGTGGTCTATGCCCCGGTCAACGCCCTCAAAATAGTCTTCGCTCTGGTCTTGTACCTGATGATCGCCGCCATGGTCCGAAAACCTCCGCCCCGCGCCCCGATCGTCGGCGCACCCGATGGACTGGGTCTGCGCTGCGCCTACGACGATCCTGCACTGGCCAGCGAGGTCAGCTACACCCCTGATCGCATCGGCCTGGGAATGGGCCTCTCGAGCTTCGCCGGCCTGGCCTCCGGCCTGCTCGGCATCGGCGGCGGCCCCGTCCAGGTGCCCCTGATGAACACCGTCATGGGCGTGCCCCTCAAGGCCGCGGCCGCCACGAGCACCTTCATGGTCGGCGTTACGGCCTCGGTCAGTGCGCTGATCTACTATTCGAGCGGCCTGGTCGACGCCGCGCTCACCGTGCCGGCCGTGCTCGGCATCCTGGTTGGCTCCCAGACCGGCTCGCGCATCGGCCGCAACATCGCCGCCGCCTCCTTGCAGCGCGTGCTGGTGATCGTGTTGGCGATCCTTGCGACGGCGATCTTGCTCGAGGCGTTCGGGATCGGATTTGCTTCCCCGGGATGACGACTACAGTACCGGGGGCATCCTGCCTGTCGATATAACACAAGTGCGGTTGGTGTTTGAAATGAGAGCATTTCCTGGCTGTTTAACCTCATAACGAGGATTTACGCCGGCAAGAGTATGTACGAACCATCATTGACAGCAT